>NZ_CP056087.1:0-634579 GCF_001839655.2 Pseudomonas argentinensis
GGCGATCATCACCAGCACCAGCAGCACCGTGCCGTTATCGGACAGCGAGATCAGCCACTCGGCCAGGTGGCGGAAGGTGCCGAGCATGGTACCGGCCCAGGCGAAGATGCCGGCCAGGGCGATGATCAGCATCACCACGCTGGAAATTACCGCGGCCTCGCCGCACAGGCGCCATAGACTGCCCCATTGCAGTTCGCGGGTGACGAACAGGCCGACCAGCACGCCATAGGCGACGCCGACCACGGCGGCTTCGGTAGGCGTGAACAGGCCGCTACGCAGGCCGCCGAGAATCAGGACCGGCGCGAACAACGCCGGCAACGCCCGCTTGAAGCTTGGCCAAAGCGGCGGGCGCTCGGCGCCTTCGGGCGACTCCCAGCCATAGCGGCGCGACAACAGCCAGGCCGGCAGCAGCAACACGATGCCCGCCAGGATGCCCGGGAACAGGCCGGCGGCGAACAGCGCCCGCAGGTCGACGCCCGGCACCACGATCGAATACAGAATCAGCGCGATTGACGGCGGAATCAGAATGGCGGTCGAGGCCGAGGCGGCGATCAGCGTCGCGGAAAATGGCTTGGGGTAACCCGCTTTGGTCATGCTCGGTAGCATCACCATGGCCACCGCCGCGGCGTCCGCCGGGCCGGAGCCGCTCATACCGCCCATGATCAGACAGACCAGCACCGCGACCATGGCCAGCCCGCCATGGCGCGGGCCGATCAGCGCCTGGGCGAAGCGCACCAGGCGCAGCGCCACGCCGGCCTTCTCGAACACCAGGCCGGTGAGGATGAACAGCGGAATGGCGATCAGCGGGTACTTGGCCACGCCGTTGTAGGTGTTGGTGCCCAGGGTGGCGAGCATGTCCGGTGACAACCCGGCGACGATGCCGATGGCGCCGGACAGGCCGAGGGCGAAGGCCACCGGCACGCCGAGCAACAGCAGCACGAGGAAACTGGCAATCAGCCACAGATCAGGACTCATCGTGGTCGCTCCCGCGCAGCCGCTCCAGGGTCATCTGGCACAGGCGCACGAACATCAGCACGGCGAGCAGCGGCAGCCACACCACGTACCACCAGTTCGGCAGCCCCAGCCCCGGCGACTCCGATTGCCACTGGTATTCCTCAAGGGCGAACTGCCAGCCGAACCACAGCACCAGGCCCAGCACCAGGGTCGCCGCCAGCCATTGGCCGATGATCAATGGCGTGCGCAGCCCCGGGCACAGGCGCTCGAGAAAGCCGATGCGGATGTGCCGGTTGCGGCGCAGCGCCACCGAGGCGCCGGCAAAGGTGAGGATGACCAGCAGGAACACCGACAGCTCTTCGGTGAAGGCGAAGGAGGCATCACCACCACGTTGGCCAGGCTGATCAGGCTGATGATCACCAGCGCCAGCGTGGCGAGCCAGCGCTCGAGCGCCGCGTCGACTTGTTTGTTCATGGGTGCTCTCGCAGAAAACGGGAGCCGCTCAGGCTCCCTTGACTCGATCAGGGCGTGGCGATGGCGCTGCGGGCGGCGTCGAGCAGCTTGTCGCCGATCTTCGGCGCCCACTTCTCGTGCACGCTGCGGGTGGCATCGACGAACGCCTGACGCTCGGCATCGCTCAGCTCGACCACTTCCACGCCGCGGCTGCGGATGTCTTCCAGGCGCTTGGCCTGCTGGCTGCGCGACAGTTCGACCTCCCACTTGCCGGCGTCGAGGGCGGCCTGGCGCAACAGTTCGCGGTCCTCCTCGGGCAGCGATTTCCAAACACGCTGGTTGACCGCGAAGATCAGCGGGTCGGCCATGTAGTGCCACAGCGTCAGGTACTTCTGGCCGACCTGGTCGACGCGCGCCACGTCGAACACCGACAGCGGGTTCTCCTGGCCATCGACGGCGCCGGTGGTCAGCGCCGGTTTGGCATCGGCCCAGCTCATCTGCGTGGGGTTGGCGCCCAGCGCACTGAAGGTGTCCTGGAACAGCGGCGAGCCGACCACGCGGATCTTCAGGCCGGCCAGATCAGCCGGCGCACGCACCGGCTTGCGGGAGTTGGACACTTCGCGGAAGCCGTTCTCGCCCCAGGCCAGCGGCACGATGCCGCGCTGCTCGATGGCGGTGAATGCCAGCTTGCCGGCCCCGCCCTGGGTAACGGCGTCCAGGTCGGCGTTGTCGCGCATCAGGAACGGCAGGGAGAACAGGTTCAGCTCCGGCACCTGGGGCGACCAGTTGATGGTCGAGCCCACGGCCATGTCGATCAGCCCCGAACGCATGGCCGAGAACTCCTTGGTCTGGTCGCCGGCGACCAGTTGCGCGTTGGGGTAGACGCGCAGAGTGATGCGCCCCTCGGAACGTTCGTTGACCAGTTCGGCCCATTTTTGCGCGGCCTGCCCCCAGGGGAAGGCGTCCGACAGTACGGTGGACACGGAGTATTCGCGCGCCTGGGCGGCGAAGCCGGCGGACAGTGCAGCGGTCGCGGCCACGGCCGCCAGTAAGCGAGTGAGTTTCATGGGGCATCCTTCGATGGATCGTGGTTCTAGTTGTTGTAAGCGCCTGCACCTTGAGGTGCGCAGCGGATCCAGCGGCGAGCGGATGGTTCGCCAGGGGTGCCGGGGTTGGCACGGGCCGCCTTGCGGTGAAGCCGAGTGCAGCAACTATCCCAGAACGACGGCGCGCATGCCATACGCAGCCATCGACCGCCGGCTCTATAATGCCCAGCCCCTGAGGAAGCCATTCATGTTCCGTGATGCCTGGCGCCACGCGCCGACCCACCGCAAGGTCTGGGCGCTGGCCGCGCCGATGGTCCTGTCCAACCTGTCCGTGCCGCTGGTGGCGCTGGTCGACACCGCGGTGGTCGGCCACCTGCCCCATGCCCACCAGCTGGGCGCCGTGGCGGTGGGCAGCAGCCTCTACATCCTGATCGTCGGGGTGCTCGGTTTCCTGCGCATGGGTACCACCGGCTTCGCCGCCCAGGCCTGTGGCCGTGGTGACGGCGGTGCGCTGCGCCAGGTGCTGGTGCAGGGGCTGCTGCTCGCCGCCCTGCTGGCGTTGTTACTGGGCGCGCTGGCCCTGCCCTTCAGCGGCCTGGCGCTAGGGTTGATGAACCCCTCGGCCGAGCTCGATGGCCTGACCCGGGATTTTCTGCACACCCGCCTGCTCGGCCTGCCGGCAGCGCTGGCCAACTACGCACTGATCGGCTGGCTGCTCGGCGCCCAGAATGCCCGGGCGCCGCTGGTGATGCTGCTGGTCACCAACCTGCTGAATATCCTGCTGTCGCTGTGGTTCGTGCTCGGCCTGCACTGGGAAGTGGTCGGCGCCGCCCGCGCCGCGGTGCTGGCCGAATGGGGCGGCCTGCTGGTCGGCCTGGCGCTGGCGCGGCGCGCCCTGCGCCGCTATCCGGGCAGCACGCGCTGGGCGGCGATGACCCGGTGGCAGAGCTGGCGCGCCCTGCTGGCGGTCAACCGCGATATCTTCCTGCGTTCGCTGGCGCTGCAGGCGGTGTTCCTGCTGATCACCATCCAGGGCGCGCGCCTGGGCGACGCCACGGTGGCGGCCAACGCCCTGCTGCTCAACGGCCTGCTGATCACCGCCTATGCCCTGGATGGCCTGGCCCATGCGGTCGAGGCGCTGTGCGGCCACGCCATCGGCGCGCGGGATCGCCTGGCACTCAGGCGCAGCCTGATCGTCGCCGGTATCTGGTCGCTGCTGGCCAGCCTGGTGTTTGCCGCGGCATTCGCCTCTGGCGGCCACCTGTTCGTCAACCTGCAAACGGATATCGCCGCGGTGCGCGAAACCGCCGACCACTACCTGCCCTATCTCGCCCTGCTGCCGCTGTTCGCGGTGTGGAGCTACCTGCTCGACGGCCTGTTTATCGGCGCCACCCGCGCCCGCGAGATGCGCAACGCCATGCTCGTCGCCCTGGCCATCGGCCTGCCGGTCGCCCTGGCGCTGCAGGGTTTCGGCAACCACGGTCTGTGGATCGCCTTTCTGGCCTTTATGGCGCTGCGTGGCCTGGCCCTGGGCGCCCTGGCCTGGCAGCTGGCGCGCCGTGATCAGTGGCTGGCGGCGGTACCTGCGTAGGGCGGACCGGGACGCCGGCCGCCCGGAGCCCAAGCGAACAGTCGGCCCGGGGGCCACTCACTGCGGAGGCATGCTGCCTGCCTGTCACGGCGTACTGCCTTCGGCGACTAGGACCTACAACACTGGCGCGGCGTGATCAGTGGATTGCGGCACCGGGCAAGTGATCTAGCGTTTGCCACCATCCAAAGATGAAAAAGCCTGCTGAATCGCGGGCTTTCTGTCGCAACAGCGATCAAGGCACCAGCGGCAGCTCGCGCTTGTGCTGGGTCTTGTCGTAGGTCTGCACGATGGCCTGATAGGCGGTGTCGCTGACCGGCCTGCCCTGCAGGAAGGCATCGATGTCTTCGTAGCTGACGCCGTGTACCTGTTCGTCGGGGATGCCCGGGCGCTCGTCTTCCAGATCGGCGGTCGGCACCTTGGAGTACACCGCAGTCGGGGCGCCGAGGCGTTCGGCAATACGGCGTACCTGGCCCTTGACCAGGCCGCTGAGCGGGGCAAGGTCGCAGGCACCATCACCGAACTTGGTGAAGAAGCCCATCACCGCCTCGGCGGCGTGGTCGGTGCCGATCACCAGGCCGTTGCGGGCGTTGGCCACGGTGTACTGGGCCAGCATGCGCATGCGCGCCTTGGTGTTGCCAAGCACGAAGTCGCGGCGCGCCGAGGTCATTTCGCCCAGCTCGCCAATCTGCTTGGCCAGGCCGGAGACCGCCGGGGCGATATCGATGGTCTGCACCTCATCCGCGGCGACAAAGGCCAGCGCCGCCTGGGCGTCGGACTCGTCATGCTGCACGTTGTGCGGCAGGCGAATGGCGATGAAACGGTAGTCCTGATCCTGGGTCTCGCCGCGCAGCTGCTCCACCGCCAGCTGCGCCAGGCGGCCAGCTGCGGTGGAGTCGACGCCGCCGCTGATGCCGAGCACCAGTACCTTGGTACGCGAGGCGGTCAGGGTGTTTTTGATGAAGGCGATGCGCTTGGCGATCTCGGCGTCCACGTCGGCATCCGAGGTGAAGGGGGCGATGACGCCCAGGGCGTTGGCGATTTCAGCTTGTCGATTGCTCATGGTGTCTCCCTTGGTTCGCGTCAGTTGGCGTCGATACGAAAAACATGTTTCAGATAGGTCACGAAGTTCGGGTCCCGGCACTGGGTCTTGCCCGGTGTATCGGAAATCTTCGCCACCGGCTGGCCGTTGCAGTCGATCATCTTGATGACGATGTTCATCGGCTCGACACCCGGGATATCGCAGGTCAGGTTGGTGCCGATACCGAAGCTCACATGAATGCGATCATGCAGCGCGCGGTACAGTTCAAGTGCCTTGGGCAGAGTCAGACCGTCGGAGAAGACCAGGGTCTTGCTCATCGGGTCGATGCCCAGCTTCTCGTAGTGGGCGATGGCCTTCTCGGCCCAGGCCAGCGGGTCGCCGGAATCGTGGCGCAGGCCGTCGAACAGCTTGGCGAAGTACAGATCGAAGTCACCGAGAAAGCTGTCCATGCCGACGGTGTCGGTCAGGGCGATGCCCAGCAGGCCGCGGTATTCCTTGACCCAGCACTCCAGCGCCGCCTTCTGGCTGTCGATCAGCCGCGGGCCGAGTTGCTGGTGGGCCATGAACCATTCGTGGGCCATGGTGCCCAGGGGCCGCAGTTCCAGTTCACGGGCCAGGTGCACATTGCTGGTGCCGACGAAGCGTCCCGGAAAATCGTGCTTGAGGATGTTCACCACCTCTTCCTGCACGCGGTAGGAGAAGCGCCGGCGGGTACCGAAATCGGCCATCTGGAAGCCCGCCAGTTCATCGACGCTGGCTTCGCCCTTGAGCCAGTCGAGCTTGCGGTACAGCTGCTCGCGCACCTGCTCGATCACCACTTCGCGGTAGCGATAGCGGTTGCGCACCTCGGAGATGATCGCCAGCAGCGGAATCTCGTAGAGGATCACGTGCAGCCAGGGCCCGCGTACGCGGATCGCCAGCTGGCCAGCGTCGTCGGTGCCGACATGCACGTAGCGCATGTTGAAGCGGAACAGGCTGAGGAAGCGGATGAAGTCCGGCTTGATAAAGGGGATCTTCTCCAAGTAGGCCAGCTGGTCCGGGGTGATCGAGGTGTTGACCAGCTGTTCGATCTGGTAGCGGATCTCGGCCAGGTACGGCGTCAGGTCCTCGTTGCTGCGGCAGCGAAACTCCCACTCCACCTCGGCGTTGGGGTAGTTGTGCAGCACCGCCTGCATCATGGTCAGCTTGTAGAAATCGGTGTCCAGCAGGTTCTGGATGATGCTGGGGGCGAATACGCTCTCACTCATGGTCACTCTCCTCGAGGCGGGCCAGCTCGCTGTCGAGCACTCCGCTGTCGGCGCAGATGATGATGCCCTGCGCGCGCATCTGGTCGATGGCTTGCGTCGCGCCGGCTTCGGAAATGGCCCGGCACGCCGGAAGATACAGCAACACCTCCAGGCCAGCGCTACGCAGTTGCAGCGCGGTGTTCTTCACGCAGAAATCCAGGGCCAGGCCGCCGACCGCCACGGCCTCCACGCCGGCGACTTTCAGGTATTCGATGACGCCCGTGCTGCGCTTGCCGGCCAGGTCGTGGTAGCAGGCGCCGTAGGGGTGCAGATCGGGTTCGACACCTTTCCAGACGAAGAAGTCATAGTCGATTGGCGCGGGCAGCGCGTCGAGCAGCTCGAAGCCCGGGGTACCCGGCACGCAGTGGCTGACCCAGGTCAGGTCGGCGTTGGGGTGGCTCAGGGGCTGGAGCATCTTGGCGTGGCTGTCGACCACCCACAGGGCATTGGGCGCGTGGGCGTCCTTGCTGCCCAGGCGCAGGGTGCCACGACGCGCCATGTCGTTGAGCGGCGCGGCGATCTCATGGCCGCCGGCCACCGGCAATTCATCGGGGCACAGGCTGGTGAAGCCTTTTTGCGCGTCGACATCGAACGTGGCGATCTTCATCTGACACCTCCTGCTCATGGAGCCGCATCGCTGCGGGGTGGACACATATTCCACCAGGTGTATTATGTATGTCAACTCCCATCTGCAAGGAGAATCACGATGCTGCCGACATCCCTGCAGTGCTTCGCGGCAGGCCATGCCGAACCGGCGCCGCAAGGTTTCGCGCTGACCGTCTACGGCGGCGCCTTCGACCCACCCCATGCCGGCCATGCCAGCGTGATCCACCGTGTGCTGGAAACCTGCGAGCAGGTGCTGGTGGTGCCCAGTTACCGGCACGCCTATGGCAAACGCATGGCCGACTTCGACCTGCGCTGCGCCTGGGTCGAGCGCCTGGCCGCGCGCTTCGGCGATCGGGTACGCTGCTGCAGCCTGGAGCGCGAGCTGGGCGCCGATGGCCGGGTGATCTACAGCTACGACCTGCTCAGCCGGCTGGCCGAACAACACGGGCTGCCGACCGAGCGCCTGGCGCTGGTGATCGGTGAAGACAACCTCACCCGGCTGCAGGCATTTCACCGCGCGGCCGAGCTGCGCCAGCAGTTCGGGTTGGTGGTGGCAAACGAGGAGATGACCGTGCACAGCAGCGCGATTCGGGCGATGATCGCCGCCGGACAAGCGATCCCCGAGGCCTGGCAATTGCCGGAAATTCAGGCGGATATGACGATTTACAGGAGGGCGATGTGAGTTCTGTTGAGGTATTGGCGAGCGTGGATCTGATCGCCCTGCGCATGGACGCCGAGAGCCGCGGACTGTCCGTGCTGCTGCACCGCCGCGAGCGCGAGCCGTTCATGGGCCAGTGGGCGTTGCCGGGGGTGATCGTCAACGGCAGTACCCGCGACGCCAACCTGGAAGCGGCGGCCCATCGCGTGCTGCGCGACAAGGCCCAGGTGCTGCCGCGCCACCTCGAACAGGTCGGCACCGAAGGCAGTGCCGAGCGCGACCCCCGTGGCTGGTCGATGAGTACCTATTACCTGGCCCTGCTGGCGCCAGATACCGAAACTGCCGATGACGGCCTGCGTTTCGTGCCACTCGGCGAGGTGCTCGATGGACGCCTCGCCCTGCCCTTCGACCACGGGCAGCTGGTGCGCCTGGGCGTCGAGCGCCTGGCCAGCAAATCCGTCTACACCAGCCTGCCGCTGTATCTGGCGCCGCCGCGCTTCACCGTGCTCGACGCCCTGAACGCCGCCCAGGCCTGCCTGGGCACGACGATCAACAACACCTCGCTGCGCAAGCGCCTGGAAAGGATGAAGGACGCCGGCTGGATTCGCGACACCGGCGAGAAGAACTTCCCGAAGATGGGTCGCCCGCAGCAGTTGTGGGAGCTGACCGAGCAGGCCGAGGGCGTGTTCGTGTTTGACCGTAGTCTGTTGGCGGATCGGGCAAGCACCTGACCCGGATCGGCCTCTGTGGGAGCGGCCGGGGACGCCTAGTTCATGCCCGCGAATTTGCATTCCCACATTTATCAGCAGGCAGGAGCGCAACCTAGCGGATCCAGAACCTGAACTGATCTTGTGGGTAATCAGAAGCGCCTCACTAATGCCCAAGATCTTCGCGGGCATGGCCCGCTCCCACAATTAAAAACCCAGCACTCCCGTAGCCTGGGTTGAGCGAAGCGATACCCAGGTGGGTGTCCCCGGGTGTCGCTTCGCTCGCCCCGGGCTACCTATCTCATCTACTGCCGCATGCCGATGGCCAACCGGTTGAAGGCATTCATCAGCGAAATGGCGAAGGTCAGGTCGCTGATCTGTGCGTCATCGAAATGCGCCTTGAGCGGCTCGAACACTTCATCCGGCGCGTTGGTATGGGCGATATCGGTGAGCGATTCGGCCCAGGCCAGCGCGGCACGCTCGGCTTCACTGAAGTGGCTGCTGATGCGCCAGCCCGCCAGGCTGTCGAGTTTCGCTTCAGGTGCGCCGCCGTCGCGCAGCGCCTTGGCGTGCATCTCCAGGCAGAAGGCGCAGCCATTGAGCTGCGAGATACGCAGGTTGACCAGCTCGATCAGTGGCAGGCCCAGGCTGCTGGCGGCCAGGGCTTTCTTGGTGGCCAGCAGACCCTTGTAGGCTTCGGGCGAAAGTTGGCTGTAAGGCAGGCGCAAGGTACTCATGGGGCAATCTCCAGAGCAGGGTCGAAATAGAAGCTGGGGATGCGTTGCAGCTGGGGCAGCGCGATCAGGTCATCGATATGGACGAAGCGCCCGTACGGGGTGGTTTCCTGCAGCCGGCAGCCGGCTAGGGCGGCGAATGCCTGGGCGTCATGGAAAGGGGGCGCAGCTCGCGCCTCACCGCGAAGCCGGCCAGACACGTGGCCGGATCCTGCACGCCGCGCAGGGTAACGGAGTCAGCCATGCTGGCGTCCTCGCTATCGAATGGACGCCAGATTACTCACCACCCGGCCTGCTCAATAGAGCCAAGATGCTGCAAAGTCATTGGTCCATGTTGTGAGCGTTCGGGCTATTCGTTCTGCCGCATGGGCATGCGGTCGATGGTCTGGAAGATCGCCTGCAAGTCCGCATCGGCGCCCTGCTGGATCTTCTTGCCGCCGTCCTTGCCGACCAGAATCACCTGGGGCCGGGCCTTGCCGGCGTCCAGCGCCAGCAGCAGGCGCTTGGTGGCGATGGCCTCCAGGGGCTGCTCATTGCGCTGGCCCTGCTGGCCTATCACCGTGTAGAGCACCATGTCGCGCTCGACGAACGCCTCGCGGTTGGCCGGCTCGCGCAGCGCGGCCTGCACCCGCGCCAGCAGCGGGTCATCGGCGCTGGCCGCCAGCACGATCAACGGGCGGGTCTTCCAGCGTTCGGCCTGCAGCGGATCCTCGCCGGCCTGGGCCAGCAACGGCAGGGCAGTGAGCAGCAGAGTCGCGAAACGCTTCATGGCCTCTCCTCCCGGCGGGATCGCGCCCGCCGTTCAGCGATGCGGATGCCCTCAGTACGACAGATACGAAGAGCGCGTCAGCCCCAGGCGCAGGGCGTCGAGGAACTGGGTACGCTCGCGGGCGCTGATGCGCGCACTGGCGACCTTGTCGCGATAGTGGGTCATCAGCTCCTCGGGCGACAGGTGCACGTAGCGCAGCATGTCCTCGATGGTGTCGTGGGTCTCGATACCGGCGTGGTAGATGCTGCCGTCGGCGTTCTGGTAGATGTTCACCGAGTCGGTGTCACCGAACAGGTTGTGCATGTCGCCGAGAATTTCCTGGTAGGCACCGACCAGGAAGATCCCCAGCACGTAGTCTTCACCGTCACGCAGTTCGTGAACCGGCAGGCTGGTCTCGATGGACTGCTCGTCGACGTACTGGTTGATCTTGCCGTCCGAGTCGCAGGTCAGGTCCTGCAGCACGGCGCGGCGCAGCGGCTCCTCGTCCAGGCGATTGAGCGGCAGGATCGGCAGGATCTGGCCGATCGCCCAGGTGTCTGGCAGGCTCTGGAATACCGAGAAGTTGCAGATGTACTTGTCGGCCAGCTTGTCGTTTAGCTCGTCGAGTACCTGGCGGTGGGAACGCTGGCGTGCCTTGAGCTGGTTGTACAGGCGGCGGCAGATCGAGAAATAACACTGTTCGGCCAGGGCCTTCTGGGGCAGGTCGAGCTTGCCGGCGGAATACTGCCCGGCCGCCTCGCTGACGTAGTGGGTGGCGCGCCAGTAGGTTTCGGCGACCATTTCCGGGTCACTGTCGTCGAGCAGGTCGATCAGCACCTGCAGCACTTCGGGCTGCTCGATGCTGCGGTCGATTGCCGGCACCTCGTCGTTGTGGCGCTCCACGTCGGTGACCTGCACCAGCAGCACGGCATGGTGCGCGGTCATCGCCCGGCCGCTTTCCGAGAAGATGTGCGGGTGGGGAATTTCCTGGCGGTCGCAGAACTCCTTGAGCATGTCGACCACCGCGTCGGCGTAGTCTTCCATGTCGTAGTTGATCGAGCTGGCGTTGCGCGAGTGGGTGCCGTCGTAGTCCACACCCAGGCCGCCGCCGACGTCGATATGGTCGACCGGCAGGCCGAGAGCGCGCAGCTCGCCGTAATAGCGGATGGCTTCGCGGAAGCCCTTGCGGTAGTCGGCGATGTTGGCGATCTGCGAACCCATATGGAAGTGCAGCAGGCGGATGCCCTGATCCAGGCCGGCCTTGCGGAAGCGCTCGACCACCGACAGCAGCTGGGCGGCGGACAGGCCGAACTTGGATTTCTCGCCACCGGTGTCCGCCCACTTGCTCGAGGCCAGGGACGACAGGCGCACGCGCAGGCCGATCTGCGGCGCCACCTTGAGTTCGGCGGCCTCCTCGATCACCAGGGCGACTTCCGATTCCTTCTCGATGACGATGAACACGTTGTGGCCGAGCTTCTGGCCCATCAGCGCCAGGCGGATGAACTCGCGGTCCTTGTAGCCGTTGCAGACGATGGTGCCGCCCTTTGGCGCCAGCGCCAGCACGGCCAGCAGCTCCGGCTTGGAGCCGGCTTCCAGGCCGATGGAAACGTTCTCGGTGGCGATGATGTTCTCCACCACCGCTTCCTGCTGGTTGACCTTGATCGGGTACAGCGCGGTGTAGCGATTGCCGTATTCCAGGCGCGCGATGCTGGCGTCGAAGGCGCCGGTCAGCTTGCGCACGCGGTCCTGGAGGATGTCCGGGAAGCGCACCAGCAGTGGCAGCGACAGACCGCTCTGGCGCAGCTCCTCGACCTGCTCATGGAGGTCGATGGGCGTGCTGTCCGGCCCGTTGGGGCGCACTTCGACACGCCCGGCATCGTTGATCGAAAAATAGCCGGCGCCCCAATGGCGAATGCCATAGACACTGCGGCTGTCGCCTACGGTCCATTGGCTTCCATCGTCCTTGCGTGTGCGTCGTGCGGCCATCGAGGTTCCCCTGTTGCAGATAGGCTGATGCTGTCGAGAAGGTCGGGCGAGCATAGAGCCTGGAAATGACGGTTGCTCGGCAGTGGACTGGCCGAGCCGTGAGTAAGTTTAAAGCGTCACTGGGCGGCGACGTTCAGCCACCGGACTTCTTGGCCTTGAAGCCGCGCTTGAGTAGCTCGGCGAGCAGCAGTTCGACATGGTCGCCCTGGATCTCGATAACGCCATCCTTGAGCGAGCCACCGCAGCCGCAGCGTTTCTTCAATGCCGAGGCCAGCTCCTTGAGCGGCTCTTCGGCCAGGGGCACGCCGCCGATGGTGGTTACCGTCTTGCCGCCGCGGCCCTTGGTCTCGCGGCGCACCCGGGCAATGCCGTCGCCCTCGGGAATCGCCGATTTCCAACAGGCGCAGGCGTCTACCGGCTGCGAGCAGCCCGGGCAATGCCGGCCGGCGTCCGTGGAAAACACCAGGCCACCGAGGCCGGCGAATGAAGAGGATTTCTTGGCCACCGCATTTTTCCTCAGTGGATGGGAGCGGCGCAGTGTAACGACAAAGGCCGGCGATGCTAAGAAGCGAAATGCGCCACCCCCTGATGGATTGGCGACTCCGTGTCACTAGCGGTGGGCGAGATAGAGTTGCAGCGCCACTAGCGAGTCGGGGCAATAGGGTTTGAGCCCGGTATCGCGTTGCGCGGCCTCGAGAGTCATGAAGCGTGCCTCGTGCACTTCCTCGGGCTGCAGCACCAGTGGCGCGTCGGACACCGCCGAGAACACCCCACACCAGAGGCGATTCTCCGGCTGGTCGAAGAAGAACCGACCGTGGTCACGCAGTACGGCGTCGCGGATGCCCAGTTCCTCGGCCAGCTCGCGCGCGGCGGACTGCGCATAGCTCTCACCGGCCGCCACCATGCCACCGGCGGCGATATCCCAGTAACCGGGATACACCGCCTTGCTCAGGGTGCGCCGGTGCACGCACAGCTCCCCGGCAGAATTGAACAGCAGGATAAAGGTACCGCGACCGATCAGGCCGCGGCGGCGCAACTCCGCGCGAGGCAGTGCGCCGAGCACCTCGTCATGCTCGTCGACCCAGGCGATCAGCTCGGCATCCGAGGCGGCGCGGTGCGCCACCTCGGCTCTGGCAACGGCCATCGATCAGCCCTGGGACAGCAGCTGACGCAGGTCGATCACCGCGGCGTTGGCCCGCGAGATGTAGTTGGCCATCACCAGCGAGTGGTTGGCGAGGATGCCGTAACCGCTTCCGTTGAGCACCATCGGGCTCCACAGCGTGGCCTGGGCGGCCTCCAGCTCGCGGATGATCTGCCGCACGCTGACGGTGGCGTTCTTCTTGGCCAGCACGTCGGCGAAATCGACTTCGATGGCGCGCAGCAGATGGGACAACGCCCAGGCCTGGCCGCGCGCTTCGTAGAACACGTTGTCGATCTGCAGCCACGGGGTTTCGTAGGTGCGCTCGGTCACCTCCGGCACCTGGCCTTCGGCCAGTTCGGTGGTCTCGGTCACCTCGCTGTTCAGGCGCACCTGACCGACGCTGGCCGACAGGCGCTGGGACAGCGAGCCCAGGCGGGTGGCGACGTCACCGAACCAGTTGTTCAGGTTGTCGGCACGGGTATAGAAACGTGCGCCGCCCTGGCCCGGCTCGGACAGGCGAGCGAGGTAGCGGTCCAGCGAGTGGATGCCTTCGCGGTACTCGGACTCGGCGGCCGGCAGCGCCCAGCTGCGATGGTCGAAGTTGAAGCGCGGCTCGGCGCGGGCCAGGTCGCCGTCCTCGGTGGATTGCGATTGCGAGCGGGCGAAATCCTTGCGCAGCGCGCGGGAGAAATCACGCACCTGCACCAGCACGCCGTACTCCCAGCTCGGCATGTTGTCGAGCCACAGGCCCGGCGGGGCCAGGTCGTTGGCCAGATAGCCACCCGGCTTGTCGAGCAGGGTCTGGGCGACCTGCTTGAGGGTTTCCACCGTGGTGTAGCCGTTGACCACCTGGCGCTGGCTGCTTTCGGCGGCAGCCTGCACGCGCTGCTGTACCGGGAACAGGCCCGGCTCCTGGCTCCACCACCAGCCGACGACCAGCGCCACCAGCAGATAGATACCCAGCAAGCCGGCGATGACACGGCCGAACCCGCCGCCAAGACGACGGCGAGATGCCGTGCTGGCACCGTCATCGGCCTGGGCGGTGCCGGTGGTGCGGTTCTTCCAATCGAGCATGGTGATTATCCTTTGATCAACGACGTACAGGGCTTCGACCACAGGCCCAGGGGAGGGTTGCGCTAATACTTGGCCGGCTCGTGACCTGCATCGAAGCTACGCTGCCACTATAAGGGAAGGCTGCCTCGCTGCGCAGCGCAGCGAGCTATTCACGACGTGACAGGCGGGAACCATCGGCCGGGGCGGAGAGTCTGCCCATACCATGGCCAAGGGTGCGGGACGATTCACAACACTGGCGTCAAAGGAATGGCAAAATACCCACCCGGTGATAGCATGAGGCCATCACAATCCGCCCCACGCCGCCACATGCAGACTGACAGGCCATGACCGAGCAAGAAGACCCCAGCCGCGACCGGCTCAAACAGCATTTCGCCCAGCGGGTAATCCACCAGGCCCGCCAGGTTCTGGAAGTGTGGCAGCGCCTGCAACGCGGCGAATGGAACGACGCTGGCATGCAGGAACTGCAGGAGGCGGCGCAGCTGCTGCAACGTTATGCCGAGCGTTTCGAGCAGGTCGAGCACCGTGAGCTGGGCACGCGCATCGTCGCCTGCCTGGGCGTGGTGGGCGCCAACCGCGGCCGCCTCAACAGCGAGGTGATCAGCGAACTCAACCAGCTGATGCAGCGCCTGTCGCGCACCGGCCTGCGCCACGGCGACCGTTTCGAGCACACCACCCTGCCGCCGCTGCGCAAACCCGTGTACCTGGCCCTGCAGCACCTGGAGCGCGCCGAACGCCTGGCACAGCAACTCGAGTTCTTCGGCATGAACGCCAAGCCGCTGGATACCGCCAACGCCTTTCGCGCCGCCATGCTCGAGCGCCATCCGGCGGCCATCGTCATGGAGATCGATTTCGCCGGTGCCGGCAACGGCCTGCAACTGGCCCAGGCGGTTCAGGAAGGTCTGCAGGAAAAGATCCCGGTGCTGTTCTACAGCCATGAAGACACCGACACCCCGACCCGCCTGGCGGCGGTGCGTGCCGGCGGGCGCGAATTCTTTACCGGCTCCATGGACGCCTCGAGCCTGCTGGAGCGCATCGAGGTGCTGACCCACGTCGCCCAGTACGAGCCCTACCGCGTGCTGATCGTCGACGATTCCCGCGCCCAGGCCACCCACACCGAGCGGGTGCTCAACAGCGCCGGCATCGTCACCCGCACGCTCACCGAGCCGATCCAGGCAATGGACGAACTGGCGGAGTTCCAGCCGGATCTGATCATCCTCGACATGTACATGCCGGCCTGCAACGGCACCGAACTGGCCCAGGTGATCCGTCATAACGACCGCTACGTCAGCGTGCCGATCATCTACCTGTCCGCCGAGGACGATCTGGACAAGCAGCTCGATGCGATGAGCGAGGGCGGCGACGACTTCCTCACCAAGCCGATCAAGCCGCGCCACCTGATCGCCACCGTGCGCAACCGCGCCGACCGGGCACGCAGCCTCAAGGCGCGCATGGTACGCGACAGCCTTACCGGGCTGTTCAACCACACCCACACCCTGCAACTGCTCGAAGACGCACGCTTTCGTGCCCAGCGCGACGAGCAGCCGCTGAGCTTCGCGATGATCGATATCGATTACTTCAAGAAGGTCAACGACAACTACGGCCATCCCATGGGCGACCGGGTGATCAAGAGCCTGGCGCTGTTCCTCAAGCAGCGCCTGCGCAAGAGCGACTGCATCGGCCGCTACGGCGGCGAGGAATTCGCCGTGGTGATGCCCAACACCGATGCACAGACGGCTACCAGGGTGCTGGACGAAGTACGCGCGCGGTTCGCCGAGATCCACTACCCTGCCCACCCTCACGACCTGAGCTGCACCTTTAGCTGCGGCATCGCCGAAATGGTCGATGACGTCGACGGCAAGCTCCTGTCGCAACGCGCCGACGAGGCCCTGTACCGCGCCAAGAACAGCGGCCGCAACCGCGTCGAGATTTTTGGCTGAATCTGCTTGAAGGCAGGCGACCGCATGTCGGTCGCCTGGCGTCATTAGGCTACGCCCCCCTGCGCGTAACCACCTTGTCACAAAGCCGCCATAACGTACCGATCAAACCGCACTGCATGGCGCAGTGCCATTACCGATCGGACGTCAAGCGAGCCCATGCGCCTCAAATTCCTTACCAATCTCAACACCCTTCTGCTGGTCGGCATCGGCATTGCCCTGGCCTGCACCCTGTGGTGGTCGCAGCGGGCATTGGAGCGCCCTTACGTGCTGGTGGAGCAGTACCTGGAACTCGCCCAGCAATTCCAGCGCGAGGCCGCCGGCAATATCCTTGGCTATCTGGAAAGCGGCGACGCCTTGCGCCACAGCGCCGCCCTTCAGAACCTGGACGCACTGCAGACAAATGTCGACGAACTGCCGAGCAACCTCGCCGGCGATCTGGGCAACAGCCTGGGCGAGCTGAAAGCCTTCGCCGCCGGACAACTGCTGGCGGCCGGCAAGCTGTCCGGCGATCCACAAGGGTTGCTGATCCAGGCCGAACGGGAGATGGCCGATGCCCTGACGGGCCTCGCACGCTACGCCGACGATGCCCAGAGCAATGCCGCCAACGCCTACCGCCCACCGCTCTTCGATGCCTCGCAACACCTGGCTCGCCTGGCACTGGCCCGCACCAAGCTGGTCAGCAGCGGGCGCGCCGAGCTGACAACCGATGTGGAGCGTGAAGTACAGGCCCTGCAGGTGCAGGCCAAAAGGATCAACGAGCTGCCGCTGCTCGGCGTCACGGAGCAAGCGGCCTCGGGCGGCAATGCCTTCGCCTCCCTGCTGGGCCTGGACAACGACAGCCAGGAGAGCGAAGCCCAGGATCGCGGCATCGCCCTCAAGCGCGAGTTCGACAGCCTGCTGGGCCGTTACCCCGGCGAGCTGGCCCGCACCCAGGCACTGATCGAGCAACGCGCGCAGCTGGCCGCCAGCACCCGTGCGCGCCTGGATGCGGTTCAGCAATCGTTCACCGCCCTGGAGCCCCAGGTGCGCGCCGAGCATGGCCGCATCCAGGGCGAAGTGCGGCTGATACTCGGCATCATGGTGGCGCTGATCCTGCTCATCGCGCTGCTCATCGACACCCTGCAGCGGCGCCTCAGCCGCCTCCTCGAGCGCCTGGTACCTGCCCTCTCTGCCTGGGCCGCAGGCGACTTCGCGGACGAGATCCACCTGGCCACCAACACCCGTGAACTGCGCGACATCGAGGAATCGCTCAATCGCCTGCGTCGCTACCTGGTCGAGCTGGTGGGCACCATTCACCAGCACGCTGCCCAGGTGTCGACCTCCAGCCATACCCTGGCGGAGCTGAGCAGCGGCCTGCACGATGGCGCCGAACGCCAGGCCAGCGATACCGCGCAGATTCGCGACGCCCTGAGCGAACTGGAGGCGACCATCCTGCAGGTGGCCGATGACGCCAGCCAGACCGCCACCGCCAGCCGCAACGCCGACCGCGCCCTCGTCCAGGGCCAGAAGGTCATCGGCAACAGCCTTTCCGGCCTGCATGCGCTGGTCGACGAAGTGCAGGACAATGCCCAGGCCATCGAACACCTGGCCACGGAAACCGCCACCATCGGCGGCGTACTGACGGTGATTCGCAGCGTTGCCGAACAGACCAACCTGCTGGCCCTCAATGCGGCCATCGAGGCGGCACGGGCCGGCGACGCGGGGCGCGGCTTCGCGGTAGTGGCCGATGAGGTGCGCTCGCTAGCCTTGCGAACCAGCTCGGCCACCGCGCAGATTCAGGAAGTCATCGGCCGCCTGCAGCAGGCGGCCAATAGCTCGGTGCAGGCCATGCGCAGCCAGGTCCAACACGCCGAAACCACCGCCGAACAGGCGCGCACCGCCGATGGTGCGCTGGACGAGATCGTCGGCGCCATCGGCACCATCACCAGCATGGCGGCGCGCATCGCCGAGACCACGGCGTACCAGGGCGGCGCGGTCAGCGAGATCCGCGATCACAGCGAGCGCATTCACCAACTCGGCGGCGACAACCTGCAGCGCATCGGCCAGGGCCGTGCGCAGAGCGTCGAGCTGCAGGTGCTAAGCGGCCAGCTGGACCAGGCCGTGCAGGCGTTTCGGGTATAACCAGAGCGGCGATCCATATAGATAGGCCGGCAGCATCGCATCAGGGGATCGGCCGGGGCCGCGGGGATGCAACCATCAATGACCTGAGCAACCGGATTACCACTGTGGGAGCGCGCCATGCGCGCGAAATCGCGAGCGTGGCCGGCTCCCATTGACTAGCGCCGTGCGCGGCTCAACGCTCCCAGGGCGGAGGCGGCTCGCGGTCCTTGGGCTCTTCCTCGGCATTCAGCGCGGCCTGGCGGCGCGCCTCTTCGGCCAGGGCGGCCTTGATCTCGCGCATCACCGCGTCGACGTCGGCTTCGTCTTCCGGATCATTGAATTCGCCGGTCAGCACGCTATCCGGGGTCAGTTTGCCTTCTTCATAGAGCGCCCACATTTCCTTGGCGTACTTGCTGTACTTGAGCTCCGGGGCGAACTGGCCGAAGTACGCGGCCATGTTGCCGACGTCGCGCTCGAGCATCTTGAAGGCGTGGTTGTTGCCGGCGGCGTCCACCGCCTGGGGCAGGTCAATGATCACCGGGCCGTCCGGGCCGAGCAGTACGTTGAACTCCGACAGGTCGCCGTGCACCAGGCCGGCACACAGCATCTTCACGATCTCCTCGATCATGAAGGCATGGAATTCGCGGGCGTCGTCGGGGTGCAGGTCGACGTCGTTGAGGCGCGGCGCCACATCGCCTTCACCATCGGTGACCAGTTCCATCAGCAGCACGCCGTCCAGGAAATCATAGGGCTTGGGCACCCGCACGCCGGCACTGGCCAGGCGAAACAGCGCGGCGACCTCGGCGTTCTGCCAGTTCTCCTCCTGGTTCTTGCGCCCGTACTTGGAGCCCTTCGCCATGGCCCGCGCATCACGACTGTTGCGCACCTTGCGGCCCTCCTGATACTCGGCGGCCTGGCGGAATCCGCGTTTGTTGGCCTCCTTGTAAACCTTGGCGCAGCGCAACTCGGAACCGCAACGCACCACGTAGACCGCTGCTTCCTTGCCGCTCATCAGAGGGCGAATCACCTCGTCCACCAGGCCGTCCTCGACCAGGGGCTCAATGCGTTTTGGCGTCTTCATCAGCTTTTATCGGGGTCCTCGGTGGGCTATGCGGCCCTTTTATACGGCAAACCAGGGGCAGCGCCCAGCCCATGAAAAAAATGCGCCAGCCGATGCAGTTTGAAAGTGCGATTGGCACTGGCGCGCAATCAGCCAGATACCGACAATTCGGACATCGTTACAGGAGATGAACATGAGCGAAGAACGCCGCTGGCAGGCCGTGTGCGGGCGTGATGCCGCGCAGGATGGTCAATTCGTCTTCGCCGTGCGCTCGACCGGCATCTATTGCCGGCCCAGCTGCCCGGCTCGTCGACCATGCCGTGAAAACGTCAGTTTCCATGATGGCCCGGCACAGGCAGAAGCGGCGGGATACCGGCCCTGCAAACGCTGCACGCCCCAGGGCAGCAGCCCGGCCGAGCAGCTCGACGCGTTGGTGACCGCGGCCTGCCGCCTGCTCGACGAGGCCGATAAACCAACGCCCCTCGACGAGCTGGCGGCGCGCATCGGCTTGTCTGCCTCCCACCTGGCCCGGGCCTTCAAGGCGCGCACCGGCCTGACGCCCAAGGCCTGGGCCAACGCCCACCAGCGCGAGCGACTGGCTGCCAGCCTGCCGGGCGCCAGGTCGGTACTCGACGCGGCGCTGGACAACGGCTACAGCAATACTCGCAGCCTCTATGCACAAAGCCATGGTGTGGCCCTGGCACGGCGTCGCCTGGGATCGCCGGGCGAGACGCTGCGCGTGGCCGTGGTGCCCTGCCCACTCGGTCATCTGCTGCTGGCCAGCAGCGAAAACGGGCTGTGTGCGCTGCTGTTCGGCGACTCGCCCGACGCCTTGGAAACCGAGCTGCGCCAACGCTTCCCGGCGGCCAGCCTGCAGGCCGATGAGGGGCAGCTGCAGGCGTGGCTGAGCGAAGTGCTGCAGCAACTGCGCGAGCCCGCGCGCGCCGCCGGGCTGCCGCTGGATCTGCGCGGCACGGCTTTCCAGCAACGCGTCTGGCAGGCCCTGCGCGCCATTCCCGTCGGGCAGACGCGCACCTACGGGCAGCTCGCCACCACCCTCGACAGTCACCCGCGGGCCATCGCCCGCGCCTGTGCCAGCAACCCCTTGGGCCTGCTGGTGCCCTGCCACCGGGTAACTGCCGCCGATGGCAGCCTGGGCGGCTACCGCTGGGGCGTGGCCCGCAAGGCGGCCTTGCTGGCGGCCGAAGCGGAAACGCGTGAAGAGAAAACCCCGTAACGGGGCGTCGAGCGAAGCGATAGCAAGGGGGTTGCTACGCTGGAAGCCTCAGCGCTCCAGAATCGCCGTCACGCCCTGTCCGCCCGCGGCGCAGATGGAAATCAGGCCACGGCCCTCACCGGCGACCGCCAGCAGCTTGGCCAGGTTGGCGACAATCCGCCCACCCGTGGCGGCGAACGGGTGGCCGGCAGCCAGGGAGCTGCCTTTGACGTTGAGCCTGGCGCGGTCGATGCTGCCCAGCGGCTGCTCCAGGCCCATTCGTTCCCGGCAGTAGTCGGCGTCTTCCCAGGCCTTGAGGGTGCACAGCACCTGGGCGGCGAAGGCCTCGTGGATCTCGTAGTAATCGAAATCCTGCAGGCTCAGGCCGTTGCGCGCCAATAGCCGCGGCACGGCGTACACCGGCGCCATCAGCAGCCCTTCGTGGCCTTTGACGAAATCCACCGCCGCCGCCTCACCGTCGCGCCAGTAGGCGAGAATCGGCAGGCCACGGGCCTTGGCCCATTCCTCGCTGGCGAGCAGCACCAGCGACGCACCGTCGGTCAGGGGCGTGGAATTGGCGGCGGTCAGGGAGCCGCGCTGGCCCTTCTCGAACACCGGCTTGAGAGTCGCCAGCTTGGCCAGGTCGATATCGGGGCGCAGGTTCTGATCACGGGTCAGGCCCAGAAACGGCGTCATCAGGTCATCCTGCCAGCCGTCGGCATAGGCCGCGGCGAGCTTGCGATGACTGTCCACGGCCAACTGGTCCTGCTCGTCCCGCGGGATGGACCAGTGCTGCGCCATCAGTTCGCAATGCTGGCCCATGGACAGGCCGGTGCGTGGCTCGCCATTGCGTGGCAACGACGGCGCCAGATGCCGCGGACGAATTTGCAGCAGCGTCTTGAGCTTGTCACCGGTGCTCCTCGCCCGGTTGGCTTGTAAGAGGATCTTGCGCAGGCCTTCGTTGACGCCAATCGGCGCGTCCGAGGTGGTGTCCACGCCGCCGGCGATACCACACTCTATCTGCCCCAGGGCAATCTTGTTGGCGACCAGCAACGCCGCCTCCAGGCCGGTGCCGCAGGCTTGTTGCAGGTCATAGGCCGGGGTTTCGGCGGCCAGGCGCGAGCCGAGCACGCATTCGCGGGTCAGGTTGAAGTCCCGCGAGTGCTTGAGCACCGCGCCGGCCAACACCTCGCCGAGGCGCTCGCCATGCAGGTTGTAGCGCTCGACCAGGCCTTCCAGCGCGCTGGTGAGCATGGCCTGGTTGCTGGCCGTGGCGTAGGCGCTGTTGGAGCGGGCGAAGGGAATACGGTTGCCACCAACGATGGCGACCCGGCGCGGCAGGCTCATGAACGGCTCCTTGCAGGTAATATTTTGTGGCAATTCACCGACACGGGGGCCGGTCATTGGGCTGCTGTCGATGCATGAAACGAGTGATGGCGTAGAGTGGTCAACCACTTTGAGTTTCAGCCCTGGAGTCTGTTCCATGTCCGATCGCTACCTCAACTTCGCCAATACGCCGGCTGGCCGTCGCCTGGTCGGTGCGCTCGGTCTGCCCGCGCCACTGCCCCTGGAGCGTTGGGTAGCGGGTCGCAATCGGCCATTGGAAGGCGCCCTGCTGATCGGCGGTGAGGGCGATCTGGGCGCCGCGGTGGCGGGCTTTGCCAAGCGCCTGACCGATGAGCTGTTCGCGCCCCGTGACGAGCAGTTCGGCCTGCCGCGCTGGACCGCCGAACACGGCCCCGGGCTCAAGGGCCTGGTTTTCGATGCCAGCGGCCTGCGCCGCTTCGAGGAACTCGACGCCCTGCGCCAGTTCTTCCAGCCAGCGCTGAAGAACCTCGATCGCTGCCCCCATGTGGTGGTGCTCGGTCGTGCGCCGCACACGCTTGACGATCCGCAGGCCTCGAGCGTGCAGCGCGCCCTGGAAGGTTTCACCCGCTCGCTGGCCAAGGAAATCCGCCGCGGCGGCACCGTGCAACTGCTGCACGTCGACCCGGGCGCGGAGAACCAGCTCGAAGGCGCGTTGCGCTTTCTGCTCTCCCCCAAGAGCGCCTACATCTCGGCCCAGGTGCTGCGCCTGCAACCCTGCGCCGAGCAGGTCAGCGACTGGACGCGCCCGCTGGCCGGCAAGACCGCGCTGGTCACCGGTGCCAGCCGCGGCATTGGCGCCGCTATCGCCGAAACCCTAGCCCGTGACGGCGCCGAGGTGCTCCTGCTGGACGTGCCACCCGCCAACGACGCCCTCGACGCCCTGGCTGCGCGCCTCGGTGGTCGCAGCCTGGCCCTGGACATCTGCGCCGAAGACGCGCCGCGCAAACTGGTCGAGGCGCTGCCCGGCGGCGTGGATATCGTCGTGCACAATGCCGGCATCACCCGCGACAAGACCCTGGCGAAAATGAGCGAGGGGCTTTGGGACTCGGTAATCGACGTCAACCTGCGTGCCCCGCAGCAACTCACCGCCGCGCTGCTGGAAGCCGGCACCCTGCGCGACAACGGCCGCGTGGTGCTGATCGCCTCGCTCAGCGGCATCGCTGGCAACGTCGGGCAGACCAACTACGCGACCAGCAAGGCCGGGCTGATTGGCCTTGCCCAGAGCTGGGCGCCGGCCCTGGCGCAACGCGGCATCAGCATCAACGCAGTGGCGCCGGGCTTTATCGAAACGGGCATGACCGCCGCCATTCCCTTCACCATTCGCGAGGCCGGCCGGCGCATGAACTCGATGAATCAGGGCGGCCTGCCCCAGGATGTCGCCGAAGCGGTAGCCTGGTTCGCGCAGCCCGGCTCGGGGGCGGTCAGCGGTCAGGTGTTGCGGGTCTGCGGGCAGAGCCTGCTGGGCGCCTGATCACGAAGCGGCGGTACGGCCGCGACGACGGAACTCCACCGGCGTCTGGCCGACCCAGCGCTTGAACGCGCGGCAGAAGGTACTGGGCTCGGAGAAGCCGGTGCGTTCGGCGATCCGTTCGATACGCTCTTCGGTGTCCACCAGCAGGCGTTTGGCCAGGTTGCAGCGACAATCGCTGAGCAACTCGTTGAAGCGCACGCCGGCCTGGGCCAACCGCTCGCGCAGTCGCCGTGCCGGCATGCCCAGGCGAGCGGCAACCTGTTCCAGGGTCGCGCCTTCGACCAGCAGTTCATCAATCAGCCGATTCACCTCACCGACCAGCTCCAGGCGCGCGTGACCAGCGCTCGAGGGAATCGAGGTGCGCAGACACGGGAACCTCGGCATCACGGCGGGCGGAGGCATGACGGGCCTGTGCTTGTCCGGGTTGGGCATGCTGCATTCCTTGCGTCTGTGATGGCCGGATCAATTCACCCACCCAAGCGTAGGCAGCTTTTGCCATCTGCGCTCGGCCAGTGGGCAATCGTTTGCCCAGCGGGCACCAATGGCCGCTGGCTAATGTCCTAGATCTCGACGAGAGTACCCACAACCCCACCTTGCAGCGGAGCGCACGATGGCAACCGAATGGCTCGATTTGCACACCCCACCGGCCTTGCCCGGCCTGCTCTTGCGCGCGGCGACCCGGCGTGGAATCACCGGCAAGGTGTTGCCGCACCCTGGGCTGCGCTGCCCGGTGCGCGTCGATGCCAGTCACCTGGCGCGCTATCGACAGCTGTGTGGTTTCGGCGACGATGCGCGCCTGCCCGCCACCTACCCCCATTTGCTGGCCTTCACCCTGCAGATGAAGCTGCTTACCGAGCCCGACTTTCCCTTCCCGTTGCTTGGCCTGGTGCACCTGGAGAACCGCATCCGCGTGGTGCGCCAGCTGGCCGGCCTGGGCCCCTTCACCCTGAGCGTGGAGGCGAGCAACCTGGCGCCCCACGACAAGGGTGCGGTGTTCAGCGTGATCACCCGCCTCGAGGATCAACTCGGCCTGCTCTGGGAGGGCGACAGCCGCCTGCTCTGCCGTGGCGTCAAGCTCGACGGCCCCGCCATCAGCCGCAGTGAACCGCCCAGCCTGCCGATGGACGAGCTGGACAGCTGGCAGGCGCCGTCGAACATCGGCCGCCGTTACGCGCGGGTGTCCGGCGACTACAACCCCATCCACCTGTCGACCCTGAGCGCCAAGCCGTTCGGCTTCCCTTGCGCCATCGCCCACGGCCTGTGGAACAAGGCGCGCGCGCTGGCGGCGCTGCACGCTCACCTGCCGGCCTCGGGCTACAGCGTCGAGGTGCGCTTCCAGAAACCGGTATTGCTGCCGAGCACGCTGCGCATGCGTGCCAGCCTGCCGGCGGCGGAGGGTCAGTTCGACCTGCGCGGTAAGGACGATGTGCCGCATTTGGCCGGCTACTGGCAGGTCATTTGAGCGCATGAAAGAATGTGCGGCCTCTGCCCAAGGGACGCCCCATGAACATCGCCGAACTCACCGCCCGCCTGCACGCCATTCGTGATCGCAACGCCTGGCGCCAATTTCACGCGCCAAAGAACCTGGCCATGGCCGCCAGCGTGGAAATGGCCGAGCTGGCGGAAATCTTCCAATGGCTCAGCGAAGACCAGTCGCGCCAGCTGCCGGCAGACCAGCTCGAACATGCCGGCCAGGAAATCGGTGACGTGGTGCTCTACCTGCTACTCCTGTGCAGCGAGCTGGGCCTGGACATGGACCAGGTGGTGCGCGCCAAGCTGGCCGATAGCGAACGGCGGTTCGCCTGATGAGCGACCGGCACTTCGATGAACTGGCCACCCGCTTCGCCGAGAAGATCTATGGCGGCGCCAAGGGCGCGATCCGCCTGGCCGTGCTGCAGGCCGATCTCGCCGAAGCCCTGCCAGAGCGCCCGTTGCGGGTGCTCGACGTCGGCGCCGGCCTGGGCCATATGGCGCTGTGGCTGGCCGAACGCGGTCACCAGGTCACCCTGGCCGAGCCCGCCGAGCCCATGCTCGCCGGCGCCCGTGAACGCTTCGCCCAAGCCGGCATGGAGGCCACCTTCATCCTCGCGCCCTGGCAGGAATTGCCGGGGCGTTTCACGGCGCCCTTCGACCTGGTCATCTGCCACGCGGTGCTCGAATGGCTGGCCGAACCGGCCGCCATCCTCCCTGCCCTGCATGGGCTGACCGCTACCGATGGCTGGCTGTCCCTGGCGTTCTACAACAGGGACGCGCTGATCTACCGCAATCTGCTCAAGGGCCACCTGCGCAAACTGCGCAAGGAGGAATTCGCCGGTGAGAAGCACAGCCTGACGCCCCAGCGCCCGCTCGACCCGCGGCAACTCCAATCGCAACTTGCCGCCAGCTGGCAGGTCGAACACAGGAGCGGCGTACGGGTTTTCCACGACTACATGCCACGGGACTTCCAGGCCAAGGCACAGCTTGCCGACCTGCTGGAAATGGAGCTGGCGCACCGCCGCCACCCAGCCTTCGCCGGTCTGGGACGCTACCTGCACTGGATCTGTCGGCCACGCTGACGCCTGCTTTGCCAGGAGAGACGCCATGAAACGCATCGCCCTGTTGCTGCTCACCCTCGCCCTGGCCGCCTGCCAGAGCCATAATCCGTACGGCACCGACTCCGTGCCCCTGCCGCCAGCGCCGCCGGGTGCCGCCAACCATTTCGACCGCAGCGCCTACCCGGCCGCCCCCCGCGACTATGGGGCCTACCGCAGCTGGGCCTGGCAACAGCGCCCGGCCGGCAGCGCCTGGGCCAGCGCCGACCTGGTACAGGACGCCCTCAACAATGCCCTCGACCAGCGGGGCCTGCGCCCTGCCCAGGGCAATGCCGCCGCCGATCTCAAGGTACGCACCGACACCCGCCTGGAGCGCCGCGTGCGCCAGGTGGCCGACAGTTACGACCCTTACTATGGCGGCGGTTATGGCAGCTTCGGCAACCGTGGCTACTACGGCAACGGCGTCGGCGTGGGTGCCCGTGTACCGCTGACCCGCACCTACCAAGAGGAAGTCGTGGTGGTACGCATCGATTTCTTCGACGGCCGCAGCGGCGAACAGGTGTGGAGCGGCCAGGCGGAGATGCGCAGCAGCGGCAGCCAGGCCGAACGTGCCGACGCTCTGCGCAAGGCCGTCAGTGACGCCCTCGGCGAGTACCCGCCAGCATGAACCACTCTATCAATGGATTCAGGAGAAAACCGATGCGCCGCCTGCCTCTGCTACTGATTCCCCTGCTGCTGTTGCTTGGCGCCTGCCAGAGCCAGCAGATCAACCGCGACTTCGACGCCAGCCGGGATTTCGGTGCGTACCGCAGCTGGAGCTGGCAGGAGCCGGCGGTGCAGTACAAGCCCGACGACCCGCGCATCCGCAGCGACCTCACCGAACAGCGCCTGCGCAGCGCAGTGGCGGATCAACTCGACCAGCGCGGCCTGCGTCCGGCAGCGGCCGGCGCCAAGGGCGATCTGACGGTTCAGGTATGGCTGGTCGTCGATGACCGCCAGCAGCAGATCAGCAGCGGTTTCGGCGGCGGTTTCGGCGGGTACTGGGGCCCTTATTGGGGCGGCCCTGGCTACAACGAAACCCGCACCCTCGACTACAAGGTGGCGACCGTGCAGGTCGACCTGTTCGATGGCAAGGATGGCAAGCTGGTCTGGCGCGGCAGCGACGAGCGCATCGTGCGCAATGCCGCCGGCAACCCGACCGAGCGGGACGCGGAAATCCGCGAAACCGTCGGCCGGGTGCTCGGCCAGTATCCACCCCGCTAGAGCACCGACCAATAGGAGCAACGCCGAGGGCCTGTAGGAGCCCCGCCCCGATGGCAGGGGCAAGGCTGATACGGCGCTAGGACCACACTCGCTTCACGCCGAGGTCGACGCGCCTACGGCTCGGGTTGCCGCGGCGTCCTAGCCACGACCGAAGCGATAGAACAGGTTCGGCTCGCTGACGATATACAGGTTGCCCTGGTCGTCGAAGGTCATGCCTTCACCCTGGGGAACGGCTTTGCCAAGGCCGGCGAAACCGCTGTCCAGGGTGCGAAATCCGATCAGTTTGCCACTGTCGCCATCGAGTTCCATGATCCGCTTCGACTCGTCGCTGAGCAGCGCCAGGTGGCCGGTGCGCTCGTCGAAATGCACCGATGACAGGTCGGTGGCGAACACCGAATCGCGAATCCAGTCTTCGTGATCGAGGATCTCCAAGCCGAAATCACCTTGCATGCTGCGCTTCAGGCCACGAATCTCGTAAAGCTTCATCGGCGAGTGTTCCTTGGCGACGAACAGCCGGTCGCGGGCGCGGTCGTAGCCCACCCCCTCGAACCCCTGGTTGCCGTCGCGCTGGATGCCCAGGGTCAGGGCCCGATAGTCCTCGCGGAACAACGCGCCAGCGCGTTCGGGCACCGGCACCACCACCAAGCCGTGCTGGCGCTCCTCGGCCAACAGCAGCAAACCATCGCCCAGGTAGGTCACCCCCTCGACATCGCTGAAGCCGCTCAGCGGGTAGCGCGCCAGCACCTCACCGTCCTTGCTCATGGCCAGCAGCTCCTCGGGATTGTTGAGCACCGCCCACAGTTGGTCACGCTGTTCGTCGTAGCTGATGCCGGAAAGGTTGTTCCGCACGCCACCCACCGCCTTGGCATCCACCTGCACCTTGTAATCGCGGCCCAGCAGGCTGCCCGGCGCACCTTGCGACACCGCCGGCGTGGTCAGCCAGAAGTAGAGACGATCATCCAGGTGCAGCGCACGCATCTGGTAAACGGCGGCGAGCAGCACGGCGAACAACAGCCACATCCATGGGCGCAGGACAGGCAGGCGGGAAAAAGCCCGTTTGGCGACAGATAGCATGATGACTCTCGACGAGGGATGTGCGGGCAGCGTGCCTGAGCAATGTTGCAATTGCGCGGCACCCGGGACCGCATTGAGAGAGACGCCTGCGGGCAAAGTTCCTCACGGCCCTGTAACCGGATTCTGCGCGCTGCGGCCCGGCGGCCACAGCGGATGATGGTTTACCCGGCCAGAAAGAGCGTGCAGACTGCCGCAAGAATGTGCGCAGCACAGGGAGGCTGGCAATCAGCCACCGCCTGTACACCTCGAAACTGCCTTTGCCGATTGGCCTGGCATGGAAGGAGATCATCTTGGCGTCCAGTGAAACCAGTAACTCCTTGAGCACCGCGATCGCCAACTGCGCCAAGGAACCCATCCATATCCCGGGCAGCATCCAGCCCCAGGGATTCCTGATGGTGTTCGACGAGCAGGCGCTGACGGTACTGCAGGTCAGCGAGAACGTCGCCGACTGGCTGGGGCTCGAGCCGGACTGGCTGCTGGGGCGGCACCTGGACGAACTGCTCGAAGACAGCGCCGTGCTGGCCGAGCGCCTGGCGCAGCTGTCCGACGACGACACCACGCCCTTTCATATCGGTGACGTGCGCTTTCGCGAAGGCAGCCGTCGCGGCGAGCTGACGGCGATGGTCGCCCACCGCTTCGATCAGGTGCTGATTGCCGAATTCGAGACCACCAGCAACGTGATCACCGCTTACAACACCCTGTACCCGATGGTCCGTACCTTCACCGGCCACTTGCAAGGCGCCGAGGACATCGACGAGCTATGCCGGCTGTCGGTGGCCGAGGTCAAGCGCGTCACCGGTTTCGGCCGCGTGAAGATCTACAGCTTCGATCCCGAGGGTAACGGCCTGGTACTCGCCGAATGCCTCGACGAGGGTTATCCCAGCTACCTGGGCCTGAGCTTCCCGGCCTCGGACATCCCGCCCCAGGCCCGCCAGCTGTACGTGGCCAATCGTATCCGGGTGATCGAAGATGCCAACTACCAGCCCTCGCCGCTGCGCCCGGCCTGCAACCCGCTGACCGGCAAACCCCTGGATCTCAGCTACGCGACACTGCGCAGCGTGTCGCCCGTGCACCTGCAGTACATGCGCAACATGCAGACCATCGCCTCGATGTCGATCTCCATCGTAGTCGAGGGCCAGCTGTGGGGATTGATTTCCTGCCACCATGCCAGCGCCCGCTCGGTCGGTTTCCAAACGCGCACCGCCTGCGAGCTGCTGGGCCGTATGCTGTCGCTGCAGATCGAGGCGAAGATCGCCCACTCGCGCACCCAGCACCTGTTGCAGCTGCGCCGCCACATCGTGCAGATGCTCTCGGCGATGGCCGACCGCGACAGCGTCAGCGAAGGCTTGCTGTCGTTGCCCGACACCTTCCTCGACTTCGCCCAGGCCAGCGGTGCGGCGATCATCTCGGCTTCGCATTGCGACCTGATCGGCCAGACGCCACCGCGCGATCAGGTCAATGCCCTGGTGCAATGGCTGGGTGCTCGCCCGGGCGAGGACCTGTTCCAGACCGATAACGTCGGGCGTGACATTCCAGAGCTGCCCGAGCTGGCCAGGCACGTCGGCGGCCTGTTGGCCGTGGCCATTTCCGAGCTGCATTCGCATTACCTGATCTGGTTCAAGCCGGAGCAGAAACGCGTCGTGCAATGGGCCGGCAAACCCGAGAAAGCGGCCAGCACCAGCGGCGCGCTCAGTCCACGCAACAGTTTCGCGCGCTGGCAGGAGGAAGTCAGCGGCTTTTCCACGCCCTGGCGCGAGCAGGAGCCGGAAAGCGCCCTGGAGCTGCGCAACGCGGTGCTGGGTATCGTGCTGCGCAAGGCCGAGGAAATGGCCCAGCTGGCCAACGACCTGAAAAAAACCAACAAGGAGCTGGAAGCCTTTTCCTACAGCGTATCCCATGACCTGCGCGCGCCGCTGCGACATATCGCCGGCTACGCCGAGCTGCTGGGCGATTTCGAAGGCGCCAAGCTGTCCGAGCGCGGGGTGCGTTTTCTCGAGCACATCACCGAGTCGGCGCGCTTCGCCGGCACCCTGGTGGACAACCTGTTGAGCTTCTCGCAGATGGGCCGCTCGGCACTGCGTTTCACGGACGTCAATCTGCAGGCGCTGGTCGAATCCATCCGCGAGGAAATGAAACCCGATTATCAGAGTCGAAACCTGGAATGGCACATCCAGCCGCTGCCGCGGGTGATCGCCGATGCCGCCTTCCTGCACCTGGCCTTGCGCAACCTGCTGGCCAATGCCATCAAGTACAGCCGCGAGCGTGATCCGGCGATCATCGTCGTCGGCGCCCAGGAAAACGACGACGAAGTGATCGTCTTTGTGCGCGACAACGGTGTCGGCTTCAATATGGAATACGTGGACAAGCTGTTCGGCGTATTCCAGCGGCTGCACCGCATGGAGGAATTCGAAGGCACCGGCATCGGCCTGGCCAGCGTACGACGTATAATCGAGCGTCACGATGGGCGAGTCTGGGCCGAAGGCAAGATCGATCAAGGCGCCACCTTTTATTTCGCACTCCCTAAACGCCACCACCCCGTTCTTGCATAACGGGCCGAGGACATGAATGCTCAAACCGATACTGCTGGTCGAAGACAACCCCCACGACTTGGAGCTGACCCTGATCGCGCTGGAGCGCAGTCAGCTGGCCAACGACGTGATCATCATGCGCGATGGTGCCGAGGCGCTGGATTATCTTTTTCGCCGTGGCGCCCATGCCGATCGGCTGCCCGGTAACCCGGCCATCATGATGCTCGATCTCAAGCTGCCCAAGGTCGATGGCCTGGAAGTACTGAAGATCGTGCGCGATTCTGCCGAGCTGCGCAGCATGCCGATCGTCATGCTCACCTCGTCGCGCGAGGGCCCGGACCTGCAGCGCGCCTACGAATTGAACGTGAACGCCTATGTGGTCAAACCTGTCGAATTCAAGGCTTTCGTCTCGGCCATTTCCGATCTGGGTGTATTCTGGGCGGTGCTCAACGAGCCACCCCCTGGCTCGCTGCGCTTGCAGCGACGTACGTCGGATACAGAGATACAAGCCGATACTGACTGACCTCTATCTGACTTTGCGCCTGACGCGCAGGCTTACCACAGACCGTAATCGACGACCTCTCCATGCCGCGTGTGCCTATCAAATTACTGTTCATCGAAGACAGCCCGCATGATGCGGAACTGGCCCTGCTCGCACTGGAACGCAACGGTCTGACGGTCGACAGCACCCTGGTCTACGACCACGAGGCCGCCGAACGCGCCCTGAAGAACGAGCGCTTCGACCTGATCGTCTCAGACTACCTATTACCAGGTTCTTCAGGAGCCCAGGCGCTGGAAGTGGCGCGCCGCCTGGCCCCGCAGACGCCATTCATCTTCCTGTCCGGCATGTTCGGCGAAGAGCACGCGGTGGAAATGATGCGCCTGGGTGCTGTCGACTACGTGCTCAAGCAGAACCTGCCGTTCCTGCCCAAGGCCATCGACCGCGCCATGGCCGAGGTCAACGAGCGGGAGAAACGCAGGGTTGCCGAAAATACCCTGCAGGCGGTCGAGGCCCGCGCGCGGCTGGCCATCGGCGCGGCGCGCATGGGCATGTGGGATTACGTGCCGGCCACCGACACGCTGGTCTGGGACGAACGCTGCCGCGCGCTCTACGAACTGGAGCCGGACGCCCAGGTTGACATGGCCCTGTTCCTCGGCCGCTGCCACCCCGATGATCGCGCGCAACTGCGTCAGCGGGTCAACGAGGCGCTGGCCACCGACAGCGGCAACGAATTTCAGGCGGAATTTCGCCTGCCCCTGAGCAATGGCAGCAAGCGCTGGATTTCCGCCCGCGGCCAGGCGTTCTTCGACGACGGCCAGTGCACCCGCTTTCTTGGCGTGTTGCACGACATCACCGAACAGAAGCAGGCCAACGAGGCCCTGCTGCGCCTAAATGATGTACTCGGCGAGCGCGTCGAGAAACGCACCCGGGAGCGCGACCGCAACTGGGAACTGTCCCGCGACCTGCTTGCCGTGCTGCGTTTCGACATGCGCCCCAGTGCCCTCAACCCCGCCTGGGAACAGACCCTAGGCTGGACGCGCCAACAGCTCACCCAGGGCCCGCTGTGGGAACTGGTGCATGCCCACGACCAGAACGATACCCGCGCGCACATCGAGCGGGTGACCTCGGACAACGTCTCGGTGCGCTTCGTCAACCGCATGCGCCATGCCGCCGGCGAGTACCACTGGCTGTCGTGGATCGTGGTGCGCGACGACGACCTGCTGTACACCACGGTACGCGACATCACCCACGAGCGCGCCGTGGTCGAGGAACTGGCCGCCACCAACCAGCAGCTGCGCGAGCAGATCGCCGAGCGCGAGCGCGTCGAGGCGACCCTGCAGCAGATGCAGCGCCTGGAAGCGGTCGGCCAGCTCACCGCAGGCGTCGCCCATGATTTCAACAACCTGCTGACGGTGGTGCTGACCAGCACCAGCTTCCTGATCCGCGACCTGGAAAAGGGCAACCTGGACAAGGCCCGCGGCCGCCTGCAGAACATCACCGATGCCGGCGAGCGCGGCGCCAAGCTGACCGGCCAGTTGCTAGCCTTCTCGCGCCGCCAGCGCCTGGTGCCGGAAGCGGTCAACCTCGGCGAAACCGTGCAGGGCATGCTCGAACTGCTGAAAAGCACTCTGGGCGGCAGCGTATTGATCGAGACCGCCACCGAGCCCGACCTGTGGCACGCCCGGGTCGACCCCACGCAGATCGAACTGATCATCCTCAACCTGGCGATCAACGCCCGTGATGCCATGGCCGTCGGCGGTACCCTGCGCCTGAGCACCAGCAACGAGGTGATCAGCGAAGCCCCACGCCGCCCGGAAGACCCGGAACCCGGCGACTACGTGGTGCTGTCGGTGCAGGATTCCGGCAGCGGCATGAGCGAGGCGGTGCTGGCCAAGGCCTTCGAACCCTTCTTCACCACCAAGGAAATCGGCAAGGGTTCGGGCCTCGGCCTGGCCCAGGTGTTCGGCTTCGCCAAGCAGTCCGGTGGCGGCGCGCGCATTCTCACCAAGATGGGCATCGGCACCACGGTCAAGGTCTACCTGCCGGGCCTGCGCAACGTCCCACAGGCCGAGGAACAGGTATCCAGCCAGCCGCTGCCGATCGCCGAGCCGGGCGATCAGCGCACCATCCTGCTGGTCGACGACGACCCACGGGTGCGCGAGGTCACCGCCCTGACCCTGGACGCCCTCGGCTACCAGGTGCGCGAAGCCCACAGCGGCCTCGACGCGCTGAGCAAGCTCGACGATGACATCGACCTGCTGCTCGCCGACTTCGCCATGCCCGGCATGAACGGCGCCGAACTGGCCCAGGCGGTACGCCACCGCTATCCGGAATTGCCGGTGGTGTTCGTCACCGGCTACGCGGAACTGGGCGGGCTCGAGGCCAATGAGGCCTTCATCGTGCAAAAGCCCTATCGCAGCGACGAACTGGCGGAGAAACTGCAGCACGCCTTCGCCAGTGGCAAATCCACCTGAACCCGCTAGCGCTGCGGCCTACCAGCAGGCTGCGCTAGCGGCCAGACCGCCAGGATAAGCTCCCCACCGATGTCCGCGACGCAGAACACACCACCCCAATCCTGCCTGTTCGCCGGTCAGTCCGGCGACACGGTCGAGCTCATCCGCCGCTTCGACTGGGCGGCCACCGCACTCGGCCCCATCGAGCAGTGGCCGGACGTGCTGGTCAGCACCACGCGCCTGATCCTCTCCTCGCCGACGCCCATCGTGCTGCTGTGCGGCGAGCGCGGCGTGCTGATCTACAACGACGCCTATGCGGCGTTCGCCGGCCAGCGCCACCCAGACATCTTCGGCCTGCCTGCCGAGGACGCCTGGCCGGAGATCGCCGAGTGGAACCGCCACGTGATCACCATGGGCCTGACCGGTCGTTCCATGTGCCAGGAAAACCTCTACCTGCCGCTGCGCCGTCCTGGCCTGCAGGACGATGCATGGATGAACCTCTACTACAACCCGCTGCTCGATAACACCGGCCGCTCCCATGGCATGATGTGCATCGTGGTGGAGACCACCAACCAGATCGTCGCCATCGAACAGCGCACCCAGGCCGAAGCCGAATTGCGCAGCGCCAACGAACGCATCGAACTGGCGCTCAACGCCGGCGCCGTGCTCGGCACCTGGGTATGGGACATTCCCAATGACCGGGTGACCGGCGACGAACGCTTCGCCCGCGCCTTTGCCGCCGACCCGCAGCAGGCGGCCAGCGGCATGGCACTGGACCGCGTCACCCTGGCCATCCACCCGCAGGACCGGCCACGGGTACGCGCGACGATCGAGCAGACCATCGCCACCGGCGGCAACTACCGTGCCGAGTACCGCGTCCTGCAGGCCGATGGGAGCTATCGGTGGATCGAGGCCAACGGCCGCTGCGAGCGGGCCCCCGATGGCACGCCGCTGCGCTTTCCCGGCGTGTTGATGGATATCGACGAGCGCAAGCGTACCGAGCTGGCGCTGCGCCAACTGACCCAGACCCTCGAGGAGCGCGTCAGCGAAGCCGTGCTGCAGCGTACCCAGGCCGAGGAACAGCTGCGCCAGGCGCAGAAGATGGAAGCCATCGGCCAGTTGACCGGCGGCATCGCCCACGACTTCAACAATCTGCTGGCCGGCATTCTCGGCAGCCTGGAGCTGATCCAGCGCAAGCTGCCGGGCAGCGAACACCCACAGCTTGCGCGCTTCGTCGACGCCGCCATTGCCTCGGCCAACCGCGGCGCCTCGCTGACCCACCGCCTGCTGGCCTTCGCCCGGCGCCAGTCGCTGGACATGCGCCCGGTCGAGGTCAACGCCCTGGTGCGTGCCCTCGAAGACCTGCTGGTGCGTACCCTGGGCGAGCAGATCAGCCTGGAAACCCAACTGGCCGACGACCTGTGGCCAACCCGCAGCGACGGTCACCAGCTGGAGAACGCGCTGATCAACCTGGCCATCAATGCCCGTGACGCCATGCCCGCCGGCGGCAAGCTGCGCATCGAGACCTGCAACACCCAGCTGGGTGACCGCGAGGCGGAGAATCATCAGGTACCGGCCGGCGACTACCTGCTGCTGTCGGTCAGCGATACCGGTTGCGGCATGCCCGAGGAAATCATTCGCCACGCCTTCGAGCCGTTCTTCACCACCAAACCCATCGGCCAGGGCACCGGCCTGGGCCTGTCGATGGTCTACGGCTTCGTCAAGCAGACCGGCGGCTACCTGCACCTGGAAAGCCAGGTCGGCCGCGGCACCACCCTGAACCTTTACCTGCCGCGCCTGCCCGTGGCGCCGGCCGAGCTGCCGCACAGCTCGACGCCTGAGGCGCCACGCGGCACCGGCGAATGCATCCTGGTGGTGGAAGACGACAAGGTGGTGCGCATGCTGATGGTCGAGGTGCTCGAAGAACTCGGCTACAACCTGATCCAGGCCAGTGACGCACAGAGCGCCCTGGGGCTCATGGAGCAGCATGCGCCGCTCGACCTGCTGCTCACCGATGTCGGCCTGCCCGGCATGAACGGCCGGCAGCTCGCCGACGCCGCCCGCCAGCGCCAGCCGGGCCTCAAGGTGCTGTTCGCCACCGGCTACGCCGAGGGCGCGCAAATGCGCGACGGCTACCTGGGCAAGGACATGGACATGATCGCCAAGCCGTTCTCCTTCGAGGCGCTGGCCGGCAAGCTCAAGGCCATGCTCGGCGACTGATCGGTCACAACCGGATACCAGGCGCAGAATCGGGGAACTCCGCATCGAGGCAGCGGCTCAATAGTCAGCACCCCGGCGCTTGTCGCCCTTTCCGTTTTCCAGGAATCCCTGCATGCGCGTAGAAGGCTTTTTCGAATCCCTGGGCGAGGCGTTCGGCTCGTTCATCCGCTTTATCGTCGACGCCCTGAGCGGCGTGTTCGGCATGCTCGCCGGCGCAGTCGCCAGTTTCATCGATGGCCTGTCCGGCGCCCTGGGCGTTACCCCCTCGCTGCTCAGCATCGCCGTGTTGCTGCTGGGGCTGATCCTGCTCTACAGCGCGGTGCGCTCGTTCATGCGCGGCTCGGTGATCGGCGGCCTGATCTGGCTGCTGCTCGGATTGTGGCTGCTAAGCGGATTGATCCATTAGCGCAGCGGCAGGCATTAGCGGCGAGGGCAGTGGTCAGACATCGCATGTTGCATCCAAATGTTACAGCGGACGTGCTAGGCTGAACGGCCGTCGTTAGCCGCCTAAGTACTCCAATGTCCGTTCATGGTCAGTTGCTACTGCGTCATCACACGCCTTTCATCCGCTTCTGGCTGGCACGGGTCTTCACCGCCAGCGGCTTCCAGATGCTCACCGTGGCCATCGGCTGGCAGATGTACAGCCTTACCGGCAACGTGCTCGACCTGGGCCTGGTCGGCCTGGTCGAATTCCTGCCCAAGATTCTCTTCATCCTGCTGACCGGCCATGTCGCCGACCGCTTCGACCGCCGCAAAGTCGCCGCCCTGTGCCAGTGTGGCCAGGCCATCGTCGCCATCACCCTGTTGCTCGGCAGCAGCACCGGCAGCCTGACCCGCGAGATGATCTTCGTCATCGCCTTCATGATGGGCACCGCCCGGGCGTTCGAAATGCCCACCACCCAGGCGCTGCTGCCCAATATCGTGCCGCCCGGCCTGTTCCCAGCCGCCGTGGCGGCCTCCAGTTCGGCGATGCAGACCGCGACCATCGTCTCCCCTGCCCTGGGCGGCGTGCTCTACGCCGTGGCGCCGGCCTGGGTGTATGGCCCGGCACTGGCGCTGTACCTGATCGCCATCGGCATGATGCTCAGCCTGCCCTCGCAGCAGAAGCCGCTGAAGCAGAAGATTTCCGTGGAATCGCTGCTGGCCGGCTTCCGCTTTATCCGCAGCCGCCCGGAAGTGTTTGGCGCCATCTCCATGGACATGTTCGCCGTGCTGCTCGGCGGCGCCACCGCCCTGCTGCCGGTGTTCGCCAAGGACATCCTGCTCACCGGCCCCTGGGGCCTGGGCCTGCTGCGCTCGGCGCCGGCGGTGGGCGCCCTGCTGATGTCGATCTACCTGGCGCGCCACCCCATCGAGCGGCGGGTCGGCCCGGTGATTCTCGGCTCGGTGGCGATCTTCGGCGTGGCGACCATCGGCTTCGGCCTGTCCACCTCGCTGTGGTTCAGCCTGGCGACCCTGGTGCTGCTCGGCGCCGCCGACATGGTCAGCATGGTGATCCGTGGGGCTTTCGTGCAATTGCAGACGCCCGATGACATGCGCGGCCGGGTGGGTGCAGTGAACAGCCTGTTTATCGGCGCCTCCAACCAGCTCGGCGACTTCCGCGCCGGGGTCAGCGCCGCCTGGTTCGGCACCGTGCCGGCCGTGCTGATCGGCGGTTTCGGCGCCATCGGCATCAGCCTGCTGTGGATCAAGCTGTTCCCGGCGCTGTCGAGCCGGGATCGGATTCGTGATCCGTTGGTGGGGGATGAGTCTGTTTGAACAGCTGCGCGTGACGGCGCTTGATGCTGCGGATATCGGCCTAGGCGTCGAGGCCGAGCAGTTCCCAGGGGCTCACCACTCAGCCTTCTTGCTGTAGTCGACCTCGAAGGCGCTGTTGCGCCACATCGACCAGCGCAGCCAGGGCGAGCGGCGGCTGCCGACCAGGCCGAGGAACAGCACCTCGAGCAGCAAGGCCGTGCCGAACACGAGCCAGCCGGAAACCAGGCCTGGCGCAAAGGCGGCGACGATCATCGCGAAAAGAGCGGCCGGCAGGCCGTGGCGCAGCACCAGCATGCCGGCACCGCGGTCACGCCAGGCAGCCGGCAGCAGCAACCGGCTCAGCGGCACGTCGAGGCGCGTCAGGTAGCGGGCCAGCCGGCCCCAGCCGCGGGCGAGCATCACCATCCAGGCGACCACCCCGGCGCTGATGAGCAGGTCCTTGAAGGCCAGGCCGAGATAACCGCCCGAGCGTTCAAGGTACACCGCCATGTGCGCATCTTGCACCGAGGTGGCGAACATGGCGGTGAACAGCATGAGCCAGGCGTAGATCGTGGCCGGCACTGGCCATTGGCGTGGCTGCCAGCGCCGCCAATCTTCATCGATCTGCAGGCCGAGCAGTTCCGCCAGCTCGGGGTAACGCTCGGTAAGCAGCTCGTCCAGCCCCTGGCAGGCCTGCCAGTCCTGGTCGTCGAAATGATCGACCAATACCCGTGCTTCTCGCTCTTCCATGGGCTTGAGCAGCAGCCAGGCCGCGCGTTCTTCGGCGCGCAACGGCCAATCCAGTTGCAGATACTGCTGCACGCGCTGGCCCGCGGCGTGGCGCTCGCAGCGCCAGCACAGCCAGTTCCAGCGCTCGACGGAGCACGGCAGCTCGCCGGTGTCCTCGTTCCAGCCGAACAGCCGGCACAGGCGCTCGAACAACCCGCCCGACCAATGCTCGGTGGCTTCGAGCATCCACAGCATGCCGTCGTGCAATTGCCGGCGGCGGTCGAACGACTGCAGCCAGTCACTGGCCAGCAGGGCGGCAGCGGCGTCCACGACGGCGCGCTCCTCGCCGGCCTGCAAGCGCTGCTGCAGGGTTTCCAGTTCCAGGGCCAACAGGCGCGCGGCCAGGGCGTCCGAGTGGGTGCGCGGCAGGTTATCGGCTTGCCAGGGCGACAGCCATGCAAGCGCTGCATGCCCCAACGCAGGATGTTCAGCCCCTCTTCGTCCAGGGTGGCGCAGCGGGCCAGCAGATAACGCTGCAGATCGGCCTCCTGCTCCTGCTCGCGGGCCTGCTGCAGGGCGGCGTCCAGTGACGCGCTGGCCTGCAGCAGCTGCTCGATACGCTTGCGCCGGCTCTTCGGTGGCGGCCGCCATAACGGGTTCGTCCTGCACCACCGATGCAGGCGCTTGCCATTGCTCGGCGCCGGTATCGCGCCGCTGATCCTCAGAGGCGGCATGCGCCAACGCCTGCTCGTAGGCTTCGCGCAGGCGCTGGAAGGCTTCGGCATCCTCGTCGGGGCGGTGCTGTTTGATCAACTGCGCATAGCGGCGCTTGATGCTGCGGGTATCGGCGTCGGCGTCCAGGCCAAGCAGCGTCCAGGGGTTCATAAGCGATCAGTACCCCTGTTCGATGGCATCCAGGCGCGCGGCCACTTCGCCACGCGCCTCGCGAATTTCCCGCTCGTCCTGGCGCTCCAGGATGCTGGCGAAGTGTGCAGCCAGTTGCCCGACATGTTCGCGCAGGTCGCCCAGGCTCTCCTGGTACAGGCGCTCCATGCGTGCCATCAGGGCGCTGTTGACCTGCTGATCGCGCGGATGAACCTTGAGCGCCTCCAGCGCGGCGAAGCGCTCGGCGATTTCCGCGGGGCTGAGCACGCCTGGGTTGTTCTCGATCACCAGGCGGTGGCTCTCGCCGGTCAGCGGCGTCTCCACCTGGGCTTCGAGCAGGCCGTTGATGTCGTAGGTGAAGCGGATATCCAGCGACACCTCGCCGGCCGGGCGCGGCGGCACGGCCACGTCCAGCTCGCCGAGAAAGATGTTGTTGGCCACCAGGCGGCTCTCGCCCTGGTAGATGCGCACGCTGACCTGCTTCTGACCGTCATGCAGGGTGTATACGCTCTGCACCCGGCTGACCGGCACCACGCAGTTGCGCTCGATGATCGGCAGGTAATGGCCGCTCTGCTGCTGGGTGCCCACCTGCTTGCTGATCTCCACGCCGAGGCTGTAGGGGCAGACGTCGGTGAGCACCACCTCCTCCAGCGTGGCATCGCGGGCCTTGAGGGCGGCCTGGATGGCGGCGCCCTGGGCGATCACCTCGTCGGGGTTGAGGTGCATGGCCGGGAAGGGTACCCAGACGGGTACTCTGGGCGCTACCCATATGCCGCTTGAACAGCGCCGCGGTGAGGTGTGGGTGGGTCTGCAGGCGCTCGCGGGCGATATCGCCGACCACCAGTTGGCCGTGGTCGTCGAGGCCGACCACGCTGGGCGTCAGCAAGCGGCCCAGGGCATTGGGCACCAGCCGTGCCGCCTCGCCGTTCCAGACCGAGACCAGGCTGTTGGTGGTGCCGAGGTCGATTCCGATGATCATGTGCGTTGCAGCCTCCCTGTGCGTGCCGGCCAACGGCGCGTCAGGCGCCGGGCGGGGCGATATTAGAGCGCTCTGACAAGGCTGGGTAAAGCAGGTTTCCCAGCGTTTGCCAACTTGCCGACAGAGACGGCTGCCGGGGCCTGGGGCGGGCTGCTATGATGCCGCGCTTTCGTGGATCGGCAACGCGATATGGCACGTGAAGTGCTTTGCTTGCGCTCTGCATACTTCAACGCGCGTTCGCTGCCATCGGAGCTCCGCATGCTGGAAAGACTGTTCCAACTCAACGCACATAACACCAACGTGCGCACCGAAATACTCGCCGGTGTCACCACTTTCCTGACCATGGCGTACATCCTGTTCGTCAACCCGAGCATCCTTGGCGAAACCGGCATGGACAAGGGCGCGGTGTTCGTCGCCACCTGCCTGGCCGCGGCCTTCGGCTCGGCGGTGATGGGCCTGATCGCCAACTACCCGATCGCCCTGGCGCCGGGTATGGGCCTCAACGCCTTCTTCACCTACACCGTGGTGATGGGCATGGGCCACACCTGGCAGGTCGCCCTCGGCGCGGTGTTCCTGTCGGCGTGCCTGTTCTTCCTGCTGTCGATCTTCAAGATCCGCGAGTGGATCATCAACAGCATCCCGCTGGAGCTGCGCTCGGCCATCGCCGCCGGCATCGGCCTGTTCCTGGCGCTGATCGCCCTGCAGAACGCCGGCATCGTCGCCGCCAACCCGGCGACCATGGTCGGCCTTGGCGATCTGGGCTCGCCCGCCGCGCTGCTGGCGATCCTCGGCTTTTTCCTGATCATCGGCCTGGAAGCGCTGCGCATCACCGGCGCGGTGCTGATCAGCATTCTGGTGGTCACCGGCCTGAGCATCCTGCTGGGAGTCAGCGAGTTCGGCGGCGTGGTGTCGATGCCGCCGTCCCTGGCGCCGACCTTCATGCAGCTGGATATCGCCGGCGCGCTGGACGTGGGCCTGATCAGCGTGATCTTCGCCTTTCTGTTCGTCGACCTGTTCGACAACTCCGGCACCCTGATCGCCGTGGCCAAGAAGGCCGGCCTGATGCGCAAGGACGGGCACCTGCCGAAGATGGGCCGCGCGCTGATCGCCGACAGCACCGCCGCGTTGGGCGGCTCGCTGCTGGGCACCAGCACCACCACCAGCTATATCGAGTCGGCGGCGGGCGTCAGCGCCGGCGGGCGCACCGGCCTGACCGCCATCGTGGTTGCCGTATTGTTCCTGTTCGCCCTGTTCTTCGCCCCGCTGGCCGGCAGCGTACCGGCCTTCGCCACCGCCCCGGCGCTGCTGTTCGTTGCCGTGCTGATGGCCTCGGGCATGGCCGAGATCGAGTGGAGCGACATCACCGTCGCCGCGCCGGTGGTGGTCACCGCCCTGGCCATGCCGCTGACCTACTCCATCGCCACCGGTATCGCCTTCGGCTTTATCACCTGGGTGGCGGCCAAGACCCTGGCCGGGCGCTTCCGCGAGCTCAATGGCATGCTCGTCGCCTTGGCGATCTTCTGCGTGATCAAACTGGCGTTGTTCTGACTGGAAGGCTGCCGGCCGCACCTAGGACGGACCGGGACGCCGGCCGCTCGTAGCGAAGCGAACAGTCCGCCAAACCACGCCGCCCCTCACACAACGGCAACGGCGTACTGCTTCGCGAGTACGCCCTACCGCGCTTCCACTCGCCCACCTCAATCATGATCGTTCCCACGCTCTGCGCGGGAACGCCGCCCCCGACGCTCCGCGTCCCGCCCCCACCAATGATCGACGACACCGGCACGCCGGCAGCGGAATCGCTACAATGGCGCCCCGTTTCCCTGCCTCACGAGTGACCGATGAGCCGTCCCGCATTCGACCCCGCCGCCTACGACGCCCAACTCGCCGAGAAGAAGGCCCGCCTGGTCGAGCTGCTTGCGCCGTTCGCCGCGCCGGAGCCCGAAGTGTTCGAATCGCCGCGCGAGTATTACCGGCTGCGCACCGAGTTTCGCCTGTGGCGCGAAGCGGGCAGCGAGAACCGTCACTACGCGATGTTCGAGGCCGGCGATAAGCACAGCCCGATTTTCTTCGAAGACTTCCCCATCGCCAGCCTGCGCATCAACGAACTGATGCCGCGCCTCAAGGCCGCGTGGCAGGCCAGCCCGGCGCTGGGCTTCAAGCTGTTCCAGGTCGAGTTCCTGACCACCCTGACCGGCGATGCGCTGATCACCCTGTGCTACCACCGCCCGCTCGACGACGCCTGGGAAGCGGCCGCTGCCCAGTTGGCGGAAGAGCTGCAGGTGAGCCTGGTTGGCCGCTCGAAGGGCAAGCGCATCGTCGTCGGTCGCCCGTACGTGGAAGAGGAGCTGCAGGTCGCCGGCCGCAGCTTCCGCTACCGCCAGCCAGAGGGCGCCTTTACCCAGCCCAACGGCGAGGTGTGCCAGAAGATGCTCGGTTGGGCCTACGACGTACTCGGCCAGCGCGACGACGACCTGCTGGAGCTGTACTGCGGTAACGGCAACTTCACCCTGCCCCTGGCCACCCGCGTGCGCAAGGTGCTGGCCACCGAGATCAGCAAGACCTCGGTCAACGCCGCCCTGGCCAACCTGGCCGACAACGAGATCGACAACGTCACCCTGGTGCGCCTGTCCGCCGAGGAGCTGACCGAAGCGCTCAATGACGTGCGCCCGTTCCGCCGCCTGGCCGACATCGACCTGAAGAGTTACGACTTCGGCAGCGTGTTCGTCGACCCACCACGTGCCGGCATGGACCCGGACACCTGCGAGCTGACCCGCCGCTTCGAGCGCATCCTGTACATCTCGTGCAACCCGGAGACCCTGGCGCAAAACATCGCCCAGCTCCACGACACCCACCGCATCGAGCGCTGCGCACTGTTCGACCAGTTTCCCTATACCCACCATATGGAGTCGGGTGTGCTGCTGGTGCGCCGCTAGGCTCTGTACGAAAAGTACCTGCGCATCGGTGCTGCTTCGTTAAAAATCGGCTGGCTTGCCAGCCCGTTCGGAAAGCCGCTTGCGGCTAACGCGCTTCAGCGCGGCCCGGAGGGCGAGTGAAGCGAGTACTGCTCATTTACAGCTCGTAAACTGCGCGTCCTCATCGATTTTTGCCTCGCCTGACCTTCGCTCGGAAACTTTTCGTACAGACCCTGCAGATCGATTGCAGCGCGAGCCAGGCTCGCGCTGCCGCCACGCTACTGCGCCGATAGCTGACGAATCAACGCCACCGTCAGGTACAGCCGCGGTGCGATGCTCGACAGTTCGATGTACTCGTCGTCGGCATGCAGGCCGGCCCCCACCACGCCCATGGTTTCCAGCACCGCCGGCTTGTCGCTGCCGGGTACATAGGCGTAGCCGGCATCGGTGCCGAAACGCATGGCGATCGGCTCTATCTTGCGATCGACCCTGGCGTAGAGCGCCTGGGCCTGCTTGGCCAGTTGCTCGGATGCGGCGTTCTTCGCCAGCGGCGGGCGCCCCTTCTCGAGACGCACAGTGACCTCCGTGCCGTCGATCAGCTTTTTCTGCACCAGGCGCTGCGCGTCGGCCAGCACCCGGTCGCTTTCGCTCAGGTCCGAGTAGCGCATGTCCGCCTCGGCCGAGGCACTGGCTGGGATGATGTTGCGCTTGTCGCCGGCCTTGATCATCGTCCAGTTGACCGTGGTGCCCTTGGCCGGATCGCCCAGGTCCTTGAGCTGCAGCATCTGGTGCGCCAGCTCCATCGCCGCGTTACGCCCGGCCTCCGGGGCCGAGCCAGCGTGGGAGGACTTGCCCTTGACCTCGAGCATCACGCCGTTGATGCCGTTGGTGGCGACGGTTACCGCATCCTTGTCTGGCGGCTCGTACGAGAACACGTAGTCATGCTGGGGGGCCAGTTCGCCGATGATCGTTTTCGAGCCGGCGGAGCCGGTTTCCTCATCGGGGTTGAACAGCACGGTCAGGGTGCCGAAGCCATCGAACTTCTCATCCTGCAGCAGCTTGAGCGAATGCAGGATCATCGCCACACCACCTTTGGCATCGGCCACACCCGGGCCATAAGCGCGCTCGCCCTCGACCTTGAACGGCCGCTTGGCGGCGGTGCCCGGCAGGAACACCGTGTCGTAGTGGACCATCAGCAGGAACGACTTGCTGCCGGTGCCCTTGAAGGTGCCGACGATATTGTCGCCCGCCGAGGGGCTGGCCGGGCTGGTTTCGACGCTCGCGCCCAGGGCCTCGAGTCGCTCGACCAGCAGGGCGCTGACGGTCTTCAGGCCCGGCTCCTGACCGGTGCCGGTATCGACGTTGACCAGTTGCTCGACGGTGGCGAGGTACGGCTTCTGTTCGGCTTCGGCTCTCTTGAGTAACACGTCAGGCGCCAGGTCGGCGGCGAGTGCGGAAAGCGAGAAAAATGAAAGCGCGAGGGCAGCGGTGATCGGTGAGCGTCGAATGGGCATGCGCGGTCCTTTATCGATAGGGTGTCACTGCAGCCTTGACCAATATGGGCCGCCGCGCCACCCGATGGCATCGATTAAATCACCATGCCCCGAACAGTCGCCCGCGGCGACACCCAGGAGGGCGTTCTTCCCGGGTGTCGCCGCGCCTAATTAAGGCTAGCGATCAGATGCTCTTTTCGAAGATCTTCGAATTGCGCTGGAAGTTGTACAGCGAGGCCCGGGCAGCGGGCAGGCGGTCGACGCTGCTGGGCTCGAAGCCGCGCTCGCGGAACCAGTGGGCGGTGCGGGTGGTGAGCACGAACAGGGTGTTGATGCCCTTGGCCCGGGCGCGCTCCTCGATGCGTTCGAGCAACTCGTCACCACGGCCGCCATGGCGATATTCCGGGTTGACCGCCAGGCAGGCCAGCTCGCCACAGGTCGAGTCGGCGATCGGGTAGAGCGCCGCGCAGGCGATGATCATGCCGTCACGCTCGACGATGCTGAAGTGGCCGATCTCGCGCTCCAGCACCTCCCGCGAACGGCGCACCAGGATTCCCTGCTCCTCCAGCGGCGTGATCAGATCGATCAGCCCGCCGACGTCGTTGATATCCGCCTCGCGCAGGGACTCGAACTGCTCGGGGTCGACCAGGGTGCCGCCACCGTCGCGGGTGAACAGCTCGGTGAGCAGCGAGCCGTCGCCGGTGTAGCTGACGATATGGCTGCGCTTGACGCCACCGCGGCAGGCCTGGGCCGCGGCATCCAGCAGCTCGCCCTGGTAATCGCTGCCCAGGCGCTGCACGTGGGCCGGTACCTGTTGCGGGCGCAACTCACGGATCAGCTTGCCGTCCTCGTCGAGCAGGCCCTGCTGGCTGCTGAACAGGATCAGCTTGTCGGCGGCCAGATCGGTGGCCGCGCGCATGGCCACGTCTTCGCAGGCCAGGTTGAAGATCTCGCCGGTGGGCGAATAGCCGAGGGGCGACAGCAACACGATATTGCGCTCGTCGAGCTGGCGGTTGATGCCCTTGCGGTCGATGCGCCGCACTTCGCCGGTGTGGTGGTAGTCGACCCCATCGACCACGCCGATGGGCCGTGCGGTGACGTAATTGCCGCTGCTGACCCGCAACCGCGAGCCCTGCATGGGCGAAGCGGCGATATCCATCGACAGGCGCGCCTCGATGGCGATGCGCAGCTGGCCGACGGCCTCGATCACGCACTCCAGGGTGGCGCTGTCGGTTACCCGCAGGTCGCGGTGGTAGCGCGGCTGCAGGCCACGGGAGGCCAGGCGCGCCTCGATCTGCGGGCGCGAGCCGTGGACCAGCACCAGGCGCACGCCCAGGCTGTGCAGCAGCACCAGGTCATGGACGATATTGCCGAAATTCGGATGGGCCACGCCCTCGCCCGGCAGCATGACCACGAAGGTGCAGTCGCGGTGGGCGTTGATGTAGGGCGAAGCGTGGCGGAGCCAGTTGACATAGTCGTACATGTGCGGCGAAACCCTTGGGAGAACGAAAGAAGCATCGAGGGGTGCGAGGCAGCTGGCCTCGCCGGCAGACGCGGTGCGTTATCGTCGTCGCAATGGCATCAGCGAAATGCTCCTCATCTCAGCGCGGGCTCAGGCAGTAGTGCTGAATCAGTTGGCGCAGCAGCCGCACCGTGGGAATCAGGCGGTCGGTATCCAGGTACTCGCCCGGCTGGTGAGCGCAGTCGATGTCGCCGGGGCCGAGCACCAGGGTCTCGCAACCCAGTTGCTGGAAATACGGCGCTTCGGTGCCGAAGGCCACCGCCGCCGCGCTATGCCCGGTCAGCCGTTCGGCCAGGCGCACCAGCTCGGCATCGGCCGATTGCTCGTAGGGCGGCACGGCGGGAAACAGCGGGGCGAAGTCGATGCTCACCTCATGGCGCTCGGCCAGGGGCTGCAGCTTCTGGCGAATCGCCGCACGCAGCGCCTCGGGCTGCATGCCCGGCAGCGGGCGCAGGTCGAACTCCAGGGAGCACTGACCGCAGATGCGATTGGGGTTGTCGCCGCCGTGGATGCAGCCGAAGTTCAGGGTCGGTTGCGGCACGCTGAACTGCGGGTTGCGGTACTCCAGCTGCCACTGCCGGCGCAACTGCATCAGCTCGCCCATCACCTCGTGCATGGCGTCCAGAGCGCTGCGGCCCAGGGCCGGATTGGAGGAATGACCGCTCTGCCCGAGGATATCGATGCGCTCCATCATCACGCCCTTGTGCAGACGGATCGGCTTGAGCCCGGTGGGCTCGCCGATCACCGCGGCACGGCCCAGCGGCCGGCCCGCCTCGGCCAGCGCCCGGGCGCCGGACATCGAGCACTCCTCGTCGCAGGTGGCAAGGATGATCAGCGGCTGCCTGAACGGCTGGTCCAGCAGCGTCTGTACGGCCTCGATGATCAGCGCGAAAAAGCCCTTCATGTCGCACGCACCGAGGCCAACCCAGCGATCACCGGTGTCGGTGAGCTTGAGCGGGTCGCTCTGCCACAGGGCTTCGTCGAACGGCACGGTATCGCTGTGCCCGGCCAGCACCAGGCCGCCAGGGCCGCTGCCGTAGGTGGCGATCAGGTTGAACTTGCCCGGCTCGACCTGCTGCTTCTCGCAGGCGAAGCCCAGCTCGCTCAGCCAGTTGGCCAACAGGTCGATGATCGGCTGATTGGACTGATCCAGGGCGGGCTGGGTGCAGCTGACCGATGGCACGGCAATCAGCGCCGCGAAGCGATCCTTGAGGGGGAGAAATGACATGGCGGCTCTCTCGGGTCGGTCGCCTCATCATAAAGGAGCAGCCCCAAGACTCAAGCCTCAAGCCTCAAGCCTCAAGCCTCAAGCCAGAGCATGTGACGCCTTGCTCTTACTTGCTGCTTGAAGCTTGCCGCTTGTAACTCAAAGAAAAATCAGCATGAAGATTTCGAGATAGATGATCGCCAGCGCCGCGCCGATCGGCAGGGTCACCACCCACGAGGTGAAGATGCGTCCAACCACCGCCAGGTTGAGCGCACCGATGCCTCGCGCCATGCCAATGCCCAGCACGGCGCCGACCAGCGTGTGAGTGGTCGATACCGGCAGGCCGATGCCCGAGGCGGCGACCACGGTGGCCGCGGTGGCCAGCTCGGCTGCAAAGCCGCGGCTCGGGGTCAGTTCGGTGATCTTCTTGCCGATGGTGGCGATCACCTTCCAGCCGTAGGTGGCCAGGCCGATGACGATACCCACGGCGCCCATCAGCAGCACCCAGCCAGGTACCGATGACTGGCCACCAATGGCCATGTCGCCACCGGCTTCAATCACGCCGACTACGGCGGCCAGCGGGCCTACGGCGTTGGAGACATCACTGGCGCCATGGGCGAAGGCCATGGAGCAGGCGGTGAAGATCATCAGCACCGCGAAGACTTTTTCGACGCTGGCAAAGTGGAAGTCCTTGTCGGCTTCCTCGTCCAGCTTGATGCGGCGCAGCAGCAGGATGCCCAGGCCGGCCACCAGCAGGCCGACACCGGCGGACAGCAGAATGCTCTGGCTGGTGGTGAAGTTCAGACCGACGTGCTTGAGGCCCTTGGTGAAGGTCATCAGCGCCAGCATGAAGCCGGTCAGGAACATGTACACCGGCACCCAGCGCTTGGCATTGCGGAACGGGTCTTCGGTGTCGAAGATCAGCCACTGCACGCTCATGAACAGGCCGAAGGCCACCAGCCCGGATATGAACGGGGTCACCACCCAGCTGGAGACGATCGGCACCAGGCCGCCCCAGTTCACTGCATCGACCGATACACTGACCGAGGCAAAACCAATGAGAGCGCCGACGATGGAGTGGGTGGTGGATACCGGCCAACCGCGCGTCGAGGCAATCATCAACCAGGTTCCGGCCGACAGCAGCGAGGCCATCATGCCCAGCACGAACATGTCGGCGGGAATCACCGACGCATCGACGATGCCGTTCTTGATGGTTTCGGTGACCTGACCACCGGCCAGGTAGGCACCGCAGAATTCGAAGACCATGGCGATCAGGATCGCCTGCTTGATGGTCAGTGCCTTGGCACCCACCGACGTACCCATGGCATTGGAGACATCATTGGCACCAACCCCCCACGCCATGAACAAACCAAAGCAGCAGGCCAGCACGAGGAGTACGAAACCGTAGTCCGCGACAAGAGACATAGAGATTTACCTGTAAACCCAGAAAGGATGCTGGCGGCCTAGCGCGCCAGCAGTTGTTCCAGCCGGTTGCCCACGCGCTCGGCGCGATCGGCAATGTCACCGACCCAGTCGATGATCCGATAGAGGAACATCACATCGACTGCGGGAAGATCCTTTTCCAGTTTGAACAAGGTGCGGCGCACCTCGATTTGCTGGCGGTCGGTTTCGCGCTCGATTTCCTCGAGCTCCTCGACCATGCGCTCGACCAGGGTGGCCTCACGACCGGCGAAACCGGCCTCGAGCAGCGAATCCAGCTCTTTCATCGCCTTGAGTGCCTGGGCACTGGCGTCCACGCACCGCTGCACATAGGCCAGCATCAGCGGCTGCAGATCGGCAGGAATGGTCATGGAGCGGCCCAGCATCAACCCGGCGATATCCTTGGCCCGGTTGGCGACCTTGTCCTGGGTGCTGAGCAATTCCAGTAGATCGGAACGTGGCACCGGCAGAAACAGGCTCTTGGGCAGGTGCATGCGCACGTTCTTCTTGAGCTTGTCCGCCTCGTTCTCCAGGCGCACCATCGCCTGTTGCACCTGCTCGACACGCGTCCAGTCTTCGGCCATCACCGCCTCGAAGAATGGCACCAGGTTAGCGGCGCATTCGTGAGCCTTGGCGATATGCTGCTGCATCGGCCCGATCGGTGAGCGGCCAAACAGGCTGCTGATGAACGGATTGCTTGGCATGGGGGTGACCCCTGTCTGTCAAAGAGGCCGCAAGTATACGGATGACATCCTGACCAGGCCAGCGCGTGTCATCGTTTGGTCATAAAGTCGTATTTCGTCACTGATTGCCCGGGAAAAACAGCTTAACTTCAGGGAAACTTGCGCCATGAATATTTCAGACGCCTCACTACCAAGCGCCTGCGGTGCTCGCCGACCTGCATCCACCGCGCTTTTCCTCTACCCTGTACGATCTAACGTGCGGGCCAACGCCTCGCACCGTGCCCCCGCCGCCGTCGCCGCTTCACCGAGCCCTCGCAATGAATAAAGAAACCGAAATCAAACTGCGCGCCAGTCGCGAAACCCTGGCCGCCCTGCAATCCCACCCCCTGCTGAAGAAACGCAGCAAGGCCGGCTGGGAGACGAGCGAGCTGTTCAACCAGTACTTCGACACCGACGCTCGCGACCTCGCAGCCGCCCGGGTTGCCCTGCGCCTGCGCAAGGATGGCGAGCAGCTCATCCAGACCCTCAAGAGCCGCGGCCAGAGCGTGGCCGGACTGTCGGAGCGCAACGAGTGGGACTGGCACCTGAGCAAGGCCAAGCTGGATCTCAAGAAACTCGATGACAGCTGTTGGCCGGCCGCCCTGGCCGAGCTGGACAAGAAGCAGCTCAAGCCGATCTTCACCACCGACTTCGTGCGCCAGCGCGCCGAGATCGCCTGGGGCCGCGGCAAGGCACGGGTGGTCATCGAGGCGGCGCTGGACCTGGGCAAGGTGATCGCCGGCAAACAACAGGAAGAAATCTGCGAACTGGAACTGGAGCTGCGCCAGGGCGAACCCGGGGCGCTGCTGGAACTGGCCGCCGAACTGGCCGCCGACCTGCCGTTGATGCCCTGCGACATCAGCAAGGCCGAGCGCGGCTACCGCCTGTTCGACGAGGCCAGTTACAACCTGCAGCTGCCCACCCCACAACTCGAGGCTGAACAGAGCCTGGACGACGCCGTGGCCAGCATCGGCTGGTTCCTGCTCGGCAGCAGCCAGCGCCTGGCCGAACAGTACCGCCACAGCGGCCACTGGCGCCTGCTGGTCGACTGGCTGGACTGCCTGGTGGAGCTGCGCGCCCTGTTCGGCAGCCTCGGCCAGGCCGCCCCGCGGGCCAGCACCAGCGAACTGCGCCAGGTGCTCGACGCGCTGCTCGAAGACTGGCGCCCACGGGTGCAGGCCGGCCAGCAGGACGAGGCCGCCCGCCAGGAGGCGCCGGCCCAGTTCGCCGCCGAACTGGCGCAGACCCGTTGGGGCCTGTTCTCGCTGAACACTTCGCGCTGGCTGCTGGCCCGCAGCTGGACCAGCGCGCGCAACAAGCGTGGCGATCGCCAGGGTGCGGCGGCGCTGCAAAGCTGGCTGCCGACCTTCTTCGCCGAAGAAGGCCGCGACCTGCAGCTCAAGCGCTATCAGCAGCAGCCCGAGGACCTGGCCGAACAGCTGCCGCGCCTGGAACGCCTGCTGCTCTGGCTGCACCTGGCCCGCGGCACGCTCGACATCGCCGAGACCGACCGCCTGTTCGGCGAGCTCAACAAACTGGCTGAACTGGCCAAGCGCCCGTTGAGTCCAGAAGAACTGGAGGCGCGCATGACCCAGGCGCAGATCATCATGAGCCTCAAGCCCTGGAAAGCGCTGCTGAAGAACGGCTGATGCACACGGCAGGTGGCGCCCTCACCTGCCCCGCTCGACGACAGGATGCCCCTCGATGTTCAAACTCAGCCTGAAATCCATCGCCGCCACCTGGCTCACCGGCCTGCTGGCGCTGCTGCCACTGGCCCTGACCATGGTGGTGCTGGCCTGGCTGGTCAGCCTGCTCAACAACCTGATCGGCCCGTCCACGGCCATTGGCCGGCTGTTCGCCGCACTCGGCACGCCGTTCGCCAGCAACCCCTACCTGGCCTACCTGCTCGGCACCCTGGTGCTGCTGATCAGCCTCTATCCCCTCGGTCTGGCGGTGAAGCTGGGCCTGCGCCGCCCGCTCGGCTGGCTGATCGACGTGACCCTGCGGCGTACCCCGCTGATCGGCAACTTCTACAACCTGGCCGACCGCTTCGTCGGCCTGCTCGACAAGAAGAACACCGACATCACCAGCATGCGCCCGGTGTGGTGCTTTTTCGGCGGCGGCGATGGGGTGGCGGTGCTGGCTCTGCAACCGACCTCGGAGCCAGTGGAACTGGAAGGCCGTCCGCACCTGGCGATCCTGGTGCCCACCGCGCCGATTCCGGTTGGTGGCGGCCTGCTCTACGTGCCGGCCGACTGGGTCAAGCCCGCCAACATGGGCGTCGACGCGCTGACCAGCATCTATGTGTCCATGGGGCTGACACCACCGCCCTCCCTACCCGCGCATAGTCTGGAAGATGCCCGCCAGCCAGAGCCGCCAGCAGCCCCGGAACAGCTGCCGCCAGCAGGCGAGCAACCGACCAAACCGCAGGCCTGATCCGCGAACCATGAACCGGCGCTTAGTCGGTGCCGGCGCAATCAGGCATGCTGACAGCCGCTACAGGATGCCAACCCGACAGCCGTAACCAGGAGCCCGCATGTCCAGCCTCTCGCCTGCCGCCGCCGACCGCCTGCTGGACCTCAACGAGCTGTTGCGTGAGCTGGTTGGTCAGGGACGCATTGCCCAGGAAAGCGCCGAGCAGTGCCTGGCGATCCGCCGCAGTGGCGCCAACACCGACCTGCACCCGCTGGAGTTCCTGGCCGCCCAGCAACTCGCGGATCAGTCGCGCCCGGGCCGCGTTCTCGACCTGGAAAGCCTGACCCTCTGGCTGGCGCAACTGGCCGGCCAGCCCTACCTGCGCATCGACCCGCTGAAAATCGACGCCGCGGCGGTCACCCCGCTGATGTCCTACGCCTTCGCCCAGCGCCACAAGATCCTCGCCGTGGCGGTGAGTGCCGAGGCGGTAACCATTGCCAGCGCCCAGCCGTTCATGCACAGCTGGGAGGCCAACCTCGTCCATGTGCTCAAGCGGCCGATCAAGCGCGTGGTGGCCAACCCGGCGGACATCCAGCGCTTCACCGTGGAGTTCTACCGCCTGGCCCGCTCGGTCAGCGGCGCCACCAACAGCGATGCCAAGATCAGCAACGTCGGCAACTTCGAGCAACTGCTCAACCTCGGCGCCCAGGACCAGGAGCCGGACGCCAACGATGCCCACGTGGTGAACATCGTCGACTGGCTGTTCCAGTACGCCTTCCAGCAACGCGCCAGTGACATCCATATCGAGCCGCGTCGCGAACAGGGCAGCGTGCGCTTTCGCATCGACGGCGTGCTGCACACCGTCTACCAGTTCCCCGCCCAGGTCACCATGGCCATCGTCAGCCGCCTGAAGACCCTGGGCCGCATGAACGTCGCCGAAAAGCGCAAACCCCAGGACGGCCGGGTGAAGACCAAGACGCCGGCCGGCAACGAGGTGGAGCTGCGCCTGTCCACCCTGCCCACCGCCTTTGGCGAGAAGATGGTGATGCGCATCTTCGACCCGGACGTGCTGCTGCGCGGTTTCGATCAACTGGGCTTCAGCCCCGATGACCTCAAGCGCTGGGAAAGCATGACCCGCCAGCCCAACGGCATCATCCTGGTCACCGGCCCTACCGGTTCGGGCAAGACCACCACGCTGTACACCACCCTCAAGCAGCTGGCCACCGAGGAAGTGAACGTGTGCACCATCGAAGACCCCATCGAGATGATCGAGGGCGCCTTCAACCAGATGCAGGTGCAGCACAACATCGACCTGACCTTCGCCAGCGGCGTACGCGCGCTGATGCGCCAGGACCCGGACATCATCATGGTCGGCGAGATCCGCGACCTGGAAACCGCCGAGATGGCCATCCAGGCGGCACTGACCGGCCACCTGGTGCTCTCCACCCTGCACACCAACGACGCGCCGAGCGCCATTACCCGGCTGCTCGAACTGGGCGTGCCGCACTACCTGCTCAAGGCGACGTTGCTCGGTGTCATGGCCCAGCGCCTGGTGCGCACCCTGTGTCCGCACTGCAAGGCGCCGGTGGAGTTCGACGAGGCCGACTGGCAGGAACTCACCCGCCCCTGGAACGCTCCGCTGCCGACTGGCGCGCACCGCGCCGTGGGCTGCGTCGAATGCCGGGAAACCGGCTACCGCGGCCGCGCCGGGGTGTACGAGATCATGCTGCTGGGCGACAGCCTGAAACCCTTGATCAGCGCCGATACCGACCTCACGCCGCTACGCCGCCAGGCCTTCAAGGATGGCATGCGTAGCCTGCGCCTTTCCGGTGCGCAAAAGATCGCTGCCGGGCAGACCACCCTTGAGGAAGTATTGCGCGTGACACCGCAAAGCGAGCAGCGCTAATCTGCGCTGACGCAGGCTCGGGGCAGCCTGCCCATGCCAGGAGCGGCGCCATGAATATCCGCCAGAAGATGCTCGCCTGTGGGGCCGTCAGTATCGCTGCCACGCTTCTGGTCGGAGGCATCGGCCTGTGGGGCCAGGCGCAGTTGGGTGAGGCCCTGGCGGCCAACGAAATCAACGCCAATGCCCTACGCCACCACATGGATGGCGACATGATGCACGACGCCCTGCGCGCCGACGTGCTCGGCGCCTTTCTCAGCGCTCCCGGCGACGTCGCGGCCGCCGCCCAGACGCGCGACGATCTCAGGGAGCACAGCGCGCGCTTTCGCCAGGCCATGGCCAGGAATGCGGCCTTGCCGCTGGCCCCGGACATTCGCCAGGCCATCGACGAGGTCGGCCCGGTGCTGGAGGCCTATATCCAGTCGGCCACCCGCATCGTCGAACAGGCCCTCGTCGACCCGGTGGCGGCGCGCGCGCTGTTGGCCGACTTCTCGCGCAGCTTCGCCGAGCTGGAAGTGCGCAACGAAGCGATCAGCGAGCAGATCGAGGCCAGCGTCGCCCAGACCCGCGCGCAAACCGAAGCCGTGGTGCAGCAGGCCTCCTGGTGGCAATGGGGCAGCCTGGGCGTCGCCTGCCTGTTGATCCTGGCGATCACCCGGCAGTTGCTGCGCTCGGTGCTGCAGCCCCTGGCCAAGATCATCCAGGCCGCGCGCGCCATGGCTCAGGGCAATCTGCGCGCGCCCATCAGCGTCGACAGCCGCGACGAAGCCGGCCAATTGCAGCAGAGCCTGGCCGACATGCAGGCCAGCCTGCGGCAGATGATCGAAACCATCCGCACCGAGAGCGAGGAATTGCGTCGCGCCTCCCAGCACCTGAGCCAGACCTCCAGCGAAGTGGCACGGGGCACCAGCGAACAGGCCGAAGGCGCCACCAGCATGGCCGCCGCCATGGAACAGATGATCGGCAATATCGCCCAGATCGCCGAGCATACCCGCAGCGCCCGGGACATTGCCGAGCAGTCCGAACGGCTGACCACCAGCGGCGGACAGGTGATCGTCGGCGTGGTCGATGGCATGAACCACATTGCCGATGCGGTCAATCAGTCGTCGCAGACCGTCACCGTGCTCGGCCGGTCATCCGAGGAAATCGACTCGATCATCCAGGTGATCCGCGGCATTGCCGATCAGACCAACCTGCTGGCCCTCAATGCTGCCATCGAGGCGGCGCGTGCCGGGGATGCCGGCCGCGGCTTCGCCGTGGTGGCCGATGAAGTACGCGGCCTGGCGGCCCGCACCGCGCAGTCGACCGAGGAAATCACCGCGATGATCCAGCGCATCCGCGAATCCACCGCCCAGGCGGTGAAGAGCATGGACGCCGGGGTCAGCCGGGTCAGCGACGGCGTCGGCATGGCCCGGCAGGCCAATGCCTCGATCACCGAGATTCGCCAGGGCGTGCAGCGCTCGGCACAGATGGTCGACGAGATCGCCCACACCATCACCGAGCAGTCCAAGGCCAGCAACGAAGTCGCCGAGCGGGTGGAAATGATCAGCGAGGTGGCCCAGCGCAACAACCGGGCCATGCAGGAACTGGCGCAGATGCTGGTGCAGATGGACAATTCCGCCCAGGCCATGCAGGCCTCGGTCAGGCGCTTCGAACTCTAGCATTCAGTGTGCAGGTGGCGGCAACCCTGGCTGTCGCCCCTGCAAGCCGGTGGAACCAGTAGCCCGTGGCCCGACTCTCAAGGAGAGGAAACCCACAAGGAGTCATTGCCATGCGCCGTTCAAGTTCGCTGTTGCTCGCCGGCCTTTTTCTGGCCGCTGCCACCCAGGTCCATGCCGTCAACCTGCGCGACGTCCTGTCGTCGGGGGCGACCACCGCGTCGACCTACCTGACCTTCAAGGACAACAAGATGATCGTTCCCGCCCAGGATGACGCCAGCAGCTATATCGCCAGCAACGGCGAAATCCGCGGCCCTTATCTGGAGGCGGCGCTGCAGAAGATCCGCACCGACAACCCGGATCTGCAAGCCAGCGACATGGAGTTGGCCACGGCGATTCTCACTGCCCAGCAGTAACGTGCCCTGCAGTGACAAAAAAGCCGGCCCAGGGGCCGGCTTTTTCATGCCACGACTGCGTGCCAAACGGCTTAGCCGTCGATGCTCGCCTCATAGCCTGCGCTGTCCAGCAGCTTCTGCAGCTGCGAGGCGTCGCTGGGCTGCAGCTTGAAGAACCAGCTGCCGTACGGGTCGTTGTTGACGCTTTCCGGGCTGTCGGCCAGGGCTTCGTTGACGGCGATCACTTCGCCCCCAACCGGCGCGTAGATGTCGGAGGCGGCCTTCACCGACTCGACCACACCGGCTTCCTGGCCCGCGTCGAGCACCTTGCCGATTTCCGGCAGCTCGATGAACACCACATCACCCAGCGCTTGCTGGGCATGGTCGGAGATGCCCACGGTCACGCTGCCGTCGGCTTCCAGGCGTGCCCATTCGTGGCTGGTGGCGTAACGCAGATCGGCGGGGATAGAGCTCATGTTGTCGTTCCTCATCAGACAGGACGGCGACCACGCCGTCCGGGGAATTTAGCAGCTGCGCACGGGCTGTGTAAGACGCCGGTCAGATCAGCACCTTGCCATGGCGCACGAAACTCGGCTGCACCACGCGCAGCGGATACCACTTGCCGCGAATTTCCACTTCAGCACGGTCACCGGTCTTGGCCGGTACGCGAGCTAACGCGATGGACTTGCCCAGGGTCGGCGAGAAGCTGCCGCTGGTGATCTCGCCTTCGCCGACGCCGTCGACGCGCACCACCTGGTGTGCGCGCAGCACGCCTCGCTCCTCGAGCACCACACCGACCAGACGCGGGTGTTCGCCAGCCTCATGCTGGCGCTGCAGGGCCTCGCGACCGATGAAGGCGCGCTCGGTTGGCTCCCAGGCCACCGTCCAGGCCAGGTTGCAGGCCAGCGGCGAGGCCTGCTCGTCCATGTCCTGGCCATAGAGATTCAGGCCCGCCTCCAGGCGCAGGGTGTCGCGCGCGCCAAGGCCGATGGGGGAAATACCCGCGCCGACCAGGTCGTTGAAGAACGCCACGGCTTCGCCGGCCGGCAACATGATTTCCAGACCGTCCTCGCCGGTGTAGCCGGTTCGGGCGATGAACCAGTCGCCGTTAGGCAGGCCCTGAAAGGGCTTGAGCTCGTGAATCAGGCTGGCACGTGCCTGGCCGACCAGTTCGGCAGTGCGGGCGCGGGCCTTGGGGCCCTGCACGGCGAACATCGCGAAGTCGCTGCGCTCGCGCAACTCGACGGCGAACTCGCTGCGGTGGGCGCGCATCCAGGCCAGATCCTTGTCGCGGGTGGCGGCGTTGACCACCAGCCGGTAGGCCGGCACTTCGACGGTATCGAGCAGGTAGACGATCAGGTCGTCGATCACCCCGCCCTGTTCATTGAGCATGGTGCTGTAGAGGGCCTTGCCCGGGGTTTGCAGACGCGCCACGTCGTTGGCCAGCAGGCGCTGCAGATACGGCTTGGCATCGGCGCCCTGCACGTCGACCACGGTCATGTGGGAGACGTCGAACACGCCGCAGTCGCGGCGTACCTGATGATGCTCCTCGACCTGGGAGCCGTAGTGCAGCGGCATGTCCCAGCCGCCGAAATCGACCATCTTGGCGCCGAGCGCCAGGTGCAGGTCGTAAAGAGGTGTGCGCTGTCCCATGGGATCTCCTTCCGGGCGTTGCAAGGCTGGGGCGTGCGTGAAATGGGCCATTCCAGATGAATTTGGAGCTGGCTGCATGGCGGGCCGCAGCGAATGGCGCGCATTGTAGCCGCATGGTCGGGGCCGGTCATCTCGCACATTGGCAGGCGGTGTAACAAAGCGCCCGGCGGCCTCTGGCGAGCAGCCCTGGAACCGCGGGACGACCGCTTATCCGATTCGCTGGGCGGAACGGCGGATCAGCACGATTACCGGCAGCAACCCGACCAGCACCAGGGTCAGCGCCGGCAGCGCGGCGCGCGCCCACTCGCCTTCGCTGGTCATCTCGAAGATGCGCACCGCCAGGGTGTCCCAGCCGAAGGGGCGCATCAGCAGCGTGGCCGGCATTTCCTTGAGCACGTCGACGAAGACCAGCAGGGCCGCCGACAACACGCCGGGCATCAGCAGCGGCAGGTACAGACGCCCGAACAATGGCACGCCGCCGACCCCCAGGCTGCGCGACGCCTGGGCCAGCGACGGGCGAATGCGCGCCAGGCTGGTTTCCAGGGGCCCATGGGCCACCGCCAGAAAGCGGATCAGGTAGGCCAGCAGCAGCGCGCCCAGGCTGCCCAGCAACAGCGCCTTGCCGGCGCCACCGAGCCATGTCGACAGCGGGATGACCAGGCCGTTGTCCAGGGTGCTGAAGGCCAGCATGATGGCCACCGCCAGCATCGAGCCCGGCAGTGCGTAGCCGAGGTTGGCCAGGCCGACGGTGGCGCCCATCAGGCGGGTTGGTGCCTGGCGCCGGGCGAAGGCCAGCAGCAAGGCGACCGCCACGGTGATCAGCGCCGCCAGGGCGCCCAGGTACAGGGTATGGAGGATCAGCGCCAGGTAGCGCTCGTCGAGATCGAAGCGCCCGCGCTGCCAGAACCACACCAGCAATTGCAGCATCGGGATCACGAAAGCGCAGGCGAATACCAGCAGGCACCAGGCGCTGGCCGCCAGCGCGCGCAGGCCGCTCAGGCGATACAGCGCGCCGCTGCGCGGCCGCTCGACGGCGGGCCGTACGGCGCCACGGGCACGGCGCTCGCCATAGAGCACCAGCATCACCGCGAACAGCAGCAGGCAGGCCAGTTGCGCCGCACTGCCGAGGCTGTAGAAGCCGTACCAGGTCTTGTAGATGGCAGTGGCAAAGGTGTCGAAGTTGAATACCGAGACCGCGCCGAAATCGGCCAGGGTCTCCATCAGTGCCAGCGCCAGGCCGGCGCCGATCGCCGGCCAGGCCACCGGCAAGGCCACTCGCCAGAATGCCTGCCATGGCGTGTGGCCGAGCGTGCGCGCCGCCTCCAGCAGCCCCTTGCCCTGGGCCAGGAAGGCATTGCGCGCCAGCAGGTAGACGTAGGGGTAGAACACCAGCACCAGGACGATGATCACTCCGGCGGTGGAACGCACCCTGGGAAAACGCACCCCGCTGCCCAGCCATTCGCGCATTGCGCTTTGCACAGGCCCGGCGAAATCCAGCAGGCCGACGAACACGAAAGCCAGCACGTAGGCGGGAATGGCGAAGGGCAGCATCAGCGCCCAGTCCAGCCAGCGCCGGCCGGGGAACTCGCAGAGGCTGGTCAGCCAGGCCAGGCTCACGCCCAGCAGCGTCACTCCGATACCGACGCCGAGCACCAGCGTCACCGTGTTGCCGATCAGCCGCGGCAGCTGGGTCTGCCACAGGTGCGACCAGATCTGCCGGTCGACCTCGTGCCAGCTCGCCAGCAGTACCAGCAACGGCATAAGCACCAGCAGCGCGACAGCGAAGGCGATGGGGTACCAGCGACGCTGGGCGGGATGGGCCAAGCAAACTCCTCAAGAAACAACGCGCGACGCCCCGGCAGCGGCAAGGGCGTCGGCTTTACCGCGGTTAAATGCCATCCACGCTGCGCAGCGTTCGCTCAGCTTTGTCGGCAACGCTCTTGTTCTGCCATTTGGGCAGGTAATCGAGCTTGCGGGCGCGGATACTCTCGATGTTGTCCTGATACCAGCTGCGCGCCTTGGGACCGATAACCATCCACTTGGTGGATTCGTTCCAATCGCGGAACTGCTTGGACTGCAGGCCATCCTTGGCACTGGCATCATTACGGATCGGCAGCAGGGAAAAACGCGCTCTCCACACTCCCATCCGCGGGGCGACGAGCACGTAATAACGTTTGCCGGCTTCCAGATTGGCGGCGAGGAAATCGGCATTTTCGGACACCACCATGAAGAGGTGCTCACCGGGCTCGGCCAGGTAGGCGACCTTGCTTTTCGACGATACGACGCCGGCGAAGACGTCATTGCCCTCGGCGCGGGTGTCATAAACAGAGGATTGCACCGCACCACCGAGTGACGAGGGGCGCATGAAAACTACCAGCGCCTTGTCAGCCGTGGCTTGCGGTTCGGCATCGGCACTCGGCGCGACCATCAGGGCCGACTGGCAACCACCCAGCATCAGCAATACGAAGAGCATTCCCAGCAAGCGGGAAAATGTAGAGAGCAGCATGGCAACTTCCTTGTGACTGAAATGAAAAGCCGCGGCAACTGCGCCGCGGCTGGCATTCAAGCAAATTGCCGTGGTTAATTCCAGCCGGCGCGATCCATCAGACGGATGGCTTCGGCCTGGCGCTTGCCGGCCACTTCCACGGTAATGCTGTCGGCCTTGAACTCACCCCAGGAGGCGACTTCGGCCGAAGGCTTCACCTTCGGGTTGGCCGGGAATTCCTTGTTGGCGTCGGCGAAGATGTTCTGCGCCTCGGCGCTGGTCATCCATTCGACGAGCTTCTGGGCAGCCTCCGGGTTTGGCGCGTGCTTGGTCAGGCCAACGCCCGAGAGGTTGACGTGCACGCCGCGGTCCTGCTGGTTCGGCCAGAACAGCTTGGCCTTCAGGTCCGGATTCTGCTCGTGCAGGCGGCCGAAGTAGTAGGTGTTGACGAGACCGACATCGCACTGACCAGCGGCCACGGCGTTGATCACCGAGTTGTCGTCCGGGAACACGTCGGTGGCCAGGTTATTCACCCAGCCCTTGATGATCGCTTCGGTCTTGGCTTCGCCGTGGGTTTCGATCAGCGTCGCGGTGAGCGACTGGTTGTAGACCTTCTTGCTGGTGCGCAGGCACAGGCGGCCTTCCCAGTTCTTGTCGGCCAGGGCTTCATAGGTGGTCAGCTCGCCGTCCTTCACCCGCTCCGGCGAGTAGACGAGGGTGCGGGCGCGCAGCGACAGGCCGGTCCAGGCGCCACTGGCGGCGCGGTACTGGGCGGGAATGTTGGCCTCGACAACGCTGGATTTCAGCGGCTGCAGAATGCCCATCTGCTCGGCCTGCCAGAGGTTGCCGGCGTCGACGGTGATCAGCAGATCCGCCGGGGTGTTCTCGCCTTCGGCCTTGATGCGCGCCATCAACGGCGCTTCCTTGTCGGTGATGAACTTCACCGCCACACCACTCTTGGCGGTGTAGGCGTCGAACACCGGCTTGATCAGCTCGTCGATACGCGAGGAATAGACCACGACTTCGTCAGCAGCCTGTACCGCACCGGCCAGGGTACCGAGGGTGAAAACGGCGAGAAGCGTACGACGTACCGACATGTCAGGATCCTTGTGAGCGATAAGGGAGCCAGGATGATAGTGACTCGCATCTGCACCGCACACCGGGAGGTCATTGCCAGATATTACAGCGCCATCATGCCCTGGCCAGCCCTGGCAGGTCGCCGCTCAGACCCAGGGCCTGGCGCACGAACAATGCCTTGGCGTCTTCCAGGCCATTGACCAGATCCAGGCCGGCGTTGCGCGCCAGGCGCAGCGCCAGTGAATCGCTCTGGAAGAGCCGCTGGAAGCCTTCCATGGCCGCCATCATCGCCAGGTTGTGGGGCATGCGGCGGCGCTCGTAGCGGCTCAGCACGCGTTCATCGGCAAGCCGCTCCCCCGGGCAGCGGCTTGTGCCAGCACCTCGGCCAATACCGCGGCATCCAGGAAACCGAGGTTGACGCCCTGCCCGGCCAGCGGGTGGATGGTGTGGGCGGCATCGCCGATCAGCGCCAGTCCGGGCTCCACGTAACGCTTGGCATGGCGCTGGCGCAGCGGAATGCACAGCCGGCGATCCACCTGCAGCACCTGGCCCAGGCGGTATTCGAATGCCTGGCCAAGGGCCGTGGAAAAGCTTTGGTTATCCAGCGCCATCAGCCCGGAAGCCTGCTCCGGCGTGGTCGACCAGACGATCGAACACCAGTGTTCGCCATCGCGCTCGCCCAACGGCAGGAAGGCCAGCGGACCTTCGTCGGTGAAGCGTTGCCAGGCCGTCGCCTGGTGAGCCTCGGCGCAGCGCACGCTGGTGACGATGGCATGGTGCAGGTAATCCCATTCGCGGGTTTCACAGCCCGTCAGGCGGCGCACCGCCGAGTTGGCGCCGTCCGCGGCGATCACCAGCGGCGTGCGCAATTCGCGGCCGTCGGCCAGGCTCAGCAACCAGTCATCGCCGGAGTGGCGCATGCGCTCCAGGCGCGCATCGGCCAACAGGCCCACGTCGCTGGCATGCAGGCGCTCGACAAGGGCGTCCTGCACCACACGGTTCTCGACGATATGGCCCAGGGTCAGTGCATGCACGCTGGCGGCGCTGAAATGGATATGGCCGGTGCCGCTGCCGTCCCACACGTGCATTTCGCTGTAGGGGCAGCTGCGCCGCGCCAGCACGCCGGGCCAGGCGCCGAGGCGCTCGAGAATGCGCTGGCTGGCCATCGACAGGGCGCTGACCCGCGGCTCGTAAGGCGCAGTGGGGTCGAACGGCTCCACAGTCATCGGCCCGCCGTCGAGCACCAGGCACATCAGCCCTTGCTCGCGCAAAGCCAGTGCCAGGGCGCTGCCGACCATGCCGGCGCCCACGATGATCAGGTCTGCACGCATCTCGTTCATATCCTCAGGCTGCCTGTCCCAGGCGCGGCTTGAGCCGCACGTAAAGCGTCTTGTTGACCCGCGCCACCGGGGCGCCGCTGCCATCACGCACCTCGACCGGCAACTCGGGCAGGTACTTGTCGCCGCCAGCGGTGCGCTCGCGTACCTGATCGATGAAGGCCTGGTCGATGGCGAAGGAGGCGAATGCCGGGCCGTGGCCGGGCGCGATGAAATCGATGCTGGCGGTCTTGTCCCAGACCACGTAATCGCGGCCGAGGTTCTCCATCAGCATCAACAGGTAGAAGGGATCGTTCATCGAATACAGGCTGCCGCCGAACTGGGTACCCACGTAATTACGGTTGTAAGAGCGCAGCGCCATCCGTACCTCGACCTGGCGAAAGCCCGGGGCAATGCGGCATATCCACACACCAGCGCCCAGGTAGGGCCGGAAGCGGTTCATGATCCAGCGCAGCACACGGGCCTTGCGCGCCAGCTGGCGCGCAGTCATTGCGGGTTACCGCGGCTACCCATGCCCATGGCCTGCCGGGCGAACCAGCGCTTGGCCGGCGGCAGCAGTTCCAAGCCGAGCAGGCCCAGGTTGCGGCCGGCGGCGAGCAGCGGCTGATCGGTGCTGAACAGCCGGGTGACCTGGTCGGAAAACGCCACGGTACGCGCCTGATCACCGGCCTGGATGCCGGCGTAGCGCTTCAACGTGGCCAGATCGCCCAGCGGCGCGCTGCTGGTCAGCAGCGTATCGGCCAGGGCCCGCACGTCACGCAGCGACAGGTTGAAGCCCTGCCCGGCAATCGGGTGCAGGCTGTGGGCGGCATTGCCGAGCACCACCAGGTTGGCGCGCACCTGCTCGGCGGCCTCGATCAGCACCAGCGGGTAAGGCACCCGCGCACCGACCTGGCGCAGGGCCCCAAGGCGGTAGCCGAAGGCATGCTGCAGCTCGGCCAGGAAGGTACGCTCGTCGAGCTTGAGCAGCCGCTCGATCTGGCGGCTGGGGTGCGTCCACACCAGCGCGCAGCGGTTGTCGGAAAGCGGCAGCAGCGCCAGCGGGCCGGACTCGGTAAAGCGCTCGAACGCCTCGCCGCCATGGGCCCGTTCCGGGGTGATATTGGCGATCAGGGCGGTCTGGTCGTACGGCCGCTGGTTGACGGCGATGCCCAACTGCTCGCGCAGCGACGAACGCCCGCCATCGGCAAGAATGGCCAGCGAACAGTCGATCAGAGTTTCGTCGTCCAGGGTCAGGCGATAGCCCTCGGCGGTGGGCTCCATGCGTTCGACCTGGGCCGGGCAGCGCCATTGGATCACCTCGGCGTCCAGCGCCTGCCACAGGCAGTGACCGAGCCAGGCGTTTTCCACCACGTAGCCCAGCGCCGGCACGTTTTCCTGATCGGCACTTAGCCGGGCGGCCGCAAAGCGGCCTCGATCGGAAACGTGAATGCGTTCGATGGCGGTGGCCTGCTCGGCGATGGCGGGCCACAGGCCAAGGCCCTCGTAGATCAGCCGCGAGCCGTAGGACAGCGCCGTGGAGCGGGCGTCGTAACTGGGCTGGTAGCCGTCGCCGGGGGCGAACGGCTCGATCAGCGCGATGCGCCAGCCGCGCCTGCGCGCCTCGCCCTGCAGGGCCAGCGCCAGGCTGGCGCCGACCAGCCCGCCACCGATGATCGCCACATCCACGCGCAGCATGGCCTCAGGCTACCTGAGCGCGGGCGGCAGCCATCAGGGCCTCGATCTCGTCGACGGCCTTGGGCACGTCGTTGGTGAGAATCTCGCAGCCGCTCTTGGTCACCACCACGTCATCCTCGATGCGTACGCCGATGCCGCGCCATTTCTTGGCGACGTTCTGGTTATCCACCGCGATGTAGATGCCCGGCTCGACGGTCATCGCCATGCCCACTTCGAGTACGCGCCATTCGCCGCCGACCTTGTATTCGCCGACATCGTGCACGTCCATGCCCAGCCAGTGCCCGGCGCGGTGCATGTAGAAGGGCTTGTAGGCCTCGGCGGCGATCAGCTCGTCGACATCGCCCTGCAGCAGGCCCAGCTCCACCAGGCCCCTGGTAATGACCCGCACCGTGGCCTCGTGGGCCTCGTTCCAGTGGCGGCCCGGGGCGATGAACTTGAAGGCTTCCCTGTTCGCGGCCAGCACGATCTCGTAGATGGCCTTCTGCTCGGGCGAGAATTTGCCGCTGACCGGGAAGGTGCGGGTGATGTCGCTGGCGTAGCAGTCGATCTCGCAACCGGCGTCGATCAGCACCAGGTCGCCATCCTTGAGCAGCGCGTCGTTCTCGCGGTAATGCAGGATGCAGGCGTTCCTGCCGGCGGCGACGATGGAGCCGTAGGCCGGCATCTTCGCGCCGCCCTTGCGGAATTCGTAATCCAGTTCGGCTTCCAGGTGGTACTCGTAGAGCCCGGCACGGCTGGCCTGCATGGCCTTGATATGGGCACGGGCGGAAATCTGCGCCGCTTCGCGCATCACTTTCACCTCACCGGCCGACTTGTACAGGCGCAGGTCGTGCAGGAAATGGTTCAGCGCAACGAATTCCTTGGGCGGCGAGGCGCCCTGACGGGCCTTGGAGCGGATCACGTTGACCCACTCCATCAGGTGCCGGTCGAACTCGGGGTTGGTGCCCACGGCGTAGTAAACGCGCTCACGCCCCTCGATCAGGCCCGGCAGGATGTCGTCGATATCGCCGATGGGAAAGGCATCATCCGCGCCGTACTGGCTGATCGCCCCCTCCTGGCCGGCGCGCAGGCCGTCCCACAGTTCGCGCTCGGGATCACGCTCGCGACAGAAGAGCACATACTCGCCATGCTCGCGGCCGGGGATCAGGGCGATCACCGCCTCGGGCTCGGGAAAGCCGGATAGGTACTGGAAGTCGCTGTCCTGGCGGTAGATATGCTCGACGTCGCGGTTGCGAATGAACACCGGCGCCGCCGGCAGGATGGCGATGCTGTTGGGTTCCATCTGCGCCATCAGCGCCTTGCGACGGCGGGCGTATTCCGCTTTGGAGATGCTGGTCATGGGCAGGCTCGATTCCGGTCGGTGAAGGGCGCGATCAGTGCAGCGAAGGCTTGGGCGCCGGAGCAGCCGGCTTGGCGCACTCGCTGAACAGCAGCAGCGGCGCGACGCGCAGGTACTCCATGACCTCCATGTAATCGTTCTCGCCGTCCTCGGATTCGTCCAGCGCGTTCTGCACCTGGGCGATAGCGGACAAATCCTGCAGCACTTCCATGGCTTCGGCGCTCAGCGCGGCATCGCCGACGGTCAGCCCGAAACCGCCGAGAAAGCCCTGGCACCACTGGCCCAGCGCCGCGGCGCGCTCGGCCAGCGGCGCGTCGTCGGAGGGCAGCAGCAGGACCACGGTGACGTCGTCACCGGTCAGCTCGCCGCGCACCATTTCCTGCAGGCCGATCAGCGCCTGGCGCACGTTTTCAGGCGCCTCGACGCCGAGCAGCTCGGTGGCGTCGACCAGCCAGGGGTCGGCTTCGAAGCCCGCGCCGGCACAGCTACGGCCCAGCAACAGGCCATGCAGTTCGGCAGGCGAAACGGAGGAACCACCACTGGCGAGCAGGGCAGCGAATGCAGCGTAGGGAGAACTGGAAGTCGGCATCGATCACTAGGCGCCAGGGGGCGCAATCACTAGAATGGAGGCTTTCTATCCTAGCATCGGCAGGCGCGCCAAGACCATCGGCCGGTTTGCACTGGCGAGCCGCTGGATCTATACACTGCGCACATTCTGCCAAAGCGAGAGCCAATGGAAGACGCCGACCTACACGCCCTGACGGCGAAGCTGGAATTGCTGATCCAGCGCGTCGAGCGACTCAAGGCACAAAATCGCCTCTTGCTGGAAAGCGAGCAGGCGTGGCGCGAAGAACGCGCTCATCTGATCGAAAAGAACGAAATGGCTCGGCACAAGGTCGAATCGATGATTTCGCGCCTCAAAGCCCTGGAGCAGGACTCATGACCCAATCGAATACCGTTACCGTTCAGATTCTGGACAAAGAATACTGCATCGCCTGCCCCGCCGATGAGCGTAGCAACCTGCAGAACGCTGCCCGCTACCTGGACGGCAAGATGCGGGAGATCCGCAGCGGCGGCAAGGTCATCGGCGCCGACCGGGTCGCGGTGATGGCCGCCCTGAACATCACCCACGATCTGCTGCACAAGCAACAGCACCTCGACAAGCAGGCCACGGTCACCCGCGATCACGTGCGCGACCTGCTCGGCCGGGTCGACCATGCCCTGCAGGACGACAACGATGGCCGCGGCGCCTGACCAACGGTCGACCTTTTTTGTTATACTGGCCGCAGCTCCCTGGAGTGTGCGCCAGTTGGTTGATGTCCCTGAGCCGATACGCACAACCCCGGGGGTTGTCAGTTGAGGCCGGTGTGCATGTCCGCTTGACGGAAAGCCTTAAGGTTTCCTGCAACCTCCACCTTGAACTTTCGGGTTCAAGGGCTAAATCGACAGCGGCATGCTGGGGAGTCATAAAATTGCAGCCCGCTGCTGGCCCAGGCCAGCAGCGGGCTTTTTATTGGCTGCATGCCGGCCAGCGCTGCAGAATACAGGGCTCAGCAAGAAGAGACGAAGGATCGGCCGATGATCGAAGCCAGCAACCTGACCCGCGCCCAGCTGCGCCGCGCGCTGCGCAAAACCCGTCGTGAGCTGCCAAGGGCTGCGCAACGCCAGGCGGCCGTGGCGCTGTATCGCCAACTGGCCCAGCATCCCATCTTCCGCCGTGCGCGTAGCGTCGCCCTGTACCTGGCCAATGATGGTGAGATCGACCCGCACCTGCTGTTCAAAGCCGCCCATGCGCGCGGCAAGCAGGTGTACCTGCCGGTACTGAAATCCTGGCCGCGCACCAGCATGGTGTTCCAACGTCTCGATGTGCACGAAAAACTGGCGGCCAATCGCTTCGGTATTCCCGAACCGCGCCGCCACGCCAAGCGCCAGCGCAAGATCTGGACCCTGGACCTGATTCTCTTGCCCCTGGTGGGCTTCGATCAGCACGGCGGTCGGCTCGGTATGGGCGGCGGCTTCTACGATCGCAGCCTGGCCTATCGCGCACGGCGCAAAAATTGGCACAAACCGACACTGCTCGGACTGGCCCACCGCTGCCAGCAGGTGGGCAGACTGGCCATGGCCAGCTGGGACGTACCGCTGGATGCCACCGTGACCGATGGCGGCTGGTACTAGCGCCGCCGCGTCAACGCCCGGCTCGAATGTCCTCGGCAGGCGGTTTATTCTGCTGCCACAGGCTTTGCGTATAGCCCGTGGTCACCATGCCAAGGCTGAATATCAGCACTAGCATCCACAGCAAATCAGGCTTGCGCCGCATACCTCCACCTCCAACCGAATGACCCGTCACGCAGCCCCTGCAGCGCACCGACTCCGAGAGCAAAGTTCATGCCCTTTTGGCTGATGAAATCCGAACCCGACGAACTGTCCATCCATGACCTGCAGCGCCTGGGCAAGACCCGCTGGGATGGCGTGCGCAATTACCAGGCGCGCAACTTCATCCGCAGCATGCAGGCCGGCGATCAGTTCCTGTTCTATCACTCCAGCTGCCCGCAGCCTGGCGTGGCCGGCATCGCCCATATCGAAAGCGAGCCCTACCCGGATCCCGCCGCGCTGGACCCACAAAGTCATTACTTCGACGCCAAGGCCAGCGCCGACAAGAACCCGTGGACGGCCATCGACGTGAGCTTCGTGGAGGCGTTCAGGCAGGTCATCCCCCTAGCCGAACTGAAGGCGCAAACGGCGCTGGCAGACCTGGCACTGGTGCACAAAGGCAGTCGCCTGTCGGTGATGCCGGTTACCGAAGCGCAGTGGACGGCGATCCTGCTGCTGAAGTGATCAGCCCTGCAGGATCAGGTTGTTGAACAGCAGGTCCTCGACCAGCGGCTGGCCTTCCTCCTCGGTCAGCACCTGCTGCACCTGCTTGAGGGCTTCCTGGCGCAGTTTTTCCTTGGCATCCGGGGTGGCCAGATTCTCTTCGGTCTGCTGGGAAAACAGCATCACCAGCTGATTGCGGATCAGCGGCTCATGGTGAGTGACCTTGGCCTCGGCGTCGGCACCGGTGACGCGCAATGCCACGTCGGCCTTGTAGTACTTGAGCTTGGGCCCGGCACCAAAGTTGCCGACCAGCGCAGGCGTCAGGCTGTGGTAGATCACCTGGGGCACGGCGCCCTCACCTTCGCCTTCCTTCTTTTCTTCGTTGGCGAACGCCGGGATCGACAGTGCGCAGGCAAGCAGAAGCGTGATGAGGGTTTTCACGGGGGCAATCTCCATTGGGTCGCTGGCAAGCATAGCAACGCGCGGCGCAGACCCCAATGCTTATGGCGGGTTATCAGACGGGGCCATGCTCGTTGACCGGCCATCCGCCCCACCTAAACTGCAGGCCTACTCCGCTCGAGGTATACCGCGATGAAAGCACTGCTCTGCAAAGCCTTCGGCCCCGCCGCAACGCTGGTACTGGAGGATGTCGACAGCCCCCGCCTGAAAGGCAACGAGGTGCTGATCGAGGTGCAGGCCGCCGGGGTGAATTTCCCGGACACGCTGATCATCGAAGGCAAGTACCAGTTCAAACCGCCCTTCCCGTTCTCGCCCGGCGGCGAAGTCGCCGGCGTCGTCAGCGCCGTGGGCGACAAGGTCGTCCACCTGAAGACGGGCGACCGGGTGATGGCCCTGACGGGCTGGGGCGGCTTCGCCGAGCAGGTCGCCGCGCCGGCCTACAACGTGCTGCCGGTGCCCGAGAGCATGGAGCTGAACATCGCCGCCGCATTCGGCATGACCTACGGCACCTCGATGCATGCACTGCACCAGCGCGCCAACCTGCAGCCCGGCGAAACCTTGCTGGTGCTCGGCGCAGCGGGCGGCGTGGGCCTGGCGGCGGTAGAAATCGGCAAGGCCATGGGCGCCCGGGTGATCGCCGCCGCCAGCAGCGCCGAAAAGCTGGAAGTGGCGCGCACTGCCGGCGCCGACGCGCTGATCAACTACAGCGAGCAAAGCCTCAAGGACGAGGTGAAAAGACTCACCAATGGTCAGGGCGTCGACGTGATCTACGATCCAGTCGGTGGGCCGCTGTTCGAGGAGGCGTTTCGCTGCATGGCCTGGAACGGCCGTTTCCTGGTCGTCGGCTTCGCCGCTGGCGGCGGCATTCCGGCGCTGCCGGCCAACCTGCCGCTGCTCAAGGGCGCCGCCCTGGTCGGCGTGTTCTGGGGCTCGTTCGCCGGGCGCCAACCGGCAGACAATGCCGACAACTTCCGCCAGCTGTTCGCCTGGCATGCCGAGGGCAAGCTCAAGCCGCTGGTATCGCAGACCTTCCCGCTGGAGCGTGGTGGCGAGGCAATCGCTGCCCTCGGCCAGCGCAAGGCCGTCGGCAAGCTGGTGGTGACCGTTCGCTGACGAGGGCGCGCCAACGCCTGAAAACAGCAAGCCGCCCGAGGGCGGCTTTTCGTTCAACCCCGCGGCGCGTAGGCGAATACGTCGGCACGCATCTGGTGGGCGTCCATCCCCGCGCCCACCAGCGCATCCAGCGTTGCATAGACCATGCTCGGTGAACCGCTGGCGTAGACGTGCAGCGCACGCAGCTCCGCGAAGTCTTCACGAACGGCCTCGTGCAACAGGCCGCAGCGGCCCTGCCAACCGCACTGGTCGCTGACCACCCGATGCAGAGACAGGTTGGGAAGCGCCTGCCACTCGTCCCAATGGGGCAATTGGTAGAAGTCTTCAGGACGCCGCGCGCCCCAGTACAGATGCACCGGGTGCTGGAAACCCCGCGAGCGGCATTCCTCGATCAGGCTGTGCATCTGCGCCATGCCGGTACCCGCGGCGATCAGCACCAAGGGCCCGTCTGGCAGCTCGGCCAGGTGGGCATCGCCGAACGGCAGCTGCACACGCGCCGTGCCCTGCTCGCGCAGCTGCTGCAGCAGGTTTAGCGCACTCGCTTCGCGCCCCAGAATGTGCAGCTCTAGATCACGGCCCTGCTGCGGTGCCGAGGCCAGGGAAAAGGCCGACTTCTCGCCATCCTGACGCTCGATTAGCAGGTACTGGCCGGCGTGGTAGCGTGGCGGCTTGCCGGCCGGCGCACGCAGCAGCACACGCCACACGTCGCCACCGGCCTCGATGCAATCCAGCACTTGGCAACCCAGGCTGCGCACCGGCAGTTCGCCGGGCAGCAGCACGCCGTCCCAGTGCAGCACGCAGTCTTCCAGCGGCTCGGCGATGCAGGTGTACAGCTCGCCATGGTCCAGCTCGGCGCCGTTCTGGCGCACGCGGCCCTCCACCAGCAGCGCGGCGCAGACATGGCAATTGCCGTTGCGACAGCTTTGCGGACAGCTGTAGCCCAGGCGTCGGGCGGCATCCAGGATGGCCTCGCCGGCGTCGACATCGAGCACTGCGCCGGAGGGTTGCAGGGTGACCTTCATCAATCGATTCCCAACTCGCTCCAGATTTCATCGACCCGCCTGGTGACCGCTTCGTCCTTGACGATGGCGCGGCCCCACTCGCGACTGGTCTCCCCCGGCCACTTGTGTGTGGCATCCAGGCCCATCTTCGAGCCCAGGCCGGAGATCGGCGAGGCGAAATCCAGGTAGTCGATCGGCGTATTCTCGATCATCACCGTGTCGCGCTTGGGATCCATGCGCGTGGTGATGGCCCAGATCACGTCGTTCCAGTCGCGGGCATCGATGTCGTCATCGGTGACGATAACGAACTTGGTGTACATGAACTGTCGCAGGAACGACCACACACCGAGCATCACGCGCTTGGCGTGGCCCGGGTACTGCTTCTTCATGGTCACCACCGCCATGCGGTAGGAACAGCCTTCCGGCGGCAGGTAGAAGTCGGTGATCTCGGGGAACTGCTTCTGCAGAATCGGCACGAACACTTCGTTCAGCGCCACCCCGAGAATCGCCGGTTCATCTGGTGGCCGGCCGGTGTAGGTGCTGTGGTAGATCGGCTCGCGACGGCGGGTGATGCGCTCGACGGTGAACACCGGGAAGGTGTCGACCTCGTTGTAGTAACCGGTATGGTCGCCATAGGGGCCTTCCGGCGCAGTCTCGCCGGGGTGGATCACGCCCTCGAGGACGATCTCGGCACTGGCCGGCACCTGCAGGTCGCTGCCGATGGCCTTGACCAGCTCGGTGCGATGGCCGCGCAACAGACCGGCGAAGGCGTATTCGGAGAGGGTATCGGGTACCGGCGTGACGGCACCAAGGATGGTCGCCGGGTCCGCGCCCAGGGCCACGCACACCGGATAGGGTTTGCCCGGATGTTTCTGGCACCATTCGCGATAATCCAGCGCACCGCCGCGGTGGCTGAGCCAGCGCATGATCACCTTGTTGCGGCCGATCACCTGCTGACGGTAGATACCGAGGTTCTGGCGCTCCTTGTTGGGCCCCTTGGTGATGGTCAGGCCCCAGGTGATCAGCGGCGCCACGTCGCCCGGCCAGCAATGCTGGATCGGCAATTTGGCCAGATCGACATCGTCGCCCTCCTCGATTACTTCATGGCAGGGCGCATCCTTGAGCACCTTGGGCGCCATGCTGATGACCTTCTTGAAGATCGGCAGCTTGTTCCAGGCATCCTTGAGGCCCTTCGGCGGCTCGGGCTCCTTGAGAAAGGCCAGCAGCTTGCCGATTTCGCGCAGCTCGGAAACGTCCTCGGCGCCCATGCCCAGCGCCACGCGCTTGGGCGTGCCGAACAGATTGCCGAGTACCGGAACGCTGTGGCCGGTGGGGTTCTCGAACAGCAGTGCCGGGCCGCCCTTGCGCAGGGTACGGTCGCACACTTCGGTCATTTCCAGGATCGGCGATACCGGCGCCGTGATGCGCTTGAGCTCGCCGCGCGCTTCCAGGCCGCGGATAAAGTCGCGCAGATCGCGATACTGCATGCTGGAACCTCACTCGAATCGGGGCGCAAAGTTTAGCGCCGAAGTCGGACTTGCAGAACAATGTCGATACTACAGACAAACAAAAGCCGGGTTTCCCCGGCTTTTTGTGCCACCAGTAAGTGCTGGATCCTAGCGAACGAAGGTCAGGCGAGCCGGTTTTCAACGGCACTTGGCATTCGCGCGGCAGATCCGCTTACTTGCGCTTCATGGACATGAAGAACTCGTCGTTGGTCTTGGTAGCCTTGAGCTTGTCGATCAGGAACTCGATGGCGGCGATTTCGTCCATCGGGTGCAGCAACTTGCGCAGGATCCACATGCGCTGCAGTTCGTCTTCGGCGGTCAGCAACTCTTCGCGGCGGGTACCGGCGCGGTTGATGTTGATGGCCGGAAATACGCGTTTTTCGGCAATACGACGATCCAGGGGCAGCTCCATGTTGCCGGTACCCTTGAATTCTTCGTAGATCACTTCGTCCATCTTCGAGCCGGTTTCCACCAGCGCGGTGGCGATGATGGTCAGCGAGCCGCCTTCCTCGATGTTACGCGCGGCGCCGAAGAAGCGTTTCGGCTTCTCCAGGGCATGGGCGTCGACACCACCGGTCAGCACCTTGCCGGAGCTCGGGATCACGGTGTTGTAGGCGCGGGCCAGACGGGTGATGGAGTCGAGCAGGATGACCACGTCCTTCTTGTGCTCGACCAGGCGCTTGGCCTTCTCGATGACCATCTCGGCAACCTGCACGTGGCGGGTCGGCGGCTCGTCGAAGGTGGAGGCAACCACTTCGCCGCGCACGGTGCGCTGCATCTCGGTCACTTCTTCCGGGCGCTCGTCGATCAGCAGAACGATCAGGTGGCACTCGGGGTTGTTACGGGTGATGTTCGAGGCGATGTTCTGCAGCATGATGGTCTTGCCCGCTTTCGGCGGGGCGACGATCAGGCCGCGCTGGCCCTTGCCGATCGGCGCGCAGAGGTCGATCACGCGGCCGGTGATGTCCTCGGTGGAGCCATTGCCAGCTTCCATGGTCAGGCGCTGGTTCGGGAACAGGGGCGTCAGGTTCTCGAACAGGATCTTGTTTTTGGCGTTTTCCGGACGGTCGAAGTTGATGCTGTCGACCTTGAGCAGGGCGAAGTAACGCTCGCCTTCCTTCGGCGGGCGGATCTTGCCGACGATGGTGTCACCGGTACGCAGGTTGAAGCGGCGGATCTGGCTCGGCGAGACGTAGATGTCATCGGGGCCGGCGAGATAGGAAGCGTCTGCGCTGCGCAAGAAGCCGAAGCCGTCCTGGAGGATCTCCAGCACGCCGTCACCGGAAATTTCTTCACCGCCTTTGGCGTGTTTTTTCAACAGCGAGAAGATCACGTCCTGCTTGCGCGAGCGGGCCATGTTCTCGATGCCCATCTGCTCGGCCATTTCCAGCAGTTCGGTAATCGGCTTTTGCTTGAGTTCAGTCAGATTCATATAGGAATGACGTATTTATAAGAGGAGGGAATGGTAAGCATTGAGCTTGAGAGGCCGCACCGCGAGGAGGCGACAGGCGCCCGCTTTATTGTCGAATGTTCGATTAGGAATGCGTCGGCAGCGGCGTGCAGGGGGTCACTTAGGAAAAGCGACGGCCCCGAATGTAACATCGGCTTTGCGAAGGCGTCTAGCCTTCAGGCAGAAAAAAGCCCCGTTGTCTACGGGGCTTTTCGGCGACGCTTACAGGTTGGCGTCGATGAAGGCAGCCAGCTGCGACTTGGACAGGGCGCCGACCTTGGTGGCTTCGACGCTGCCGTTCTTGAACAGCATCAGGGTCGGGATGCCGCGCACGCCATACTTGGGCGGCGTGTCCTGGTTTTCGTCGATGTTCAGTTTGCAGACCTTCAGCTTGCCCTGGTACTCCTTGGAGATTTCATCCAGCACCGGGGCGATCATCTTGCACGGGCCGCACCACTCGGCCCAGTAGTCGACCAGTACCGGCCCGTCTGCCTGGATGACGTCCTGGTCGAAGCTGGCATCGCTTACATTGGTGATGAATTCACTCATGGGAAGTCTCCGTGTTGGCACGCATAACGATAAAAGTGGCGGCCATGATAGCCCGGCTCGCGTGACACAGGAAGGCGCCCGCCATTGAGCTTAGCCATAGAGGCTATCGATACGGCCAATGGGCGAGGCCGCGCAGATTGCGTAAGGGAGGCGGCCCGATGGCAGCTGGCGCAGTGCCTGCGCGCGCGTATCCGTTGGCGTGCGCGGCCTATCGTGGCACGATGGCGGGGTTCTGCATCGAGATTGACTGATCATGCCGCAAACCCATTCCGAGTCCTTTCCCCTGGTCGCCGCCATCGACCTGGGCTCCAACAGCTTTCACATGGTGTTGGCCAAGGCCGACCATGGCGAGATCCGTATCCTCGAACGGCTCGGTGACAAGGTACAGCTGGCGGCGGGCATCGACGAACAGCGCCAGCTCAGCGAAGAGGCCATGCAACGCGGCCTCGATTGCCTGAGCCGCTTCGCCCAACTGACCAACAGCCTGCCCCAGGGCGCGGTGCGCATCGTCGGCACCAACGCCCTGCGCGAGGCGCGCAACCGCGCCGAATTCATCCGCCGTGCCGAGGCGCTGTTGGGTCACCAGGTGGAAGTCATCTCCGGGCGCGAGGAAGCGCGCCTCATCTATCTGGGCGTCTCCCATTCGATCGCCGATACCCCGGGTAAGCGCCTGGTCGCCGATATCGGCGGCGGCAGTACCGAATTCATCATCGGCCAGCGCTTCGAGCCGTTGCTGCGCGAAAGCCTGCAGATGGGCTGCGTCAGCTACACGCAGCGTTATTTCAAGGATGGCAAGATCACCCCGGCTCGCTACGCCCAGGCCTATACGGCGGCGCGTCTGGAGATCATGGGCATCGAACACGGTCTGACCCGCCTCGGCTGGCAGGACGCGGTGGGCGCCTCGGGCACCATCAAGGCCATCGGCCTGGCGATCCAGTCCGCGGGGCTGAGCAACAACGGCGAAGTCACCGCCGAAGGCCTGGCCTGGCTCAAGCGCAAGGCGTTCAAGTGCGGCGATGTCGAGCGCCTTGACCTCGATGGTCTGAAACCCGACCGCCGGCCGATCTTCCCGGCCGGGCTGGCGATTCTGGAAGCCATCTTCGACGCCTGCGAACTGAACCGCATGAGCCACTCCGAAGGCGCATTGCGCGAAGGCGTGCTCTACGACCTGCTCGGCCGTCATCAACACGAAGACGTGCGCGAGCGCACCCTGTCGGCGTTCATGGAGCGCTACCATGTCGACCAGGAACAGGCGGCGCGGGTGGAAGCCAAGGCGCTGTCGGCCCTGGACAAGGTCGCCAAGGATTGGGAGCTGACCGACGACTGGCACCGCGAACTGCTCAGCTGGGCTGCCAAGGTGCACGAAGTCGGCCTGGACATCGCCCACTATCAGTACCACAAGCACGGCGCCTACCTGATCGAGCACTCCGACCTGGCCGGCTTCTCGCGCCAGGATCAGCAGATGCTCGCCCTGCTGGTGCGTGGCCACCGCCGCAACATCCCCCGGGAAAAGCTCACCGAGTTCGGCGCCGAGGGCGTCAAGCTGGTGCGCCTGTGCGTACTGCTGCGCTTCGCCATCCTGTTCCACCACATTCGTGGCAGCCAGAACATGCCCAGCGTGCGCCTGAAGGTCGGCCCGTCCAGCCTGGCCATCGAGTTTCCCCAGGGCTGGCTGGCGGCCAACCCGCTGACCCAGGCGGATTTCGAAAGCGAAGCCGAATGGCTCAAGCGCATCGACATGACCCTGACCGTCAGCTGACGGGGGCGCCTGGATCAGGCGCCTGAGGGCTCCCACTCGATAACCAGACCTTCCTGGCGGGCGAACCGTGGCAGGTGATCGTCGAGCACCGCGCGGATGCGCGCCGCGGCGCCTTCATCCGGCGCCTCGCAGGCGAAACGTAGCCCCTGCGCATCGGCGTACATCCGGCACAGCCCGAACGGAAAATCGGCTCTGGCCTGGTGCTCATCGAACTCGACAGCGATCTTGTGACGAAAATGCTTGCACAGCTTGGTCATGTACAGCGTGGCCGAAGCGGTGGCCACGGCGCCTTGAAATCGCATCATGCAGGGCTCTCACGGTCTGGTTTCTTATGGGGGGCGCAATGGGCGGCGCGGGCGACGTCCTCCTGCGCCGCCTGGCTCAGAAGGCGTAGCTCAGGCTGGTGTAGAAGGTCCGCCCCGGCTCGTTGTAGGTGTAGGCGCCCGCCTGTACGGCATTGCCTTCGCGGTACAGGCGCTTGTCGAAAAGGTTGTTGACGCCTGCGCCGACGCTCCAGCCGTCGCCCAGCCGATAACTGCCGCCGAGCCCGGCCAGGGCATAGGGTGATATCTCCCGGCGCGCGTCGCCGCTCAGCAGGTTGCCCTGGTAGTCGTACTTGCCGGGGGTCTGCCGGCCGTACCAGGTTACCGTCGCCTGCAGGACCAGGGGCTCGCTGACCTGCCAGTCGAGCGTCGAGTTGACGGTGAACTCGGGAATGATCGACAGCGGCTCGCCGGTTTGCTTGTTGGTCGACTGCAGCATGTAGGTGAAATTGGTGCTCCAGTCCAGCGCCGGGCCGAGCGGCACCTTGAGGGTGCCTTCCAGGCCCTCGACGACCGCCCGGGGCACGTTTTCCCAGCGGAAGATGTCGGCGTTGGCATAGCCGGCGTTGCTTCCGCCGGTGGCGCTGCCGACCGCCGTTCTGCCGGCCTCGATCTTGTTGCGGTAGTCGTTGCGGAACCAGGTGATACCGGCCACCCAGCCATCACGCTTGAACTCGATGCCCAGCTCCTTGTTGATGCTGGTTTCGGCGTCCAGGCTGTCGTTGCCCTGCAGGTAGCAGCTGCCGCCGGCGCCCCAGCAGCCCTGCCCGCGGCTGTAGAGCAGGTAATTGGGGTTGAGCTGGAACAGGTTGGGGGCCTTGTAGGCGCGGGCGATACCCGCCTTGACCACCAGTTCGTCCGTAAGCTCGTGGGACAGGTTGAGCGACGGGCTCCAGTTGCCGCCCACCACGCTGTGACGGTCGAAACGCAGGCCCGGCGTCAGGGTGGTGCCTGGCCGTAGTTCGATGTTGTCCTCGATGAACACCGAGGCGATGCGCGCCGACGAATCGGTGGGTCGCGAGCTGCCACTGATGCCCGGCACCGAGCCCGCTTCGCTGGTGGTCTGGGTGTTGGAGAACGGGTCATCCATGCGCTGCTCGCTCCACTCGGCGCCGAGCGTCAGCACCTGCTCCAGCGCACCGGAAAGCGGCAGGCTGACCTCGCTATGGGCGGTGGTGCTCTGCAGCTCGATGGTGCCGAACAGGCTGCCGTTGATATTACCTTCCGGCCCGCCGGCCAGGCCTTCCTGCAAGCGACGGTTGCGGGTCTTCTCGTACTGCAGGTAGTTCAGGGTGGTGCCGAATGCCCAGTCACCGTGGTGGGTGATGGCGTAGTTCTCGCGGTAGACCACGTTGGTTTCCCGGCCCAGCCAGGGCGAACGGAAGCCGGCCAGCGCCGCCGAGGCGCTGTTGTTCATGCTGTCGCCGGCGTAGATGTTGCCCTGGCGGCTGAAACCGGCCTCGAGATCGAGGCTCTGCTGGTCGTTCAGGCGCCAGGACAAGAGGCTGTTGATGTCCTTGTTGCGCACGCCTTCGCGGCCCGCTGTGGAACGCGCGGTCGGGTCGATGGTATGGCCGCTGTTGATGTCCTCGTCGTCGGCATCGGTCTTGTTCAGGTTGCCATAGACGCGGTACGACAGGTTCTCCGCCAGCGGCCCGCTGAGGCCGAAGTTGAAGCGCCGCGTGGTGCCCTCCTCGCTGTGTTGCGGCGCGTTGGCGTACAGGCTGAGGTTGCCGTGGTGCTCGAGGTCGGCCTGCCTGGTGATGATGTTGATCACCCCGCCTGCCGCGCCGTTGCCATAACGCGCCGCCGCCGGGCCGCGCAGCACCTCGATGCGCTCGACCTGCTCGGCCGGCACCCAGTTGGTGTCGCCGCGGCTGTCACGGTCACCGCGCCAGCCATAGCGCACCGCGTTGCGCGAACTGATCGGTTTGCCGTCGACCAGGATCAGGGTGTTTTCCGGGCCCATGCCGCGGATGTCGATCTGCCGGTTGTTGCCACGCGCACCGGAGCCGCTGTTGCCGGTCAGGTTGACGCCGGGCTGCTTGCGGATGATATCGGCCAGGTCATTGGCCGGCGGCGCCTTGCGGATGTCCTCGGCACTGATCAGCGAAACCCCTGGCGCCTGCTTGAGCTCCTCCTGGGCCGTGGCCATGACCCGGGTCTCCTCCAGCTCGACGGCCTGATCGACCGGCTCCTGAGCCAGCGCAACCGATCCGCCCGCCAGCAGCATCGCCAGTGCCAGACGATTGAGCGCCCAAACCCCGTGACCTGTGTTCATCAACTGCCTCCTCCCCAAGATAAATACGCAACCGATTCGTATTTGCATGGGGAGATTTTCCCATGGCAAAACAGCCAAAAGGTTTGCGCAAACAACGATGATGTTTGCGCCAGATCAACCCGTCAGGCATTTACGCTTAGGAATCATTTGCATTTAAGCTTCTGGCAGCGTTAGGCTTCCCGGGCGTTTCCGATCAGGGTGCAGGCGAATCCATCCATGGTTCGCGGCCGGCACCTGGCCCGCCACAAGCGGGTACTCGGACTCGCGCCAGCCCTCCTTCATCCGGCTGCTACCGCGCGCCGAATCAGCCCAGGTCAGCCGTCATGCCAGCCGCGAGGCCTCGATCATGAACACCGTCCTCCATCCGCAGGAACTGATCCGCCAGATCGGTCCTGAGCTGGGCCCGCAGTTGCGCCTGCTCGACAGCGAATCCTCACAGGCCAACCTGTTTCGCGGCAAGTTGCGCTGGCTGCACCTGCGCTCGGGCCTGTCGCTGCATTGCAGCGACTGCCATGAGCTGAGCACCTTCAGCACGCAGCTGCAGATCGAGCCGCGCCTGAACTTCGTGCTGTTTCTCGACGGCCACAGCGACGTGCGCTACGACGACCGCGCGGCACGCTTCGGCAGCGAGCGCGGGCGGGGTGAAGGCATCGCGGTGGCGCTGGCCGAACCGGTGCTGTTCTCCCGCCAGGCGCGGCGCGGTAGCCATATCCGCAAGCTGGTGATCAGCCTGTCGCCGCAGTGGTTGGACGCCGGCGGCCTGGACGGCCAGAACCAATGTGCGGCGATCGAACGCTTCAGCCGCCAGCACCTGGCCATGCTGCGCTGGCAACCCTCGGCGCGGCTGCGCACCCTGGCTGAGCAGATTCTCAACCCGCCGGGCTATAACCCGCTGCTGGAAAACCTCTACCTGGAAAGCCGCAGCCTGGAAATCACCGGCGAGGCCCTGGCGATGATCAGCCAGCAAGGCACGCAGCCGTTGCAGGGCCTGCGCCCCCACGAACACCAGCGCATCCGCCGCGTGCTGGAACTGCTCGACAGTGGCCAGGCCGACCAGTGGAACACCGACGCCATCGCCCGCGAAGCCGGCATCAACATCAACAGCCTGCAACGCCAGTTTCAGGCCAGCCAGGGCATGACGCTGTTCGAGTACCAGCGCGTGCGCAAGCTCAAACAGGCTCGCGAAGCCCTCGAACGCGACGGTATCAGCGTGACCGAAGCCGCCTGGCGGGCGGGCTATGGCAGTGCGGCCAACTTCGCAACGGCGTTCAAGCGCCAGTTCGGCCTGACGCCCAGGCAGGTGCGCTCGCTGCTGTAGTTCCCCCCTGGTAACGCCGCGCAACGAGCTATTTTTGACAGCTTCAATAACCATCAGGATAGAATCCGGGCTGGCCTTAAAACCTTACCAAGAGTGATGACGTTGGATAGCACCACAGTTAACAGCCTGTTTCTGATTGGCGCCTTAATGGTGGGTGCAAGCATCGCCGTCAGCTCTCTCTCCACACGCCTTGGTGTACCCATTCTGGTCATTTTCCTTGGCGTGGGCATGCTGGCAGGTGTGGATGGTATCGGCGGCATCGCTTTCAATGATTATTCGCTCGCCTACTTGATCAGCAACCTGGCCCTGGCCGTGATCCTGCTCGACGGCGGCATGCGCACCCGCAAGGCGACCTTCCGGGTGGCGCTGTGGCCGGCACTCTCGCTGGCCACCGTCGGCGTAGCCATCACCGCCGGGCTTACCGGCCTGGCGGCGGCCTGGCTGTTCAACCTGACGATTCTCGAGGGTTTGCTGATCGGCGCCATCGTCGGCTCAACCGACGCCGCCGTGGTGTTCAATCTGCTCAACGGTAAGGACCTCAACGAACGCGTCGGCTCTACCCTGGAAATCGAGTCAGGCAGCAACGACCCGATGGCGATGTTCCTGACCGTCTCGCTGATTGCCATGCTGGCCAGCGGGCAGACCAGCTTCAGCTGGTCGCTATTGACCGATCTGGCCTGGCAGTTCGGGGTCGGCATCGCCCTGGGCGCCGCCGGCGGCTGGCTGCTGCTGCAGTTGATCAATCGCCTGACCATCGCCGACGGTCTGTACCCACTGCTGGCGGTCAGCGGGGGTATCTTCATCTATGCGCTATCCGGCACCCTGGGCGGCAGCGGCATTCTCGCCGTCTATGTCTGTGGGCTGCTGATGGGCAACCAGCCCATCCAGAACCGCAACGGCATCCTGCACATGTTCGATGGCCTGGCCTGGCTGAGCCAGATCGGCATGTTCCTGGTGCTTGGCCTGCTGCTCACCCCCAGCGAGCTGCTGCCCATCGCCGTACCGGCGCTGGCATTGTCGCTGTGGATGATCCTCTTCGCACGACCGCTGTCAGTGTTCATCGGGCTGCTGCCGTTCAAGATGTTCCACCTGCGCGAGCGGCTCTTCATCTCGTGGATCGGCCTGCGCGGCGCCGTGCCGGTGATTCTCGCGGTATTCCCGCTGATGGCCGGCCTGGACAATGCCCAGCTGTTCTTCAATGTCGCCTTCTTCATCGTGCTGGTTTCCCTGCTCGTGCAGGGTACCTCGCTGGGCTGGGCGGCACGCAAGGCCAAGGTGGAGATCCCGCCATCGCCCTCACCGATTTCCCGTAGCGGCCTGATGATTCACCGCACCAGCCAGTGGGAAATGTTCATCTACCGCCTGGGGGCCGAAAAATGGTGCATCGGCGCGCCGCTGCGGGAACTGAACATGCCCAAGGATACCCGGGTCGCCGCGCTGTTTCGCAACAACGAGCTGCTGCACCCCTCCGGCAGCACCAAGCTGGAAGCTGGCGACCTGCTGTGCGTCATCGGCCATGAGCACGACCTGCCCGCGCTGGGCAAGCTGTTTATCCAGCCGCCGAAGAAATCCCAGGACCTGCGCTTCTTTGGCGACTTCGTGCTCGAAGGCGACGCCCAGCTCGACGCGGTGGCAGCACTTTACGGGCTGCACGTGGAGCCGGAAAACGTCGGGCAATCGCTGGGGCACTTCATCAGCCACCTGATCGACGGCGAAACCGTGGTGGGCGACCAGATCGAATGGCAGGGCATGACCTGGACGGTTGCCGAGATGGACGGGAACAAGATCCGCAAGGTCGGCGTCAGATTCCCCGAAGGCGTCCGCCCGGGCCCGGGTCTGTCGTTCTGACAACCGCCCACCAGCCCGCCTGTCAGCGCCCTGCCGAGCCGGCGGGGCTGGTGGGCGGCAGCGTATGACAGATCGCCGCGCGGGACTTCTCACCAGCCTGTAGACTCAGCAGGACTCCACCCCCGCGATCATGACCATGCACTTTTTCCGTCGTTTGCTTGCCGTTTTCCTGCTGGGCCTGTGCCTGGCCAATTCGCCCGCCTGGGCCGACGCCAACCCGACCGCTGCCGACGTGCAGCGCAGCCTGGACACCCTGGCCGACCGCAAGCTGGTCGAGCCCGAGCAGAGCCTGGTGCGCCAGACGCTGGAAAAGACCCTGGATGCGCTCAAGGCCCAGGCCGATAGCCAGCAGAAGCTGGCCGCGCTGGAGAAACAGCTGGCCCAGGCGCCCCGGCAGACCCAGGACGCCCACCGCGAACTGGAAAAGCTCAAGGCCACCAAGGTGGTGCCCGTGGCCCAGCGCTACGCCACCACCAGCGTCGCCCAGCTGGAGCAGATTCTCAGCGAGCGCAGCGCCCAGCTCAGCGACTGGCAGAAGCAGCTCAACGATGCCAACACCCTGATCATCACTGCACAGACACGCCCCGAGCGTGCCCAGGCCGAGATCAGCGGCAACCAGACCCGTGCCCAGCAGATCAACACCCTGCTCAAGAACGGCCGCGAGGACGGCAAGGCGCTGAGCGCCGAGCGCGTCGCCCAGCTCAAAGCCGAGCTGGCCCAACTGAGCGCCCTGACCCAGCTGCGCCGCCAAGAGATGGCCGGCAACAGTGTGCTGCAGGACCTGGGCAGCGCCCAACGCGACCTGCTCGACGAGCGCATCAAGCGCCTGGACGTGGAGCTGCAGGACCTGCAGAACCTGATCAATGAAAAGCGCCGCGACCAGTCCGAACGTACCGTCGCCGAGCAGTCCATGGAAGCGCAGAAGGTCGGCGGCTCCGATACCCTGCTGTCACGCGAGAGCGCGCTGAACCTCAAGCTGTCCGACTACCTGCTGCGCGGCACCGACCGTCTCAACGAGTTGACCCAGCTCAACCTGCGCACCCAGCAGCAGCTCGACACCCTGAACCAGACCGACCAGGCCCTCGACGAGCAGATCAGCGTGCTGCAGGGCAGCCTGCTGCTGTCCAAGATCCTCTACAAGCAGAAGCAGGCGCTGCCCAAGCTCAAGCTCGATACCGGGCTGGCCGACGAGATCGCCGATATCCGCCTCTACCAGTTCGAGCTCAACCAGCAGCGCGAGCAGATTTCCAACCCCGGCGCCTACGTCGACAAGCAGCTGGCCGCCCAGCCGCCGGAAAGCGTGACGCCGGAACTGCGCCAATCCCTGCTGGATCTGATCGACACCCGCCGCGTGCTGCATGACCAGCTCAATCGCGAGCTCAATGCGCTGCTCAACGAATCGATCACCCTGCAGCTCAACCAGAAACAGCTGCAGGACACCGCCACGGCCCTGCGCGCCACCCTCGACGAGCAGATGTTCTGGATCCCCAGTAACAACCCGCTCAACCTCGACTGGTTCAAAGGCGCCCCAGCCCAGCTGCAGCGGCAGATTTCCGACCTGCCCTGGCTCGACAACATCAGCCAGCTCGGCGCCGGCCTGATCGAGCGTCCGCTGCTGTTCCTGCCGCTGCTGCTGGTGATGGGCCTGCTGCTGTTCAAGCGTCGCTACCTGAGCCAGAAACTCACCGACCTGCACAAGGACATCGGCCACTTCAAGCGTGACAGCCAGCTGCACACCCCGGTGGCGATTCTCCTCAACGTGCTGCTGGCCCTGCCCGGCACGCTGTTCCTGGCGCTGTGCGGCTTCGCCCTGCAGATGGACGCCCGCGGCCTGAACGTCAACCTGGGTTCGGCCTTTCTCGGCATGGCCCAGGCCTGGCTGGTGTTCTACACCGTGTACCGCATTTTCACCCCGGGCGGCGTGGCCGAGCTGCACTTCCACTGGGCCCGCGCCCATGTGGCCTACCTGCACCGGCAGATCCGCTGGCTGGGCGTGGTGGTGATGGCGCTGGTGGCAGTGGTCACCGTCGCCGAGCACCAGCCGTCGAGCCTGTCCGACGACGTCATCGGCATCGCCGTGGTACTGACCTGCTACGGCCTGATGATCTGGCTGCTGCAGAAACTGCTGCTGCGTGGCCCGGCCCGGGAGAACGCCTCGACCTTCCGCATGTTCATCGGCGTGCTGTTCAGCATGCTGCCGCTGGGCCTGTTCCTGGCGGTGTGCTTCGGCTACTACTACACCGCCCTGAAGCTCAGCGACCGGTTGATCGACACCCTCTACCTGCTGTTGATCTGGCTGGTGGTCGAGGCGGTGTTCGTGCGCGGCCTGGCGGTGGCCGCACGGCGCCTGGCCTATCAGCGCGCCACCGCGAAACGTGAAGCGCAGACCACCGAGGACAGCGAGGGCACCGAGATCCAGCTGGAGACCCCGCGCCTGGACATCGAACAGGTCAACCAGCAGTCCCTGCGCCTGATCCGCCTGACCCTGCTGGGCAGCTTCATCGCCGCCATGTACTGGGTGTGGGCCGACCTGATCTCGGTATTCGCCTACCTCGACAACATCACCCTCTACGAATACAACAGCAGTACCGTGGCCGGCAGCGCCGCCTCGCTGGTTCCGATCAGCCTGCTCGATGCCCTGTACGCGCTGATCATCGCCGCCATCACCCTGGCCCTGGGCCGCAACCTGCCGGGGCTTTTGGAAGTGCTGGTGCTGTCGCGCCTACGCCTGGCCCAGGGCAGCGCCTACGCCACCACCACGCTGCTGTCGTACGTGATCTTCGGCACCGGTATCGTGGTCACCCTGTCGACTCTGGGGGTCAGCTGGAACAAGCTGCAGTGGCTGGTCGCCGCGCTGTCGGTGGGCATTGGCTTCGGCATGCAGGAGATCTTCGCCAACTTCATCTCCGGGCTGATCATCCTCTTCGAGCGGCCCATGCGCATCGGCGACCTGGTGACCATCGGCGGCGTGACAGGCACGGTGAAACGCATTCACATCCGCGCCACCCACATCATCGACAGCGATCGCAAGGAAGTGATAGTGCCGAACAAGACGTTCGTCACCAGCCAGTTGATCAACTGGACCCTGACCGATACCGTGACCCGCATCGTGCTGACCTTCAAGGTCAACCGCGGCGCCGACCTGGAGAAGGTGCGCACCCTGCTGCTGCAGGCCGCCCAGGAAAATTCCCGGGTCATGCGCGACCCGGCACCGACCGCCCAGCTCAGCCTGTATTCGCCCGACGGCCTGACCCACGAGCTGAAGTTCTACGTCAAGGAACTGGGCGATCGCGGTACCGCAACCGATGAACTCAACCGCCGTATCGACCAGCTGTTCGCCGACAACGACATCAACCTGTCCAGTACGCCGAAGATGGACATCGTGCTCAGCCGCTCGACAGCGCCCCACGACACGCTCAAGCTCGATGACGAGCAACTGGCGAGCGCCGAGAAAACCGAGAAAAAAGACGAGGCCAAACCATGAAAACCCTCGACACCCTGACCTTCGACAATCGCTTCGCCGGCCTGGGTGATGGGTTTTCAACACATATATTGCCCGAGCCCATCGCCGAGCCGCGCCTGGTGGTGGTCAGCGACAGTGCCCTGGCCCTGCTCGACCTCGACCCGCGCGAAGCGCAGCGCGAGGTGTTCGCCGAACTGTTCTCAGGCAACCAACTGTGGAGCGACGCCGAGCCGCGCGCCATGGTCTACTCCGGGCACCAGTTCGGCGGCTACTCGCCACGCCTGGGCGATGGCCGCGGCCTGCTGCTCGGCGAAGTGCTCAACGACGCCGGCGAACACTGGGACCTGCACCTCAAGGGTGCCGGCATGACGCCCTACTCGCGCATGGGCGACGGCCGCGCCGTGCTGCGCAGCTCGATCCGCGAATTTCTCGCCAGCGAAGCGCTGCACGCGATGGGCATTCCCAGTTCGCGGGCGTTGTGCGTGACCGGCTCGAGCACGCCGGTATGGCGCGAGAAACAGGAAACCGCCGCCATGCTGGTGCGCCTGGCCCCCAGCCACGTGCGCTTCGGCCACTTCGAGTACTTCTACTACACGCGCCAGCACGAGCAGCTCAAGCAACTGGCCGATTACGTCATTGAGCATCATTACCCGGCCTGCCTGGAGCAGCCGCAGCCCTATGCCGCGCTGCTCAAGGCGGTGCTGGAACGCACCGCGGAAATGATCGCCTGGTGGCAGGCCTATGGTTTCTGCCATGGGGTGATGAACACCGACAACATGTCGATCCTCGGCATCACCTTCGACTTCGGCCCCTACGCCTTTCTCGACGACTTCGACGCCAAGCATATCTGCAACCACTCCGACGACACCGGCCGCTACAGCTTCAGCAATCAGGTGCCCATCGCCCACTGGAACCTCTCGGCCCTGGCCCAGGCGCTGACGCCCTTGGTGGACGTCGACAGCCTGCGCGCAATCCTCGACCTGTTCCTGCCGATCTACCAGGCCCACTACCACGACCTGATGCGCAAACGCCTGGGCTTCACCAGCGCCGAAGAGGGCGATGAAGAACTGATCCAGCGCCTGCTGACCCTGATGCAGGCCGGCAAGGCCACGGACTACTCGCTGTTCTTCCGCCACCTCGGCGACCAGGCCCCGGCCGAGGCGCTGAAGGTGGTGCGCAACGACTTCGTCGACCTCAACGGCTTCGACGCCTGGGGCGCCGACTACCTGGTTCGCGTTGAACGCGAAGGCTATGAACAAAGCGAACGCCAGGCGCGTATGCACGCCGTCAACCCGCTCTACGTGCTACGCAACTACCTCGCCCAAGAAGCCATCGCCGCCGCCGAAGCAGGCGACTACGACCCGGTGCGCGAACTGCACGAAGTACTGACCCGACCCTTCGAGGAACAGCCGGGCAAGCAACATTACGCACAACGGCCGCCGGACTGGGGCAAGCATCTGTCGATCAGTTGCTCGTCCTGAACACGACTGAAGCGCCGGCGAAGGCCATCAGCCCACAGGTGAACACCATGAAAGTCCACGGTAGCTGCCACTGCGAGGCCATTGCCTTCGTCGCGGAAACGGACCCGCAACTCACCAGCGTGTGCCATTGCCACGACTGCCAGAAACTCACCGGCACGGCGTTTCGGGTGTCCACGCCGGCGCTTCCCGGCACGTTTTCGCTGCTGCGCGGCACGCCCAAGGTTTACGTCAAGGTGGCAGAGAGCGGTTCGCGGCGGGCCCAGGCTTTTTGCGGCGACTGTGGCTCCCAGCTGTTCACCTACGACGCCGACAATCCAACCGCCTATGGCCTGCGCGTCGGCGTGCTGGCCGAGTCGCAGCAGCTGCGGCCGACCTGGCAGAAGTGGTGCGAGGCCGCACTGCCCTGGGTGCAGGATCTGCCGGCGCTGGAGAAGGCACCGCGCAACGACCGTCAACGCGGCAGGTAAATGATCGAGCCGTGCGGTCAGGGTGACGAGCTAAGACGGAAGTAATCCGTGGCTGGACAAGCCGAAGGCGTAACTCGTCGTCTACCGTGAACCGCTTAGCCGATTCGATTCGTCTGCTCAAATATCGGTTATGAGCAGATCAAGCGCCGCGATGATTTCATCACGCTGCGCAGCTAAATCCGCAACCATGGCTCCCAGCTGTTTGTTGGCGATACCGGCCATCTGCGGCGTCATCATCACGTAGGTCTCACCCTCAATTTCAAATCGTGCCGTGAGGGTTTTCAGCATTTTCCCCTGCAGGGTGCTCGCCGCGTAGAGCGGCACGACAACCCGCGTAGCGAGTTCCGCGAGCAAGTCGCTCTGTACATTGAGTAGCAAGGGCACGGCGGCCCTGGTGGCAGGATTGATATTTCTGCAGACGCCAAACTGCGCCATCAGAAGCTCCGCAATTCGTCGCTGAACACGCCACTGGACTCTACATGCTCATTGTAAGCAGTGATGGCCTGACGGTTGTCTGCCAACCATTGCTCAGCTGCTTTTCCCTTAGCGCCTGAGCCAATGCTTTCTCCAGCGTGGCAGAGAGGTTGATGTCGAGAGACTTGGCCCTGTTGAGCAGATCCTCGTTGACGCGAAGGTTGGCAGCTCGTTTCGGGGCATTCAGACCGTACGAAGGCATGAGAATTTCCTTGCCGGATAATGCGCACAATTTATGCGCAAAAATCTCAGTAAAGCGGTTTTCCGACGCATCCGGTCCACTGGGCACCGCTCAGCCGACACCCCATCCCCCACACGAGACTTCCCCGCGAAAACCCGGATAATGCCGGCCATTCGTTTTGCTTGCCGGTGCCGCTCCATGGAAATCAAGGTCAACTTTCTCGACAACCTTCGCCTCGAAGCCAAGTTCGACGACTTCACGGTGATCGCCGATCAGCCGATCCGCTACAAGGGCGACGGCTCGGCGCCGGGGCCGTTCGACTACTTCCTGGCCTCTTCGGCCCTGTGCGCGGCCTACTTCGTCAAGCTGTACTGCCAGACCCGCGGCATTCCCACCGAGAACATCCGCCTGTCCCAGAACAACATCGTCGACCCGGAGAACCGCTACGCGCAGATCTTCAAGATTCAGGTCGAGCTGCCAGCGGATATCTCCGAGAAGGATCGCCTGGGGATTCTCCGTTCCATCGACCGCTGCACGGTGAAGAAGGTGGTGCAGCAGGGCCCCGAGTTCATCATCGAGGAAGTGGAAAACCTCGACGCCGATGCCCAGGCGCTGCTGATGCCGGTGTCCGATACCACCACCTACATCCCAGGCAAGGACCTGCCGCTGGAGCAGACCATCGCCAGCATGTCGGGCATCCTCGCGGATCTCGGGATGAAGATCGAGATCGCCTCCTGGCGCAATATCGTGCCCAACGTCTGGTCGCTGCACATCCGCGATGCGCAGTCGAACCTGTGCTTCACCAACGGCAAGGGTGCAACCAAGGAAAGTGCCCTGGCCTCGGCCCTGGGCGAGTTCATCGAACGGCTGAACTGCAACTTCTTCTACAACGACCAGTTCTGGGGCGAGGACGTCGCCGCTGCCGAGTTCGTCCACTACCCCAACGAGCGCTGGTTCAAGCCGGGCCCGAAGGATGCGCTGCCCGCAGAAATCCTCGACGCGCACTGCCTGGCCATCTACAACCCGGACGGCGAACTGCGCGGCTCGCACCTGTACGACACAAACTCGGGCAACACGCTGCGCGGCATCTGTTCGCTGCCCTTCGTGCGCCGCAGCGATGGCGAGACGGTGTATTTCCCCTCCAACCTGATCGAGAACCTGTACCTGTCCAACGGCATGAGCGCCGGCAATACCCTGGCCGAAGCCCAGGTGCAGTGCCTGTCGGAAATCTTCGAGCGGGCGGTGAAACGCGAAATCCTCGAAGGCGAGCTGTGCCTGCCGGACGTGCCGCAGGACGTGCTGGCCAAGTACCCGGGCATCGTCGCCGGCATCCAGGGCCTGGAGGAGCAAGGCTTTCCGGTGCTGGTCAAGGATGCCTCGCTCGGCGGTGAATTCCCGGTGATGTGCGTGACCCTGATGAACCCGCGCACCGGCGGCGTGTTCGCCTCGTTCGGCGCCCACCCGAGCCTGCAAGTGGCGCTGGAGCGCAGCCTTACCGAGCTGCTCCAGGGCCGTAGCTTCGAGGGCCTCAACGACCTGCCGCAGCCGACCTTCGACAGCCTGGCGCTGACCGAGCCGAACAACTTCGTCGAGCACTTCATCGACTCCAGCGGTGTGGTGTCGTGGCGCTTCTTCGGCGCCAAGGCCGACTTTGACTTCGTCGAGTGGGATTTCTCCGGCGAAGGCGCCGACTCCAACGAGCAGGAAGCCGCGACCCTGTTCGGCATCCTCGAAGACCTCGGCAAGGAAGTCTACGTGGCCACCTATGACGACCTCGGCGCCAACGCCTGCCGCATCCTGGTGCCGGGCTACTCGGAAATCTATCCGGTCGAGGACCTGGTCTGGGACAACACCAACAAGGCCCTGCTGTTTCGCAAGGACATCCTCAACCTGCACAGCTTGAGCGACCGGGAGCTCAAGTCGCTGCTGCGCAACCTCAACAACGCCGAAGTCGACGACTACACCGACATCAGCACGCTGATCGGCATCGAGTTCGACGACAACACGGTGTGGGGCCAGCTGACCATTCTCGAGCTGAAGCTCTTGATCAACCTGGCGCTGAACAAGCACGACGACGCCAAGGAGCTGGTCGAGGCCTTCCTGCAGTACAACGACAACACCGTCGAGCGCGGCCTGTTCTACCAGGCGGTCAACGCGGTGCTGGAAATCCAGCTGGACGACGAGCTGGAGCTGGCCAACTTCGAGCACAACCTGCGGCGCATGTTCGGCAGCGAACGCATCGCTGCCGCGATCGGCTCGGTGCACGGCAGCGTGCGCTTCGCTGGCCTGACGCCCACCAGCATGAAGCTGGAGGGCCTGGACAAGCATCTGCGCCTGATCGACAGCTACAGGAAACTGCACGCGGCGCGCGCCAGGGCGGCAGGCCTTGCCGGCCAATAGGCCAGCCAAATGCGCCAGCGAGAAAGCACCTTCGGGTGCTTTCTGCGTTTTTGCGACCCTCAAAGGTCGCTACGAGAACGGCGCGGGGCGTTAACAGACAGGGCCAGCGGATGGTGGGTACGCATCATCGTTCACGCGAACTCGCGCGCACCGTGCAAGCGCGACAGGCCAGGGCATGCCTCAACATGCGTGACGAGACCAACAAGAACCCATAGAGGGCACCCAGCAGCCATGGCAATGCAAGGCAATGTTGAAACACCGGAGCTTGGTATCACCGACCCGTCGCAGACGGAAGAGGCCAGGCGCGACCGTTATCTGGAAGGCAAGCTGGACTGGATCGTATTCGGCTTCACCAGCCTGCTGGCCCTGGCCTTCGTGGCCTGGGGCGTTCTCAACCAGGCCAGCCTGGCGAGCAGCGCCGCCACGGCGCAGTCCTGGGTGATCGTCAATTTTGGCTGGTTCTTCGTGCTCACCTCGACGATCTTCGTGGTCTTCGTGCTGTGGCTGGCGGCCAGTCGCTACGGCAAGATTCCCCTCGGCAAGGACGGCGAGGAGCCGGAATTTCGCACCACGTCATGGATCGCCATGATGTTCAGCGCCGGCATGGGCATCGGCTTGATGTTCTTTGGCGTGGCCGAGCCGCTGTCGCACTACGTGAGCCCGCCGCCGGGCACCGCCGAGGCGCAGACCAACCCGGCGATGCAGATCGCCATGGCCACCACGCTGTTTCACTGGAGCCTGCATCCCTGGGCGATGTACGCCATCGTCGGCCTGGCGATCGCCTATGGCACCTTTCGCCGCGGCCGCTCGCAGCTGATTTCCGCGGCCTTCCGGCCACTGATGGGCGAGCACGCCAACGGCCCCATCGGCCGCGCCATCGACATGATGGCGATCTTCGCCACGCTGTTCGGCTCGGCCGCCTCGCTGGGCCTCGGCGCGCTACAGATCGCCGGTGGGCTGGAGTACAACGGCTGGGTCGAGCAGCCCGGCAAGCTGTTCTATATCGGCTTGATCAGCGTGCTGACCGTTGCCTTCGTGGCCTCGGCGGTGTCCGGCATCGACAAGGGCATCCAGTGGCTGTCCAACATCAACATGGCGCTGGCCTTGCTGCTGGCCGCCTTCGTGTTCGTCGTCGGCCCGACCCTGTTAATGCTCAACCTGTTGCCGACCACCCTGGGCGACTACATCAACCTGCTGCCGGAAATGATGGCGCGCACCAATGCCAGCGGCGACGAAAACATGGACAACTGGCTGTCCAGCTGGACGGTGTTCTACTGGGCCTGGTGGATTTCCTGGACGCCCTTCGTGGGCATGTTCATCGCCCGCATCAGCCGTGGCCGCACCATTCGCCAGTTCGTCACCGGCGTACTGCTGGTGCCGAGCCTGGTCAGCCTGGCGTGGTTCGTGGTTTTCGGTGGCGCCGGCATCGACGCACTGCGCGACGGCGTCTTCACCCTGAACAACGGCGTGGTAGACAGCAACATCGCCCTCTACGAACTGCTGGAAAGTTACCCATTCACCTCCATCAGTTCGGTGCTGGTGATGGTGCTGGTGGGCATCTTCTTCGTTTCCGGCGCTGATGCGGCGTCCCTGGTGATGGGCACATTGTCCGAACACGGCACCACCGAGCCGTCGCGCGGCACCATGATCTTCTGGGGCTCGCTGACCGGCGCGGTGGCCGCGATCATGCTGGTCATCGGCGACCCACGCGATCCGGGGGCCGCATTGACCGGCCTGCAGAACCTGACCATCGTGGTGGCGCTGCCCTTCGTGGTGGTGATGGCCCTGCTGTGCATCGCCCTGTACCGCGACCTGCGCAAGGACCCGATGATGCTGCGCGACCTGCGCGGCAGCGAACTGATCGAGAAGGCGGTGCTCTACGGTGCGGTGAAGCACGGCGAAGAGTTCTACTTCGTGGTCAAGGAAAAGAAGGACAAGGGCGAAGCGGCTGGAGGCAAGCCAAGTGCCTGATGGAGCGGCTGCAAACATTGGATCAGCAGCCATTTGTGGGAGCGCGCCATGCGCGCGAATTCGCGGGCATGGACTGGGCGCCCCCGCCCGCTCCCACATTTAATCTGCTGCCTCAGTTTCCGTAACGTCGGCAGCCGCCCAGCCTTCAGGGCTTAGCTACTCACCTCGCAACCCGCCATGCTCCCGCAGCCGCTTGATCATGTAGGGGTAGAACGGGTTCGACGTCACCCGCTGCAGCGCGTCCATGCTCACCAGCAGCACGCCGCGCTCGCCACGCACCGACAGCGCACCAAGGTGCACCCCATAATCCTCCGGCTCATCGGGCTGTAGCCCATAAAGCGAATCATTCATTGGAAACGGCAAGGCGACGTGGGACAGCGAGAAGACCTCCCGGGGAAAGGCCAGCCCGATGGGCGTGAGCTGCTCCTCGGTGGCGCCGGCCGCAAGGGTGCGCGCGGCGGCGTCCAGGGTTGCGGGCGACAGGTTGCCGATCAGCGTGCTGCGGTAACGGCGTGGCGCGGCGGGTAGCAGGTCATCTGGCGACTTGGCGTGGGCGCCGAGCAGCGGCCCGTAGTCGACGAAACGGTTGAGGTCGAACAGCACCAGCTCGCTGCCGTTGTCTGGCAGGTGGCGGTACAGGGCATCGACCACGGCCGGGGTGCTCACGGTGTAATCGACCAACGACTGGAAGGTGAGCACCGGCGCCAGCCCTCCCAGGGCATTGCGCCCCGCCAGCACGGCGATCTGTTCCTGCAGGGCGCTGGTGAACAGGTAGGACTGGCGCGCCGCATTGAGGGCGAAGGAGTTGTACTTGAACGGGTTGTACTCGGGCAGCACATCCAGCCAGGCGGCCTTGGCGAACGCCGGGAACACCGCCGGCAACCCGGCCAGACCGGCGAAGCGGGCGTAGCCGGCCACGCCGATCATCGGCGAGATCAGGGTCAGGCGCGTCGGCCGGGCCAGGTGATCGTTGCCCAGTGCGTCCAGGGCATATTTGAGCGCCAGGCCGCCGCCAGCGGAATAGCCGACCAGTTGCAGCTCATCGCCCGGCTCGATCAGCCGCTGAGCCTCGCGCACCGCCATACGGGTGGCGGCCAGCCACTGCTGCCAGGTCACCCTGGTCAGCGCGCCAGGCGTGGTGCCATGCCCAGGCAGGCGCAGGCCGACCACCACGAAGCCGGCATCGCGATACAGCCTGGCGATATGCCGCAGGCTGTAGGGCGAGTCGGTCAGGCCATGCAGCATCACCGCGGCGCCTTTCGGCTTGCCCTCGGGCTCTAGCACGTAGGAGCGGTTCCAGTCCCACTCGAAGCGCGAGGCGTTCAGCGGGCTGTCGGCGAAATAGCGGTTGTCCGGGACGCGCTCGGCATCGCCCAGGCGCTGGTAGACCTTGCCGGGCAGCGCCGCGAACAGCGCCTGTTCGGCCAGCAGGTAGTCCTGCCAACTGGCGGCGTCAAGCTCATCGGCGCTCAGCTCCCGGGGCACGAAGGTGTGCCAGGGGCCAAGATCGGGCTTGTTATGGGCGTCGTAGAGGCGCAGGGCGAAAAAGGTCAGCGCGATCACCGCTATCACCAGGCCGCCCAGGCGAATCCCTTTTTTCAGCGCCTTCATGCTCGCCCCTCCGCGACCATCACAAACGACTCATCATAACGTTTCGCCCGACAAAAGCGCTGGTGCCGTCCCGGGTGCTGAACCTGGCGCTACTGCGCGCGCCTTGCGATGGCGCGCCACAGCCCATAGGCTCCGGGTCGATATCCTTCGGTTTGGAGCCCGACAATGTGTGACTCAGCGATCATCCCCTGCCCCCGTTGCAGCAGCCGCAATCGCATTCCCCGTGCACGCCTGGGCGAGGCGCCGCGCTGTGGCCATTGCAAGGCCGAGGTGCTGCCGGGCACGCCGTTCGACCTCGACCAGGGCAGCTTCGCCAGCCAGCTCAAGGGCGACCTGCCCTTGCTGGTGGATATCTGGGCCGCCTGGTGCGGCCCGTGCCGCAGCTTCGCGCCGACCTTCGCCCAGGCGGCAGGCGAACTGCGTACGCGCTGCCGCCTGGGCAAGCTGGACAGCGAGGCCAACCAGCAGCTGGCTGCGCAACTGGGCATCCGTTCGATCCCCAGCCTGATCCTGTTTCAGGACGGCCAGCAGGTCGCCCGGCAAAGCGGCGCCCTGCCCCTGCCGCAGCTGCTCGCCTGGCTGAACGCCCAGGGCGTCTGAAGGCGCGCGCCACGCCAGCGACACCTGACCTTGCCAGTGGCCCAAAAGCCAATTGAATTCATGGAAGGATCATTGCGGCGAAAGCCCGATGGCAGCACGGCGGGAGGCGCCATGTTCAAGCCTGATCGCCCACGACCTGCGTGGCACCGCCGAGCCGGCGCTACGCCGGGCCGAGTGCGCTAGGTTGCACCTGGGTATCGCTACGCTCAACCCAGGCCAGGGCGGGTGGTCAGCTGCGCTGCAGCAGGTCGTGCAGTTCGACGTACTGCTGGGTCAGCTTGTGCCGCGGGTCGAGGTAGATCAGCGGCATGCAGGCCTGGTGGGACTCGCGCATCTTCACCGAGCTCATCAGGTTGACCGGCAGTACCGGCAGGCCCTCGGCCACCAGCTCGTCGAGCAGTTGTTGCGGCAGCGAGGCGCGGGGCTGGAACTGATTGACCACTATACCCTCGACCTGCAGGTCCTCGTTGTGGTCTTCCTTCAGTTCCTCGATCTCGCCCAGCAGGCCGTACAGGGCATTGCGCGAAAAGGTGTCGCAGTCGAAGGGAATCAGTACGCGATCAGCGGCAATCAATGCGGAAACCGTGTAGAAATTCAGCGCCGGCGGGGTATCCAGGTAGATCTGCTCGTAATCCTCGGCCAATTCCTCGAGCAGTTTGCGCAGCTTGTTGATCTTGTGCTTCTGCTCCAGCTTGGGTTGCAGATCCGCCAGCTCGGCGGTGGCGGTGATCACGTGCAGGTTGTCAAAGGGCGTTTCGTAGATATCCACCTTGCCCTTCTTGGCAAACGGCCCGCTGGACAGCGTCTGCTTGAAGAAATCGGCGATACCCATGGGAATGTCGTCGCCGGTCAATCCGGTCAGGTAATGGGACGAATTGGCCTGGGCATCGAGATCGACCAGCAGCGTTCGGTATCCTTGCGACGCACTGACCGCGGCCAGATTGCAGGCAATGCTGGATTTGCCCACGCCGCCTTTCTGATTGAAAATCACCCGCCTCATCCAAACCTCCGTATTCAACTAGTACATTGATACTAGGCAAAACCTCATGACAGTCGCGAGTGGCAAGCGAAACGGGTCACCCATCAGAAAATCGCTACTTAATGTTTGCGGCCCCTTGCCATCACCCGGATAATGCCGGCGTAGCACCGCTCCCCATCGACAAGGCTCTTGTCGCACAGGACAGTCGTACAGACAAGGAAATGCCCGGCGGGCCAAGCAGAGTTTCATCTAGATGCATTTCAGGATCGATCAATGGCGTGCCTGGGCTCCCGGCCTGGACAGTACGGATGACTGGCTCGCCTGGAGCAAGGCACCCGACCGCCTGCTCGATGGCGGTGAGCAGCCCGATGTCGGTTTTCTCCCCGCCTTGCAGCGCCGCCGCCTGAGCCGCCTGGCGCGCATGGTGTTCCAGGTCTCCTGGCCATTGGCCGAAGGCCACCTGGCACTGCCCCTGGTGTTCGTTTCGCGGCATGGCGAGACCCCGCGCAACCTGGCCATCCTCAAGGATCTTGCAGTTAGAGAACCGCTGTCGCCGACACAGTTCAGCCTTTCTGTGCACAACGCGATCATCGGCCAATGGTCGATCATGCGTGGCGATACCAGCGAGATGACCGCCCTGGCCGGCGAAGCCGACGGTTTGGAAATGGCCATGCTCGAAGCCCTGACCTTTCTCGCCGAGGGCGCGCCAGCCGTGCTGCTGGTGATCGGTGAGGACGCCCAGCCGCAGCCTTATGCGCCGTTCATCGACGATGTGCCGTTCCCCTATGCGCTGGCCCTGCTGCTGACGCCCGGCGATGACTGGAACCTGGCCCTGCACCACGCGCCAGGCCCGCGAGCTGCCTGGCCGCACCCGCTGAGCCTGATCCAGAGCCTGTGCCTGCACAGCGCCGTCCTCCAACATACCTGGAAAGAGCGTCAATGGACCTGGTCACGCAAAAGCCTGTGAAACGCTACAGCCCGCCCTACTGGTGGCGGCTGATCGCCACGGCGGCCAGCTTCACGCTGTTCGGTATCGGCGGCGTGCTGCTGCGCATCCTGGTATTTCCGGTGCTGTCGCTGCTGCCTGGCGACGCCGCCGCCCATCAGCGCCGCGCTCGGCGCGTGGTCAGCCTGACCTTTCGCACCTTCGTCGAATTCATGTACCGCAGCGGGGTGCTCACCTACGAAGTGGAAGGCGCCGAGCGCCTCGGTCGCCCGGGGCAGATGATCATCGCCAACCACCCCTCGCTGATCGACGTGGTGGTGACCATCGCCTTCACCCGCGATACCAACTGCGTGGTCAAACAGAGCCTGTGGAACAACCCCTGCATGCGCGGGCCGATCCGTTCGGCGGGCTACATTAGCAACAGTGGCAGCATGGACATGCTCGACGAGGCCGCCGGCGCGCTGCAGCAGGGCCAGACCCTGGTGATATTCCCGGAAGGCACGCGCACCACGCCCGGCCAGCCGCCGGAGTTTCACCGCGGCGCGGCGGCCATTGCCCTGCGCGGCGCGCGGGTGATCACCCCCGTGGTGATCAGCGTGTCGCCCACCACCCTGACCAAGGCCGAGCCCTGGTACCGCATTCCCGCGCGGCGCTTCCATATCCGCCTGCGCGTCGGCGACGACATCGACCCGGCGCACTTCGCCGCCATGGGCGCGGCGCCGGTCGCGTCGCGCAAACTCAACGATCATCTGCATCAGCATTTCATACAGGAGCTCGCCAAAGATGAGCGCTCTACAGCTTGAGATCAAAAACCTGATCATCGACTCCCTGGGCCTCGAGGACGTCACCGCTCAGGACATCGACGACGACCTGACCCTGTTCGGCGAGGGCCTGGGCCTGGACTCGGTCGATGCCCTGGAGCTCGGCCTGGCGATCCAGAAACGTTTCGGCATCAAGATCGACGCCGAAGCCAAGGACACCCGCACCCATTTCGCCAACGTGGCCAGCCTCGCTGCCTTCGTTGCCAGCCGCCAGGCAGCCTGAGGACGATGACCATGCAAACCCGTGAGGAAATCTTCGCCACCTTGCGCGACGCCCTGGTTGAGCTGTTCGAGCTGAGCCCCGAGCGCATCAGCCTGGACGCCAACCTCTACGAAGACCTGGAAATCGACAGCATCGACGCCGTCGACCTGATCGACCATATCAAGCGCCAGACCGGCAAGAAGATTGCCGCCGAAGCGTTCAAAACGGTGCGTACCGTGGGCGACGTGGTCGAAGCGGTGTACCAGATGGTCAACGCGCAACCGCTATGAGCCGTCTGTTCGGCCTGCTGGTCGCGCTGGTCAGCGTAGCCTACCCGTTCGCCGTGTACTTCGGCGCCGGCCACCTGTCGCCAACGCTGTTCGCCGCCCTGCTCGGCGGCCTGTGGCTGGCGCGGTTGCTCAGCAACCCGGGTGATCGCAACAGCCGGCACATGACTGGCGCCGTGCTGGTGTTCTGCCTGCTGCTGGTACTGGCCGACGAGCCGGCGCTGCTGCGCTGGTACCCGGTGCTGGTCAGCCTGCTGCTGGGCCTGCTGTTCGCCAGCAGCCTGAAGATCGGCCTGCCGATGGCCGAACGCCTGGCCCGCCTGCGCGAGCCCGAGCTGCCCCCGGTGGCGGTGCGCTACACCCGCCGGGTCACCGAAGTGTGGGCCGTCTTCATGCTCACCAACGGCCTGCTGGTGGTGGCACTGAACCTGTGGGCGCCGCTGTCCTGGTGGGCGCTGTACACCGGGCTGATTTCCTACCTCCTGATGGGCCTGCTATTCGCCGGCGAATGGTTGGTGCGCCAACGTGTAAGGAGAACCGCATGAGCTGGCTGAACCTCGAAGACCTGCTGCTGGCCCCTGATGCCAGCCGCCAGGTGACGCCCGAGCTCGACCATGCCGAGTTCTGCCAACGAGCCCTGAGCCTGGCCGCCCACTGGCAGGCAGCCGGTGTGCAGCGCGTCGCCCTGCACCTGCAGGATGCCGCCGAGCTGGCCATCGCCCTGCTCGCCGCCTGGCAGGCGGACATTCAGGTGCTGCTGCCTGCCGATGCGCAGCCGCAGACCCGCCAGCGCCTGGGTGCCCAGGTCGACCTGTGGATCGAGCAGCTCGACGATTCGATCACCACCCCACCGCTGACCACCAAGCGGCTGGACCGCGAGCGCTGCCGCCTGACCCTGTGCACCTCCGGCTCCAGCGGCGAGCCCAAGCTGATCGACAAGCGCCTCGGCCAACTGGCCAATGAGGTGCAGGCGCTGGAAGCGCTGTGGGGCGAGCGCCTCGGCGATGCGCTGATCATCGGCAGCGTGGCCGCGCAACACATCTACGGCCTGCTGTTCCGCGTGCTGTGGCCACTGTGCGCCGGCCGCGTGTTCCTGCCCAAGGCCCAGCCGTTCCCCGAAGACCTGCAGCTGGCCAGCCTGCCACACCCGGGCTTTGCCTGGATCACCAGCCCGGCGCTGCTCAAGCGCATGGGCGACAACCTCGACTGGGCGGCCCTGAGCCGCGTGCGCCAGGTATTCTCCTCCGGCGGCGCGCTGCCGGCCGCCGCCGCCGCCTCGGTGCAACAGCGCCTGGGCCAGTGGCCGACGGAAATCTACGGCAGCTCGGAAACCGGTGGCATCGGCTGGCGCCAGGGCGGCCAGCACTGGCAGCCGTTCCAGGGTGTTCGGCTCGACGCCAACGAGGAAGGCGCCCTGCGCCTGAGCTCGCCCTACTTGCCAGCCGAGCACTGGGAGCAGATGGCCGACGCCGTGCAGATCGACGCCGATGGCCGCTTCACCCTCGGCGCGCGCCTGGATCGCATCGTCAAACTGGAAGAGAAACGTATTTCCCTGCCCCTGCTCGAACAGGCCCTGGCCCAGCACGCCTGGGTCAACGAGGCGCGCCTGGGCGTGCTGCAACAGGGCCGCGCCTTTCTTGGCGCGCTGGTCGCATTGTCCCCGGAAGGCCTGCACACGCTACGTAACCAGGGTCGTCGGCACCTGACCGAAGGCCTGCGCCAGCACCTGGCCGGCCACTGCGAAGCCATCGCCCTGCCGCGCCGCTGGCGTCTGCTGCCACACCTGCCGTACAGCAGCCAGGGCAAGCTGGGCCAGGCCCAGATCAACGACCTGCTGGCTGCCGCCCGCCCAACCCGCGTCGAGCCGGCCAGCATCAGGGAAGACAATGGCGAGTGGCACCTGGAACTGGACGTGCCCCTGGACCTGGCGCACTTCAGCGGCCATTTTCCCGGCACCCCGGTGCTGCCAGGCGTGGTGCAGATCGACTGGGCCCAGCAACTGGCCCGAGCCCTGATCAAGGGCCTGCCGCCGCTGTTCGGCGGCATGGAAGTGCTCAAGTTCCAGCAACTGGTGCGCCCCGGCGACCGCCTGCAGCTGGCCCTGCGTTTCGATGCCGAGCGCAACAAACTGTACTTCACCTTTCGCAGCGGCGAAGCCAATTGCTCGTCCGGGCGCATCCTGCTCAAGGCCGCGCCATGACTGCGGTGCAGCATCGCCTCTGTGCACTGATTCCGGTGTACGACCACGAAGGGCCACTGCCCGGCGTGGTCGCCAGCCTGCTGGCCGCCGGCCTGCCGTGCCTGCTGGTCGACGACGCCTCCGGCCCGGCCTGCGCCGCGGTGATCGACCGGCTCGCCGGCGAGGCCGACACCCACCTGCTGCGCCTGGCCGAGAATCAGGGCAAGGGCGGCGCGGTGATGGCCGGTCTACGCCAGGCAAAACGCCTTGGCTTCACCCATGCCCTGCAGGTGGACGCCGACGGCCAGCACGACCTGCAGGCGGTACGCGCCTTTCTCGATGAATCTCGCGCCCATCCCGAGGCCATCGTCTGCGGCTATCCGCAGTACGATGCCAGCGTCCCCAAGGGTCGCCTGTACGCGCGCTACCTGACCCATGTGTGGGTGTGGATCAACAGCCTGTCGCTCGAGATCCGCGACTCGATGTGCGGCTTCCGTGTTTACCCGCTGGCCGCCAGCGTGGCGCTGATCGACTCGGCGAGTCTCGGCAAACGCATGGACTTCGATTCGGAAATCCTCGTGCGCCTGTCCTGGCGTGGGCAGCCGATGCGTTGGCTGCCAACCCGCGTGCACTACCCCGAGGATGGCGTCTCGCACTTTCGCCTCTGGCAGGACAACCTGCTGATCTCGAAAATGCACGCCCGGCTGTTCTTCGGCATGCTCTGCCGCGCGCCGTGGCTCCTGTACCGGCGGTGGCGCTGATGGATCGCTCCCGCCACTGGGCCGGCCAGCGCGAGCGTGGCAGCTTCGCCCTGATGAAGCTCACCGCCCTGGCCGCCCGTCACCTGGGCCGCCGGGCGCTGAGCCCGCTGCTGTACCTGATCGTTGCCTACTTCTTCCTGTTCGGCGCCAAGGCGCGGCGCAGCATCCATCAGTACCAGCACAACCTGGCGAGCTGGAGCGCGCGCGCCGAGCTGCGCCCGACCCGTCGATCGGTGTTCGTCCAGTTCATGGCCTTCGCCGACAGCCTGCTCGACAAGCTCGACGTGTGGAGCGGACGCCTCAAGCTGAGCGATGTCGAACTGGTCGACCCCCATGGTCTGCATAACCAGATGAGCGGCAGCCGCGGGCAGCTGCTGGTCGGTGCCCACCTGGGCAACCTCGAGGTGTGCCGCGCCCTGGCCGAGCTGAGCGCCGAGGTGCGCATGAACGTGCTGGTGCACACCCGCCACGCCGAGCAGTTCAACCGCCTGCTCAAGGAAAGCGGCGCGAGCAACCTGCGGCTGATCCAGGTCAGCGAGCTGGACCCGGCGGTGATGATGCGCCTGGCCGAGCACCTGGAGCGTGGCGAGTGGCTGGCGATTGCCGGCGACCGCGTGCCGCTGCATGGCGAGCGTACCGTAGACGTGGATTTTCTCGGCCACTCGGCGCCGCTGCCGCAAGGCCCCTGGCTGCTCGCCGGGCTGCTGCAATGCCCGGTCAACCTGATCGACTGCCTGAAGGTCGACGGCCGCTATCAGGTCATGTTGCAACCCTTCAGCGCTGCCGTGCAGTGGAAGCGCAGCGAGCGCGACGCGGTGATTCAGGGCTGGGCACAACGCTACGCCGATCATCTGGCACAACGCTGCCTGCAAGCCCCGCAGCAGTGGTTCAACTTCTATCCGTTCTGGAACGACCATGACAACACAGCAGCCTGAAACCGTGACCTTCGGCGCGCAGCCGCTGCGTCTCGAGCAGATCGTCAGCCTGGCCCAGCGCAGCGTGCGCGGCGTGCTGGACGAGGGCCCCGCCTGGCGTGAGCGCATCGGCCGCGGCGCGCGCTTCGTCGACAGCCTGCTCGACCGCGAAGGCATGATCTATGGCATCACCACCGGCTACGGCGACTCCTGTGTGGTGGCCGTGCCGCTGCATCAGGTCGAGGCGCTGCCGCGTCACCTGTACACCTTCCACGGCTGCGGCCTGGGCAAGCTGCTCGACGAGCAGGCCACCCGCGCGGTGCTGGCCGCACGTTTGCAGTCGCTGTGCCAGGGCATGTCCGGGGTGCGCCTGGAGCTGCTGGAGCGCCTGCAGGCGTTTCTCGACCATGACGTGCTGCCGCTGATCCCGGAAGAAGGCTCGGTGGGCGCCAGCGGCGACCTGACGCCGCTGTCCTACATCGCCGCGACCCTGTGCGGGGAGCGCGAGGTGATATATCGCGGCGAGCGCCGCAGCGCCGCCGAGGTGCACACCGAACTGGGCTGGACGCCCCTGGTGCTGCGCCCCAAGGAAGCCCTGGCGCTGATGAACGGCACCGCGGTGATGACCGCTCTGGCCTGCCAGGCCTATTGCCGTGCCGATTACCTGCTCAAGCTGGCCACGCGCATCACCGCGCTCAACGTCATCGCCCTGCAGGGCAACCCGGAGCACTTCGACGAGCGCCTGTTCGCCGCCAAGCCGCATCCGGGCCAGAACCAGGTGGCCGCGTGGATCCGCCAGGACCTGGCCATCGACGCGCCGACCGCGCCGCTGCATCGTTTGCAGGACCGCTACTCCATCCGCTGCGCGCCCCACGTGCTGGGCGTACTGGCCGACAGCCTGGGCCTGCTGCGCCAGTTCATCGAAACCGAGCTGAACAGCGCCAACGACAACCCGCTGATCGACCCCGATAAAGAGCGCGTGTTGCACGGCGGGCATTTCTACGGCGGGCATATCGCCTTCGCCATGGACAGCCTGAAGAACCTGATCGGCAACCTCGCCGACCTGCTCGACCGCCAGCTCGCCCTGCTGGTCGACACGCGCTACAACCATGGCCTGCCGAGCAACCTGTCGGGCGCCCCGGTAGAGACCGCGATGATCAACCACGGCTTCAAGGCCGTGCAGATCGGCGCCAGCGCCTGGACCGCCGAGGCCCTGAAAAACACCCTGCCGGCCAGCGTGTTCTCGCGCTCCACCGAGTGCCACAACCAGGACAAGGTGAGCATGGGCACCATCGCCGCCCGTGACGCCCTGCGCAGCCTGGAGCTGGCCGAGCAGGTCGCGGCCGCCACGCTGCTGGCCGCCAACCAGGGCGTGTGGCTGCGCCGGCGCGCCGAAGCCACCGTGCTCCCGGCCGCCCTGGCCGAGATGCACGGACAGCTGGGCGAAGACTTCCCGCCGCTGATCGAGGATCGCGCCCTGGAAGGCGAGCTGCGCCTGTGCCTGCAACGCATCCGCGCTCAACACTGGAGCCTGTATGCGTAATTCTCCCCATGCCGACGAACCTGTGGGAGCGGGCCATGCCCGCGATTCGCGCGCGTGGCGCGCTCCCACCTCCAACGCCATGACAGGGGAGCTCATCGCCCATGCGCGCTAAAGGCGTTCTGCAGGCCGAGGTGGAAATACTCGTGCCGTTCTTCGACGTGGACATGATGGAGATCGTCTGGCACGGCCATTACGTCAAATACTTCGAGCAGGCGCGCTGCGCCCTGCTCGACAAGCTCGATCACGGCTACCCGCAGATGCGCGACAGCGGCTATGCCTGGCCGGTGATCGACCTGCAGCTGCGCTACATCCGCGGCGCCACCTTCGGCCAGCGCATCACGGTGTGCGCCGATCTGGTGGAATGGGAAAACCGCCTGAAGATCCACTACCTGATCAGCGACACCGCCACCGGCGAGCGCATGACCCGCGGCAGCAGCGTGCAGGTGGCGGTGGAAATCGCCAGCCGCGAGATGCAGTTGGCCTCGCCCAAGGTGTTTATCGATGCCGTGCAGCGGGTGATCGGATGAAAGCCCTGGCGCGTTTCTCCCTGCTGATCGGCCTGCTGCTCACCGCCTTGAGCAGCCAGGCCGAGCAACTGACCCTGGATCAACTGAGCCAGCAACTGTCGCAACACCCCGTGGTGCGTGGCCCGTTCGTGCAGGAAAAACACCTGCGTGCCCTGCCACAACCGCTGACCAGCAGCGGCACCCTCGTGCTGGCGGCTGACGCCGGCCTGTTGTGGAAGCTGGAAAAACCGCTCGAGCAGGATTACCGCATCGACGCCAACGGCATCGCCAAGCGCACCGCCGATGGCTGGCAGATGCAGCCCGGGCGCGACGTGGCAGCCCAGCAGAGCAAGCTGTTTCTCGACGTGCTCAAGGGCAACCACAGCGGCCTGGCGCGCAACTTCGAGCTACAGCTCGGTGGCGACGCCAAGGCCTGGACCCTAACCCTGACGCCGACCTCACTGCTGCTCAAGCAGGTGTTCAGCCGCATCGACATCGGCGGTGGCGAGCTGGTCGAGCGTATCGAATTGCACGAAACCCAGGGCGACCGCACATTGCTGCGCATGCCTGCCAGCATCGCCGGCGAGGCCCTGAGCGAGCAGGAGCGCAGCGATTTTGCGTCCTGAACAGACCGGCCTGATCGAACGCCGCCTGCCGCGGCTGTTCGCCGTGCTGCTGTTGGCGCTGCTGGCGCTGACCGCCTGGCAATGGCGCAACGGCCCGCCAGTGGCGGCGAGCATCCTCGCCCTGCTGCCCAGCGGCGCCGGTGATGCACGCCTGCAGCAGGCCGAGGCGCGCATGCAGGAGCCGATTCAGCACGACCTGCTGGTGCTGGTCGGCCATCCGCAGCGCGAGCGCGCGGTCGCCCTGGCGGGCGAGTTGGGCCGGCAATGGCAGGCCAGCGGGCATTTCGGCCAGGTGCGCTGGCAGCTAGACAGCGATCTCGACGCCCTGCGCCAGCACCTGCGCGAAAGCCGCCTGAACCTGTTGCCAGCCGCCGACCGCCAGTTGCTGATCGAGCAACCGGAGGCCTTTGTCGAGCAACGCGCCGCAGCGCTGTTCGACCCCTTCGCCTCGTTCAGCCTGCTGCCGCCGGAGCAGGACTGGTTCGGCCTCGGCGCCCGCGCCCAGCAGGCGCTGAATTTCGGCGGCCGGGTGCAGCCGGACCTGGCCAGTGGCACCCTGCTGGTGGGCGAGCCCGACATGAGCTGGGCCGTGCTGCACCTGCGTAGCCGTGGCGACGCCTTCGACATGCAGGCGCCACTGGTCATCGCCCAGGGCATCGGTGCGGCTCGCCAGCGCGTCGAGGCCGATGGCGGCCAGTTGCTCGCCACCGGTGGCGCGCTGTACGCCGCCGCCGGCCAGAACAAGGCGATCAGCGAGATGACCCTGATCGGCGGCGCGGCCAGCCTCGGCACCCTGCTGCTATTGCTGATCGGCTTCCGCCGCCCGCGGGTGCTGCTCAGCCTGCTGCCCATCGGCGTGGCGCTGGTGGCCGGCTGCGCCGCCTGCGTGCTGATCTTCGGGCAGATCAACGCCCTGACCCTGGTGCTCGGCGCCAGCCTGATCGGCGTGGCCGCCGACTACCCGCTGCATTACCTGAGCAAGAGCTGGGGGCATGCCGAGTGGCGCAGCTGGAGCGCCCTGCGCAGCACGCTGCCGGGCCTGAGCCTGAGCCTGGGCACCAACCTGATCGGCTACCTGGCGCTGGCCTTCACGCCGTTTCCGGCGCTGACCCAGATCGCCGCGTTCTCCGCCGCCGGGCTGATCGGCGCCTACCTGTGCTCGGTGTGCCTGCTGCCCGCCTGGCTGAACGGCATGCGCCTGCGCCCGGCACCACGCCTGCTGGCCATCGCGACCCGGACGATGAGCTGGCACGGTCGCCTGCGCCAGGGGACTGGCACCTACTGGCTGCTGGCGCTGTTCCTGGCGTTCTGCGCCGGCGGCATCTGGCAGCTGCACAGCCAGAACGACCTGCGCCAGTGGCTGGGCAAGGACCCGGCGCTGTTCGCCCAGTCCCAGCGCATCGTCGAACTCACCGGCCAGCAACCCACCAGCCAGTTCTTCCTGGTGCGCGCCCGCGACGAAGCGCAGTTGCTGCAGCGCCAGCAGGCGCTCGGCGCGCGCCTCGACGCCCTGGTCGGCAACGGCCAGCTGCGCAGCTACCTGTCGCTCAACGGGCTGCTCGCCCCAACCGAGCAAGTGCAGGCCACCCGCGCAGCGCTGCGCGTGCTGCCGGCGCACTGGCAACCGCTGCTGGATCTGGGCATTCCCGCCGATGCCTTGCAGGCCGAGCTGCAGCAACTGCTGGAGCAGCCGCAGGCCAACCTGGAGCAGGCCCTCGCCAGCCCACTGGCCGAACCCTGGCGGGCGCTGTGGCTGGGCCGCGACGAGCAGGGCGTGGCCGCCATCGTCAGCCTGCAGGGGCAGACCGCCAGCGCCGTGCTGCAAGGCGCCGCCGATGGCCTGGACGGCGTGCAGCTGGTCGACCGCCTCGGCGAGCTGAACCGTCTGTTCGCCGCCACCCAGGTCAGTGCCGCCGAGCTCAAGCTGGTTTCCTGCCTGGCCATCGTCGTGCTGCTGTGCATTCCATTCGGCCTTGGCGGCGCACTGCGGGTGGTCTGCCTGCCGCTGCTGGCGGCCCTCGCCGCCCTGGCCTGCCTGGGTTGGCTGGGCCAGCCGCTGACCCTGTTCAGCCTGTTCGGCCTGCTGTTGATTACCGCCATCGGCGTCGATTACGCCATCCTGATGCGCGAGAACATCGGCGGCTCGGCGGTCAGCCTGCTCGGCACGCTGCTGTCGGCGGTGTCCAGCTGGCTGTCGTTCGGCCTGTTGCTGATCAGCCAGACGCCGGCCATCGCCAATTTCGGCCTGGCCATCAGCCTGGGCCTGATGTTCTGCTTCCTGCTCTCGCCCTGGGCGGCGCCGCGCCAGAGCGCGGAGGCCCACCCATGAGCGTGATCGGTTTCTGGCTGCTGGCGCTGGCGCTCTTTGCCCTGGTCGGCATACTTGGCGGCCGTCTGCTGATTCCCATCGTCGGCCAGTTGCTAGTCGCCAGCCTGGCGATTCCCGCCCTGCTGCTCGGCTGGGCGGAGCCCTACCTGCAGCTCACGGCCGCTGACCTGCTGGCGCCGGCCTGGGTCGAGCCGGCCTATGGGCTGAGTTTCGCCCTGCTGCTGGGTTACATCCTCAGCGACGTGATCGATCTGGAGCTGAGCCCGGCGTGCCTGAAGATCGCCCTGCCGAGCTTCCTGATCCCGCTGCTGGCCGGCCTGGCCTGCGCCCTGTGGGTATTGCCAGGCGACTACGGCTGGCTGAGCGCCGTGGGCATCGGCCTGCTGTTCTCGATCACCGCGATTCCGGTGCTCTACCTGTTCCTGCAGAGCATCGACTACCCGCCAGTGGCAACCAAACGCCTGCTGCACGCGGCGATCCTCATGGACTTCATGTGCTGGAGCCTGTTCGGCCTGGCCCAGGGCAGCAGCCACCCGGCCAGCCTGCTGTGGCCGCTGCTGGCCGCCACCCTGCCGCTGATGTTCAGTCTGCTCAGGCTGCGCCACCCGCTGCTCTACAGCCTGCCGTTCTTCGCCCTGATGGTGCTGCTGCACAGCCTCGCACTCAACGCCCTGGTGTTCGGCATCGCCTACATGCTGTGCCTGGCGGCGATTCGCATGCCGTTCCAGCTGCCCTTGCCGCAGCGCCAGTGGAAGCTGTTGATGAATGGCCTGGCGGTGCCGCTGATCCTCACCTGCGGCGTGCTGCGCGTGGATTTCCATGGCATCGGCGCGGCCGACTCCTGGTTCGCCGTCGGCGTGCTGCTGGTGGTGCCGGTGCTCAGCAAGGTGCTCGGCAGCTGGCTGGGCCTGCACTGGGCCGAGCCGCAGGCGTCGGCGCGAATCAAGTGGCAGGAAAGCCTGCTGCTGAACATCCGCGGGCTGACCGAAATCGTTTTCCTCAATTTGCTCCTGCACCTGCAGCTGATCGACGCCATGCTGTACTTCGGTCTGCTGCTGATGAGCCTGTTCTCCACCCTGCTGCCCGCCGTGATGGGTCGGCGCGCTTACCCGAGCGAGGCGAAAAGCCGTTATGAAATCTCCTGAAGTCCAACAGCATCAGATCGTCGTAGCCGGTGCCGGCCCGGCCGGCGCCATTGCCGCCGCCATCCTCAAGCGCAAGGGCCACGAGGTGCTGATCCTCGAGCGCCAGCGCTTCCCGCGCTTCTCCATCGGCGAGAGCCTGCTGTCGCACTGCCTGGACTTCGTCGAGGAAGCCGGGATGATCGACGCGGTGCGCGCCGCGGGCTTCCAGACCAAGCACGGCGCTGCCTTCGCCTGGGGTGACCGTTACACCGACTTCGACTTTCGCGAGACGTTCACAGAGAGCTTTGGCTCGACCTATCAGGTGCAGCGCGCCGATTTCGACAAGGTGCTGGCCGACGACGCCGAGCGCCAGGGGGTGACCATCCGCTACGAAGAGGAAATCGTCGCCGTGGACTTCAGCGGCGAGCAGCCGCTGCTGTCGGTACGTCGCCTTAGCGACGGCCACGAGTACCAGGTGCGCTGCACCTTCGTCCTCGACGCCAGCGGCTACGGCCGCCTGCTACCGCGCCTGCTGGACCTGGAGCTGCCGTCCAACCTGCCGATGCGCAAGGCGCTGTTCACCCATATCGAAGACCGCATCGACCATCCGGGCTTCGATCGCGAGAAGATCCTCATCACCACCCACGCCAGCCTGCGTGACCTGTGGTTCTGGACCATTCCGTTCAGCAACGGCCGCTGCTCCCTGGGCGTGGTCGGCCTGGCCGAGCGCTTCGACGGTTACCCCGAGGACATGGACGCCGCCCTCAAGCAGTTCGTCGCCGAAACCCCGAGCCTGGCCAAGGTGCTTGGCAATGCCGTGTGGGACACCCCGGTGCGCGAGATCAAGGGTTACTCGGCCAGCGTCAAGGCGCTGCACGGCAAGGGCTTCGCCCTGCTGGGCAACGCTGCCGAGTTCCTCGACCCGGTGTTCAGCTCCGGCGTGACCATCGCCATGCGCTCGGCGAGCATGGCCGCCAACCTGCTGCACCGCCAGCTGAGCGGCGAGAGCGTGGACTGGGAGCAGGACTTCGCCATCCCGCTCAAGCGCGGCGTCGACACCTTCCGCGTGTACGTCGAAGGCTGGTACGGCGGCAGCTTCCAGGACGTCATCTACTACCCCAAGGCCTCCCCCGAGATCCGCGCCATGATCAGCTCGATTCTCGCCGGCTACGCCTGGGATCAGCGCAACCCCTATGTGGCCGAGCCCAAGCGTCGCCTGCGGGTGCTCGCCGAGTTGTGCGCCAGTGCCTGAGGAGATTGCGATGGATCGCGCCGCGACCACCTACGTCGAGGAAACCGGCTTCGGTTTCTGGTTCCTGCGTAGCCATGTGTGGCAGCACCATGTGCTGCGCGTGGCCATCGATGACCTGCGCGGGCTGATCGACGGCCCGCTACCGGCCGCGCCGGTGCTGCTGGATGCCGGCTGCGGCCAGGGCAAGTCGTTCGGCCTGCTGCAGCGCGCCTTCGCGCCGGCCCGCATCATCGGCCTGGACGCCGACCCGCACAGCCTCGAGTGCTCCGGCGCCGAAGCCCAGCGCCTGGGCCTCGACGTACAGCTGATCGCCAGCGACTGCGCGGCCATCGGGTTGCCCGATGCCAGCGTGGACATGCTGTTCTGCCACCAGACCTTCCACCACCTGGTCGAACAGGCGCAGGCACTGGCCGAGTTCTGGCGCGTGCTCAAGCCCGGCGGCCTGCTGTTGTTCGCCGAGTCGACCAAGTACTACATCGACACCTGGGTGATCCGCTGGCTGTTCCGCCACCCGATGGAGGTGCAGAAGACCGCCGGCGAATACCTGGCCATGCTGCGCCAGCAGGGTTTCGAATTCAGCGAGCGCAACGTCTCCTACCCCTACCTGTGGTGGAGCCGCTCGGAGGATTTCGGCCTGCTGGAACGCTGGGGCATCCGCAAGCCCAGGCCGTTCGGCCAGCGCAACGAAACCCTGGTCAACGCCGCGGTGCGCAAACCGCTGGAGCCTGCATGAAACGCCTGCTGCCCCTCGCCTGCTTCCTGTTGCTGAGCGCCTGTGCTGCGCGCACACCGCTGCCCGCTGCCGCGCCGCAACTGACGCAGCCGCTGCCGATGGCGCTGCAGGTCAGTACCGCCGACGGCCAGGACTGGCTGCTGGTGATCCAGGCCGAGGGCACCGCATTGCGCTGGTCGTTGTTCGACCCGCTCGGCGTACCGCTGGCCCGGCAATCGCTGGCCGATGGCGCCTGGCACAATGACGGCCTGCTGCCGCCCAATGCCCCCGCCCGCGAGCTGTTCGCCGCCCTGCTGTTCGCCCTCATCCCGGATGATCAGCTGGCCGCCAGCTACGCCGGCAAGCAGTGGCGCCTGGGCGCCGAGGGCCGCCAGCTGGCCCCGGACTGGCGCATCCGTTACGGTGCCGGGCGGGCCATCGAACTGAGTAACGCCACGCAGCAGTACCGCGTGCGCCCGCTGGAGACGCAACCATGATCGCTCGACTCGACGCCCTCGGCGTGGTCTGCGCCCTGGGTCAGGGCAAGCAGGCGGTGGCCGACGCGCTGTTCGCCGGCGACACCAGCGGCATGCGCCGCCAGGCGGGCTGGATCCCCGAGCGCAGCGTGACGGTCGGTGCGGTGGATGCGCCGCTGCCCGCGATGCCCGCCGGCTTCGAGCACCTCGCCAGTCGCAACAATCGCCTGCTGCTGGCCGCCGCCCTGGAGATCGAGGACCACATCCAGGCGGCCATCACCCAATACGGCCCCAGCCGCATCGCCGTGGTGCTCGGCACCAGCACCTCGGGCATCGCCGAAGCCGGCGAGCATATCGCCGAGTATGTGCACAGCGGCGAGCTGCCGGATGCTTACCGCTACAATCGCCAGGAAATCGCTGCACCCGCGAGCTTTCTCGCCGACTGGCTGGGCCTGAGCGGCCCGGCCTATTGCCAGTCCACGGCCTGCACCTCCAGCGGCCGCGCCCTGCTCGCCGCCCAGCGTCTGCTGCGCATGGGCCTGTGCGATGCGGTGCTGTGTGGCGGCGTGGACAGCCTGTGCAAGCTGACCCTGAACGGCTTCGCCAGCCTGGAGGCGGTGTCCGACGAGCGCTGCAACCCGTTCTCGGCCAACCGCCACGGCATCAATATCGGCGAGGCCGCCGCACTGTTTCTGATGACCCGCGCCGAACAGGGCCCCGGCATCGGCCTGCTCGGCGGTGGCGCCACCTCCGACGCCCACCATATTTCCGCGCCGCACCCCGAAGGCCTCGGCGCCCAGCAGGCGATGCGCAAGGCGCTGAGCGCGGCGGGCCTGACCGCCGAGCAGATCGGCTACCTCAACCTGCACGGCACTGCCACCACCCATAACGACGCCATGGAAAGCCTGGCCGTACAGGCGCTGTTCCCGGCCGGCGTAGCCTGTTCGTCGAGCAAGGCGTTGACCGGCCATACCCTGGGCGCCGCCGGGGCGCTGGAAGCCGCGTTCTGCTGGCTGACCCTGAGCCATTACAACACCGCCAACCGCCTGCCCCCTCACGTCTGGGACGGCGTGGCCGATACGCAACTGCCACGCCTGGCGCTCGTCGACGCGCCCGGTACGCTGCCAGCGGCTGGCCGCCGCTACCTGATGAGCAACTCGTTCGCCTTTGGCGGCAACAATATTTCCTTGATTCTAGGAGACCTGCCGTGAGTGTCTGGCCCGTCGCCGAGCTGGTGCCCCACGCTGGCGACATGATTTTGATCGACGAGGTGCTGGCTTTCGGCGCCGACCATATCGACACCCGCCTGGTGGTGCGCCCGGGTGGCCTGTTCAGCCAGACCGACGGCAGCCTGCCGGCCGCCGTGGGCATCGAGCTGATGGCCCAGAGCGTGGCCGCCTTCGCCGGTTGCCATGCCCGTGAACAAGGCCTGCCGGTGGAGCTGGGCTTCCTGCTCGGCACCCGCAACTTTACCTGCAACGTGGACCGCTTTCCGGCTGGCAGCACGCTGCTGATCCACGCCAATCGCTCGCTGCAGGACGACAACGGCATGTGCGTGTTCGAATGCCGCCTCGAAGGCCCGGGCATCCTGGTCGAGGCGCGGCTCAACGTGTTCCAGCCCCGCGACGTGTCCACCTATATCCAAGAACCCCCGTTTCAGGAGCCGTCTTAATGAGCGAGACCATTCTGGTCACCGGATCGAGCCGCGGTATCGGCCGCGCCATTGCCCTGCGCCTGGCACGCGCCGGTTTCGACCTGGTGCTGCACTGCCGCTCGCGCCGTGACGAGGCCGAGGCGGTACAGCGCGAGATCGAGGCCCTGGGCCAGCGCGCGCGCATCCTGCAGTTCGACGTGGCCGACCGGCAAACCTGCCGCAACGCCCTGGAAGCCGACGTGGAAAGCCACGGCGCCTACTACGGCGTGGTGTGCAACGCCGGGCTGACCCGCGACGGCGCCTTCCCGGCGCTCGGCGAGGAGGACTGGGATGTGGTGCTGCGCACAAATCTGGATGGTTTCTACAACGTGCTGCATCCGCTGACGATGCCGATGGTGCGTCGCCGCAAGCCAGGGCGTATCGTCTGCATCACCTCGGTTTCCGGGCTGATCGGCAACCGTGGGCAGGTCAACTACAGTGCCTCCAAGGCCGGCATCATCGGCGCCGCCAAGGCCCTGGCAATCGAGCTGGGCAAACGCAAGATCACCGTCAACTGCGTGGCTCCGGGGCTGATCGATACCGAGATTCTCGACGAGCACGTGCCGCTCGAGGATATCCTCAAGATGGTCCCGGCCGCGCGCATGGGCACCCCGGAAGAAGTGGCCGGCGCGGTGAATTTCCTGATGTCCGACGAGGCGGCCTACATCACCCGCCAGGTGATCGCCGTCAATGGCGGTCTGTGTTGAAAGAGAGCGAAGTGGCATGAAACGCGTAGTCGTAACCGGCATGGCCGGCATCACATCCCTGGGCGACAGCTGGGACAGCATCGCGGCGAATTTCCGCGCCAACCGCAGCGGCATTCGCGTGATGCACGAATGGGATCGCTTCACCGAGTTGAACACCCGCCTGGGTGGCCCGGTCGACGATTTCGTCGTGCCCGCCCGCTGGACCCGCAAGCAGCTGCGCAGCATGGGCCGCGTGTCGCGCCTGTCGGTGTATGCCGCCGAGCGCGCCCTGGCCGATGCCGGCCTGCTCGATGACGAAAGCATCAAGGACGGGCGCATGGGCGTGGCCTGCGGCTCGTCCACCGGCAGCACCGAGGAGATCAAGGCGTTCGGCAACATGCTGCTCAACTCGGTGGCCGACGGTCTCAACGCCAACTCCTACATCCGCATGATGCCGCACACCACGGCGGCCAATATCAGCATCTTCTTCGGCCTCACCGGCCGGCTGATCCCCACGTCCAGCGCCTGCACCAGCGGCAGCCAGGGCATCGGCTACGCCTACGAGGCGATCAAGTTCGGCCGCCTGCCGCTGATGCTTGCCGGCGGCGCCGAAGAGCTGTGCCCGACCGAAGCCATGGTCTTCGACGCCCTGTACGCCACCAGCCTGAAGAATGACGCGCCGCACACCAGCCCGCGCCCCTACGACAGCGGCCGCGACGGCCTGGTGATCGGCGAAGGTGCCGGCATGCTGGTGCTCGAAGAACTCGAACACGCCCTGGCCCGTGGTGCCAGCATCCACGCCGAGATCGTCGGCTTCGGCTGTAACGCCGACGGCCAGCACGCCACCAAGCCGGTGCAGGCCACCATGCGTCGCGCCATGCAGCTGGCCCTGGAAGATGCCGCGCTGGCCCCCGAGGCCATCGGCTACGTCAACGGCCACGGCACCGCCACCGAACAGGGCGACGTCGCCGAAACCCAGGCCACCAGCAGCCTGTTCGGCCCGCGCATGCCGATCAGCTCGCAGAAGAGCTACTTCGGCCACACCCTGGGCGCCTGCGGCGCCCTGGAATCCTGGTTCAGCATCGAGATGCTCAACCGCGACAGCTACGTGCACACCCTGAACCTGGATCACATCGACCCGGCTTGCGGCGAGCTGGACTACCTGCGCGGCGAATTCCGCGAAATGAGCAACGACTACGTGATGAACAACAATTTCGCCTTTGGCGGGGTCAACACCTCGCTGATCTTCCGCCGCTGGCGCTGACCCCCAGGACAAGGACCAAGGATGATGGCTCGCTTCAATTGCTTCGCCCTGCTTGCCGTACTGCTGCTGGGTATTACCGCCTGCGGCTCGAAACCCGTGATGAACATCAACAGCAGCGCACCGCCTGCCGTGGTGAAAGGAGAGGACGACATGCGCCGGGCGATCCTCACCGCACTCCAGCGTCGCCAGTGGACGGTGGAACGTGCCGATCGCGGGCAGATCATGGCGCAGTACACCCGCCGCGGGCACCAGGCTGACATCACCATTCCCTACACGGCGTCGACCTACGCGATCCAGTACCGCGACAGCCACAATCTCGACTATCACGACGGCACCATTCACCGCGCCTACAACAAGTGGGTGCGCAAGCTCGACCGCACCATCCAGCAGGAACTGCGCCGCCCTTCCCTTCCCACGCCCCAGTGACATCCCAGGAGAAACCCGATGAACGCGAAACGCTTGACCGCCGCTGCTCTGCTCACCGCTGCCCTGCTGCCCGCCGTCAGCCAGGCCCGTGACACCGCCCATTTCCTGGACTTCCAGTCGGTGGTCAACGAAGCCACCCAGGCCGGCCGCCTGGACGGCTCGGTGAAGTTCTACCTGAACAAGACCCCGGCCGGCGCCAAGATCATCAACGCCAACGTCACCACCAGCCAGAAGACCAACGCCTTCAACAAGAGCGACGAGGAAGCCTGCCGCTGGGTGCTGCAATCGGCGCTGATCAAGCTGCAGAACTCGGCCAAGGCCGCCGGCGCCAACGCCGTGGTCGATCTGGCCAGCAACTACAAGAACAAGGAATACCGCGACAACAGCAAGTTCGAATGCCACGCCGGCGCCATCATGGCCGGCGTCGCGCTGAAGGGTAAGTACGCGAGCGTCAAGTAAGCCCGTGATGCGCTGCAAGCACAGCCTTGCGGCGCGTCGGCTCAGAAGATGAAGGGCACGAACATGCGGCTGCGCGCCATGTAGTCGCGGTAGGCGTCGCCGAAATAGGCCAGCGACTCGCGCTCCTCGCAGCGCGCGGCGAGCCACAGCAGCACGCTGGCCGCCACGGCCAGCAGCATGAGCAGCGTGCCCGGTTGCTTCCAGGCGATGCCCCAGGCCAGCAGCAGCAGCGAGCAGTACATCGGGTGACGGATGTAGGCGAAGATGCCACTGGTGACCAACTGCGAAGTACGCTCGAAGGCGAACAGCTCGTCGTCCTGGCGGCGCTGGTCGGCCCGCCCGAAGCGGCGCATCTGGTAGACGCCGGCGAACAGCACCGCCAGCGAAGTGGTCAGCAACACCCAGGAAACCTGCTGATGCAGGGCGGCGCGGTCCTCGAACCAGAACGGCGCGTTGAGCACCAGCATCACCAGCATCACTTCCCAGGCGAAGTAGCGGTAGAAGCCGTGGCTGCGCGGGTTGCCCAGCGAGCGCCAGGAGACCAGGGTCAGGGCGATGCTCAGCCCCACGAAAACCACCAATTGCCAACCGCCCACTCGCTTGCTCCCTGAGACCCTCTGTTACACTGCTGCGCTCGCACGCCAGACGCCCGCCATGGATCGCACCCAACTGCACTCACTGCTGCCGCACCAGGGCCAGGCCCTCTGGCTGGATGCCCTGCTCGACCACGATGCCACCGGCATCCGCGGCCTGAGCGAATGGCGGCATCTGCAGAACCTGGGCGAGAACGCCTCGCCGTGCCTGTTGTTCGAGGCCGCTGCCCAATTGTGCGCTGCGCATGGTGCCTTATACGGCAACGACAGCGCCATCGAAATGGCCCTGGTCGGCAAACTCTCCCAGCTGCAGCTGCACTATCACCCCACGCAGCGCGAAGGCGTCCTGCTGGTCAGCGCGACCCAGGAAGCCCTGAGCCCGGCCGGCGCCCTTTACGGCTTCAACGTGCAGGAAGGCGAGCGCCTGCTGCTGGACGGCAAACTGCTGCTGGTGCTCGTCCGTGCTTGAACTCAGCCGCATCGCCTATCGCTACCCCGGTGCAGCGCAACCGGCGCTGCACGGCATCGACCTGCAGCTTCAGGCCGGCCAATGCCTGGGGCTCTTGGGCAGCAATGGCGCCGGCAAGACCACCCTGCTGTCGCTGCTCAGCGGCGTACTGCAGCCCCTGGATGGGCGGATTCTCTGGCGGGGCGAGCGACGCCTGGGCCTGGTGCCCCAGCAACTGGCCTTCTACGCCGGGCTGAAGGTGAGGGAAAATCTCGCGCTGTTCGCCGATCTCTACGGGCTGCGCGGTGCCGAGCGTCACCAGCGCCTGGAGCACTGCATCGCCGGCACGTCCCTGGCGGACAAGCTCGGACGCCGCGCAGAGCGCCTGTCTGGTGGCGAGCAGCGACGTCTGAACTTCGCCATCGGCCTGCTGCAACCGGCCGAGCTGTATCTGTTCGACGAGGCCACCGTGGGCGTCGATGCCGCCAGCCGGCAGTTGCTGCTCGACGCCGTGCAGCAGCTGACCGCCGACGGCAAGGCGGTGATCTACACCAGCCATTATCTGGATGAAGTGGAAAAGGTCGCCGACCGCATCCTGCTGCTGCACGAAGGCCGTGTGCAGCTGGACGTCGACAAGCATCAATTGCTCGGCGATCAGCCCGGCCTGTTTCTGGAGTGGCCCGAGCACGCCCCCGATGCGCTGCCATCATTGCTCACCGAGCTTGGCATCAACGCCGAACACACGCCCAACGGCGTGCGCATCGCCGCGCTGGACGTCGAACAGCTGCTGGCGATCACCCGTTTCATCGCCGCACAGCCCCAAGCCCCCAGCCTGCTGCGCTTCGGTCGGCCGTCCCTGGAGCAGCTGTACCTGCGCCTCAACGGAGGCCGGCTATGAGGCTGCGCGCCCTGGTTCGCAAGGAAATCCTCCTGCTGCTGCGCGACCCTCACGCCCTGGCCGTGCTGTTCCTCATGCCGACGCTGTTTCTGGTGATCATGGCCGGCGCCATGTCCAGCTACCTGCAGGATCGCCTGCCGCCGCTGCAGCTGGTGCTGCAAACCCCGCAGCCCAGCGAGTCGAGCCGTTTCTTTCACGATGCCCTGCAGGCGCAGTTGCCCGACAGCCAGCTGCTGGCCGATGGGCCGGCGCAGATGGCGCGCATCAGCCTGCCGGCGGACTTCGAAGAGAAGCTGCTGGATACGCCCCATCAGGGCCCGACCCTGAGTTTCCCCGCCCAGTTCGACCGCCTCTCGCGCCAGCGCCTGCACGCTGCGGTAACCATCGCCCTGGCGCAGACCCGGCTGCTCGCCTACCTGCAGGACAGCGGCGCGCTGGAAGAAGGACTCAGCCATGCTGAGCAGCTCGAGCTGATTCAGCAGCGCACCGAAAGCCGCATCGACGAGCAGGCGCGCCTGGCCAGCGGCGACCTCAGCGCCCAGGCCAACGCCACGCAGATGAGCGTGCCGGCCTGGCTGATCTTCGGCATGTTCTTCGTGATGCTGCCAATGGCCGGCAGCTTCCAGCGCGAGCAGCAGAGCGGCGCGCTGCTGCGCTTCCGCTGCCTGGGCCTGGGGCTCGGCACCCTGGCGGCGAGCAAGGTGCTGCCGTACCTGGCCATCAACCTGGTGCAGTTCGTGGTGCTGCTGACGATCGGCGTGCACGGCCTGCCGCTGGCGGGCCTGCCGGCGCTGGAGCTCAACGGCAGCCAGCTCGCCTACGCCGTGCTGGCCATCAGCATCGCCCTGACCACCACCAGCCTGGGCCTGTTGCTGGCCGCCATGGCGCGCAGTAGTGAACAAGCCCTATTGCTTGGCGGCGGGATCAATATCATCCTCGCAGCCATCGGCGGCATCATGGTGCCCAAGAGCGTGATGCCCGAGGCCATGCGTCAGCTCGCGGAGCTATCACCGATGAGCTGGGCACTGGACGCCTTCCTTACCCTGCTGGTGGGCCACGGCTCACTGAACGACGTAGCCCCCTGGTGCGCGCGCCTGCTGCTGTTCGCAGCGGTGGCCGGCGCCAGCGGCTTGTTCCTGTTCCACAAACGAGTACAGCAAACGCAATGGACCACACACTACTAGAAGAAAAGCTCAAGCAGTTGCTGATTCGCGAGTGCGACAAGGAAGACGACATCGACTGGCAAAGCATCGGAGACGACGAACCGCTGTTCGGCCAGCAGAGCCGTATCCAGATGGATAGCCTGGACGCCCTGCAAGTCTCCCTGGCGCTGCAGCAGCACTACGGCGTACGCATCGAAGGCGCCAAGGACGGCCGGCGTATTCTCAACAGCATCGCCAGTATCGCGGCCTTTATCAGGCAACAGCAGTGACGCCCGTCTACCTGCAGCGAGGCGCCCTGCACAGTGCCCTCGGCGCCGACCTGCGCGCCGCCAACGCCGCCCTGCGCAGCGGCCTGCGGCCAACCGCCAACACCGTGCTGCTGCACGAGCTGCAGGCGCCACGTCCGTACCTGGCCGTGGCCGGCGGCGAAACACCGGGCGAGCATTGCGACCGGCTGATTCGCGAAACCCTGGGCGACGAGCCCGGCGCGCTGGACGACTGCCTGCTGATCGTCGCCAGCACCAGCCTGGATATCGACGAGCTGGAGGCACGCGCGGCTCGCCACGGCGGCTTTCACCCGGATCACTCGACCTCCCTCGACCTGATCGCCGAGCGGCTGCGCGAGCGCTTCGGTTTCGTCGACGCCTTCACCCTCAACACCGCTTGCACGAGCGCCGCCAATGGCTTGCTATATGGTGCCCGCATGTTGGGCGCCCACCTGTATCGCCGTGTGCTGGTGCTGGCCTTCGAAACCCCCAGCGCCATCGCCCAGCAAGGCTTTGGCGCCTTGGGCCTGGTATCGCCCAGCGGCGATTATCGTCCCTTCCACCCGCAACGCGATGGCCTGGTGCTGGGCGAGGCCTACGCGGCCACCCTGCTGGCCCTGGAGCCGGGCCCGGCACCGCTGGCCCGCCTGCTGGGCGGCTTCAGCGCCTGCGACACCAGCAGCCTGACCAATACCCGCGAAGACGGCAGCCATATCGAGTGGGTGATGCGCGAAGCCCTGCGCGGTGCTGGCGTGACTGCCGAGCAGATTGGCCTGGTCAAACCCCATGGCACGGCCACTGGCGCCAATGACAGCGCCGAGAGCAACGGCGTGCGCCGGCTGTTCGGTGAGGCGCTGCCGCCGCTGTGCGTGCTCAAGCCCTGGCTCGGCCACACCCTGGGCGCCTGCGGCCTGACCGAGACCCTGCTGCTGGTGGAAAACCTCGCCCACCTGCCCGCCTGCGACTACGCCCGGGACGCCCTGCTGCCGCTGTCGGGCGAGCCCCTGGCGGTTACCGAGGGCAGCCTGCTGCTGGCCAACTACTTCGGCTTTGGCGGCAACAACGCCAGCCTGGTGCTGCAACGCGGCGCGGGAGACGCACCATGAGCCATGCCATCGCGGCCTGCAGCGTACGCGGGGATGTGGAAAACACCGACAAGGACCTCAAGACCGCGCTGATCAGCTGGCTACCGACCACGCCACGCCGCATCGATCGGCTGATTCTGCAGGCCCTGCTGTGCACCGCACCGCTCAAGGCCAAGATACGCCGCGACTGCGGCCTGTACCTGGCCTCGCGCCACCCGGCCCGGGCCACCATGGGCTCGCTGCTCGACAGCGTGTGCGTCCACCTGCTGCAGCCCAAGCCCTTCGAGTTCGTCAACAGCGTCAGCAACGCCGCCGGCTTTCATGTCGCCGCACAACTGGGGCTGGAAGGCCCGAACCTCTTCATCGGTGCAGGCCCGAACGTGTGGAAACACCTGCAGGCACTGGCCAGCCTGGACCTGGCCGACGGCCTGATCGGCCAGGCGCTGCTGGTGCTGATCGATGAAGACGGCGAGTTCGAGGCTCAGGGGGTGCTGATCGAAGGGCCAAGCCGGGCGGCGGATTTTGCCGAGCTGACGGCGGGAATCGATGTGCTGCAGTTGCAGCTGTAAAGCAGCGGGCGTTTGGCTGGCTTTAGCTTTTTGATGTTTTTCCTACACGGGAATAACAGGCGACACAACTCGCCCCTTCAGGAGGCCGAATGGAGTCGTTGTGCAGGGGGACGAGCCGCATGGATGCGGCGAGAGGCCTGATGGGCCATGGATGGCCCTTCCAGGCCGGCCCCCGGAACAACGATGGAGTGAGCGAACCCCGGCGAAGCCGGGGCCGAATGTCGGGGCTAGACCTTTTGGTTACTTTTGGGGCGATGCCAAAAGTAACCCGCTCGTCAGAGCGGAACCGAACGCAAGAGCAATGCGATAACTCTGGCAAATCACAGCTCAAGCATGTGAAGCGGGCTGTTCAGAAAACTCGAGGCTAAAGCGGATCGCCGCCCGGCCTATCCTACAAAAGCTCCGCACCGACCTTCCTACAGCCTTATCTCAGCCCTTGCGCTTGGCCCAAGCCCCCAACTCTTTCATCAACACCCGCTCCTGACCGGCAATCCCCCGCAGCATCTCGGCAATCGGCCGGAAATCCCGGGCCTCACCCTTGCTGCGGCTGGCGCGCACGCAGGCCGAGGCGAACTGGCGCCAGTCATCGCCCACCGCGGTCAGGCGCGTCGAGGCTTCGCGCAGGGTGGCATCGCCGATCTTCCCGCCGGCCTCCTGCAGGAAACTGGCGTACATGAAGCGAAAACCGGCGCCGCCGGTGCCGATCTCTTCCTGCATGCGCACGATATGGGTCAGATACAGGCGGTTGTACTTGGCCTGGGCCGGATCGAGCCTCTCCACGCAGCTGGCCAAGTGGCGAATGCCGCGAATGCCGATCCACGGCAGTGGCAGGCCATCGAGAATGCGCGTGGTGGACAGCACGCTCTGGCGAATCAGCTGCGCCCAGTCCTGCTCGGGCGACACGTCATCCAGGTAATACATCAAACCCTTGGCCGCCAGGGCGCCCTTGGCAAAGCGGGCCTTCTGCAGGTCCGCGGTGGCGCAGCGCACCGGCGCCTCGAATACCGGGTCGCTGAGCAGGTAGTCGTCGCCCTCACGCCCATAGGCCAGGAGGTTGTGGGCGTTGAAGTGAAAGCGCATCTCCGGCGGGAAGTACGGCAGCCAGAACACCGAGCTCTGCAGCCCGACCAGGCGGCCGCCGTCCAGCGCCTCGTCGAGGGCCTGGCGCCCCTGCTCGGGATTGCTGAAGGTGCGGCTGGTCAGCCTCACACCCAGGCGCTTGCTGAGGGTCTTGATCAGGTGGCGCGGCGGCATGCGGTAGGCAATCAGCGGCATACCGCCGAGCTTGACGATCGGCAGGTAGGCGAACGCCAGGCCCGAGGCCAGGCCGAAGGCCATCGGCTCGCTCATCGGCAGGCCGGCCTGGCTGAGCAGGCTGGCCATCACGCCGCTTTCGCAGTGGGCGCTCTGGCGGTGCTCGAAGGCGGTCATGGCAGTTCCTTCCGGTAGCGACGCAGCTCGTCGACGGTCAAACCGAAGGCCTCGGCGTAGCGGGCCAGCAGCGAATCGCTCAGGCGCCGGTAAATTTCAGGTCGAAAGTGCCGGCGTACGCGCCATTGCCAAATCCCGGCAATCTGCGCCAGGGCCGGCAGGTCCATGCGGTAGCGGTACATCAGGCACTCGAGCGGCGACGCCTCGCCGCGCTGCCAGGCGGCGTGGGCCTCGGCTTCCTGGGCCTGCAGCTCGGCGACCGCCAACTGGGTGGAATAGGACTCCGGCTCCCAACCGGCGCTCGACGCGCCCTGGTAGCGGCCCTGGTCATCGACGGCATAGAGCAGCTTGCTGTGCCCGCCGTAGGCGGAATCCGGATCCTGGGGAACCTCGTCAAGCTTCATTGCCGACCACCGTCAGGTGCATGAATGCACTGGAGAAACGCCCGCTTTCCGGCACGTAGCAGAGCAGCTTCTGGCCGCTGCGCAGGTGCCCGCCATTGAACAGCTCGTCGAGGATGACGAAGATCGACGCCGCGCCGGTGTTGCCCTTGCTCGTCAGGTTGGTGAACCAGCGCGCCATGGGGATCGCCAGGTCGACCTCGGCCAGGCCAGCGGCCAGGCGCTCGCGGAAGAATTCGGACGAGTAATGGGGCAGGAACCAGTCGATGTCCGCCACGCGCAGCTCGCGGCGCGCCATGATGCGGCGCAGCGCCTCGACCACGGTGAGGCGGACGATATTGTCGTTGAGCAGTTTGACGTCCTGCTTGACCGCCATCACCGAGCGCTGCGCGCGCTGCTCGGCGTCATAGCGGGCCCAGCCACGTAGCGCGCCGTCTTCCATCTCGGCACCGGCATACATGCAGGCCGACATCTGATCAGCGAAGGAGACGATGTCCAGCCAGTCGATGCGCAGGCTCAGGCCCCGGGGCGTTGGGGCGATCCTGCAACAGTACGGCACCAGCGCCGTCGGAGAGCATCCAGCGCAGGAAATCCTTCTCGAAGGCGATTTCCGGGTGTTTTTCCAGTTCGTCGACGCGGCTCTCGTATTCGGCGTTGAAGTTGCGCGCCTGCATCATCGCCGAGGCCACTTCAGAGCCACAGGCCACGGCGTTGCGGCTCTGCCCGCTGGCCACGTTCATCCACGCGTATTTCAGAGCGGTCATCCCGCATACGCAGATACCGGCGGTGGTCACCACTTCGCAGGGCGGGCTGCCCAGCTCGCCGTGCACCATCACCGCGTGGCCGGGCATCACCTGGTCGGGCGACGAGGTACCGGCCACCAGGCACTCCAGTTCGTCCAGGTTGAAGCCGTCACCGGCCAGGCCGCGAATCGCCTGCGCGCTGAGCTGGGCGTTGCTCAGGCTCGGCTCGCCGCTGAACGGGTCGATGACGTAGTGGCGCTGCTGGATGCCATTGCGGCGCAGGATCAGCTTGCGCGCCCGCGAGGGCTTTTCGCCGACCATGCCGAGCCGCGCCTCCATTTGCTCGTTATCGACCGGGTCATGGGGCAGTCTGGCACTGATACGGTTGATGAATACGGGTGCTACCACAGGATTACCTCGGTCACTTCACTCGCCGGACGGGCCGGCGAAGTAGGCCTTTTGACGCTGGATTCGCGCCTTGAACAACGGCGCCAACAACTTTTTCAACAGGGCGCTGATCGGCACCACGGTCAGAATCAGGCAGATCAGGAAAGCGATATAGACCACCAGCCCGACGCCGCGGCGCATGCTCTGCTGCGGGCCGAGCGCTGCCAACAGGCGGCTCCACAGGGTAAAGCTGCGGTTGCCGACCTTTTCGCTGGCGATCAGTTTTTCATCCACCTTCACCGCGCCCAGGCCGGTGAGCATCGGCTGCTCGATGGGCTGCTCGTCAGCCAGTAGGCGACGCGCCATGGCCTCGCCAAAGCGGCTGGCAGCAGCCAGTTCGCCCTCGTCGATACCGGCACGCGGCACCCAGCTGTAGGGCTTCTGCCGGCCGGTGAACATCCACAACGGCGTGGCCAGAAAGCTCGCTGCAGTGCCACAGGCATCGGTCAGCACCACGTTGTCGACCAGCCGCGCGCCCAGCGCCTGCAGACGCGCCTTGACCTTTTCCTGGGCCATCAGCCACATATTGCGGCAGCCGATCAGGGTCACCACTGGCGTGCCCTTGAGCAGCTGAGCAGCCTCGGGCGAGGCAAGAAAACTGCTGCAGGGCAGCGAGGGCGACAGGAACCACACCTGGTAGGCGAGAATGATCAGGTCGTAACGCTTGTCGGCGTCGACAGCCAGGGGCAGCAGCGGCTGCGGCTTCATCAGCACGGTTTCCGGGAAGATCCGGAAGAAGCCGAGAAAGGGCCAGGGAAAGGGAAACGGCTGGGCCGGCTGCAGGGCCAGGAAATCGACCTGCACGCCGTCACTCGCCTGCATGGGCGCACAGACCGATTGCACCAGGCGGTTCAATTGGCCAGTCTGTGAAAAGTGAACGACGAGAACCTGACGCATTTTTTAAGCGAATCCCTGCAAAATGGGCGGATTATGCCACAGAGACTTCTTCAAATCGTAACCAAACGCTGCGTGGCCTGCGCAGTGGTTCTCCTGTCTGGCACCTTGTCGGCCCAGGCGGGCGATCTTTTGGTACGCGTGCAGGGCAATCAAAGTACCGCCCCGCTCTACCTGGGGCTGGTCAGCGCAGACCAGAAGATCTGGGAGCCGCTGTTGCACGCGCAGCAGGGCAGCGGCGAGCAACTGATCGTCAAGGACGTGCCGCCGGGGCGCTTCGCCCTGCAGCTCTATCAGGACAGTAACGGCAACGGCCGCCTCGACCTCAGCCCCCGCGGCATTCCCCAGGAGCCCGTCGGCTTCTCCGCCAATCCGACCTTGCTCAAGGGCAAGCCGACACCCAGGGCGGCACAATTCGAGCATGGCGACCAGGACACGCTGATCGATATCCGCCTGCACCAGCCTCGCGGCAAAGCGCAGACGGACTAACCGCAATCAACGGTGGTAGGCAGCCGACAGCTCGTGGACGGCTTCGAGGAAGGCGCCGGCGTGGACCGGATCGACTTCCGGGGTGATGCCATGGCCCAGGTTGAAGACATGCCCAGTGCCATTGCCGTAGCTGTCGAGGATGCGCGCGACTTCGGCGCGGATCGCCGCTGGCTTGGCGTACAGCACGGTGGGATCCATGTTGCCCTGCAGGGCCACCTGATGACCGACGCGGCGGCGCGCTTCGCCAATGTCGCAGCTCCAGTCCAGGCCCAGGGCGTCGGCACCGGTGGCTGCTATCGACTCCAACCACAGGCCGCCATTCTTGGTGAACAGGATCACCGGGATCTTGCGACCGTCCTGCTCGCGGATCAGGCCGTCGACGATCTTCTGCATGTAGGCCAGGGAAAAGGTCTGATAGGCGGCCGACGACAGGTTGCCGCCCCAGGTATCGAAGATCTGCACGGCCTGGGCGCCGGCGCGAATCTGCCCGTTGAGGTAGGCGGTCACCGACTGCGCCAGCTTGTCGAGCAGCGCGTGCATGGCCTCGGGCTGGTCGTAGAGCATCGCCTTGATCTTGCGGAAGTCCTTCGACGAGCCGCCTTCGACCATATAGGTCGCCAGCGTCCATGGGCTGCCGGAAAAGCCGATCAGCGGAACACGGCCATTCAGCGCCGACTTGATGGTGCGCACCGCGTCCATCACGTAGCCCAGGTCCTGTTCCGGATCGGGAATCGGCAGTGCCTCGATATCCGCGGCGCTGCTGATCACCTTCCTGAAACGCGGGCCTTCGCCGGTTTCGAAGTACAGACCCTGGCCCATGGCATGGGGAATGGTGAGGATGTCCGAGAACAGGATCGCGGCGTCGAGCTGCGGGTAGCGATCCAGCGGCTGCAGGGTGACTTCGCAGGCGAACTCGGGGTTCATCATCAGGCTCATGAAGTCCCCGGCCCTGGCGCGGCTGGCGCGGTACTCGGGCAGGTAACGACCGGCCTGGCGCATCATCCACACCGGCGTGACGTCGACGGGCTGCTTGAGCAGGGCACGCAGGAAACGGTCGTTCTTCAGGGCGGTCATGGCAGAGTCCTAGAAAAAAGTGCGGGCATTTTCGCAGACCCCAAAACAAAAGGCACGGCGAGGGCCGTGCCTTTTCTCTATCGGGTCAATTTGTCGCGGGCAAATGCCTGACGGCTCGCCGAGCGCTGTCGCTTAGACGCCGAGGTAGTCGAGAATCCCTTCAGCGGCGTTGCGCCCTTCGTAGATGGCGGTAACCACCAGGTCGGAGCCGCGCACCATGTCACCGCCGGCAAACACCTTCGGGTTGCTGGTCTGGTGCTTGAAGGTGGCCTTTTCCGGCGCGACCACGCGGCCCTGGGTATCGATACGGATGTCGAACTCCTCGAACCAGGGCGCCGGGCTCGGGCGGAAGCCGAAGGCGATCAGCACGGCTTCGGCCGGGATGATTTCCTCGGAGCCCGGGATCGGCTCGGGACTGCGACGGCCACGGGCATCCGGCTCGCCGAGGCGGGTCTCGACCACCTTGACGCCTTCGACCCGGTCTTCGCCGACGATGGCGATGGGCTGGCGGTTGAACAGGAACTTCACGCCCTCTTCCTTGGCGTTCTTCACTTCCTTGCGCGAGCCCGGCATGTTCGCCTCGTCGCGGCGGTAGGCGCAGGTCACGGCCTTGGCACCCTGGCGGATCGAGGTGCGGTTGCAGTCCATGGCGGTGTCGCCACCGCCGAGCACCACGACGCGCTTGCCCTTCATGTCGACGAAGTCTTCCGGCGCCTTCTCGAAACCGAGGTTGCGGTTGACGTTGGCGATCAGGAAATCCAGCGCATCGTGCACGCCCGGCAGGTCCTCGCCGGGGAAGCCGCCCTTCATGTAGGTGTAGGTGCCCATGCCCATGAACACGGCATCGTATTCATCCAGCAGCTGCTGCAGGGTGACGTCCTTGCCCACTTCGGTGTTCAGGCGGAACTCGATGCCCATGCCGGTGAAGACTTCGCGGCGGTTGCTGAGCACGGTCTTTTCCAGCTTGAACTCGGGGATGCCGAAGGTCAGCAGGCCGCCGATCTCCGGGTTCTTGTCGAACACCACCGGGGTCACGCCGTTGCGCACCAGCACGTCGGCACAGCCCAGGCCGGCCGGCCCAGCGCCGATCACCGCGACCCGCTTGCCGGTCGGCTTGACCTTGGACATGTCCGGGCGCCAGCCCATGGCGAAGGCGGTGTCGGTGATGTACTTCTCCACCGAGCCGATGGTCACCGCGCCGAAGCCGTCGTTGAGGGTACAGGCGCCCTCGCAGAGACGGTCCTGCGGGCACACGCGGCCGCAGACTTCCGGCAGGGTGTTGGTCTGGTGGCTCAGCTCGGCGGCGGCCAGGATGTTGCCCTCGGAGACCAGCTTCAACCAGTTGGGGATGAAGTTGTGCACCGGGCACTTCCACTCGCAATACGGGTTGCCGCAACCCAGGCAGCGGTGCGCCTGGTCGCTGGCCTGGGCCGGCTTGAAGGTGTCGTAGATCTCGACGAATTCCTTCTTGCGCTGACGCAGCAGCTTCTTCTTCGGGTCTTTACGCCCGACTTCGATGAACTGGAAGTCGTTATTCAGACGTTCAGCCATGTCATAAACCTCTTAACAGCGGCGGCAAGCTTCAAGCTGCAAGCCGCAAGACAATCACGGTGGCCGGCACGCCCCTGCTCCCAACTTGCAGCTTGAGGCTTGCCACTTGCAGCTGTTTTATTGCGGGTTGGCGCGGATGCTGGAGAGCAGCGACTTGAGGTTCGCGGCCTTGGGCTTGACCAGCCAGAACTTGCGCAGGTAGTCGTCCAGGTTTTCCAGCAGGTTACGGCCCCACTCGCTCGACGTCTCTTCGACGTACTCGACCAGCACGCGCTCCAGGTGGCTACGGTAGGCCTCCATGGACTCGCTGTTGATGCGCTGGATTTCCACCAGTTCGTGGTTCACACGGTCATAGAAGCTGTTGTCCAGGTCGAGCACGTAGGCGAAGCCGCCGGTCATGCCGGAACCGAAGTTGTAGCCGGTCTTGCCCAGCACGCAGACGAAGCCGCCGGTCATGTATTCGCAGCAGTGGTCGCCCACACCCTCGACCACCGCATGGGCGCCGGAGTTGCGCACCGCGAAACGCTCGCCCGCGGTGCCGGCGGCGAACAGCTTGCCGCCAGTGGCACCGTACAGGCAGGTGTTGCCGATGATCGCGCTGTCTTGGGTGGCGAACGGGCTGCCCTTCGGCGGCACGATCACCAACTTGCCGGCAGTCATGCCCTTGCCGACGTAGTCGTTGGCGTCGCCTTCGAGGTACAGGTTCAGGCCGCCGGCGTTCCACACGCCGAAGCTCTGCCCGGCCGTGCCCTTGAAGCGGAAGGTGATTGGCGCCTTGACCATGCCCTGGTTGCCGTGCACCCGGGCGATCTCGCCGGAGACGCGGGCACCGATGGAACGGTCGCAGTTGCAGATGTCGAGTTCGAACTCGCCGCCGCTGGCGCCATCGATGGCCGACTTGGCCATGGACAGCATTTCCTCGGCCAGCAGGCCCTGGTCGAACGGCGGGTTGCGGTCGACCTCGCAGAACTGCGGCTTGTCCGCCGGGATATGGTCGCTGCCCAGCAGCGGGGTCAGATCCAGGTGGTTCTGCTTGGCGCTTTCGCCCGGCAGCACGTCGAGCAGGTCGGTACGACCGATCAGCTCGCCGAGGCTGCGCACGCCCAGCTTGGCCAGCCACTCGCGGGTTTCTTCGGCCACATAGGTGAAGAAATTCACCACCATGTCGACGGTGCCGATGAAGTGGTCCTTGCGCAGCTTGTCGTTCTGGGTGGCCACGCCGGTGGCGCAGTTGTTCAGGTGGCAGATACGCAGGTACTTGCAGCCCAGGGCGACCATCGGCGCGGTGCCGAAGCCGAAGCTCTCGGCGCCGAGGATGGCGGCCTTGATCACGTCCAGGCCGGTCTTCAGGCCGCCATCGGTCTGCACCCGCACCTTGCCGCGCAGGTCGTTGCCGCGCAGGGTCTGGTGGGTCTCGGCGAGGCCCAGTTCCCACGGCGCGCCGGCGTACTTGATGGAGGTCAGCGGCGAAGCGCCGGTACCGCCGTCGTAACCGGAAATGGTGATCAGGTCGGCGTAGGCCTTGGCGACGCCGGCAGCGATGGTGCCGACGCCGGCTTCGGAGACCAGCTTCACCGAGACCAGGGCGCTGGGGTTGACCTGCTTGAGGTCATAGATCAGCTGCGCCAGGTCTTCGATGGAGTAGATGTCGTGGTGCGGCGGCGGCGAGATCAGCGTCACGCCCGGCACCGCATAGCGCAGCTTGGCGATCAGGCCGTTGACCTTGCCGCCTGGCAGCTGGCCGCCCTCGCCCGGCTTGGCGCCCTGGGCCACCTTGATCTGCAGCACTTCGGCATTGACCAGGTATTCCGGGGTCACGCCGAAGCGGCCGGTGGCGATCTGCTTGATCTTCGAGCTCTTGATGGTGCCGTAACGCGCCGGGTCTTCACCGCCTTCGCCGGAGTTGGAGCGGGCGCCCAGGCGGTTCATCGCCTCGGCCAGGGCTTCGTGGGCCTCGGGCGACAGGGCGCCCAGGGAGATCCCGGCGGCATCGAAGCGCTTGAAGATCACCTCCAGCGGCTCGACTTCATCCAGGCTCAGCGGCTGGTCGGCCAGCTTGACCTGCAGCAGGTCGCGCAGCATCGACACCGGGCGGGTGTCGACCAGTGCGGTGTATTCCTTGAATTTCTCGTAGCTGCCCTGCTTTACCGCGGCCTGTAGGGTGTTGACCACGTCCGGGTTGTAGGCGTGGTACTCGCCGCCATAGACGAACTTGAGCAAACCGCCCTGCTGGATGGCCTTGCGGTTGTTCCAGGCTTCGGCGGCCAGGGCCTTCTGCTCGGCTTCCAGGTCGGCGAAACGCGCGCCCTTGAGGCGGCTCGGCACACCCCGGAAGCACAGGTCGGTGACCTCGTCGGCCAGGCCAACGGCTTCGAACAGCTGGGCGCCGCGGTAGGAACCGACGGTGGAGATGCCCATCTTCGAGAGGATCTTCAAGAGGCCCTTGGAGATGCCCTTGCGGTAGTACTTGAAGACTTCGTACAGGTCGCCCAGCACTTCGCCGGTGCGGATCAGGTCGCCCAGCACTTCGTAGGCCAGGAACGGATAGACCGCCGAGGCGCCGAAGCCGATCAGCACCGCGTAGTGGTGCGGGTCACGGGCAGTGGCGGTTTCCACCAGGATGTTGCAGTCGCAACGCAGGCCGGTCTCGGTCAGGCGGTGGTGCACCGCACCGGTGACCAGCGCGGCGTGGGCCGGCAGCTTGCCCGGGGCGATATGGCGGTCGCTGAGTACCAGCAATACCTTGCCGGCGCGCACGGCTTCTTCGGCCTGGTCGGCCATGTTGCGCACGGCCGCTTCCAGGCCGATCGACTCGTCGTAGTTGAGGTCGATGATCTGGCGCTCGAAGCCCGGGCGATCCAGGTTCATCAGGGTGCGCCACTTGGCCGGGGAGATCACCGGCGAGCTGAGGATCACGCGAATGGCGTGCTCGGGCGACTCCTCGAAGATATTGCGCTCGGCGCCGAGGCAGATCTCCAGCGACATGACGATGGCTTCGCGAAGCGGGTCGATCGGCGGGTTGGTGACCTGGGCGAACTGCTGGCGGAAATAATCGTACGGCGAGCGCACGCGCTGGCTCAGCACGGCCATCGGCGTGTCGTCACCCATGGAACCGACCGCTTCCTGGCCCTGCTCGGCGAGCGGGCGCAGCACCTGGTCACGCTCCTCGAAGGTGACTTGGAACATCTTCATGTACTGCTTGAGCTGATCGGCCTCGTAGAAGGCCGAGCCATGGTCGTTGTCTTCCATGGTCGCACGCACGCGCAGCGCGCTCTTGCGCAGCCACTGCTTGTAGGGGTGGCGCGACTTGAGGCGGTTGTCGATGTCGTCGGTGGTCAGTACCTGGCCGGTTTCGGTGTCGACAGCGAGGATCTGGCCCGGACCGACGCGGCCCTTGGCGACCACGTCTTCGGGCTGGTAATTCCACACGCCGATTTCCGAGGCCAGGGTGATGTAGCCGTTGCTGGTGGTCACCCAGCGCGCCGGGCGCAGGCCATTGCGGTCGAGCAGGCACACGGCGTGGCGGCCATCGGTCAGCACCACGCCGGCCGGGCCATCCCAGGGCTCCATATGCATGGAGTTGTATTCGTAGAACGCGCGCAGGTCGGCGTCCATGGTCTCGACGTTCTGCCAGGCCGGCGGAATGATCATGCGCACGCCGCGGAACAGGTCGATGCCGCCGGTGACCATCAGTTCGAGCATGTTGTCCATGCTCGAGGAGTCGGAGCCGACGCGGTTGACCAGCGGGCCGAGCTCGTCGAGGGCCGGGATCTGGCCGTTCTCGAACTTGGTGCGGCGCGCCTGGGCCCAGTTGCGGTTGCCGGTGATGGTGTTGATCTCGCCGTTGTGGGCGAGGAAACGGAACGGCTGGGCCAGCGGCCACTTCGGCAGGGTGTTGGTGGAGAAACGCTGGTGAAAGACGCAGATGGCGGTCTGCAGGCGCTCGTCACCCAGGTCCGGGTAGAACTGCTGCAGGTCGGCCGGCATCATCAGGCCTTTGTAGATGATGGTCTTGTGCGAGAAGCTGCAGATGTAGTGCTCGGTGTCCGCGGCGTTGGCCACCGAGGAGCGGCGGCGCGCGCAGAACAGCTTGATGGCGAACTCCTGGTCGCTCAGGCCTTCACCGCCGATGAACACCTGCTCGATCTGCGGCAGGCGTTCCAGCGCCAGCTGGCCAAGCACGCGGGTATCGATCGGCACCTTGCGCCAGCCGACCAGGCTCAGGCCAGCCGCCTGGATCTCGCGGTTCATGTTGTCGCGAGCAGCACTGGCCCTGGCGTCATCCTGATTGAGAAAGACCATGCCAACGGCATACTGCTTGGGCAGTTCGACGCCAAAGGTTGCCTGGGCCACGGCGCGCAGGAACAGATCGGGCTTTTGAATCAGCAAACCGCAGCCATCACCCGTCTTGCCGTCGGCGTTGATGCCGCCACGGTGGGTCATGCAGGTCAGGGCTTCGATCGCGGTCTGCAACAGGTGATGGCTGGCCTCACCCTGCATGTGGGCGATCAGGCCGAAGCCGCAGTTATCCTTGAACTCATCAGGACGGTACAAACCTGCTTTCATAGGGGACTCTCACCAGACAGCCTTTCTCAGGCGTTTTCTCTAATCCGCGCGCAGGTCTAGACGCCGCGTTGCGCAGGCAAACGGAGGGCATTGTACATAGCGAGATAGGCGTCACAAAGAACAATGTGACGAAAAACAGGAATAAAATGTCGCAAAAATGAAAGAGCCCGTTACGTCAGTGTGTGCGTAACGGGCTCGTTTCGGTCAGGGCGCCATTTCCTGGGTGACACTGGCGAAGGATTTCGGCCATGGCTTGCCGGCCTGAACCTTGGCGGGCAGGGTCTTCACGGCAGCCTGAGCGGCGTCGCGGGTGGCAAAGCTACCATAAGTGATGACGAAAAGTGGCTTACCCTGGTGCATCTTCTTGAAGTAGCGGTACTGCGCGCCGTTCTGACTGACAAAGGAGCGCGCCGCGGCCTCGGTACTGGTGCCCAGTACCTGCAGGGTGTAGTGGCTCTTGCTCTGCGCCGCATACCAGCTATTGGCTTGCGAGCCACCCGCCGTGGCCGGTGCTGGCGTCGCCGGTGCAGGCCGGGCTGCCGTGGCAGGCGGTGTAGCGGGCTTGGGCTGTTCGACCGGCCTGGGCTGCTGCACTGGCTTCGGCTGCTCAGCCGGTTTCGGCTGGGGTACAACGGGCGTGGCCACTTGCGGCGCCGGAGCAGGCGTTGGCGTGGGCACGTTCTGCGCGGCAGTCGGGGGAATGTTCACCGGCGCAGCCGGCGTGGACTCCGGCAATTCGACGTTCGCCTCGCCGTCGGTTTCACCCGCTGCCTGGGCCAGGGGCTGGCGGATCACCGGCTGCGACTGACCGACCAGCGGCAACGGCAGCGGCTGGTTGCTGCCCGCGAACTCGATCGGCGGCCGACCATCAGCGCCCTGCTCAGCGCCAGCCGGTGCACCAGGTGCAGTTTCAGGCTGCGGCGTTGCGCCCATGGGCAGCTGGGCCTGGGCCGGTGCCTGTGCATCGGTTGGCTCGGAGCGGCCTTGCATCAGCAGGGCAGCAGCCACACCGACAGCGACCACGCCCAGCGCGAGCAGGTGCTTCTTGGGCAGCTTGAGCGCGAAACCACCACCCTTTACCGCGCCACGGCGCGCGGCCATGGCATCGATCAGCACATCGCGCGCCACCCGGTTGATTTCACCCGGCCAGCCACCAGAGCGCTCGTGAATCAGCTCGATCTGCTCTTCGGACAGCAGGTCGATGCCCTGGGCCGCCCCCTCCAGGCGAACGGCCAGGTATTCACGGGTCTCGTCTTCGCTGTAGGGCTGCAGCTCGATCACATGGAAGGATTCTTCGCCATTGCTCAGGGCATCCAGGCGGGCGATCAGATCGCTATCGGCGAACAGGAAGACGTGGGGACGACCTTCGCTGTTGCCTTGCGCCAGGATCAGCAGTTCATCGATCGCCGCATCGCTGAGCTCCTCGGCATCGTCGATCAGCAGGTAGACCTCCTGCCCGGTCAAAGACAGCTGGCCAACCTGACCGAGCAGCGAGGCGCGATCGGTCTGCTGGGTATTCAAACCCTGGGCGACATGGCGCATCAGGGTCGCAGGATCCGCCGCGCCTTGGGCCGAGACCACCACGTTGTGCACCGCCTGCTTGTTGGTGCTGGCGACCAGCGCCTGGCGCAGCAGGGTCTTGCCGCTGCCCGCGGGGCCGGTGACCACCAGCAGCAACTGGCTGTAGCGCGCCAGGTGATGCAGCTGCCCGAGCACCGGCTTGCGCTGCGCCGGGAAAAACTTGAAGCCAGGCACCCGTGCCGCGAAGGGATCGTGGGTGAACTGGTAGTGGTCGAGAAATGCTTCGTCGGCGTGCAAACTGGTCATTGAATACTCACTGATTGTTAAGCCGGGCCACCAGCGCCGAGTAATCGGCGGCCAGGGTGGCACTCAATATGTCTGCCGGGTAATCGCTGGTCACCACCGCTTCGCCCAGCGAACGCAGCAGCACCAGGCGCAATTGACCATCCAGCACTTTCTTGTCCACGGCCATGTGCTCGAGGAACTGTCCGGGCGTCATCGCCTGCGGCGGCACCACAGGCAGGCCAGCAGCCTGGAACAGACGAATACCACGATCACGCTCCTCGGCATTGATCCAGCCCAGGCGATGAGACATCTCCAGGGCCATCACCGTTCCTGCCGCCACGGCTTCACCGTGCAGCCAGACGCCATAGCCCATCTGCGTCTCGATGGCATGCCCGAAGGTATGGCCCAGGTTCAGCGTGGCGCGCACACCGGTTTCCTTTTCGTCAGCACCGACGACCCGCGCCTTGGCCGCACAGGAGCGCTCGATGGCCTCGGTCAGCGCGGCCTGATCCAGGCGGCGCAAGGCAGCCATGTTCTCCTCGAGCCAGTCGAGAAACGGCGCGTCGCAGATCAGCCCGTACTTGATCACCTCAGCCAGGCCCGCCGACAGTTCACGCGGCGGCAGGGTATCCAGGCTGCGCGTATCGATCAGCACGGCCTGCGGCTGGTAGAACGCACCGACCATGTTCTTGCCCAGCGGGTGGTTGATGCCGGTCTTGCCCCCTACCGACGAGTCGACCTGGGACAGCAGGGTAGTCGGCAATTGGATGAAGTTCACGCCGCGCTGATAGCAGGCCGCGGCGAAGCCGGCCATATCGCCGATTACCCCACCACCAAGGGCGAGGACGGTGGTACGCCGATCATGGCGAGCGCCGAGCAGACCATCGAAGATGCTCTGCAAGGTTTCCCAGTTCTTGAACGCCTCGCCATCGGGCAGCACGATCGGGGTGACGCGGTAGTCGGCGAGGGTGTCCTGCAATGCCTTGAGATAAAGCGGCGCGATGGTCTGGTTGGTGACGATGGCCACCTGACGGCCGACGATATGCGGCGCCAACAGATCGGCGCGGCTCAGCAGGCCCGCCCCGATATGAATGGGGTAGCTGCGCTCAGCGAGATCAACATGAAGTGTTTGCATGGAGCCCCCGATTGAAAAAGGGCTCTAGGATAGCGCAGTTCTGCCCTGTCATTAACGGGGCGCCAGCGCTTCCAGCCGCTCGAGAATTTCCTGAACCACCATTCGCGGCGGACGCTCATCGGTCTCGATGATCACATCCGCGATTTCCCGATACAGCGGATCACGAATGGCCAGCAGGTCAGCAAGCACCTGCCCGGGATTGGGCGCACGCAACAAGGGGCGATTGCGATCACGGGCCGTGCGGTCGATCTGCTGTTCCACGGACGCATGCAGATACACAACCCGACCACTGTCGCGCAGCGCCTGGCGATTCTGCGGTCGCAATACCGCGCCACCGCCCGTAGCCAGCACCAGCCCATCGGTCTCGCACAGCGAGCAGATCACTGCCTGCTCGCGTTCGCGAAAACCCTGCTCGCCCTCGACATCGAAAATCCAGGGTATATCGGCACCGGTACGCTGTTCGATCTCCTTGTCGGAGTCCTTGAATGGCAACCGCAGCTCTTTGGCCAGCAAACGCCCGATGGTGCTTTTTCCAGCACCCATCGGGCCGACAAGGATCAGATTACGCACAAATCACTGGCTCACAGCCACCGCAGAAGTGTTCATGATGCGCGGAGTGATGAAAACCAGCAACTCGGTCTTGTTGTCATTGACGATGTCGCGTCGGAACAAGCGCCCCAAGTAAGGTACATCACCAAGGAAAGGCACCTTCTCGGTTGCTTTCGTCTGAGTATTCTCGAACACGCCACCAATCACGATCGTCTCACCATCAGATACCAGAACTTTAGCATTGACTTCGTTCTTGCTAATCGGTGGAACTCCGTTCAATTCGTTCTGATAGTCAGGCGCATCCTTATTGACTTTTACTTCCATGATGATGCGATTGTCCGGGGTAATTTGCGGAGTCACCTCAAGAGACAAAGCTGCCTCTTTGAACGATGTGCTTGTCGCACCGCTGGAACTAGCCTCCTGGTACGGAATTTCCTGGCCTTTCAGAATTTTTGCGGTTTCCTTATCCGAGGTAACCACCTTAGGCTGAGAAACGACTTCGCCGTTGCCCGAACTCTCCATGGCTGAAAGCTGCAGATCGATAATGGCGCTGTTGGTGATAAAGCCAATGCCAATGCCAGATGTGCTGCCCTGAACGCCCATGTCTACGAAAGGAACCGGTGAATTGCCGTCTTCGGTGGTTGGTCGAGAGCAGCTTCCTGCGAAGGGGCCGCAGTTACCTACACCATCCTCCTCGATCCCCAGATTTCCATCCTTACCATAAGCGCGCCATCTGGACCCCGCATTACCGAGGGTACCGCCCCAGCGCACACCAAGCGCCTTGCTGTAATTCACATTGGCCTCAACAATACGCGCCTCGATCATCACCTGACGCACCGCCACATCGAGCTGCGCCACGATACGGCGCAGCTCGTCCAGCCGCTCCTGAGTCTGATAAGCGATGATGCTATTGGTGCGCTCATCGACCGTGATGGACCCGCGATCGTCCGGTACGCCACCATCAGCACTGGTCACCGACTGGAACAACTTGGCCATATCCTCGGCCTTGGCGTAGTTGACCTGAATCAGCTCACGGCGCAGCGGGGCCAGTTCGGCGATCTGCTTCTGCGACTCCAGCTCCTGACGCTCACGGGCGGCAATCTCTTCCGCCGGCGCGACCAGCAGCACGTTGCCGACCTGACGCTTGTCGAGGCCTTTGGTCTTGAGCACCAGATCCAGCGCCTGGTCCCACGGCACGTTCTGCAGACGCAGGGTGATATTGCCCGCCACCGTGTCACTGGCGACCAGGTTCAAATCGGTGAAATCGGCGATCAGCTGCAGCACCGAACGCACGTCGATATCCTGGAAGTTCAGCGACAGCTTCTCGCCGGTATAGGCGAAACGCTCGGCCTGACGCTTGTCGGCATCTTCCTGGGTCAGCGGCTTGACGCTGAGGGTCAGCTTGTTCTCGGTCTGGTAGGCCAGGTAATCGAAGGCCCCTACCGGCTCGATCACAATACTGGCGTCGTCGCCAGTACCGCTGGCACTGACGAACTGCACCGGGGTGGCGAAGTCCTTGACGTCCAGGCGCACACGCAGGGCCTCGGGCAGCTGGGTGCGGTTGAAATTGAGGATGATCTTGCCGCCACGCTCCTGAATATCAGGGCTGACAGACGCATCGGACAGGTTGATGACGACATTGCCCTCGCCCTGCTCGCCGCGCTGGAAGTCGATATTGCTGATCGACTTGTTGACGGCGCCGAATACCTTGGGCGCTGCCGGCGCCGCAACTGGCGTTGCCGCCTGAGCAGGACGGGCCGCCGCTGGCGCAGGCGCGCTCACCGGCGCCGCTGCCGTGGCGGTTGCCGATGTGGCCACGCCGGTACCGACCTGCACGAACAGGTTGTTGCCTTCGGTGCGGGTGTTGTAGGGCGACAGGTTGGTCAGGTTGATGATCAGCCGCGTGCGATCCTTGGCCTCGACCACGGTGACACTGCGCGCGTTGCCCATGCCCAGCTCGCGGTTCTTCACACCCAGCTTGTTGGACACGCCGGGCAGATCCAGTGCGATACGCGCCGGCTGCTCGATGGTATAGCCGCGCGGCGCCGCCACCGGCTCATCGAAGGACAGTTTCAGCTCGACACGGTCGCCCGGCAGAGCCGCCACATCCAGCGCCTGCAGGTTGGCGGCCAGAGCGGCAGGAGAGAGCAGTGCCACCAGCAGCGAGAGGCTTAGGCGAGAGAGAGAGCTGTTCATGCTTGGATTCCGTTTGGCAGACCGGTTATTTCTGTTCATGCTTCACCTCGCTCCTCAGGAGCGTTCCTTCAGAGTGAGGGTACGAGGACGTTCGAGCCAGCCGCCGTCGCCATCCGGGACAATTTCGATAACGTCGATCTTGGCGCTGTCGATGGCGACGATGCGGCCTTCATTACGTCCCAGGTAATCCCCAACCTTGACGCGATGGACTCCGCCCGCACCGCTCACCAGAGCGAACGAACCATTGTCATTGGCCAGCGTGCCGACCATCTCGAACAGCTCGATATTGAACCCTTCGAGGAACTGCTTCACGCGCGTTTCGTCGGGTTTGATTTCCTTGCTGCCTTTCGCCCGAGCGACCATATCGATCTTCACCGGCGGCTGGAATGGGCTGCGCAAGGCAGCAGCGCTGTAGGTGAAGCTTTCGTAGGGTTCAGGTTGCGGCAAGGGCTCGATCTGGCCCTTGGGCCGCGCCCGTACCTCATCCATGTAGGCTTGAAGATCGCTGAAGTCACCACCGCCGCAGCCACTCAGGGTCAGCAGCAACAGGCCAGGCACAAGGACACGTTTCATTGGTGTGCCCCCTTGTCGTTATAGCGGTAGGTCTTGGCCAGCACACTCATGCGCAGCTTCGAGGTGCTGCCTTGCTCGGCCGGCACCAGTTCGAAATCATGCAGCGTCACGATGCGCGGCTGACTGGCGACGCCACTGACGAAGGTCGCCAGGTCATGGTAGCCACCGACCACCTGAATCTGGATAGGCAGTTCGATATAGAACGGCTGCGTGACTTCCGGTAGCAACTTGATCTCCTCGAACTCCAGGCCGCTGTCCAGGCCGATACGGGTGATGTCTTCGAGCAGACCCGGCACTTCGGTATCGCTGGGCAACTGCTTGAGCAGAGCACCGAACGACGTCTCAGCCTCCTTCATCTGCTCGCGGTAAGCCTCCAGGTTGGCCGCCTGAAACGCCTTGGTGGAAAACTGCTCCTTGAGGGTTTCCTCATCCAGACGCTGCTGATCCAATGTGGCCTGCAGATCCTTCAGGTGGAAGTTGTAGCCCAGCACCAGAACCAGCACGACGGCCAGAATGCCGGCGATCACCTTGACCGCGGCGGGCCAGGAGCCGATGTTGTTCAGATCGAGATCGTTGATATCGACCTTGCGCAGGCTGGCCAGAGAATCATTCAGGCTCATGGCTTGACCTCCGCTTCTTCCTTGGCAGGCTTGGATTGCTGCACGGTCAGCTGGAAGGTATTGGCCTGGTCCACTGCACCGGCGGTAACGGCCTTGACCTCGGTCAGGTTGGGCGCGGTCAGCCAGTCGGAGGCATCCATGTCACGCATCAGTTTGGACACTCGGCTGTTCGACTCGGCCGCGCCGACGATGGCGATGGTCTTGTCGGTCATTTTCACCCCGGTGAAATACACGCCATCGGGCAGCGTTCGTACCAACTGGTCGAACACATGGCCAATGATCGGACGGTTGCCCTGCAGGTCCTGAATGATCTTCATCCGCTCCAGCAATTGCTGGCGGCGGGTGCGCAGCTCGCTGATTTCCGCAATGCGGGTGTCGAGCACGGCAATTTCCTTGCGCACGAAGTCGTTACGGGCCTGCTGATTCTCGATCTCACCATTGAGGTACTGGTCGCCCAGGAAGATCAGCGCTGCGGCGGCGACCAGCAGGCCACCCAGCGACACCAGGAAGCGCTGCTTGCGCTCTTCGCGAAGCTGCTCGCGCCAGGGAAGGAGGTTAATCCGCGCCATCAGTCGAAACTCCTCATCGCCAGGCCGCAGGCAATCATCAGTGCCGGTGCATCACTGGCCAGCGCCCCCGCATTGACCTTGCCGCTCAGGGCCATGTCCGCGAACGGGTTGGCGACCAGGGTCTGGGTGCCTATCTTCTGCTGAATGAGGCGATCGAGATCCGGGATGGAGGCGGTTCCACCGGCCAGCAGGATGTAATCCACATCGTTGTACTGGCCGGCGGCAAAGAAGAACTGCAGAGAGCGCGACACCTGCTGTACCAATGCATCCTTGAAGGGCTGCAACACTTCGCTTTCGTAGTCGTCGGGCAGGCCGCCCTGCTTCTTGGCAAGCCCCGCTTCATCGACGGACAGGCCATAGCGACGCTGGATTTCCTCGGTCAGCTGGCGGCCACCGAACAGCTGCTCGCGGGTATAGATGGTGCGGCCATTGTGCAGCACGCTGAGCGTGGTCATGGTGGCGCCGATATCGACGACGGCCACGGTCAATTCGTCGTGTCCACCGCCGAGCTGTTCGGCCAGCAGGTCGTAGGCACGCTCGAGGGCATAGGCTTCGACATCGACGACCTTGGCGGTCAGCCCGGCAAGGGCCAGGGCGGCCTCGCGAACCTCGACGTTTTCCTTGCGGCAGGCTGCAAGCAGCACTTCGACCCGCTCGGGGTTGCGCGGCGAAATGCCCTGAACTTCGAAGTCGATCGCCACCTCTTCCAGGGGGTAGGGAATGTACTGGTCGGCTTCGAGCTTGAGCTGGTTCTCCAGCTCGTCGTCCGACAGGCCCGCTTCCATCTCGACGGTCTTGGTGATCACCGCGGAGCCGGCAACGGCCACGGAAACCGAGCGCACGCTGGTCTTGGCCTTGGCCAGGACACGCGACAACGCCTGGCCGACCCCTTCGAGTTCGGCGATGTTCTTTTCGACCACAGCATTGGCGGGGAGCGGCTCGACTGCGTAGGCCTCTACCTTGTAGCGGCTACCTGAGCGACTCAATTCGAGGAGCTTGACGGAGGTCGAACTTATATCGATCCCCAAAAGCGTATTCGCTTTTTTACTGAAGAGCCCTAGCACGACCGATTTCCTATTCACATCCATAACTTACGGATGATTTATGTTTTTCCACATTAAATAGCAGACTTGACAGAAGCGCAAATGGCTCCCCGGCAAAAAAAACGCTTATAATGTGATCAGCTTTTGCCTTTTCATTTTGCCTTCCGCTTAACTCATTCTTTTATCTGGAAATCCAAAAATCTTGATGCGTTTGCTGAAGTTTTTCTGCTGGTCCGTCATCGCCGTTTTTTGTGCGCTGGTACTCGCCGTCAGTGGTGCCTTTCTCTACCTGAGCCCGACCCTACCCTCTGTCGATGCCTTGCGCAGTATAGAGCTGCAGATACCCCTTCGCGTGTACAGCAGCGACGGAAAACTCATCGCCGAGTTCGGCGAGATGCGCCGCTCGCCCATCGCCTTCGCCGACATACCGCCCGATTTCACCAGCGCCCTGCTGGCGGCCGAAGACGATAATTTCGCAAACCATTATGGCGTTGATCTTACGAGCCTGATGCGCGCTGCCACGCAATTATTGAAAACAGGTCAGATTCAGTCCGGCGGCAGCACCATCACCATGCAGGTGGCGAAGAACTTCTTCCTCACCAGCGAACGCAGCTTTTCACGCAAGATCACCGAGATCCTGCTCGCCCTGCAGATCGAGCGCGAGCTGAGCAAGAACGAAATCCTCGAGCTGTACGTCAACAAGATCTACCTGGGACACCGCGCCTATGGCATCGAAGCCGCCGCCCAAGTCTATTACGGCAAATCCATCCGAGACTTGAGCCTTTCGCAGCTTGCGACGATAGCCGGTCTTCCCAAGGCACCTTCGGCGTTCAACCCGCTGACCAATCCGACCCGGGCCAAGGAGCGCCGCGACTGGATTCTCGGTCGTATGCATCGCCTGGGGCGCATCGACCAGGCGCGCTACGAAACCGCCCTCGCCGAGCCGGTGGACGCCAGCTACCACGTGCCCACACCGGAAGTGCCGGCGCCCTACGTGGCCGAGATGGCCCGTGCCGAAATGGTCGGCCGCTACGGCAGCGACGCCTACACCCAGGGCTTCAACGTCACCACCACGGTGCCCAGCGACCTGCAGGTCATGGCCAACAAGGCCCTGCGCGACGGCCTGATCGAATACGACCAGCGCCATGGCTATCGCGGCCCGGAAAGCCGCCTGCCCGGCATGACCCGGGAAACCTGGCAGACCGAGCTCAGCAAGCAGGGCCTGCGCGGCGGCCTGGAGCCGGCGATCGTCACCCAGGTGGAGAAGAGCGGCATCCTGGTGCTGACCCGTCGCGGCGATGAGGAAGCGGTGTCCTGGGACAGCATGAAATGGGCCCGCCCCTTCCTCAACACCAACAGCCTGGGGCCACGCCCGCAACAACCGGCGGATGTGGCGCAGATCGGCGACCTGATCCGCGTCCAGCGTCAGGACGACGGCAGCCTGCGCTTCGCGCAACTGCCCAGCGCGCAAAGTGCCCTGGTCTCGCTCGACCCGCAGAATGGCGCCATCCGCGCCCTGGTCGGCGGCTTCTCCTTCGAGCAGAGCAACTACAACCGCGCCGTGCAGGCCAAGCGCCAGCCCGGTTCGAGCTTCAAGCCCTTCATCTATAGCGCGGCGCTCGATAACGGCTACACCGCCGCGAGCCTAGTCAACGACGCACCGATCGTGTTCGTCGACGACTATATGGACCAGGTCTGGCGACCGAAGAACGACACCAACACCTTCCTCGGCCCCATCCGTCTGCGTGAAGCGTTGTACAAGTCGCGCAACCTGGTATCGATCCGCCTGCTGCAGGCCATGGGCATCGAGAACACCCTGCGCTACATCGAGCGCTTCGGCTTCAACCGACAGGATCTGCCACGCAACCTGTCCCTGGCACTCGGTACGGCCAACCTGACGCCCATGGAAATCGCCACGGGCTGGACGGCGTTCGCCAATGGTGGCCACAAGGTGCAGCCCTACCTGATCCAGCGCATCGACAACCGCCATGGTGACCCGCTGTTCATCGCCAACCCGCCGACCGTGCCCAACGCAGCCAAGCCCGAAGTGCCGCCGCCGGTCAACGAGGAAGGCGTGATGAGCACCGCCGAGGCGGCCCCCGAGCAACTGCCGGAGGCCCCGGAGCCGGCAACCGCCGAGCGTATCCTCGACGAGCGCACCGCCTACATCATGACCAGCATGCTGCAGGACGTGATCAAGCGCGGCACCGGGCGCCGGGCCATGGCCCTGGGCCGCACCGACCTGGCCGGCAAGACCGGGACCACCAACGAGTCCAAGGACAGCTGGTTCTCCGGTTACAACGCCGACTACGTGACCACCGTATGGGCCGGTTTCGACCAGCCGGAAAGCCTGGGCCGCCATGAATACGGCGGCACCGTGGCACTGCCGATCTGGATGAGCTACATGGGCGCCGCCCTCAAGGACAAGCCCAACCACGCCCCTGCCGAGCCCGAAGGCATACTCACCCTACGCGTCGATCCGCACAGCGGCCGCGCCGCAGCACCCGGCACGCCGGATGCCTACTTCGAGCTGTTCAAGAGCGAAGATTCGCCACCGCCGATGAACGAGCTCGACCCCGGCATGGGCGCGCCAAACAGCCCACTGCCGGCAGACGAGAGCGCACCGATCGATCTATTCTAGAAACAGCTAAAGGCTGCAAGCTGCAAGCTGCAAGCTGCAAGCGACAGGCAAGAGCCGGTAGCCTGTAGCCAATAGAAACCCCTAAAAAAACCCACCGAAGCGGGTTTTTTATATCAGCTGAACGACTCAGCCCTTGAACACGTCGTCGACCGACTGCAGCGGGTAGTGCTTCGGATACGGCAGGGTCGCCACGCCGCTCTCGATGGCGGCCTTGGCAACGGCATCGCAGACCACGTTGATCAGGCGAGCGTCCATCGGCTTCGGGATGATGTACTCGCGGCCGAATTCCAGCTTGATGCCGCCGTAGGCATCGCACACGTCCTGGGGCACCGGCAGCTTGGCCAGCTCGCGCAGGGCGTTGGCGGCGGCGATCTTCATCTCTTCGTTGATGCGGGTCGCACGAACGTCCAGCGCACCACGGAAGATGAACGGGAAGCCCAGCACGTTGTTGACCTGGTTCGGGTAGTCGGAACGACCGGTGGCCATGATCACGTCGTCGCGGGTGGCGTGGGCCAGCTCCGGCTTGATTTCCGGATCCGGATTCGAGCAGGCGAACACGATCGGGTTCGGCGCCATCAGCTTGAGGCCTTCGGCGCTCAGCAGATCCGGGCCGGAGAGGCCGACGAATACGTCAGCGCCGGTCAGGGCATCATCCAGGGTGCGCTTGTCGGTTTCGGTGGCGAATACCGCCTTGTACTGGTTCAGGTCGTCGCGGCCGGCGTGGATCACGCCTTTGCGGTCGATCATGTAGATGTTCTCGACCTTCGCACCCATGCTCACCAGCAATTTCATGCAGGAGATGGCGGCGGCGCCGGCGCCGAGGCAGACGATCTTGGCCTCCGGCAGGGTCTTGCCGGCGATTTCCAGGGCATTGAGCATGCCGGCTGCGGTGACGATCGCGGTGCCGTGCTGGTCATCGTGGAACACCGGGATGTCGCACTGCTCGATCAGCGCGCGCTCGATCTCGAAGCACTCGGGCGCCTTGATGTCTTCCAGGTTGATGCCACCGAAGGTGATGGAGATGCGCTTGACGGTGTCGATGAAGGCCTGCGGGCTTTCGGCATCGACCTCGATGTCGAACACGTCGACACCGGCGAAACGCTTGAACAGTACGCCCTTGCCTTCCATGACCGGCTTGGAAGCCAGCGGGCCGAGGTCGCCCAGGCCGAGGATTGCGGTGCCGTCGGAAATGACTGCCACCAGGTTGCCTTTACCGGTGTAACGGTAGGCGAGCTCCGGATCGCGAGCGATCTCGCGCACTGGCTCGGCGACACCCGGGCTGTAGGCCAGCGACAGGTCACGGGCAGTGGCGGTGGGTTTGGTGAGCTCGACGCTCAACTTACCCGGACGGGGCTTCTCATGGTATTCGAGAGCGGCAGTTTTCAGATCAGACATAGTGGCATTTCCGCTTTTTTGGGCTATGGACTGGCAGGCGGCCGAGGATACGCAAAGTTCAGGGGCCTGCACAAGACTATGCAGTCAGCCTGCAAACGTGCCTCAGCGAACCGTCTTGAACCATTCACCGGGGCGCGGCTCGCCCTGTGGATAAAGATTGTTGAGCAGCCGCAAGGTCGCCTCGCCGTCACCGGGCAGGCCGCTGCCTGCCGCCAGGGCCTTGACGGTTTGCCCTGGGCTGACGCGCAGCAATTGCAACCTCAGCGGCTCGGCCAGCTTGCGCTCGGCCGGCTGCAGCGGCTGAAAACTGCTGATCGCCGCCAGCATCTGGGCGTCTTCCGCCGCGCTCGCGGCCCGACCCTTGGCCGCACCGACGAACAGGTAGGCCTTGTCGTCCTTGACGATCACCGCCACCCGGCGCGGCGCAGTGCCCTCGACCAGACCGGTATAACCCTGCAAACCGGCCAATTGCAGCGGCTCGCCACCGCGCAGGCGTCTGCCGCCGATGCGCTGGCTCAGCAGGGTCGCGGCGTCCAGCCGGCGCGGATTGTCTTCCAGCATCATGGCGACGAGCACCTGCTGGTCTGGCGACTGGCCGACCAGTTGCTGCGGCTCGTTGATGAGGCTCCAGCCTTTGGCGAACGTCAGGGTGAAGTCGAGATCCCGGTGATAGAAGCGCTCGCCGCGACGAATGCCGCTCTCGGCCGAATCACCGAATGGCAAGCCCTGCAGCCGTTTCAGAAAGGCCTCGCGATTGACCTCCTGCTGCCCGGCGACCAGCGCACGGGCCGGGCCGATCACCTGCTGCAGACGGCGGTCGTTATCCGGATGGGTGTCGAACAGGCCATGGTAGCTGCCAACCGGCTGCTGCTCGCCGCGTGCCGCAGCCTGGTCACGGGCGAAGTCTTCCTGCAGCTTGAGCACCTTGACCACTTCGATCATCGCCTGCGGGTCATAACCACCGCGGGCCAGGTACTGGGCGCCGAGGCCGTCGGCCTCCAGCTCCATGTCGCGGCCGTAGCCACGCACCACGGCATTGCCCAGCACACCGGTGACGTCCGCGGCGGCGCCAACGCCGGTGCCCATGGCCACCGCCTGGCCGAGAAGCCCCCAGGCGGTCGACTGGCTTTGCTGGCGCACCCCGTGGCGGGCGGTCACATGGCCGACCTCGTGGCCGAGCACGGCCGCCAGCTCGGCCTCCGAGCCCAGGTAGGCCATCAGCCCGCGATGGATATAGATGTAGCCGCCCGGCAGGGCGAAGGCATTGATGTCCGGGCTGTCGATCACGGTGAAGTGATAGTCCAGCTGGCCACGGTGACTGTGTCGCGCCACGCGCTCACCAACCTGCTGGACATAGGCCTGCAGGGCTTCATCAGGGTAACGCGGGTACTGCTTGAGAATCTGCTGATGGGCATCGCGGCCGAGGGACAGCTCCTGGGCCTCGCTCATCATCACGAAGTCGGTACGTCCGGTGGCCGGATTCACCGCACAGCCGGCCAGGGTCGCCAGCATCAGGATCAGCAGGCACAGCCTCATTGCAACACCTCCAGCATGGCGCCGTGGGTCAGGGGCAACATCCAGCGCGCCTGGCCGGCCTTGAGGCCGCCACCGCGGGAGCGGTCGATCATCCAGCCGCGGGCCTCGACCCGCTTGCCCTGGAGATCCCGCAACAGCGATGCCTCGAAGCTATCCAGCACAGGCGGCGCAATACGCAGCACCACAGAATTGCCCAGTTCGATCCACACACCGCCACGATTGCGCTCGACGCGCTGTACCTGCCCCTCGAGCAATACGAAGCCACCCGTGCGCACCGCGCGAGCCGGCAGCGGCCGCAACTGCGCCCAGAGGCCGGCCCGGGCGTTGCGCGCCTGGCGCTCGGCTTCGCGATGGCAAGCGACCAGCGACACATTGGGCATGATCGCCACCATCTGACCCAACCCTTCGGCGAGCAGCTGCGCTTCCAGGTTGCGGCCCTGGCTGTCGTAAAGGTGGGCCAGGGTGCGCCCGTAGCGATCCTGTTTCTGCTCACCGGCCTGCACACCAACTCGACCGCCATTGGCGGCCACCAGCTCGGTGAGGTGTTCACGGGCAGCCTCGGCGAACGGCTCGGTCGGCCGCCCCTTGCGTGCCAACTCGGGGGCATTGAGGCCGATCAGGCGAACGTTGCGGCCATCGACCAGGCGCAGGGTGTCGCCATCCACCACACGCTGCACCTTGGCCTGCGGCAACTTCCCGGGCGCCGGGCAGAGTGCATGGGCCGGCAGGCAAAAGACAGAAACGAAAAAGGCGCCCACCAGGGACGCCTTTTTCAATGATGCGAAAACAGCCATGTGGGCCTCTTTCGCTGCTCGGTCGCTTACTTGGCGCCGAACACACCGAAGCGCTGCTTGAAGCGATCGATACGGCCGCCGGTGTCCAGCACCTTCTGCTTACCGGTGTAGAACGGGTGGCACTCGGAGCAGACGTCCAGGCTCAGGGGCTTGCCCAGGGTGGAGCGGGTCTTGATGACGTTGCCGCAGCTGCAGGTGGCGTCGATGGCGACGTATTCCGGATGGATATCGGCTTTCATGATTCTTCCTCAGGTTTTGTGCCGCCACCCGACACTATTGTCAGGTACCGCACTTAGGTTGGCCGCGGATCATACCAGAGCCGGCCGTTGATGCAACTAACCCGCTGTTACCGGCCGTCGCACATGGCCTGTTACTATTGCGCCTCGCCTGCCTGGAGCCTCTGCGTGCCCGACGTCATCCTGCGACTCGCCCTGCCCTCGCCACTGCGCCGGCTGTTCGACTACCTCGCCCCCCCGGCGTGTCGGCCCGCGACCTGCAGCCCGGTGCACGACTGCGCGTGCCCTTCGGCCGCCGGGAGATGATCGGCGTGCTGATCGAGGTCACAGGCCACAGCGAGGTGCCGGCGGACAAGCTCAAGCCCGCACTGCAACTGCTCGATCTGCAAGCCCCTGTGCCACCGGCGCTGATGCGCCTGTGCCAATGGACCGCCCAGTATTATCAGCACAGCCTGGGCGACACCCTGAGCTGGGCGCTGCCGGTGCTGCTGCGCCAGGGCGAGCCCGCCGAAGCCCGCCAGGAGCGCTTCTGGCTGATCGCCAAGGACGCCCGCCTGGATGACCCGCGCCTGGCCCGCGCGCCGCGCCAGCGCGAAGCCCTGAAGACCATCGCCCAGCACCCCCACGGCGTCGCCCACCAGTTGCTCAGCCAGTTGCAGATCAACCGAGACAGCCTGCAGCTGCTGCAGGAGAAGGGCCTGGTGCGCGTCGAAGTACGCCGCCTGAGCAGCCCGGAACGCCACGCCAACTGGCTGGCCCAGCCGGAATTGCCGCTCAACGCCGAGCAGCGCGCCGCGGCCGAGGCGGTACGCGCCGGCTTCGAGGGCTTCAACGCCTTCCTGCTGGCCGGGGTGACCGGCAGCGGCAAGACCGAGGTCTATCTGCAGCTGATCCGCGAAACGCTCGAGGCCGGCAAACAGGCCCTGGTGCTGATTCCCGAGATCAACCTGGGCCCGCAGACCCTGGCGCGCTTCGAACGCCGCTTCAACGCGCGCATCGCCCTGCTGCATTCGGCGGTCAACGACCGCGAGCGCCTGGATGCCTGGCTGGCGGCGCGCGACGGCGAGGCCGACATCATCATCGGCACCCGCTCGGCGCTGTTCACGCCCATGAAGCGCCCCGGGCTGATCATCATCGACGAGGAGCACGACGCCTCCTATAAACAGCAGGAAGGCCTGCGCTACCACGCCCGCGACCTGGCCGTGGTGCGCGCCCACCAGGAAAACGTGCCGATCGTGCTCGGCTCGGCCACGCCCTCCCTGGAGAGCCTGCACAACGCCCACAGCGGCCGCTACGCCCTGCTGCGCATGAACCAGCGCGCCGGCGGTGCCCAGCCACCGCGCTTCCTGCGCCTGGACATCAAGAGCCGCCCGCTGGATGCCGGCATGTCGCCGCCGCTGCAGCAGGCCATCACCCAGACCCTGGCGGCCGGCCAGCAGGTGCTGGTGTTCCTCAACCGCCGCGGCTTTGCGCCGACGTTGCTGTGCCACGAATGCGGCTGGCTGTCCGAATGCCCGCGCTGCGATGCGCGCATGACCGTGCACCAGCGCAGCCGCGAGCTGCGCTGCCACCATTGCGGCCACGCCGAGCGCCAGCCCAGCAACTGCCCGAGCTGCAACAACGTCGACCTGCGCCCGGTCGGCGCTGGCACCGAACGCGCCGAGGAGCGCCTAGAGATTCTGTTTCCGAACGTACCGGTGCTGCGCGTGGATCGCGACAGCACCTCACGCAAGGAGGCAATGAACAGCCTGTTCAACACCGTGCAGCGCGGTGAGCCGTGCATCCTGGTCGGCACCCAGATGCTCGCCAAGGGGCACCATTTTCCGCGCGTTACCCTGGTGGCGATCCTCGATGCCGACGGCGGGCTGTTCTCCGCCGACTTCCGCGCCAGCGAGCGCATGGCCCAGCTGATCGTCCAGGTCGCTGGCCGCGCGGGGCGCGCCGAGGAGCCGGGCAAGGTGATCATCCAGAGCCACCTGGCCGACCATCCGCTGCTGGTGCAGCTGACCGAACAGGGTTACTTCGCCTTTGCCGACCAGGCGCTGAGCGAACGCCGCGCCGCCGGCCTGCCGCCGTTCTGCCACCTGGCCTTGCTGCGCGCCGAGGCGCACAAGCCCGGTCAGGCCGAAGGCTTCCTCGACGAAGCCTGCAGCGAGGCCGAGCAGTTGCTGGGTGAACTGGCGCTGAGCGGCATCGAACTGCTGGGCCCTGTGCCTGCGCCCATGGAGCGGCGCGCCGGGCGCTACCGCGCGCAATTGCTGCTGCAGGGCAACGCCCGGGCGCCGTTGCACAAGCTGCTGGCGCACTGGCTGCTGGTACTGGAAAGCCTGCCCAGCGGGCGCGCGGTGCGCTGGTCGCTGGATGTCGACCCGATCGATCTTTTCTAGGCTGCAGGGCACGAGCTGCAAGCCATAGGCCGATACGCTTGCCTGAAGCCTGTGGCCTGCAGCCTGCCGCTACTTCTATAATGTGCAGTTTTCGATCAAAGCCCCAAGGCAACCCGAGCCGAATATGAAAGACAGCATTCGCCACCTGATCCAGCAAGCCCTGACCCGCCTGAGCGCCGAAGGCGTGCTGCCCGACGGCCTGAGCCCGACGATCCAGGTGGAGAACACCCGCGACAGGACCCACGGCGACTTCGCCAGCAACATCGCCATGATGCTGGCCAAGCCGGCCGGCATGAAGCCCCGCGACCTGGCCCAAAAGCTGATCGACGCGCTGCCTGCCGATGCGCAGATCAGCAAGGTCGAGATCGCCGGCCCCGGCTTTCTCAACTTCTTCCAGAACAGCGACGCCCTGGCCGAGCGCCTGGAAGCGGCCCTGGCCGACGAGCACCTCGGCGTGCGCAAGAGCGGCCCGACGCAGCGCGTGGTCGTCGACCTGTCGTCGCCGAACCTGGCCAAGGAAATGCACGTTGGCCACCTGCGCTCGACCATCATCGGCGACGCCGTGGCGCGGGTGCTGGAATTTCTCGGTGACGAGGTGATCCGCCAGAACCACGTGGGCGACTGGGGCACCCAGTTCGGCATGCTGCTGGCCTTCATGGAAGAGAACCCGGCCGCCGCGGAAAGCGAGCTGGCCGACCTGGAAGGCTTCTACCGCGCGGCCAAGAAACGCTTCGACGAATCCCCGCAATTCGCCGAGCGCGCCCGCGCCCTGGTCGTGGCGCTGCAGGCCGGCGAGCCGGAGTGCATGCGCCTGTGGAACCGCTTCAACACCATTTCCCTGAGCCACTGCCAGAAGGCCTACGACCGCCTGGGCGTCAAGCTGACCCCCGCCGACGTCAAGGGCGAAAGCGCCTACAACGCCGACCTGGCCAATGTGGTCGCCGACCTGCGCAGCAAGGGCCTGCTCACCGAGGACAACGGCGCCCAGTGCGTCTTTCTCGACGAGTACAAGAACGCCGAAGGCAACCCGCTGCCGGTGATCGTGCAGAAGGCCGGCGGCGGCTACCTGTACTCGACCACCGACCTGGCGGCCATGCGTTATCGCAGCCAGGTGCTCAAGGCCGACCGCGCCCTGTACTTCGTCGACCAGCGCCAGGCCCTGCATTTCCAGATGGCCTTCGAGGTCGCCCGTCGCGCCGGCTTCGTGCACGAGGGCATGGACCTGGAGCACATGGGTTTCGGCACCATGAACGGCGCCGATGGCCGCCCGTTCAAGACCCGCGACGGCGGCACCGTGAAGCTGATCGACCTGCTCGACGAAGCCGAGTCGCGCGCCTACGAGCTGGTCAAGGCCAAGAACCCGGAGCTGGATGATGCCGAACTGCGGCAGATCGCCCGTGCGGTGGGCATCGGTGCGGTGAAGTACGCCGACCTGTCCAAGCACCGCACCAGCGACTACAGCTTCAACTTCGAGCTGATGCTCAGCTTCGAGGGCAATACCGCGCCCTATCTGCTGTACGCCTACACCCGCACCGCGAGCATCTTCCGCAAGCTGGGCAAGGGCATCGAGGAGATCGGCGGCCATATCGAACTTCATGCTCCCCAGGAAATCGAACTGGCCGGCAAGCTGGCGCAGTTCGGCGAAGTGCTGAGCAGTGTCGCGGACAAGGGCACGCCGCACCTGCTGTGCGCCTACCTCTATGACGTGGCCGGGCTGTTCTCCAGCTTCTACGAACACTGCCCGGTGCTCAGCGCCGAAGACGAAGGCACCCGCCAGAGCCGCCTGCGTCTTGCCGCCCTGACCCGCCGTACCCTCAAGCAAGGCCTGCAACTGCTGGGCCTGGAAACCCTGGAGCGCATGTAAGTGGCCGCCCGCAAGAAGCCAGCACCCAAGCGCGGCGCCAGCCGCTACAAGGCCCCGAGCAAACGCCCGGTACCCGGCTGGATCTGGCTCGCCTGCGGCCTGGCCGTGGGCGTGTTCGTTACCCTGCTGCTCAACCTCAAGCCGGGCGACGAAGCGGTCAAGCGAGACAAGCCACAACCCGAGCGCGCCAGCACCACGCCCAAGCCGACGCCCTCTGCCACCAGCCAGGAGCCGGGCAAGCCCAAGTACGACTTCTACACCCTGCTGCCGGAGTCGGAGGTGATCGTGCCGCCGGATGCCGTGCCGCCGCCTACCACACCCACGCCTGAGCCGAAGCCGGTAACCCCTGAAGAGGCCGCCAAGATCGACGCAGCCCGCGCCCAGGCGGCGCTCAACGGCGAAACACCACCGCCGGCGCCGCCGGTGGCCAAACCAGCAGAAACCAGTCAGGCTCCGCTGACCACCCAATTCTTCCTGCAGGCCGGCTCGTTCCCGAGCAAGGACAAGGCCGAAAGCATGCGCGCGCAGATCATCCTGCTCGGCCAGAACGTGCGGGTGGAATCCGGCACCGTGGCGGACAAGACCTGGCACCGCGTACTAGTCGGCCCCTTCGCCAACCGCGAACAACTGGCCAGCGCCCAGAAGACCCTGGCGGCCGGCGGTTTCGGCAACCTGCTGTTGCAGCGGCGCCAGCTACGCTGATCCCCTTTAACAGGCGATTGAAAAGCTACCTGCGTTGCCGCTGCTTCGTTAAGACAGGCTAAAAATGCTCATTTACAACAGGTAAACTGCGCTTTTTAGCCTGTTTTGCCTCGCATCGGCGGCCTCGCCTACGCTTTTCAAGGGCCCGCTAACCCGCCGCCGGTTGAAAAACCGCGGCGGGCCCCCATTTGAGAGTCATCAGGGCCATTTCGCCCCGCAGCGTGGAGACTCTCCCCTTGACCACCATCGTTTCAGTCCGCCGCCATGGCAAAGTCGTCATGGGTGGCGACGGCCAGGTTTCGCTCGGCAACACCGTGATGAAAGGCAACGCCAAGAAGGTTCGTCGCCTCTACCACGGTCAGGTGATCGCCGGTTTCGCCGGTGCCACCGCCGACGCCTTCACCTTGTTCGAACGCTTCGAAGCGCAGCTCGAAAGGCACCAGGGCCACCTGGTACGCGCCGCCGTCGAACTGGCCAAGGACTGGCGTACCGATCGCTCCCTGAGCCGCCTGGAAGCCATGCTCGCCGTGGCCAACAAGGATGCCTCGCTGATCATCACCGGCAACGGCGACGTGGTCGAACCCGAGCATGGACTGATCGCCATGGGCTCTGGTGGCGGCTTTGCCCAGGCAGCAGCCCTGGCGCTGCTGCAGAAAGGTAGCGACGAACTGGGCGCCCGCGAGATCGCCGAAACCGCGTTGGGCATCGCTGGCTCGATCTGCGTGTTCACCAACCAGAATTTGACCATCGAGGAGCTGGACTCGGCTATCTAAGCCAGTCCGGATCGGAGCCCGCTCATGTCCATGACACCCCGCGAAATCGTTCACGAACTCAACCGCCACATCATTGGCCAGGATGATGCCAAGCGCGCCGTGGCCATTGCCCTGCGCAACCGCTGGCGGCGCATGCAGCTGCCCGCCGAACTGCGCGCCGAGGTCACGCCGAAGAACATCCTGATGATCGGCCCCACCGGTGTCGGCAAGACCGAGATCGCCCGTCGCCTGGCCAAGCTCGCCAACGCGCCGTTTCTCAAGGTCGAGGCCACCAAGTTCACCGAGGTCGGCTACGTCGGCCGTGACGTCGAATCGATCATCCGCGACCTCGCCGATGCGGCCCTGAAGATGCTGCGCGAGCAGGAAATCATCCGCGTGCGCCACCGCGCCGAAGACGCCGCCGAAGACCGCATCCTCGATGCCCTGCTGCCACCGGCACGCAGCGGGTTCGCCGAGGAAGCGGCGCCGAACGGCGATTCCAACACCCGTCAACTGTTCCGCAAACGCCTGCGCGAAGGGCAGCTGGACGACAAGGAAATCGATATCGAGGTGGCCGACAGCCCCGCCGGCATCGAGATCATGACCCCGCCCGGCATGGAAGAAATGACCAGCCAGTTGCAGAACCTGTTTTCCAACATGGGCAAGGGCAAGAAGAAGAGCCGCAAGCTCAAGGTCAAGGACGCCCTCAAGCTGGTGCGTGACGAGGAAGCCGGTCGCCTGGTCAACGAGGAAGAACTCAAGGCCAAGGCGCTGGAGGCGGTCGAGCAGCACGGCATCGTATTCATCGACGAGATCGACAAGGTGGCCAAGCGTGCCAACGCTGGCGGCGCCGACGTGTCCCGCGAAGGCGTGCAGCGCGACCTGCTGCCGCTGATCGAAGGCTGCACCGTGAACACCAAGCTGGGCATGGTCAAGACCGACCATATCCTGTTCATCGCCTCGGGTGCCTTCCACCTCAGCAAGCCAAGCGACCTGGTGCCGGAGCTGCAGGGCCGTCTGCCGATCCGCGTCGAGCTCAAGGCGCTGAGCCCGGAAGATTTCGAGCGCATCCTCAGCGAACCCCACGCCTCGCTCACCGAGCAGTACGTGGCGCTGCTGCAGACCGAGGGCCTGAGCGTGGAGTTCGTCGAGGACGGCATCAAGCGTATCGCCGAGATCGCCTGGCAGGTCAACGAGAAGACCGAGAACATCGGCGCCCGTCGCCTGCACACCCTGCTGGAGCGCCTGCTCGAAGAGGTGTCGTTCAGCGCCGGAGACCTGGCGGGCCAGCAGGGCGGCGAGACCATCCGCATCGACGCCGCCTACGTGAACAGCCACCTGGGCGAACTGGCGCAGGACGAAGACCTGTCGCGCTACATCCTCTAAGAGCAGCGGCAAGCTGCAAGCTGCAGGCCTCAAGTGATGGGCACTCTGCCTTGATCGTACTGCAGCTTGGGGCTTGCAGCCTGGAGCTATTCCATGCGCATCCCCACCTCGATCAAGCTGCACAAGGCCTCGCGCATTCTGGAGCTGCACTATGGCAGCGACAGCTACCGGCTGCCCGCCGAATTCCTGCGCGTGCACTCCCCGTCCGCCGAGGTGCAGGGCCATGGCAAGCCCATTCTGCAGACCGGCAAGATGAACGTTGCGCTGGTCGGCATCGAGCCCGCCGGCAACTACGCCCTCAAGCTGACCTTCGATGACGGCCACGACAGCGGGCTGTTCAGCTGGGACTACCTGCACCAACTGGCCCTGCGCCAGGACGAGCTGTGGCGTGACTACCTGGACGCCCTGGCCGCCGCCGGCCAATCCCGCGACCCCGACGAGTCGGCCGTGCGCCTGATGCTCTGACATCCCGCCGGTCGGTAGAACGGGCCTGACTCCCGCCTGGTCGAAAACGCCAGCCGAAAACAGAAACGCCCGATACGGGATCGGGCGTTTGGCAGACGAGCGACCGCCTCAGGACTGAGCGTCAGAAGCGTCAGTAGTCGCTGTCCCAGGCGTGGTGATCGGCGTCGCTGGTGCCGTGGCGGCCTTGTTCGCCGCCGGTTTCTTCGCTGCCGGCTTGCTGGCTGCCTTGCCGGCGGGTTTGGCCACCGATCTAGCCGCGGGCTTGGCAGTCGTTTTAGCTGCTGGTTTGATCGGGGTCTTGGTAGCGGCTGCCGGCTTGCTCACCGGCGCTTTCCTGGCAGTTGCAGATTTGGCAGCGGCGGGTGTGGCGGCTGGCTTCGCAGCGGCGGTGCTGGCCATCTTGCTGTTGGTAGTCGCCTTGGTCGCGGTCGCCGAATTCGTGGCCGGCTTGGCCGCTGCCTTCTTCGTCGCCGGTTTGGCCGACGCCTTGCTTGACGCGCCGGTCAGCGCCTCCAGCTGACGGGTGAGCAGGTCGACCTTGTCGTTGAGCGCCTTGACCTCATTGCGGCTCGGCACGCCGAGGCGAGAAATGGCACCGTTGAGACGCTTGTCGAATGCCTCCTCGAGCTCGCTCCACTTGCCCTTCACCTCATCGACACGCGAGCGGGTGCTGCCGGCGGACGAGGTCAGCGCATCGGGCTGCTTACCGGCGCTGCTCTTGACGGCTTTCTCGGCCTTTTCGCCATCCTTGACCAGGGTATCGAACAGCTTGGTGCCGTCCTTGCTGACCTTGGAGTAAGCGCCCAAGCCTGCCAACCAGATCTGCCGCGAGTACTTTTCAACCTCGCCGATCCACGAGCTGGTCTGTTTCTCGGTTTTCTTTTTGACGGCCATCCTGCTCTCCTTATTGGGTACGCGCGACACGCTCAGGTAACACGCTCAGCTCATCCAGCTTCGCAGACAGGCTTTGGATCTCCTGCCGGGCGGGGACGCAAGACGGTTCAATGCGCGCCAGCCACGCGTGAATCGAAGGCCTGCTCGATCTTTTCGATGCGGGCGGCGACCTGGTTCTTCACAACGGACATTCTGCTTCGGCTTCATCGATCTGGCCATTGGCCGCCTCGACCTGTTCATTGACCTGTTTCCTGCCGCGCTGTTCCGCTTGCTCCTCCAGGCGCATCAGGGTGTGGAAATAAGCCAGCCCTTCCTGGCCAGCCTAGGCACAGGCGCCCAGACCCGCGAGCCACCACTTGCTGGCTGGCGACCGCTGGTCGGCAGGGGCAGGGCGGCGGGCAGAGACAAGCGGCTTATTGCTGGCGGTAACGTTCGGCAAGGTGCGCCTTACAGAAGCTTGGGAGATGGCCTGCACGACACAGCTCACCAGGCACCCTAAAGGGCAAAATTAGAAAACGCGTATTCGGCGCGAGGAAGGGTCACCCGAGGGCGCCTTTGAAAGGAAGGCGAGTTGCTGAGCCTGCGAGCGCAGAAGGCTCGCAGGCTCGGGATGCCCAATCAGTTGCTGGCGGGTGGCGTTGCGCCGTTGGCAGCACTGGTGGCAGCAGCGGCAGGCTCGCTCGCCGGCGCGACGGCAGGCTTGCTGGCCTCAGGCTTGGCTACCGGCTTGGCAGCAGTGGCTTTGCCAGCAGGCTTGGCCGCGGGTTTGCTGGCTGCAGGCTTGGCGGCAGCCGGCTTCGCCGCCTGGATAGAGGGCTTCGCGGCGGCTTTGGCCAGTGGTTTGGCGGCCGGCTTAGCTGCAGCCTTGGCCGCAGGTTTGTCAGCTGCCTGAGCGGCCGGCTGAGCAGCGGGTTTCGCCGCAGCCTTGGCTGCTGGCTTGGCAGCGGTGGTTTTTGCAGTCGCTTTGGCAGTTGGCCTGGCCGTGGCTTTGGCGGCAGCAGGTTTAGCGGCAGACTTGGCCGCCGGTTGGTCGGTAGTCGATCTTGCGGCGGCTTGAGCAGCTGGTTTGGCAGCAGGTTTTGCAGCCGCTTTGGTGGCCGGCTTGGCCGCAGTTTGAGCAGCCGGCTTCGCCGCTGCCTTGACCACCGGTTTGGCAGCGGCAGGTTTTGCTGCAGCCTTGGCAACTGGTTTGGTAGCCGCAGGCTTGACTGCCGCCTTGGCGGCAACCGGCTTGGCCTGGGCCTTGTCACGGCTGGACAGCGCCTTGCCAGCCGCCTCACGCACCTTGCCAACACCCTGGGCCAGTTTCAGGCTTTCCTGGGCATCGCGCTTGAGCTGCACGATGTACTGACGGGTCTCGGTCTGGCGAGCCTGCAGCGCATCGAGCACGCCCTCCAGCTCGTCCACCGCAGCTTTGGCCTTGGCCTGCGCCCTGGCCTTGCCGTCGGCCACTGCCGACTGCAGCTTGCCGCGCGCCTTGTGCAGGTTTTCCTGCGCGCTACCGCGCTGCTTTTCCAGTTTGGCGAGAATCTTCTCGGCATCTACCAGCGCTTGCGAGCAGGCGTTCTCGAGGTGCTCGAGCAAGCTTGCGGAGAGTTGCTGCAGCAGATGCAAAGGGGTGGTGACCGATTTCTTCTTCACGTTCTTTGTGGCCGGCATGACGCGCCTCCAGGCGGATGGGATAAAGCCATACATGGGTGGGTGAAATTTGCGCCCGCCAGAGGCACTTTGCAAGCACCGGCGAATGCCTCGCGAGGGCCTGAAACGACGACGCCGCGAATGATCGCGGCGTCGTGGCTCATACGGCGGCGGCGGTGGCCTGCTGCTTGTGGGCGGTGTGCAGGACTTCGATCAGGCAGTCCTCGAGTTCGAAGCGCTCGTGGAGCATGTTGCCCAGGCGCTTGAGCTCACCGCTCACCGAGTCGACATCGCCACAATCGCCGTCATCGCAACGGTCATTGAAGGCCAGGGCCGCTTCGGTGATCACCTCGATACGCGGGTAGATCTGCTTGGCCAGTTCCAGGCCGCGCTGATCACCAAACGCCCGGGCTTCTTCGGTGAGCTGCTGGTAGATCTCGAAATGGCCGGCGGAAACGTAGTCGACGAGGTATTCGCAGAATCGCTGCATCACCGCCTTGTCGCTGACGTCATCGATGGCCACGTAGGCCTTGATCAGTTCGGCACGTTCCTGCAGCCAGCGATCGATCATCAGGTGTACGCCGCCCCACCGCTCCTGCGCATTCTGGCAACTTTCGAGCATGGTGATCCGCTCCCTTATGAGTAAGTCCTGTAGGCATCGCGGCTCAGACCGTCGTTCAACCTGTCTTCGCCACGAATCGGAAGTTGGCTGGCCACCTGGCACCATTCCACTGGCCGAAAATCACTGCGGGCCATGGCAGGCAGCGACGGCAACGCACCACGAGTCGATCCTTGAACGTGCAGCCGAGTCCGGACACTAGCATGATTCTGGGCGCAGTCCGACCTCTCATTTCGTCTCAGGTTATGCCCGCTTCGATTGCCCTTCAAGGGGGACCGAAGCGGCGCCGGCCTGGCCGACGCGCACGGCCCCAGGTCAGCCCTGAAGTGACGTACGCTGGGGCTCAGCGGCGGTGGATACGGGCGGCACGCTCACGCCCTGACCACTCAGGCGGCGGTCGAGCAGCCCCAGGCCTTCCTGAAACAAACGGTTACTGCGTTCCACTTCCCCCAGCTGCGCCAGCAGGCGCGCCAGCTCGGCACAGGTCTCGGGGTGGCGTTCGAGCGTCAGGCTGGCCTCGAAGTAATCACGGGCCTTGCCCCACAGCTGATTATGCAGGCTCAGCCGCCCCAGGGTGAGCAGCAAACCGGCATCATCGGGATGTTGCTTGAGCCAGCCTTCGGCAGCCTGCAGTTGCCTGGCCGAATCACGGCCACGCAGCAATCCGTATAGGCGTGCCAGGCGGCTGTCATACTCCCGGTTCAAGGCCTTGTAGAGCAGCTCCTCGGCACCCGGCTCGGCGCCGAGGGCACGCAGGCGATCGGCGTACACCGCCAGCAACTCGGGCTCGCCACGCAAGCTGGGCGACAGGCGTTCCCAGGCCTGGGCCAAGGACGGCAACGCGCCATCGCCCGCCTCGTTGAAATCCAGACCGAGCAGGTATTCACGCCAGGCGCGGCGCTCCAGCGCCATCAGCTCGGCAGGCGCCATGGCCTTTTCCTTGCGCAATACCGGCAGCAGCTTGAGTACTGCCTGCCAGTCGCCCCGGGTCGTGTAGAGCTGCTGCAGTTGGCGCAGCACCTGCGGGTTGTGCGGATGACGCTCGTGCATCACCTGCAGGGTTTCCTGGGCGTTGTCGACTTCACCACGCGCCAGTTGCAGCTCGGCGTGGGTCAGGGCGATCGCCAGTTCGGCATTGGGCTGGCGCTGCAGCGCCTCCTCGAGCAGGGCGTCGCTTTGTTCGTAATGCTCGAGGTTGTGGGCCGCTCGGGCAGCGCCCAGGTAGTGGATCAGGGGGCGCGGTTCGTTGCGCGCGATGCGGCTCAGGTGCGTCTGCGCCTTGCTCCAGCGGCCTTCGATCAGCTCCTGAAAGCCGTGCTCGGAGGCGCTGCGCACCCGGCGCTCGCGGTGCAGTCGCGACCAGGGGTTGATCAGCCCGACCGACACCAGCACAGCTCGAAGCAAAACCCGCAGCAGCCATAACGCCAGGACGATCGCGACGATCAGCAGCACGAAGGCCCACAAGGTCGACTCGTAGCGAAACCCCTTGTAGGCGAACAGCACGTAGCCCTGATGTTCGGAGATGGCCAGGCCCAGCAGCGCCAGCCCGCCGATCACCAGCACGGTGAGCGACAGCAGGTACACGCGCTTCATGGGCGCTCCTCCCCGCTATCCTCGCCGGGGGCATCCTTGAGGCGCTCACGCGCCGACTGCTTGTGCTCGATATAGGCCTGCACGGCGTTGAGCGATTCGCTGAGCTCGGGCGCCTTGATCTCGATGGGTTGCTCGACCAGCTCGCTAACGCGGGTGCGCAGGGCGCGGCTGTCCGGGTTGTCACGGTTGAAGTTGGCATCCAGTACCTCGGCGGCCTGTTGCAGTGCCTGCCGATAGACCTGGGTCTGGCCATGCAGCGCCGCCCATTGGGCCTGCTCGAGCGCCAGGCTCAGGGCCAGGCGCACCTGCGTCAGGCTCTGCCCGGCCAGTAGCGGGCGCACGTTCCGATCGGCATCGAAATCGAGGCGAAAATACAGCGAGAGCTTGTGCAGCGCCTTGCCCCACCAGGTGCCGGGTTCGCTTTCGGCCGCCAGCTCGCCGAGCACACCACCGTCGGCGACGAACTTGGGGTTCAGCGAATTGAGTTGCGAGGCCTGCTCGCGCAGCGCGCCGAGCTGCAGGAACAGCCCGGTGCGATCGGGGTTGTCGGTGGCGCGCAACGCCTCCAGGCTCTTGGCCAGTTGCTCGCGGGCAGCGAAGGCCGCCGGGTCATCCTGGTCACGCAGGATCTCGTCGGCCGCCTGGACCAACGCGGTGGCGCTGTTGATGTCCTGCAACGCCGACAGGCGCAGGCTGGCCAGGCGCAGCAGGTGCTCGGCCTCGGCCAGTCGCCAGTCCTGGCGGCTGGCACCCAGCACGGTTTCCAGGCGGCGATTGAGCAATTGCTGGTCACCCTGCAGTTGCGCCACCAGTTGGCGACGCTCCTCGAGTTCCTCCACGCTGGGCAATTGCTCGAAGCGACCATTGAGGCTCTCGGTGCGCTGCGCCAATGCCTGGGTCTGGCTGCGGGCCTGCTCGAGCTGGCCGGACTGTTGCTGTGCCTCGCCTTGCAGGGTGTGCAATTGCCAGGCACTCCAACCGCCGACGCCGACACCGACGGCGCCGACCAACAGGGCCACGGCGGCAATCGCCGAACCGCGTGCCGCCGGCTTGGCCTCGGCAACGGTTGGGGACGATTCGGGGGCGGTCTGCACAGGCCGATCCTGCTCGTTGGGGGAGTCGCTTCGCTCACGTATCCATCCTTTGCTTCAAGAGTCGGGCGAAGCCTGCGCACGCAAGGCCGCCAACAACGCCGCGGTGTCGGCACCACGGCAATCCACAACATCAACCGCGCCGCGCGCGCGAGCCATTTCGGCGACGCGCGGGCTGGGCACGAACAAGGGTAGCTGCGCCAGCGTGGGCCAGTCATCCGCCGCCAGTTGCTGCAGATGCGTCAGGCCCTGCCCACTGCTGACCACCAGCCCATTCAAGCGTTCCACCTGTATCAGCCGCTGCAGCGTACCGGCGGGGTAGGCTGGCAGCACACGGCGGTAGACCGGCAGATAGTCCACCTCGACGCCTTGCGCCTGCAAGCGCTCGGCCAGCAGGGTGCGGCCATCCTCGCCGCGAATGATCAGCACCCGGGGAAACATCGCGTCCTTGAGCGCCGCCTGCAACTCGGGCAGCGCCAGCAGGGCTTCGCTGTCGTCGCCGGCGCTCGGCCAGAACACCCTCAGGCCATAGTCGACGAGCATCTGCCCAGTGCCGGCACCGACACTGAACCAGGGCTGATCGGCAAGCGGCTGCGGCCAGTAGCGATCCAGCAACGCGAGCCCGAAGCGGGCGGCGGGCTTGCTCACCACGATCACAGCCGTGTAGCGGTGCAGCTCGCAGATGGTGGCGCTGTGCCGGGGCGTTTCCGGCAGTTGCTCGATACCCAGCAGGGGCAGGCAGGCGCCATGGATACCTTCGCCGGCGAGCGATTGGGCCAGCGCCTGGCACTCCTGCTCCGGGCGCGTCAGCAGCAAGCGCCAGGAGCTCACTCGCCAGCCGCCTCGCCGTAGATGGCGTTGAGAATGTCGCCGGCGCCCTGGGCCAGCAGCGCTTCGGCGACCTCCATGCCAAGGCGCTCGGCGTCCGCAGCCGAGCCGCGCTGTTCGGCGAGCAGCAGGCGGCTGCCATCGGGCTCACCGACCAGGCCACGCAGCCACAGCTGCTCGCCTTCGAGAATGGCGTAGCTGGCGATGGGCACCTGGCAGCCGCCGTTGAGGCGTTTGTTCATGGCGCGCTCGGCGGTCACGCGCAACGCCGTCTCGATGTGGTTGAGCGGCGCCAGCAGCTGCTGCAACTCGGTATCGGCAACCCGGCATTCGATGCCCACCGCGCCCTGCCCGCCCGCCGGCAGGCTGTGCTCGACGGTGATGGAGGCGCGGATGCGCGCTTCGAAGCCGAGGCGAATCAGCCCCGCGGCAGCCAGGATGATGGCGTCGTACTCACCGGCATCCAGCTTGGCCAGACGGGTGTTGACGTTGCCACGCAGGAAATGGATTTTCAGGTCGGGACGGCGGGCCAGCAGTTGAGCCTGGCGACGCAGGCTGGAGGTGCCGACCACGCTGCCGGCCGGCAACGCGTCGAGGCTGTCATAGGTATTGGCGACGAAGGCATCACGCGGGTCTTCACGCTCGCAGATGCAGAACAGGCCAAGACCTTCCGGGAAATCCATCGGCACGTCTTTCATCGAATGCACGGCGATGTCGGCCTGGTCTTCAAGCAGGGCGGTTTCCAGCTCCTTGACGAACAAGCCCTTGCCGCCGATCTTGGCCAAGGGTGCATCGAGCAGCTTGTCGCCCTTGCTGACCATAGGTACCAGGCTCACCTGCAGACCCGGGTGGGCTGTCTCGAGGCGAGCCTTGACGTGTTCGGCCTGCCACAGGGCCAGGGCACTCTTGCGGGTGGCGATGCGAATTTCGCGGGGCATTTGCACGTTCCAGAAAACCAGTTGCCGCGGATGATAACAGGCTCACGGGGCGCCGGCCCGAAGCCGGCTGCGACCCTTCGCCCTACTGCCCGCGACGCTGCAGCGGCTTGGCTAGGGTCTGTTGCCGCTGTTGCCGCTTCAACGCGAGCCGCGTTGTCGCGAGAAATCTCGCCAGGCCGGGCGGCGATCCGCTAGGCGGAGGGCGCAAGGAATGGACTAGCCGTCCGCGTGTTCCCTTGCCAAGTCCTCCAACGACGCATGGCGAGATTTCCCGCACAACCTAGGCGGCCCCACCCGTAGGGCCGTGCGTGAAACGGCAACAGACCCTAGATCTGGCTCATCAGTTTGCGTACACCCGCGACATGGCGGCGGCTGACCACCAGCGCATCACCATTGAGGCCCTTGAGGTAGAGCTGGAAATGGCCCAGCGAGGTGCGCTGCAGGCGCTCGATGCGCTCGCGCGCCACCAGGGCGTTGCGGTGGATACGCACGAAGCGATCACCGAATTCGTCTTCGAGGGCCTTGAGCGGCTCGTCGAGCAGCACCTCGCCTCCCTCATGGCGCAAGGTGACGTATTTATGATCGGCGATGAAATAGATCACGTCATCCAGGGGAATCAGCTCGATGCCCTTGCGAGTACGCGCACTGATATGACTGCGCGGGCCAACGCCACTTTCCGCTGCCGGGCGGGTGAGCGCCGCCAGCTGTACGCGATTGAGGCGCTCGGCTTTCTTCAGCGCGTCCTCGAGGTGCTCGGGGCGCACGGGCTTGACCAGATAGCCCACCGCGCTGACCTGGAATGCCTCCACCGCGAACTCGTCATGGGCGGTGCAGAAGATCACCGCCGGCGGCGCCTCGCGCTCGCACAGCTTGGCAGCGGCCTGCAGGCCATCGAGGCCGGGCATGCGGATGTCGAGTAGCACGACATCGGGCTTGAGGCTCTCGACGAGCGCCAACGCCTCTTCACCATTGCTCGCAGAGGGCTCGACCACACGATAGCCGTCCAGCGCGGCCACCATTCGGCTCAGGCGCTCACGGGCAAGGGGTTCGTCATCAACGATCAAGACATTCATAATGATCTGGCTTCCTGCATGGGTCTTGCACATGGGTAGCGTAGACGGGTGTAGTGAAGGCCATCGCGGCGCTCCACACTGAGATTGGCCTGCGAACCGAAAAGTGCCGCAAGCCGTGCATCGATGTTGGCCAATGCCTGGTGCGTGCCGCGCGAGGCCATGGGTGCGCCGCCCTCATCAAAGGGATTGGAGACGCTGAGATGGAAGATTCCATCGTTGTATGTGGCTGATATCTGCACCAGTCCCCCCTCGATACGTGGCTGGATACCGTAGATCAGAGCGTTCTCCAGCAAAGGCTGCAGGGTCAGCTGGGGTATCGGCAGGTCAGCGGGTACATCGTCGACGTCCCACTGCAATTGAAGCCGTTCGCCAAGCCGGTATTGCTCGATCGACAGGTACCGCCGTGCCAGTTCCAGTTCCTCGCTCCAACTGACGAGGCTACCGGGCTTGGCCAGGCTTGCCCGGAACAGGTCGGAGAGATCCAGCACCGCCTGTTCCGCCCTGGCAGAATCTGTGACAACCAGGCTCGCGATGCTGTTCAAACTGTTGAACAGGAAGTGCGGGCGGATACGCGCCTGCAGTGATTCGATGCGTGCGCGCAGCTCGGCCTGCTCCTGACGCCGCCACTGGCTCTGCAGATAGAAATAGCGCAGCAGCAGCGCCGACATGATCAGGCTGATCAGCGCATGGCGCAGGTACAGATTGACCTCACCCTCATGGGGCAGCGGGCCGCCAAGGTCGTAGTAGTCGGCCACTGCCGTACAGCCCAGTGTCAGCCCCACCACCAGGGCGCAGCAGGCCGCCCCCGCCCACATTGCCGGCAGCCGCGCGAGCAGCGGCCTGAGGCGGCACAGCAGCGCCGAGGACAACAACACGATCCACTGCACGAACAACGAGGTCAGCGCCAGACGCACCCAGTCGAAACCGGGCAGCATCGGCTCGGCGAGCACCAGCACCAGCACCAGCAACTCGGCGAGCAGCACGGTGCTGAGCAGCGCTTCGGGCTGGCACAGTTCGGGCACGAAGAAATCGTTCGGCGCCTGGGGGGTCGAGGTCATGCGTTTATCGTTCATCGCTGCAGTTTCGGCGGGCGCTGCACAACCGGCAAGAGAGGTCACGGCAGGCGAGCGAAATAAGCCGCGTAAACCCATGGCGAAGGGGTGAAACTGTGACCCAGGCGACACTCGCACCGGCCGCTGCGCCGGGTGCAGGGTCTGTTATCATCGGCACACTTTTTCCGCCATGACGGGCCGCCTCGATCCGTCCGAATACGCCTACAGCCGAGTCATATTCATGAGCCAAGAGAAAACCAACCAGTCCTGGGGCGGCCGCTTCAGCGAGCCCGTCGACGCCTTCGTCGCCCGCTTCACTGCCTCGGTGGAATTCGACAAGCGCCTGTACCGCCACGACATCATGGGCTCCATCGCCCATGCCAGCATGTTGGCCACGGTCGGTGTGCTCACCGATGCCGAGCGCGACGCGATCATCGATGGCCTCACGCAGATCCAGGGCGAGATCGAAGCCGGTACCTTCGACTGGCGCGTCGACCTCGAAGACGTGCACATGAACATCGAGGCGCGCCTGACCGACCGCATCGGCGTGACCGGCAAGAAGCTGCACACCGGCCGCTCGCGCAACGATCAGGTGGCCACCGACATCCGCCTGTGGCTGCGTGACGAGATCGACCTGATCCTCGCCGAGATCACCCGCCTGCAGCAGGGCCTGCTGGAACAGGCCGAGCGTGAAGCCGCGACCATCATGCCCGGCTTCACCCACCTGCAGACCGCCCAGCCGGTGACCTTCGGCCATCACCTGCTGGCTTGGTTCGAGATGCTCAGCCGCGACCACGAGCGCCTGGTCGACTGCCGCAAGCGCACCAACCGCATGCCCCTGGGCAGCGCCGCGCTGGCCGGCACCACCTACCCGATTCAGCGTGAAATCACTGCCGAGCTGCTGGGCTTCGATGCGGTGGGCGGCAACTCCCTGGACGGCGTGTCGGATCGCGACTTCGCCATCGAATTCTGCGCTGCCGCCTCCCTGGCGATGATGCACCTGTCGCGCTTCTCCGAAGAACTGGTGCTGTGGACCAGTGCCCAGTTCCAGTTCATCGACCTGCCCGATCGCTTCTGCACCGGCAGCTCGATCATGCCGCAGAAGAAGAACCCTGACGTGCCCGAGCTGGTGCGCGGCAAGACCGGCCGCGTGTTCGGCGCCCTGACCGGCCTGCTGACCCTGATGAAAGGCCAGCCGCTGGCCTACAACAAGGACAACCAGGAAGACAAGGAACCGCTGTTCGACGCCGCCGACACCCTGCGCGATTCGCTGCGTGCCTTCGCCGACATGATCCCGGCGATCAAGCCCAAGCACACCATCATGCGTGAAGCGGCGCTACGCGGCTTCTCCACCGCCACGGACCTGGCCGATTACCTGGTGCGCAAGGGCCTGCCGTTCCGCGACTGCCACGAGATCGTCGGCCACGCGGTGAAATACGGCGTCGACAGCGGCAAGGACCTGGCCGAGATGAGCCTGGACGAGCTGCGCCAGTTCAGCGACCAGATCGAGCAGGACGTATTCACTGTGCTGACCCTGGAAGGCTCGGTGAATGCCCGCGACCACATTGGCGGCACCGCACCGGCTCAGGTGCGTGCGGCGGTGGCACGCGGCCGGGAGCTGCTGGCGAGCCGCTAAGCATGCCTCGGCGAGAAACGGGAAAGGAGTTCCCATGCCTGAATTATTGCTGCGTGGCTTGGCGCTACTCGCCGAGTGGGTACTTGAGGGCATAGTCGGCTACATCCTGTACATCACCGGCTGGCTAGCCCTGCGCCTGTTGACACTGGGCCGCTACCCAGCCCTGCCACTGCGCGTGGACGATCCAATGGGCTCACGTACGTCCTGGGTCGCCGCGTTCGGCTTCTTTTGCCTCGTGGGCTTGCCATTGGCCTGGCTGAACATCACCTATAGCTGAAACCTCAATGAGAGATCCCATGCCCCTCACCATTCGCCCTGCCGTGCGCGAAGATGCCGCCCTGATCCTGCGCTTCATCACCGACCTGGCCATCTACGAGAAGGCCGAGCACGAGGTGAAGACCAATGTCGCCGGCATCGAAACCAGCCTTTTCGGCGAGGGCAGCACCGCCCACGGCCTGATCTGCGAACTGAACGGCAAGCCGATCGGCTACGCCGTGTATTTCTTCAACTACTCGACCTGGCTGGGCAAGCACGGCCTGTACCTGGAAGACCTCTACGTCACCCCTGAGCAGCGCGGTGTCGGTGCCGGCAAGGCGCTGCTGCGCCACCTGGCCAAGCTGGCGGTGGCGCGCGGTTGCGGTCGTTTCGAGTGGTCGGTGCTGGACTGGAACACGCCGGCCATCGAGTTCTACGATTCCATCGGTGCCAAGCCGCAGAACGAATGGATCGGCTATCGCCTGACCGGCGAAGCCCTGACGAGCTTCGCCGCCGGCTGATCAGCCGCCGAAACGGGCTTTCATGTGGGCCAGGAATGGCCCCATCAGCGCGTCCTTGTCCGCCGCGATGCGCTGCACGTTGGGGTTCTCGGCAAAGCGTTCGAGCAGTGCCCTGGCCTTGGGGAAATCGCCCAGCAGGTCGATGGCGAACAGCTTGTGGGCCACCGCGGCGGCAAGGTCGAGGCTGTACAGGAAATACAGGTCGGCCAGGCTCAGGCTGTCGCCCGCCACATAGGGCGAGAACCTGGCGAGGCGCTTGAGCGCGTCGATACCGGCCAACAGTTCTTCACGGCTCTTGGCCTGGATCACCGGGTCGACCTGCAGGCCGAAGAATGCCTGGGCGTAGCAGGCGCGGGCCGGCAGCTCGATGTACAGCTCGATGTGCTTGGCCAGTTCACGCACCCGCGCCTGCTCGTAGGCGCCCTTGGGTAGCAGCGCCGGGCCCTGGCCCAGCGCCTCGAGGTATTCGAGAATGGCCGAGGTCTCGCTGATGTAGCCGTGCGCGCATTGCAGCACCGGCACCTTGCCGCGCGGGCTGATCGCCAGGAAGGCCGCGTCGCGAGAGGCGAAGACCTGCACCTCCTCGAACGGCAGGCCCTTTTCCAGGAGAGCGAGCTTGACCATGTTGTAGTAGTTGCTGACAGCGAAACCATGGAGTCTGAGCATGGATACCTTTCCTCTGGTAGGCAGACCGGGCTCGGTCAGGACAACACGCTAGCGGCATTCGCCAGGCCCCGCCAGTGGCATTTCGGACAACTGGCCGCAGCCCCTGGGGACTGCTACCCTGCGCCCCGCCCGAGCTACGGGTTGCGCCCGGCGGGTGCAAGCGGCCGGGCATTCGCCAACCCATGGACTGGAGTTAACCCCATGAAGAACCTGTTCTTCTTCGACGCGATGCTCACCCCGAAAATCATCACCTTCGTCTACTGGCTGATGCTGCTCAGCGTGGCGGTGAGCAGCCTGACGATGATGTTCGGCGCCTACGGCAGTTTCCTCGGCGGCCTGGGCACCCTGGTCGGCGGCGTCATCGGCGCCCGTATCGGCTGCGAGCTGATGATCGTGCTGTTCAAGATTCACGAGAACCTGCAGAAGATCGCCAACCGCCCCTGAGACGCAAGTACCCGCGCACCTGGGTGCGCGGGCGCTGCAATCACGCCAGCGCAGCGGCTCCCGCCAACGCCACCTTTCCGTCCTGCGTCGGGTGCATGCCCGACACCCCGATAGCGCCGATGACCTTGCCGTCGTGCACCAGCGGCACGCCGCCTTCCAGCAAAATGGCATTGTGCATCGACAGCAGCCGCAGTGCTGCGCCGCCGGTGGCCAGGGTTTCTTCGAAACCCTTGGTGGAGCGCTTGAACTGCGCCGCGGTGGACGCTTTCCTGATCGCCACCTCGACACTGCCCAGCGCCGCCTCATCGAGCTTGTGCAGCAGCACCAGATTGCCGCCGCTGTCGGCCACGGCGATCACCATCGGCCAGCCATGGGTCAGCGCCTCACGCTCAGCGGCCGCCGCGATATGGCGCGCCAGCTGCAACCCGATAGGTGCACCGTAGCCCAGCACGCCAGGCGCGAACTCGGCAGGCGTACTCATGGCATTGCCTGCCCGCCGTTGACGTCGAGCACCTGGCCGGTGATGTAGCCACTGCAGGCGTGCGAGGCAAGAAACAGGTACGACGGCGCCATCTCTTCCGGCGTGCCGAAACGGCCCATGGGAATCGTGGTGCTGACCGCAGCACGGGCCGCGTCGTCCTTGTCGGCATGGAAGGCGGTGTCGACGGTGCCCGGGGAGACGATGTTGAAGCGGATATTGGCCGGGGTGAATTCACGCACCCAGTTACGCTGGATGTTGTGCAGCCAGGCCTTGGCCGCTGCATACAGGCTGGCGCCTGGACCTCCGCCACCATGCGCGGCGATCGAGCCGGTGGTGATCACCGCTGCACTCTGCCCGCTGGCCTTGGCCGAGGCGCGCAGATAAGGAATAGCCTCCCGGGTGACCATCAGCGCCGAGCGCAGGTTGACGTCGGTCATGGCGTCGAAGAAGTCATCGTCGATGCTCTCCAGGCCACGGCGCTCCAGGAGCGCACCTGCGTTGTTGATCAGCACGTCGATACCGCCGAAACGCTCGACGAACGCCGCGACGGTGGCCACACAGGCCTCGGTCTTGCCGAGATCGCCGGCGAAGAACGCCGCCTGGCCACCATCGCCCGACAGCTCTGCGAGCAGCGCATCGAGATGGGCCGGCGTGTTGCGCGCGGTGATGCCGACGTTGGCGCCAAGCTTGGCGAAGGCACGGGCAGTCGCCAGGCCGATACCCAGGGTGGAGCCGGTGATCAGCACGCGCTTGCCGCGCAGGTCATCGAAGGTCATTGGGAACATTCCTCTTTAGGGTGAGCAGGAGGTGGCGCAGTAATGCCGGCGCGGCGCTTGAGCACACGCAGTAGCAGCGGCAGCATCCACAGCGACAGTGTGATGATCGCCAGCGCCAGGGAAACCGGGCGTTCCAAGAACACCATCAGGTCACCCTGGGCGCGCATCATCGAAGTGATGAAGGTTTCCTCGAGCATCGGCCCGAGGACGATGCCGAGAATCATCGGCGCCAACGGAAAGCCGTTCTCTTCCATCAGGAAGCCGACGATGCCGAAGGCAAGGATGGTGACGATGGCGAACAGGGTGTTTTCCACCGCGAAGGCGCCGACGATGGAGAACGCCAGGATCACCGGCATGAGGATGCTCTGGGGCACCTGCAGCACGCGCTTGAACAGCTTGATGGCGAGAAAGCCGAAAGGGATCAGCAGGATGTTGGCGAGCAGGAAGGCCAGAAACACCGCGTTGATCATGTCGGCGTTCTCGGTGAAGATCGTCGGCCCCGGATTCAGCCCCTTCATGAACAGCACGCCGATGACGATGGCGGTCAGCGAATCACCGGGAATGCCGAACACCGTGGCCGGGATGAAGCTGCCACCCACTGCCGCATTGTTGGCGGCGGTGGCCGGAACGATCTTGGCCATGTTGACCTCATCCGGCGTGGTGCGCCTGGCGGCGGCGCGCTTGGACATGGCGTAGGATATGTACGCAGCCACATCGGCGCCCGCCCCCGGCAGGATGCCGACCAGCACACCGACGAACGAGCCCTGGCCCACACCCGCCTTGTACTTGAAGATGTCGCGCAGCGCTTGCAGCAGCATGGGCTTCTGCGCCACCAGCGCGGCCTGCCGGGAATTACCGGCACGGCTGTTGCGGGTGCAGAAACGCAAGATTTCCGCCACGGCAAACAGGCCGATGATCACCGGGATGAAGCCCAGGCCGCCGAGCAGGTCGGCATTGCCAAACGTGAAGCGCGCCTCGCCCGACACCGGATCCAGCCCGACGCTGGCCACCAGCAATCCCAGCAGCAGCGAAATCGCGCCTTTGACCGGCGAGCTGTCGGAGACCGCGATGGCGGCGGTCAGCCCCATGCAGGCCAGCCAGAAGTATTCGAACGAGCTGAAGTTGAGGGCGAACTCGGCCAGGAACGGCGCGAACAGAATCAGCGCCAATACGCCGATACTGCCGCCGATGGCCGAGCTGATCGCGCTCATACTCAGGGCATACTCACCCAGGCCACGTTGCGCCAGGCCATAGCATGGTTCGGTGTAGGCCGCCGAAGCGGGCGTACCGGGCATGCGCATATACACCGCGGGCAGGTCACCGGAAAAAATCGCCATCGCGGCCATGGTGACGATCGCGGAAATGGCCGGCACCGGATCCATGAAGAAGGTCACCGGCACCATCAGCGCGATCGCCATGGTCGCGGTGAGGCCGGGGATGGCACCGACAAACAGCCCGTAGATGGCAGCGATCACCATCACGGCCAGTACTTCGAACGTCATCACCATGCCGAAAGCGTTGATTATCGTGTCCACACTCAACCCCCCAGGTAATCGGTAAGAACGCCCATAGGCAGTTGCACGCTCATCACCTGCTGGAAGAACAGGTAGAGAAACAGGGTGACCCATACCGCCGTCATCCAGGACATCAACGGCCGGCCGCTGAAGCGCTGGCACAACACGCCAACCAGCACCACGCTGCAGAGCGGGAAGCCGACACTTTCGATGGTGGCGATGAACACCACCACCAGCAGCGGCACCAGCACGATGTTGCTCAGCCGCTCACGGTCGCGCAGCCAGGGGCCGGCCTGCGCCAGCCAGAAACCGCTGCCCTGCTGAACCAGCGCCACACGCACGCCCTTGATCAGCAGAATCACCCCGCAAACCGCCAGCAGGCTGCCGATGATCGACGGAAAAAAGCCGGCACCGTACTGGAAGAACGGTGAAGTTTTCATCTGCTGGCCGTGCAGCAGAATACCCAGCCCGAGCAGGGTGAAGAGCACCCCGAGGGCGATGTCGCTGAATTTCATGGTGTGCGCTCCTGGCGAGCAGCCGGGTGCCGCGCCGCCGGATAGGCAGGCATGGCACCGCAACGATTTACGGGTTGAGCTTGCCGATCAGCGCCTGGACGTCACGGGTGTGCTGCTCCAGGTACTCACCGAAGGCCTCGGCGTTGCGCCACTGCGGACGGAAGCCGCGGGCTTCCATTTCCTTGCGCCACTCGGGGTCGTTGTAGATCTTCTCCAGGGTCGCTTCGAGCTTGACCTTGATGTCATCCGGCAGGCCAGCAGGTGCCACCAGCGCACGGAACGAGCCCAGCTCCAGATCCAGACCGGTTTCCTCCTTGAGGGTCGGCACGTCCGGGTAGGCGGCCTGGCGTTCGGAACCGAATACCGCCAGGCTGCGAACCTTGTTCGAGCGCAGCAGCGCATCGGCCTCGGGCAGCGAGCAGGGCACGAAGTCGACACCACCGGCAGCCAGGTCCTGCATCGCCGCAGCGGCGCCCTGGCCGGGAATCATGCGCACCTTCTGCAGGTCGACCTGCCAGGCATCCAGCAGGCCGGCCACCGCCATCGGCCAGGAACCGCCGCAACCGCCGGCACAGGCAATGGTGTATTTGCCAGGGTCGGCCTTCAGCGCATCGAGCGCCTGCCGCAGGCTGGTAAAGGGCGAGTCGGTATTGACCTGGAAACCGGCGAGGTCGAAGTTGTACTGGCCTATAGGCGTGAAGTCGCTCGCCTTGAAGTCGGCCTGGCCCATTTCCTTGTAGTGCGCGTAGTTGAACAGGATGCCCAGGGTGTAACCGTCAGCCTTCGCGCTGATGATCCGCTGGATGCCGACCACGCCGCCGCCCTGCCCCAGGTTGATGACATTGAACTGCTGCCCCAGCTCCTGCTTGAGGTACTTGGACAGGATGCGCGCGGTGCCGTCCGAGCCACCGCCCGCACCAGCCGGCACGATGATGCTGACGGGGCGGCTCGGCCATTCGGCGGCCATTGCCGGCATGGCCAGGCCCAAGGCGAGGCTCAGTGCGGCCAGCTTACAGCCGGCACGGCTCAGTAGCTTGCCGAGCGGGGAAGTGCGAGGTGCATGGTTAACGAGCATAACGAGCTCTCCTTTTATTATTGTCGGGTACGGCTGTCATGGTGGTCGGGTGCAGCGAATCTCAGTGTTGCGTGGCCCTCCAGGCTGCCACGAAGGCCTTGCCGTTCTCGCCCACTTCAGCGGCGCTCATGCCTGGTTTATACAGTGCCGAACCGAGACCAAAGCCGCTGGCACCAGCGGCTACATAGGCCGCCATAACGTCAGAGGTGATGCCCCCCACCGGCAGCAGGGCGATATCCCGCGAGAACACCGCGCGCCAGGCCTTGACGATCGAGGGGTTGAATTGCTCGGCGGGAAACAATTTGAGCACCTGGGCGCCGGCGTCCAGCGCCGCAAACCCCTCACTCGGCGTTGCCACGCCGGGCGAGCTGAACAGCCCGGCACGACGCGTGGCACGAATCACGTCGGGGTTGCAGTTGGGCGACACGATCAGCCGTCCACCGGCCTGCGCCACCTCTTCGACCTGCTCGATTCTCAGTACGGTGCCGGCGCCGATCAGCGCCCTATCGCCCAACCTGGCCGCCAGCAGGCTGATGCTCTGCAACGGTTGTGGCGAGTTCAGCGGAATCTCGATCAGCCGAAAGCCGGCCTCATAAAGTGCCAGGCCGACCGGCACGATCTCTTGGGGCGTGACGCCACGCAGAATGGCGATCAGTGGCAATTGCTGCAGGTAGCTGTCAGACATGCAGGGCACTCCTCGAAACGGGGATGGGCGTTGCGGTGATCAATCTGGCTGCGCAGGCCAGGTACCAGAGACCAGCGACACCGGCATTCTCCAGTGTCCGTACGGACGCGACGCCAAAGCGCGCCAGGGCCAGGCGATAGCGGTCACACAGGTGGGCATCGCCAATCAGTACCAGTGGCGGGCAGGCGGCGTTTTCAAGGCTGGCAAGCACGCTGCGCAGCTCCTCGCCGATCAGCAATCCAGACAGATAATCCAGGCTTTCGCCGGCCGTCAGGCGCTCGGTAAGCAACAGGCTGCGGGTACTGAACAAACGGCCGGACACGCCTTCAGCAGCGCTGCTACGGGCCGCATCGAGGCCGCGGTGAAAGGCTTCATCACTGCGCTCGCTACCCGCTTCGCGGGCCGGACGGCCGAGAATCGAATGATCGCGCAGGACCGCGAACAGCTCGCCGGTCATATGGGTGGTGAAGCGGCTGATCGCCCCCTCATGCACCGTGACCCATTTGCTGTGGGTACCGGGCAGCACCAGCAGCGCGTTTTCGCGCAGTTCAGGGGCCAGCTGCAGGGCACCGAACACCTGGGTTTCTTCGCCGCGAATCACGTTGGGCAAGGCGCTGGCATCGAGCACGCCCGGCAGCAGATGCAACGTGCCGCAGGGCGTATCCAGCGCCAGCAGCCCGTCGACCAGGTCGTCCACCGTCGCCGGGCAGCGTGCATACGGCACTTCACGCCAGCCCTGACGGCTGCCGATCATGCCGCACGCCAGCGCAGGCAGCCCTGGCCATTGACGGTACCAGTCACCGACCAGCGTTGCATAAGCGCGGGCGAAGTCGCCATCTGGCGTGTGCTGTACGCCCCATGGCCGACTCTGCATGGCCAGCACCCGGCCGCCATCACCGAGCAGGTAGGCACGTAGCGATGAGGTTCCCCAGTCGAGGGCAATCAGCGTCGGCACGAGACGTTCGGTCATGAGGCACTCCAGCCCAGTTCTCGGGAAATGGCCACGGCGCAGGCGATCACCTCTGGGCGCAACTCATGCAGGCGCGCCTCAGGCATGTAGGGGATGGCGCTGGCGACGCTTAACGCAGCGACGATCTGCCCGCTGGCGTCACGCACCGGGGCGGCGACACAGCGCACGCCCAGCTCGTTCTCTTCCAGATCGAAGCTGAAACCGCCGTCGGCATAGCCGTTCATCAGTGCGCGAAAATCGTCCCAGGGGGTGAATTCTTCGCGCAGGCCTGACTGTCCGGCTCGACGTTGCAGACCCTGCTGGTAGAGCGCCTGCCACTGGGCCTCGGGCAGGTCGAGCATCAGTGATTTGCCGATGCCGGTCAGCGCCAGCGGCATGCGCAGGCCGATCCGCGAGCGCATTTCCAGGCCGCGGCTACTGGGCAGCTTCTCGATGTAGAGCACATCGCCGTCCTCACGCACGCCCAGGTGCACGGTGTCCTGTGTCAGGCGTGCCAGTGCTTCCAGATGCGGCCGCGCGACATTGGCAAGCGGCATCTGCGCACGCGCCTTGTAGCCGAGCTCGATAAGCCTGGGGCCCAGTTGATAGCCACCCGCGCTGCCGCCGATGGCACGCAGATAACCCGCCTGCACCAGTGCGGCAATAAGCCGATGGGTGGTGCTGCGTGTGCAGCCAATGGTCGCGCCGATATCGACCAGGCTGCTGGCGCCCTGGGCAACGGCGTCGATCACGGCCAGGCCACGGAACAGCGCCTGGGCACCCGTGGGTGCCTGAATGTTGTTTTTCTCGGACATGGGGTTTCTCCTGGCGATGGACTCTAATCGGCTTTTCAGCAATTCTCAATATGCGAAACAGACTCCCATATTGTAGGAATTATTTGCCATGTGGCCATTCTCGAGGCGCAACTGTCAAACTGCGGCTTATTTCAGCCAATACGGAGCCGCGCCCCATGAGCACTGCCGACGAGCACGACGACGACACCTTCACCGAAAGCACCCTGGTGCAGGCCATCGAGAATCAGCTGGAATCCGGCGAGCCGGCCTTTGCGCAGGCGGTGCTGAACAAGCTGACGCTGGTCGGCCACGGGCGTGAGGAAAGCGTGCAGATGATGGCCATGGCGCTGGCCCACGAAGTGGACGCCATGCTGCGCGAAGACCGCCCCTTCGATGCCGAGAACTACGAGCGGCTGCTGCGCGCCCTGCCAACACTGCCCGAGCAAGACTGACCTCGGCGAACCGCCGCCTGCTTGACTACACTGGGTCTGCGGGATGGCCCCGCGCGCCCACGGCCCAGGCCGTACACGACAACAACAGGCAGGAGTCACCATGGTCTTTAATGCCGATCTGGTCGCCGAACTGGAAATTCTTTTGCTGTTCAACCTCGACAATGGTCAGGAGGGTCTGAAAATCCACCACGATGCCGCCTCGTCGGCCGTCGCCGCTGCCGGGCGTCTGCATGACAAGGGCCTGATCACCCTCCCCGATGGCGGCTACCTGACCCGCCTGGGCCACGAAGCCGCCGAGCACGCGCAAAGCCTGAAAACCATCCTCACCACTGCCCAGGCACGCTGACGCCTGATGCTGCCTGCCGCCCGATGCGGCAGGCCCTTCCCGGCGGTCATTGCGAGCAGGCACGCCGCGCCTGTAGGCTTGCTCATCACCCGGCCGAGCCCGAGCATGACGCGCCACCTTCCCCTGCGCCCCGACATCGATGACGGCATCGACCGCAAGGTGCTGACCCAGCTGCGTGCGCGCTTCATGCGCATCAACCACGGTCGTCAGCAGCGCGCCATGCAGGCCCTGTCGCCCCGCCAGCAGCGGGTGCTGACGTTGCTGCCACTGCTGTTCCACGTCAATCATCCGCTGCTGCCCGGCTATGTGTCGGCGCAGGCGCCGGCCGGGCTGGCCGGCTTCGAACCCGCGGCCGACTTGCTGGCCGAAGCCCAGCGCCTGACCCGCTCGTTCGCCTACAAGCCGGCTCGCGCCCAGGCGCCGATGCCCATTCATGGCCTGTTTCTGATGGGCAGCCTGGGCACCCTGGCCCAGGCCGAGCAGAGCGACATGGACCTGTGGGTCTGCCACGCCAGTGATCTCGACGCGGTCGCCCGCGAAACGCTGCAACGCAAATGCGACCTGCTGCAGAGCTGGGCGGCCGGCCAGGGTGCCGAGGCGCATTTCTTCCTGATCGACCCCGAACGCTTTCGCAGCGGCGTGCGGGAAGCGCAGCTGACCTCGGACGACTGCGGCACCACCCAGCATTTCCTGCTCCTCGACGAGTTCTACCGCACGGCGATCTGGCTGGGCGGGCGCATGCCGCTGTGGTGGCTGGTGCCGGCCGGCGACGAACATCGCTACGCCCAGGTGACCGAGACCTTGCTGAGCAAACGCTTCGTCCGCGCCGAAGACGTGCTCGATTTTGGCCACCTGGCCCAGGTGCCGGCTGGTGAATTTCTCGGTGCCGGCATGTGGCAGCTGTTCAAGGGCATCGAATCACCCTACAAGTCGGCGCTCAAGTTGCTGCTCACCGAGGTCTATGCCAGCGAGCATCCCCAGGTGCGCTGCCTGTCGCTGCGCTTCAAGCAGGCGGTCTACGACGGCCTGCTCGACCTCGACGAGCTGGACCCCTATGTGCTGATCTACCGCCGCCTGGAGGAATACCTGCAGGCGCGCGGCGAAACCGAGCGCCTGGAGCTGGTCAGGCGCTGCCTGTACCTGAAGGTCAACAAGAAGATCAGCAAACCACCGCGCCACCGTGAAAAGAGCTGGCAACGCCTGCTGCTCGAGCGGCTGACGGGCGAGTGGGGCTGGGGCGAACGCCAGCTGATCCTGCTCGACAGCCGCAGTCAGTGGAAGGTCCGCCAGGTCGTCGCCGAACGCCAGGCGCTGGTCAACGAACTCAACTACAGCTACCGCTTTCTGTCGCTGTTCGCCCGCCATCGCGCCGATGGCGTGGCCGCCGATAGCCGCGACCTGGCCGTATTGGGCCGACGCCTGTATGCCGCCTTCGAACGCCGCGCCGGCAAGGTGGAATTCATCAACCCGGGCATCGCCCCGGATCTGGGCGAAGACACCCTGACCCTGGTGCATAACCCGACGCCCAAGGGCGAGCGCTGGGCGCTTTACAACGGCAGCCTGGGCCCACAGGAATGGCAGGATTTCGCGCCCCTGCGCCAGGCCCGCAGCCTGATCGAGCTGCTCGCCTGGAGCCACCGCAACGGCGTGATCGACAGCGGCACCCACCTGTCACTGCATCCGGGCGACAGCGATCTTGCCGAGTTCGAACTCAGCCAGTTGCTCGGCTGCCTGGCCCAGAACCTGCCCATGCCGTTGCCAGCCGTGACCGAGGCCGCCCTGGCGCGACCGCGTCGGCCGGCCGAGGAGCTGTTGCTGATCAACGTCGGCCGCGACCCGCTCAAGCAGCACAGCCAGATGAACGTGCACATGACCAGTGAGCGCACCGACCCACTGGGCTACTCGGGCGTGCGCGACAACCTGGTACTGACCCTCGACCGGATCACCCTCAACAGCTGGAACGAGCTGCTGGTCGAACGTTACGAGGGTCCCACCGCCCTGCTTGACTGCCTGAGCGATGTACTCAGTGCCCTGCCCGCCCGCGGTGAGCGTGCCAACCTGCGGGTGTTCTGCTATTGCCGCAACCGCGCCGCGACCATAGTCGAGCGCGTCGAGGGCCTGCTCGGCGAGTTGATCGACTGCCTCGACAGCGGCGAGCGGCCGCGCTACCTGCTGCAGATCGCCCGCCGCTATCACCTGCTCGATCTGTCACCCGGCAACGTCCGGCACAGCATGCTGCAGGATCGGCCTGCGCTGCTCGAACACCTTGCCCAGGATCGCGCCGAGTACAGCGCGCTGCGCCTGGACCGCAACGCGCTGGCGGGCGACGACCTGGCGCTGATCCTCGAAGCCGGACGCCCGGCGTGCATCCAGGTGTTCTACCGCCTGCACGAAACGGAGGGTCTGGCCCAGATCAGCGTGCTGGACGAATGCGGTGCACTCTGGCGTAGCCAGGCGCCGTTCCATAACGAAACCAGCCTGCTGACGCCGCTGCACCGCTTCCTGCAATCGTTGCTGTTCCGGCGCGCTGCCGCCCAGGCCCTGGAAGGGCCGCAACAGCCCCTGGAAATTCTCTACCACCAACTGCTGCCCGCCGCCCCGCTGCGCGCGCAACGCCTGGAGCCCAGGTCGCCGCCGCAGAGCGAACTCAGCCTGCCGTTCTATGACGTGCAGGCCATCGTCGAGCCGGGCACCGGCCCGCGCGCCTACATCAGCCTGTTCTGCAATCATCGGGAATTTTCCGAACTCGAACACGGCGAGCAGCTGTTCGCCAACGTGGCCCGGCATATCCTCGCCCAGCGCAGCGAGGAGCAGCCGTATCCCTGCTATATCACCGACCTGGACCTTTGCGCGCTACTCGGCGACAGGCAACCCTCGGCAGTGCATTACCTGCGCTACAAGGCCAGCCTCGAAGAGGCACTGAACGGTGCGCTGGCCGCACCCAGATCTTATTGATAACAATTCTCACGATAAGCTAACATGCTCGCTCGCTGTCGCACGCCCGCTGTGCACGGCTTGCGGCAGTGCCAATCGTGTCCCCAGCAACCAATCCCAAACTCGACCTGTACCTCCTCCACCGCCTCGCCCTGGTGGACTACGCCGCCTCGCTGCTCAGTTGCCGCGCCCAGGCCGAAGACGTGGTGCAGGAAGCCTGGCTGCGCTTCAGCAGCCGCGACAGCGTCGACGCGGTGATCGAGCAGCCAGTGGGCTATCTCTACCGAATCGTCCGCAACCTGGCATTCGACCTGAGCCGCCGGGACGCGACCGAGCGCCGCCAACCCGATGGCGACGAGCTGCTCGAAACCCTCTCCGACGACAAGCCGGGGCCCGAGCAACAGGCCAGCACCAGCGCCGAGCTGCGCCTGGTCAACGCGGCCCTGGCTGAACTGCCGCCTCGCGTGCAGCGCGCCTTCGCCATGCACCGCCTGGAAGGCCATACCCTGCAGCAGATCGCCGTCACCTTGAATATTTCCGTCGGCCTGGCGCACCAACTGGTGCACCAGGCGCTGTGTCATTGCGCCGATCGCCTGGAGCAGGCCAATGGCTGAGCTGAAAATCCGCGGCGCTGAGCCGTCCTTTGCTCGCAGGGGCGCGTGTGTGCGACCCTTGCCCACCTTTAAGGACGATCCGCAACGACCATGACCGGCAACCTCACCCACACCGCACTGGACTGGCTGCTGCGCATCCAGCAGCGCCCCGAGGACGCCGCGCTGCGGACCGAGCTGGCCGCCTGGCTGGCCATCGACCCCCGTCATGTCGAGGCCTACCGCAAGGCCGAGCGGGTCTGGCAACTGACCGGCTCGACCGCGGCAGCGGCAGCCCCGCCTCCCACCGAACGCCCCCGCATACCGGCCGCCGGCATCGCTGCCGCGGCGGTTTCAGCTCCAGGCTCGCAGCGCCCACGCAGGCGGCGCTGGCCAGCCCTGCTGGCGGGTTCGCTGGCCGCCTGTTTCATGCTGTGGATGGCCCCTGACGCCTATCTCCGCTACCAGAGCGACTACCGTACGGGCCTGGGTCAGCAGCGCAGCATCGAGCTGGACGACGGCAGCCGCGTGCAGCTCGACAGCCAGTCGGCGATCAGCGTCGAGTTCGACGGCAGCCGCCGTGAGGTACGCCTGCTCAGCGGCCAGGCGTTCTTCCAAGTAATCCCGGACCAGAGCCGCCCCTTCAGGGTCGATGCGGACAACCTGCAGATCACCGTGACCGGCACAGCGTTCAACGTGGCCGTGCGCCCCAGCCAACTGACCGTCGCGGTGCAGCATGGCTCGGTGCGGGTGGCCGAGGGCAACCAGACATTGGCCGAAGCGCTGCGCACAGGCGACCGGCTGCAGTGGCGCGGCAGCGACCAGGTTACTCGCGACACACTCCCTGTCAGCCGGATAGCCGCCTGGCAGCAAGGCCGTCTGGTGGTGCGCGACGCCCGCATTGCCGATGTGCTCGACGAATTGCGCCCCTATCTGCCGGGCAAGCTGGCGTTACGCGATGTCGAACTGGGCGACAGGCGCATCACCGGCGTTTACGACCTGCGCAACCCGGATGCCGCCCTGCGCGCCATCATCCAACCCTATCAGGGGCGAGTCAGCACCTGGACAGCCTGGCTGCGAGTCGTCGACCGCGAACCCTGAGCCGCTTTCGAGCGGCTTTTTCTGATCTCGAAAAAATAATTCGACTTTCTCTGAAAATTTTCAACGCCGACACGTCATTGCCTCGAACACGAATCGATACAGATTCGCATTAGCTTTCAATTGGGCCGCTGGCCCGTTCGGGGAAGGTATGAACAAGCAGTCGCGGTTGCCCGCAAATCCCTTCATCCCTGCCAGGGCCCTGGGCAGAGCCATCAGCCTGGGCCTGCTCGGCCTGTGCGGCGCCCTGCCGGTCAGCGTCGGTACGGCCATGGCGCAGCACGCCTCAAGCGCACTGCTGCAGCAACACCATGCCTTCGACATTCCTGCCCAACCCCTGGCCGACGCCCTGATCGCCTTCGCCCAGCAGAGCGGCCTGCAGGTCAGCGCCGATCAACAGCTGGTCGGTCACCTGCGCAGCAAGGCGATCACCGGGCGGATAAGCAGCGAACAGGCGCTGTCGCGTTTGCTGGAAGGCAGCAATATCGGCTGGAACTATCAGCAGGAGGTGCTGACTTTCTTCCAGGTGGCCAGCCAACAGGAAGCGCTGGAGCTGGGCAATACCGTGGTGCTCGCTGCAGCCAGCCAGAGCTTCATGGGCGAAACGGTGGTGGATCGACGAGCCATCGAAGCCTTTCCCGGCGCCAACGGCGATATCACCACACTGCTGCAGATGCACCCCAGCGTGCAATTCAGCAACACTCAGCAAAGCTCGAGCACGCCCGGCGAAATCGACCCTGCCGATATCAGCATCAACGGCGCCGAGTTCTATCAGAACAGCTTCATGATCGACGGCGTGGGGATCAACAATGACATCGACCCTGGCCGCCATGACTGGAACACCATCGCCGATGCCAGGGGTACACCCAGCCGTAGTCACGGCATTGCCCTGGATGCCGACCTGCTCGAAGAAGTGAGGGTCTACGACAGCAACGTACCGGCCGAATACGGCGGGTTCAATGGCGGGGTCATCAACGCGATTACCCGGCGCCCGACACAGGAGCTGCACGGCAAGCTGTCGGCCAGCATGAGCCGCTCAGCCTGGGCCAACTATCACATCAACGAGGAAGACCGTGAGGGATTCGAAAATTCCACCACGGCCCAGGAACAGCCCGAGTTCGAGAAATGGACCCTGAGGGGCACCCTGGAAGGTCATCTCACCGAAAACTTCGGCGCTCTTTTCAATTTTTCGCGCAAGCATTCCACCATTCCGCTGAATGCCTACAGCAATGATTTCAACAGCGCCGGCGACACCAGCAAGAAAGACCAGACGCGGCAAATCGACAACTTCCTTCTCAAGACCTACTGGCAGGTCAATGACCGCCTGCAACTCGACGTATCGCTCACCCACGCCCCTCAGGAAAGCGAGTACTTCCGCGAAAACGCCAAGAACTCCGACTTTGTCCTGCTTCAAGGTGGCCAACAGGCATCCGTCAAAGCCACTTGGTTCGGCGATAACGCGACCTACACCCACAACCTTGCATACACCGATCTGCAAAGCTCCCGAGACAGCGACAGCAACGTCAGCAAGCAATGGCGATGGTCGAGTGAAAAGAATTGGGGCAATCCGCTCAGTAATACGAGCCTGAGTCGCGAGGGTAGCTTCGGCGATATCGAGCAACGTCAGAAAAGCATGACCTACACCTTCAAATCCGATTGGGAGCCCAATCACGCGCTGGGGATCGAGCACAATTTCCAGGCGGGCCTGGAGTTGGCCTATCAACAGGCCAATTACAAGCGCCCTGAAAGCGCAACGACTGCCGCCGCCTTGACCGCGACCCCAGCCGGCACCAACACCTGCAATTTCTCGAGCGGAGAACGCGATAGCGAGTATTGCTCCATCGGCACCAACGTATCGGGCGCTCTCACCCGCCAGTATTTCCGCAGCCTGACGCACTACAACGCCGGGGAAATAGCCATGGACGAAAAGCGCTACGCCCTGTTCCTGCAGGATCGTATGCAGTGGGGCCGCTTGCAGGTGCGCCCCGGCGTCCGCTTCGATGGCGATGACTACATGGAAAAGAAAACCATCGCTCCGCGCTTCTCCGCCGACTACGACCTGTTCGGCGACTCAAGCACGGTACTGACGACAGGGTTCAACCGCTACTACGGGCGGACCATGTTCAAGTATCGCCTGGCAGATGGCCGTGAATCCCTGGAATACCGGCAGTCGCGACCGGTCGCGACAGGCAATACGCTCAGCGAGTTCGGTCCGATCACCAGAGGGGTTGCCGATAGCAGCTCGTTCCGCAAGATCGATATTCCCTACAACGACGAATGGATGGTTGGCATTGCGCAACGCTGGTTGAGCACGACCTTCGAGCTCAAGTACGTGCGCCGCGAAGGACGCGATCAGGTGGTCAGGACTCAGGGCGTGAACCTCGGCCTGCCAAGCGGCGATGGCCTGAACGAAAGCACTACTTACACCGTTTATACCAACGCGGGTAGCAGCGAGACCGATGCGGTTTCGCTGACGATCACGCCCGACGCGGAGTTTCGCCTGCTCGGTACTCGCTCCAACGTGCAGTTTGCTGCCGACTGGACACGCACCCACAGCACGTTCAACTCCAACTACGACGTTTCATTCTCGCGCGACGAGCTGAACGACGAACTGGTGATGTACGACGGCCAGCTCATGCGCTACAGCCAATTGCCTGCAGCCAACTTCAACCGCCCGTGGACGGCACGCGTGACAACCATCACCCACGTCCCCCAGGCGAACATGACGCTCAGCAACTTCCTTCGCTATCGCGCCGGGTATGAGCAGATCGTGGCCGACGGGACGATCGAGGTTGGAGGAACCACCTACGACAACTACAACTTCGGCGAGGTCAACGCCGCCTTTACCTGGGATCTACGCGCCAAATGGCAGATTCCGGTGGTGCGCGACCAGTCCGCCTTCATTGCCGTGGACGTGAAGAACGTCCTGGATGAAGTGGCCGAAATCTACAGCAGCTCTGGTTACAAGTACGAAATGGGCCGCCAGTACTGGCTCGAAGTCGGCTACCAATTCTAAGAAGGCGCGCGACCATGCATCCCGTGAAAGTCCTCCTCACGGCACTGGCAGCGTTGCTGCTCGGTGCCTGCACCTCCCTGCCCGCCGGCGACGCGCCGCTGCAGTGGCACCCCATCGTCACCCGTGGCGAGCTGCCCAACGGCCTGCGTTACAACCTGATCCGCACCGATGAGCAAAAGGGCCGTCTGGATATGCGCCTGACGGTGCACGCCGGCTCGGTGGACGAGGCCGACGACCAGGTCGGTGTCGCCCATATGCTCGAGCACCTGGCCTTCTACAGCCACGGCGGTGAACCGCTCGACGTGCGCCAGCGCCTGCAAAAGGCCGGCTGGCAACAGGGCCGGCATTTCAATGCGGTGACCAGCTACGACCGCACCCAGTACCTGCTCAGCCCGCCCGATGGCGTCAAGAGCGCCGCGCTGGCGCTACAGACCCTGGCCAACATGGCTTTCGCCGCCGACTTCACCGCAGAGGACCTGAACCGCGAGCGTCCCATCGTCATCGAGGAATGGCGCGGCGGCCTGGGCGTGGCCCAGCGCATGAACGCCAAGCGCACCGCCGCCCAGCGCACCGGTTCGCGGTACCCCGCGCACCGCACCATCGGCAACCGCCAGGCCATCGATCAGGCGCAGCTGGGCGCACTGCAGGCCTTTCAGCAGCGTTGGTACCTGCCTAACAACATGGTGTTGAACGTCGTTGGCGACTTCGAGCCGCACCGGCTGATCGGGCAGATCGAGGAGGCGTTCGCCAAGCCTCGGCGCGGCAACGTGCCGAGTCGCGAGCACCTGGAACTGCCACTGGACGACAGGCTGAAGGTGTTTCGCGTACAGGACAGCCAGAGCGGCAGCAACCAGGTCGCCCTGCTGTTTCGCTTCAGCCAGCTCGACAGCCGCAAACAGACCCGCTCCGCCAGCCGAGACCGGCTGATCGACCGCTTGGCCCTCAGCGTGCTGTCGCATCAGTTGCGCCGCCAGCCATTGGAGCAAAACCAGACCAGCAGCCTTACTGCCGTGAAGACCCAGATCGGCCGGCGCAGCGGCGTCCTGGCGGTGGCCGCCGCGGTCAAGGGTCAGCACCACGAGCAGTCGCTGCAGACGTTGCTGCGCGAGCTGCAGCGGATCGACCGCCATCCGCTGCACGAGGACGACGTGCAGGCCGTGAAGGACGATATCCGCCGGATCGCCGAACGCATGCTGAGCGATCCGGCACCACGTGACTTCGATGGCTGGGTGCGCCAGCTCAATGACGCGACCCTTGCCGAGCGGGTGCTGCAGGAACCGGCAGCCATCGCCCGCATCACCTTGAGCAACCTGGACGCCATCGACGCGGACGACCTGCAGCGGCGCCTCCGCAGCTGGCTGGCCAGCCCGGATCGGGTGCTGCAGCTCAGCGCGCCGGGAGGCATGGAACTGGATCTGCCCACAGCCGCCAGCGTGCTGCGGCAATGGCAGATCCTGGCCGATACCGAGCTGGCCGCGCCGCTGCCACCCGTTGCCCAGGCAGAGGTCGTGGTCCCCACGCTGAGCAGCACCTTGCCCGCGGGGCGCATTATCGAGCGGCGCCGCTTCGCAGCCGAAAAGGTCGAGCACTGGCAACTGAGCAACGGTGACCGCCTGGTATGGCTGCGCCGCCCCGGCGCCGACGGCAAGGTGCAGTTGCGGGTCGATTCCAGTGCCGGCTTTGGCTACCGGGGCGGGTTGCCCTGGCGCGCGCAGATCGCCAGCCAGCTGGCCTTGCAGACCCCGCCAACCGGCTGGAGCGAAGAACAGCTGAACGCCTGGAAGAAACGCGAAGGCGTGCAGCTGTCCTTCGAGCAACAGGCCAGCCGCCTGGAAGCCCAGGGCAGCGCCGAGCCGCAGCAACTGGCCAGCCTGCTGGCCTTCTACCAGGCCCGGCAGACACGCCGCAGCCTGGATGAACAGGCCTACCGCGACAGCGTCGGGCAACTCCACGATCAGTTGCAGCGCCAGCGCGACCACGTGCGCAGCGAACAGGACGCCACCTGGCGGCGCCTCAGGCAAGGCCAGGACGACTGGCAAGCCCCCACCGCAGCAGCATTGCCCGCGCTGAGCCGCGCCCAGCTGGAAGCGGACTGGCACCACCAGGCCGCCGCGCCGGTGACCTACTACCTGATGGCCGACCTGCCCGAAGCCGAGCTGCAGGCGCTGGTCAGCCGCTACCTGGCGGCCATCCCCCGCGGTGAACCCTTGCAGGCTGCGCCCGTGGCACGCCAGCCCGGTCGTCGCCAGGCGACACTGGCCATCGCCCTGGAGCCACGCGCCAGCCTGTATGCCAGCAGCTTCCAGCCGCACGCCTGGAACCCGGCCGACGCCGCGCGCATCGCCGCCCTGCGGGAAATTGCCAACGCCGAACTCAAGCAGCGCCTGCGTGGCGATGCCACCGGCATCTACCGCCTGCGCTTCGACAGCGAACTGAGCCACGCGCACCAGCGCATCGACAGCGAGCTGCATTTCAGCAGCGCGCCGCAGCGCGCCGATGAACTCTGGCAACTGGCCCAGGAAACCCTGGCGGCGCTGCCAGAGGCAGTCACCGAGCCGCGCGTGGCGGCCCTGCGCAATGAGCTGCAGCGCAAGGAAAACCAGCGCCGTGAAGACCCCGCCACCCAGCTGCACCGGCTGATGCTCAGCGAGCGCGCCTGGGGCGACCCGCGCTACCTGAGCGAGCAGGACAAGCTGCCCGCGGCGCTGGAAACGACGGCGATGAAGCGCCTGGCCCGGCAGATCTTCCCGCCGGCCAATGAGGTGCGCATGCAGGTGCTGCCTGCAGAAGGCGCCGGTTCGTGAACACCTTGCGCCTGTTCTTCAGGCTCGCCAGACCGTTCTGGGGCAGCCGCGCCGGCCGGCCGGGCTGGGCCCTGCTGGCGCTGGCTTTGGCCATGGGTGCGGGCCTGGTACAGGTCAACGTGTACATCAACGAATGGAGCAAGACCTTCTACGACACCCTGGCGACCTTCGACGGCAAGGCCCTGGTTGGCCTGATGGGCCAGTACGCCATCGCCATCGGCGTGCTGATCGGCGCCATCGTCGCCAAGGACTGGTTCAACAAGGCACTGATGCTGCGCTGGCGCCAGCACCTCAACGACCACCTGCTGGAGCGCTGGCTGGGCGAGCGCCGCTATTACCGCCTGGGCCTTGGCGGCGAGCCGGACCACCCGGATCAACGTATCGCCGAGGATGCCTACCTGCTGACGGAAAAGACCGTTGGCATCGTCGTCTCGCTGTTTATCAACAGCCTGCAGATCGGCGCCTTCTTCAGCATCCTCTGGCAGCTGTCCGGCACCCAGACCTTCACTGTCGCCGGCCGTGAGCTGAGCATCGACGGCTATCTGGTCTGGGCCGCGATTCTTTATACCCTTGTCGGCACCCTGCTCACGCACTGGTTGGGCCATCCGTTGCACGGCCTGAACTACGAGCGCCAGCGCAGCGAGGCGGCCTTTCGTGCCGACCTGCTGCGCAAGCGCGAGCACGCCGAGCAGATCGCCCTGTATGCCGGCGAAGACGCCGAGCGACAAGGCCTGGAACGGCGCTTCGCCGCCATCGCCGAGAACTGGCGCGGGCTGATGCGCCGGGAACTGAAACTCGGGATATTCACCGCTGGCTACAGCCGCGTCAGCAACATCGTGCCGGTCTTCATCGCGCTGCCGCTGTTTCTCGCCAAGACCATCACCCTCGGTGGTCTCATGCAGATTCGCAGCGCCTTCACCGCGGTCCAGGGTTCGCTGAGCTGGTTCATCTTCTCCTACCGCGACCTGGCCGAATGGAGCGCCACGGTGCAGCGCCTGGGCCAGTTCCAGGAGGCCATGGAGCGCCTGCAGCCGGTCGTACTCGAACGTGGCGAGAGCCTCAGCACCAGCGGTCTGGATGTGCTGCGGCCCAATGGCGAGGCGCTGCTGTGCGGCCTGGCGCTGCACGCGCGGCCCGGTGAATGGCTGCGCCTGGCCGGCGCCAGTGGCCTGGGCAAGACCACCTTGCTGCGCACCCTGATGGGCCTCTGGCCGCACCACCGCGGCAGTTGGCAACTGCCTGGCGGGCGCAGCCTGCTGCTGCCCCAGAAGCCCTACCTGGCCAGCGGCCGGCTCGACGAAGCGCTGGCCTACCCCGCGGCGCAGGTACCGGCCACCCTGGAATTGATCGGCGCGCTGCAGGATGTCGGCCTCGGCCACCTGGCGGCAGACCTGGAGCGGGAAGCCGAATGGGGCCGCGAACTCTCGGGCGGCGAGCAGCAGCGTCTGGCCCTGGCCCGTGCTCTGCTCTATCGGCCCGATACCCTGTACCTCGACGAGGCCACCAACCAGCTCGACGAACGGGCCGCCTGCGGGCTCCTCATGCGCCTGCGCGGACGCCTGCCGGGCTGCACGCTGGTCGGCGTCAGCCATCAGCCGGCGGTGCAGCGCCTGTTCGAACGCAGCATCGATCTGCAGGAATGTGGGCCGTCATGCAGCCCGGTGGCACGGCCGCCGGTCACCGCTTGAGCGGATGGCCGGGCCGCGCCGTGCGCGCCCCGGGCAATGGAGAAGCGACTCGGCAGCAGGATCAGCGCGAGTCGGGTACAGCTCAGCGATCGTATTCACCGGCGGCTTCAGGCTGGTATTCGACCTCCAGCAGGGTCAGTTTGAGCTGCTTGCCGCCCGGTGCCGGCCAGTCGATGTGCTGGCCGACGCTCAGGCCCAGCAGGGCCGCACCCACCGGTGCAAGGATCGAGACCTTGCCTTCACCGCCGGCGTCCTTGGGGTAGACCAGGGTCAGGTGGTAGTCCTTGCCACTTCCTTCCTCGCGACAATGCACGCGTGAATTCATGGTCACCACCCCGGCCGGAATCTGGTCGTGGCCGACCACCTCGGCGCGATCCAGCTCGGCCTGCAGGGCCTCGGCGGTCGGGCCGAAATCATCGAGGCCGTCGAGCAGCTGCTCGAGGCGCTGCAGATCGAGACGGGTAATGGTGATGGACGGTGTGCTGGCCATGGTGCGGGCATATCTCCTTTGCTGGACGCCAAAAAAGCAAAACCCCATCGAGACGACGGGGTTTTTGCAGAAGTTGGGCTGACCGTACCACAGCCACCCAAATAAACAAGAGCCAGGTCAGCCGAGTGCCAGCCGCTGCTCGGCCAGGACGCGAATGATGCGCCGCCGCTCGTCGCTGGCATGGCCCCACTCGAGGATTTCCGCCAGCAGGCGCCCGCAACCGAGGCAGCGCTCGGCCTCGTTCAGGCAACAGCGGCGGCGACAGGGCGATGCCACCGGAGTGTCGCCAGACGCGGGTTCGCCGGTATCTTCAGATTTCATCGAACTCGAGCTCGACACCGGCCTGCTCGGCGACGATGCGCTCGAGCATCTCGCTGAGCAGTTCGTCGCTGCTGTCGCAGATCCAGCGCTGGTTGTCCTCGTCGTAGTCGAAGTGAAAGCCTCCCGAGCGGGCTGCCAGCCACAGCTGGCGCAGCGCCGGCTGGCGGCTGAAGATCAGTTGCGAGCCATTGTCGAAGCGCACCGTCAGCACGCCAGCGGAGTTCTCCAGATCGATGTCCAGGTCGCTGTCGTCGAAAATGTCTTCCAGCGCCTGCTGCAGCGCGTCGACCAGGTCGTGGAAACGGGCTTCGCTCAAACTCATTGCACTTACCTCATGAAAAATTCAGCTGCGTCGGACCGCCGCAAAACGCGGGCACGCCCTGACCTGCAGGCGCCAGCAGGCCAGGGCAAAGCCCCGCCGGACGGGAATCCCGGCGCATAGGCAACATGCCGGGGGGTCGGTATACTCGGGGCAATTATGCTTTATTACAAGGATTTGACCATGAAGCGGCTGTTCACTGCCCTCATCGCCCTCGTCGCCGTTACCACCCTGCTCGGCGGCTGTGGCCAGAAAGGCCCGCTGTACCTGCCGGATGATAACCAGTCCGCCTCTTCGCAAGACAGATAAGGGCCGCCCATGAACACCTTCGAATACCGCGACGGTTCGCTGTTCGCGGAAGGTGTGGCGTTGTCCGCCGTCGCCCAGCGCTTCGGTACGCCCACCTACGTCTACTCGCGCGCCCATATCGAGGCGCAGTACCGCGCCTACGCCGATGCCCTGGCCGGCATGCCGCATCTGGTATGTTTCGCGGTCAAGGCCAACTCCAACATCGGCGTGCTGAACGTGCTGGCGCGCCTCGGCGCCGGCTTCGACATCGTCTCCAGCGGTGAGCTGGAGCGCGTGCTGGCCGCTGGTGGCGAACCGAGCCGCATCGTCTTCTCCGGCGTCGGCAAGAGCCGCGACGACATGCGCCGTGCCCTGGAAGTCGGCGTGCACTGCTTCAACGTCGAGTCGAGCGTCGAGCTGGAGCGCCTGCAGAAGGTCGCCGCCGAGATGGACGTCAAGGCGCCGGTTTCGCTGCGGGTCAATCCGGACGTGGACGCCGGCACCCACCCGTACATCTCCACCGGCCTCAAGGAAAACAAGTTCGGCATCGACATCGAGCAGGCCGAGGCGGTCTACACCCGCGCGGCCGAGCTGCCGAACATCGAGGTGGTCGGCGTCGACTGCCATATCGGTTCGCAGCTGACCACCCTGGAGCCCTTCCTCGATGCCCTGGATCGCCTGCTGCTGCTGATCGACAAGCTGGCCGCACGCGGCATCGTCATCAAGCATCTGGATCTGGGTGGCGGCCTCGGTGTGCAGTACCGCGACGAGCAGCCACCGCTGGCCGGTGACTACATCGCCGCCGTGCGCAAACGCCTGAAAGGTCGTGACCTGTCCCTGGTGTTCGAGCCGGGTCGTTTCATCGTCGCCAACGGTGGCGTGCTGCTGACCCAGGTGGAATACCTCAAGCACACCGAACACAAGGACTTCGCCATCATCGATGCGGCGATGAACGACCTGATCCGCCCGGCCCTGTACCAGGCGTGGATGGAGGTCTCGCCGGTACAGCCCCGGGACGGTGAGGCGCGCAATTACGACCTGGTCGGACCGATCTGCGAGACCGGCGATTTCCTGGCCAAGGATCGTCAGCTGGTGCTCGAAGAAGGCGACCTGCTGGCCGTGCGTTCGGCCGGTGCCTACGGCTTCGTGATGAGCTCCAACTACAACACCCGCGGCCGCGCCGCCGAGGTGATGGTGGACGGCGAGCAGGCCTTCGAGGTGCGTCGCCGCGAAACCCTGGACGAGCTCTTCGCGGGCGAAAGCCGCCTGCCGGAGTGATGCCCATGTTATTGCGCTTTACCAAGATGCATGGCCTGGGCAACGACTTCATGGTTCTCGACCTGGTCAGCCAGCATGCCCATATCCAGCCCAAGCACGCCAAGCAGTGGGGCGACCGGCACACCGGCATCGGCTTCGACCAGCTGTTGCTGGTCGAACCGCCGCAGCACCCGGACGTGGATTTCCGCTACCGCATCTTCAACGCCGATGGCAGCGAAGTGGAACAGTGCGGCAATGGCGCGCGCTGCTTCGCCCGCTTCGTGCTGGACAAGCGCCTGACGGTGAAGAAGCACATCCGCGTGGAAACCAAGGGCGGCATCATCGAGCTCAACGTGCGTGCCGATGGGCTGATCACCGTGGACATGGGTGCACCGCGCCTGGCCCCCGAGCAGATCCCCTTCCAGGCCGATGCCGAAGCGCTGAGCTACGCCGTCGATGTCGATGGCCAACGCCACGAGCTGGCCGCGGTATCCATGGGCAACCCCCATGCGGTGCTGCGCGTCGACGCCGTCGACAACGCCCCGGTGCACGAACTGGGCGCGAAGCTGGAGCACCACCCGCGCTTTGCGCAGCGGGTCAATGTCGGCTTCCTGCAGGTCCTCGACCGCCAACGTGGCCGTTTGCGCGTCTGGGAACGCGGCGCCGGGGAAACCCAGGCCTGCGGCACCGGCGCCTGCGCGGCGGCCGTCGCGGCGATTCGCCAGGGCTGGATGGACTCGCCCGTACAGCTGGAACTGCCCGGCGGCAAGCTGCACATCGAGTGGGCAGGCCCCGGCCAGCCCGTTATGATGACCGGCCCCGCCGTGCGCGTGTACGAAGGACAGGTTCGCCTATGACTGACCAGCAGGATTCGCCCAAGCCCCTGGACTCGGAAACGGTCGCCGCCTACCTGCGCCTGCACCCCGAGTTCTTCATCGACCACGACGAGCTGATTCCCGAGCTGCGCATTCCGCACCAGCGCGGCGATACCGTGTCGCTGGTCGAGCGTCAGGTCAAACTGCTGCGCGAGCGCAACATCGAGATGCGCCAGCGCCTGTCGCACCTGATGGAGGTGGCCCGCGACAACGACCGGCTGTTCGACAAGACCCGCCGCCTGGTGCTCGACCTGATGGACGCCAGCAGCCTCGAGGAAGTGGTCAGCTGCGTGGAAGACAGCCTGCGCCGGGAATTCCAGGTGCCGTTCGTGGGGCTGATCCTGTTCAGCGACACGCCGCTGCCGGTTGGCCGTAGCGTCAGCAGCGCAGAAGCTCATCAGGCCATTGGCGGCCTGCTGGCCGGTGGCAAGACCATCTGCGGCGTGCTGCGCGAACATGAGCTGAACTTCCTGTTCGGAGAAGCCGGCGGCGAAGTCGGCTCGGCGGCCGTGGTGGGCCTGTCCCACCAGGGACTGCACGGCGTGCTGGCGATCGGCAGCGCCGATGCGCAGCACTACAAGAGCTCGCTGGGCACGCTGTTCCTCGGCTATATCGCCGAAGTGCTGTCGCGGGTGCTGCCCCGCTTCTCTGCGCCGCTGCGCTCGGTACGCTGAACATAGCGGCAAGCCACAAGCTTCAAGCAGCAAGAAAAGCAGAAGCAGAAGCGGCCTTTGACTTGGAGCTCGAAGCTTGAAGCTTGCAGCTGACCTGGATGCCTACCTCGAACACCTGCGCAGCGAACGGCAGGTGTCGGCCCATACCCTGGACGGCTATCGCCGTGACCTCGCCAAGCTGCTCGCCTATTGCGAGCAGGAAGGCCTGGCGGACTGGGCGCAACTCGACATCGCCCGCCTGCGTCGTCAGGTCGCGCGTCTGCACAAGCAGGGCCAGTCGGCGCGCAGCCTCGCACGCCTGCTCTCGGCCACCCGCGGCCTGTACCGCTACCTGATTCGCGAAGGCCACTGCCGGCACGACCCGGCAACCGGCCTGACGCCGCCCAAGGGCGAGCGCAAATTGCCGCGAGTGCTGGATGTGGATCGTGCCACCCAGCTACTCGACGGCGCCCAGGAAGACGACTTCATCGCCCGCCGCGATCACGCCATGCTCGAGCTGTTCTATTCGTCCGGCCTGCGCCTGTCGGAGCTGGTCGCCCTGAACATCGACTGGCTCGATCTGCCAGCCGGCCTGGTGCGCGTGACCGGCAAGGGCAGCAAGGTGCGCGAGCTGCCGGTAGGCAGCAAGGCCCGCGAAGCACTGCAAGAGTGGCTGCCACTGCGGGCACTGGCCAACCCGGCCGATGGTGCGGTGTTCATCAGCCGCCAGGGTCGTCGCATCGGTGCCCGCGCCGTGCAGTTGCGGGTGCGCCAGGCCGGCGTCAGCGAGCTCGGCCAGCATATCCACCCCCATATGCTGCGCCATTCGTTCGCCAGCCATATGCTCGAGTCGTCCCAGGACCTGCGCGCGGTGCAGGAGCTGCTCGGCCATGCCGACATCGCCACCACCCAGGTGTACACCCACCTGGATTTCCAGCACCTGAGCAAGGTCTACGACAGCGCCCACCCACGGGCCAAACGCCGCAAGAGACAGGATTCATGAGCATTCGCCTGATCACCTTCGACCTCGACGACACCCTGTGGGACAACCGCCCGGTGATCCTGGGTGCCGAAACCGCCATGCGCGACTGGATCAGCCAGCATGCACCGCGCCTGGCGGGCCAGCCGGTGGATCACCTGAGCCAGGTTCGCGTTCGTCTGCTGGAGGCCGAGCCGGGCCTGAAGTACCGCCTCAGCGAGCTGCGCCGACGTACCCTGCGCCATGCGCTGGAAGGCGTGGGCCACGGCCCCGAGGAAGCCGCACAGCTGGCCGAAGGTGCGTTCCAGGCGATGCTCGAGGCGCGCCACGCCATCACCTTCTTCAGCGACACCGTCACCACGCTGGAGCTATTGGCCAACCAGTACAGCCTGGGCGTGATCACCAACGGCAACGCCGACGTGCGCCGCCTCGGCCTGGCGGACTATTTCAGTTTCATTCTCTGCGCCGAGGAGCTGGGCGTTGGCAAACCTGACCGCAGACCGTTCGAGGAGGCCCTCGCTCGCTCCGGCATGCAGGCCGGGCAGGCGGTGCATATCGGCGACCACCCCGGCGACGATATCGCCGGCGCACAGGCGGCCGGCTGGCGCGCGGTGTGGTTCAACCCCGAGGGCAAAGAGTGGAGTGGCGAGCGGCACGCCGATGCACAGATCCGCAGCCTGGGCGAGCTGCCGGCGCTGCTGCAGCGCTGGGCCTCGATGACTTGAGAAGAGTTGAGCGAAATACAATCGGCTGATTTTCGCCATTGATATGCATAGCGCCGTCGAGCATGCGTAACGGTGCTGTAGCGGGAACCGCTTGATGTACAACTTCGTGGGAGCGGCTTCAGCCGCGATCAACGTTAAAGGCACCAACAGTCTCGCGGCTAAAGCCGCTCCTACATTGACCGCTCACTTGCGGTCTTCTGCTACAAAAGACAGCCGCCACAAACGCAAAAGCCCGCCTGAGAAAGGCGGGCTTTTGCGTTCAGATCCAGCGTTCGCGTCAGATGGGGCGACTGCCGTACTTGCTATCAGGCTTCTTGGGAGGATCGGAAACCACGTTGGGCTCCACTTCCTGAACCTTGCCACCACGGGAGAGGAATTCTTCCATGGCGCGCGCCAGCGCATCGCGTTCCTTCTGCTTGGCTTCTACGCTCGGCAGTTCCTCGACTTCAACGGCCTTCTTGGCCTTGCCCTTGGCGGGCGCCGCGCTATCGGACTCGCTGTCATCATCGGCAACATCACCATCAGCGGCCGCCAGCTCCTCGCCGTCGTCCTCATCTGCGCCTTCCAGCTCGTCTTGTTCCAGTTCTTCGTCGCTCATGTTCAGCCTCATGACTTGCGAAAAGCAGGTTAGTTATAGCCCAGTCGTCCAACGTTGCCGAACGCCTGGAAAAATTCAATTTGCCGTACCTTGCAAGGTTGCAAGCACACGTCGGGCACCACCGTGTTCGCGGTGTTCGCCCAGGTAAATCCCCTGCCAGGTACCCAGCGCCAAGCGTCCGTTACTCACGGGCAGCTGCAACTGAACACCGAGCAGGCTCGCCTTGAAGTGCGCCGGCAGATCGTCCGGGCCTTCATCGCAGTGCTCGAAGCCGGTCGCGTCCTCGGGGACGAGACGGCGGAAGAAGCGCTCGAAGTCGCGCCGCACCGCAGGGTCGGCATTCTCGTTGACGGTCAGCGACGCCGATGTGTGCTGCAGCCACAGGTGTAACAGACCCGCCCTGTAGCTCGGCAGTTCCGGTAATGCATCCAGCAATTCATCGGTCACCAGATGAAAGCCTCGCGCCCGTGGGCGCAGGGTGATCAGCCGTTGCTGCCACATGCTCGTCGCCTCGTTTTTCAACGCGCGCATTCTAGCGTGCCGGACAAAAAAGCAAAGGGCGCCTGAGCGCCCTTTTACCGGTGTGGACCATCATTTCTACTGATGGTCGGCGCCATGCGCCTCACCCATCACTTCTTGCCGGTGAACTCGGGGTAGGCTTCCATCCCGCACTCGACCAGGTCGACGCCCTCGTACTCCTCTTCCTCGGACACCCGCAGGCCGATGACCGCCTTGATGAGGCTCCAGACGATCAGGCTGGCGATAAATACCCAGGCGAAGATGCAGGCGATACCCAGCAACTGCGCTCCCAAGCTGGCTTCCGGGTTGGTCAGGCAGACCGCCAGGGTGCCCCAGATACCCGCAGCGCCATGCACGGAGATGGCACCCACCGGGTCGTCGATCCTGATCTTGTCGAAGCCGAGGATGGCGAACACCACCAGCACGCCACCGACGCCGCCGATCAGGGTGGCCTGCAGTGCGGTCGGGGTCAGCGGCTCGGCGGTGATCGACACCAGGCCGGCCAGTGCACCATTGATGGCCATGGTCAGGTCGGCCTTGCCGAACAGGATGCGCGCCACGATCAGCGCCGCGATCAGGCCACCGGCAGCGGCCATGTTGGTGTTGACGAACACCTGGGCCACCGCGTTGGCATCCTCGATGGTGCTCATCTTCAACTGCGAGCCCCCGTTGAAGCCGAACCAGCCCATCCACAGGATGAACATGCCCAGGGTCGCCAGCGGCAGGTTGGCACCGGGAATGGCATTGATCTGGCCATTGGCGCCGTACTTGCCCTTGCGCGCACCGAGCAGGATCACCCCGGCCAGCGCAGCCGCGGCACCGGCCATGTGCACCACACTGGAGCCGGCGAAATCGAGGAAGCCGGCGGCGTCGAGGAAGCCGCCGCCCCATTTCCAGAAGCCCTGCACCGGGTAGATGACCGCGGTCATCACCACCGCGAAGGCGAGGAACGACCACAGCTTCATGCGCTCGGCCACCGCGCCGGAAACGATCGACATGCAGGTGGCGGCGAAGACGATCTGGAAGAAGAAGTCCGAACGGGCGGCGTAGTAGGGGGCGTCTTCGCCACCGGCCAGTACCGACTCGACGCTGTTCTCGTCACCGATCAGAAAGCCGAAGCTCGGCAAGACGCCGCCCTCGGGGCTGGAATACATGATGTAGTAGCCGATCAGCAGGTACATGATGCAGGCGATGGCGAACAGCGCCACGTTCTTGGTGAGGATCTCGGTGGTGTTCTTGGCCCGTACCAGGCCCGCTTCGAGCATGGCGAAGCCGGCGGCCATCCACATGACGAGAGCGCCGCAGATCAGGAAGTAGAAGGTATCGAAACCATACTGCAGTGCAGTCAGTGCTGTGTTGTCCATTTTTTATCACCTCTGGCCGTTGCGCACGGGGGTGCGCTGTGCGGTCGAGGCGCCCGGGTTGGCTCCGGGCGCACTCCGTGTGCTGTCGGCCCGCCACAGAAAGCAGGCCGCTGGTACTTACAGGATGTAGCCACGCTCGTTGTGCTGAGCCAGGTCGAGGCCGACCGACTCGTCTTCGTCGCTGACCCGCAGGCCCATCACGGCATCGATGACCTTGAGGATCACGAAGGTGACGATGCCGGTGTAGATCACGGTGACGGCCACGCCCTTGAACTGGATCCACAGTTGCAGGCCGATGTTCTCGACCTCACCGAAGCCGCCCAGGGCCGGTGCAGCAAAGATACCGGTCAGCAGCGCGCCGACGATGCCGCCCACGCCGTGCACGCCGAACACGTCCAGGGAGTCGTCGTAGCCCAGCTTGCGCTTGAGGCTGGTGGCGCAGAAGAAGCAGATCACGCCGGCCGACAGGCCGATGATCATCGCGCCCATCGGGCCGACGGTGCCGGCCGCCGGGGTGATGCCGATCAGGCCGGCGACCACGCCCGAGGCGATGCCCAGTGCGCTGGGTTTGCCGTGGGTGATCCACTCGGCGAACATCCAGCCCAGCGCAGCGGCGGCGGTGGCGATCTGGGTGACCAGCATGGCCATGCCAGCGGTCTGGTCAGCGGCGGCAGCGGAGCCGGCGTTGAAGCCGAACCAGCCCACCCACAGCATCGCTGCACCGATCAGGGTGTAGCCCAGGTTGTGCGGCGCCATGGCCACGCTCGGGTAACCCTTGCGCTTGCCGAGCACGATGCACGCCACCAGGCCAGCGATACCGGCATTGATGTGCACCACGGTGCCGCCGGCGAAGTCGAGCACGCCCCAGTCCCACATCAGGGCACCGTCGCCGCCCCAGACCATGTGCGCGATCGGCGCGTAGACCAGGGTGAACCAGACGGTCATGAACACCAGCATCGCGGAGAACTTCATGCGCTCGGCGAAGGCGCCGACGATCAGCGCCGGGGTGATGATGGCGAAGGTCATCTGGAAGGTGATGAACACGCTTTCCGGAAAGGCCGCGGTCAGCGATTCCTTGGTCAGGTTGCCGAGGAACATGTTGCCCAGGCCGCCCACGAAGGAGCTGAAGTTGGTGACTCCGGCTTCCATCCCGGTGGTGTCGAACGCCAGGCTGTAACCGTAGGCGAACCACAGCAGGCTCATCAGCGCGGTGATGGCGAAGCACTGCATCATTACCGACAGGACGTTCTTGGAACGCACCATGCCGGCGTAGAACAGCGCCAGGCCTGGAATGGTCATGAACAGCACCAGGGCGGTGGCGGTCAGCATCCAGGCCGTATCACCGGAATTCAGCGTTTTTTCCTGAGCCATGACCAGGCTTGGGAAAAACAGGGACGAAAGGGCTCCAAGCCCTGCGATTTTTCGCAGAGTCATGATTTAACTCCTGGGACGATTTGGGGGGTGGGGGCGGAGCTTTAGATCGCGTCGGTATCGGTTTCGCCGGTACGGATGCGGATCGCCTGTTCCAGGTTTACGACGAAAATCTTGCCGTCACCGATCTTGCCGGTGTTGGCAGCCTTGGTGATGGCCTCGATGACGCGGTCCAGCTGATCGTCAGCAATGGCGACGTCGATCTTCACCTTGGGCAGGAAGTCGACGACATATTCAGCGCCGCGGTACAGCTCGGTATGGCCCTTCTGGCGGCCGAAGCCTTTCACTTCGGTGACGGTGATGCCTTGCACACCGATTTCCGACAGCGATTCGCGGACGTCGTCCAGCTTGAACGGCTTGATGATGGCAGTGACTAGTTTCATGAAACTCTCTCCCGTGTAAGGTGGACTTGCCCCAGGAATTGCTACCCCGGCGCCAGTCTAAGCTCAGTGTCCGGCTTTTGTATGCATCGGCTGCCAAGACGGGCTGACCAACTGCTCGCGGCGTACCCTCCCGCCCGTTCGTGACAACCGAACCGCATCGGTGCATGGGTCATGAGCCTCTAAGCAGAAATCTTGCCAATCTTGGCAAAACACTGCTTTTCAGGAAGTTACGGGCCTCGGGATGATTGTGACCGGCTTCACGGTAAAGCGGCCGCACCAGAAGAGCGCCGAACCGCACCGCGCCATGCACACCATTGGTGCGCCACTGGCGCGACGGTGGCGAAAAACCACCGTGCTACACTGCCGCCAACTCATTCTGGAAGGTTCCCATGCTGCCACCCAAAGCGTTGCTCGATGCCCTCAGCAGCCAGGCCAGTCGCCTGCTCAGCGGTGACAACCCGCTGCCCCGCAGTGAAATCGAAAGCCAGCTCAAGGCGCTGCTGCAGAGCAGCTTCAGCAAGCTGGATCTGGTGAGTCGCGAGGAATTCGACAGCCAGATGGTCGTACTGGCCCGCACCCGCGCGCGCCTCGAAGCCCTGGAAGCCAAGGTCGCCGAGCTCGAAGCACGCACCGCAACGACGCCGCACGCACCGGCCGAGTAACGGCTCGGCCGGCACGCGATCAAGGAGTGATCAATGTCATTGGCCATCGTCCATAGCCGCGCCCAGGTCGGCGTCGATGCACCCGCAGTGACCGTCGAGGCACACCTGGCCAACGGCCTGCCCTCCCTGGCCCTGGTCGGGCTGCCGGAAACCGCGGTCAAGGAATCCAAGGACCGCGTACGCAGCGCCATCCTCAATTGTGCCCTGGATTTCCCACCGCGCCGTATCACCCTGAATCTCGCGCCAGCGGATCTGCCCAAGGACGGCGGTCGCTTCGACCTGGCCATCGCCCTGGGCATCCTCGCCGCCAGCGGCCAGTTACCCGGCGAATCCCTGACCAGCCTCGAATGCCTCGGCGAGCTCGCCCTGTCCGGTGCGATTCGCCCGGTTCAGGGCGTACTGCCCGCCGCGCTGGCTGCCCGGCAAGCCGGTCGGACCCTGGTGGTACCCAGGGAAAACGCCGAGGAGGCCAGCCTGGCTACCGGCCTCAGCGTTCTGGCGGTCGATCACCTGCTGGAGCTGGTCGCGCACCTCAACGGCCAGACGCCGCTGGCGCCCTACCAGGCTCAGGGCCTGTTGCGTCATACCCAGCCCTACCCGGACCTTGCCGAAGTGCAGGGCCAGATCGCCGCCAAGCGCGCCCTGCTGGTGGCCGCCGCCGGCGGCCACAATCTGTTGCTGAGCGGGCCGCCGGGAACCGGCAAGACGCTTCTGGCCAGCCGCCTGCCCGGCCTGCTGCCGCCGCTCACCGAAGAGGAGGCGCTGCAGGTCGCCGCGATCCGCTCGGTGGCCAGCCACACGCCGCTGCAGAGCTGGCCGCAGCGCCCTTTCAGGCACCCGCACCACAGCGCATCCGGCCCGGCCCTGGTGGGCGGTGGCAGCCGTCCGCAACCCGGAGAAATCACCCTGGCCCACCACGGCGTCCTGTTTCTGGACGAATTGCCCGAGTTCGACCGCCGCGTGCTCGAAGTGCTTCGCGAGCCCCTGGAAAGTGGCCACATCGTGATCGCCCGCGCCCGCGACAAGGTCGCCTTCCCTGCCCGCTTCCAGCTGGTGGCGGCCATGAACCCCTGCCCTTGCGGGTTTCTTGGCGATCCCAGTGGCCGCTGTCGCTGCAGCCCAGAGCAGATCCAGCGCTATCGCGGCAAGCTGTCCGGGCCCTTGCTCGACCGCATCGACCTGCACATCACCGTGGCCCGCGAGAGCACCCAGCTCGATGCACCGCCAGTCAACGGCGAGACCAGTGCGGTCGCCGCCAGCCGCGTCGCCGCCGCGCGGGACATCCAGCTGCAGCGCCAGGGCATCGCCAATGCCTTTCTCGACCTGCCCGGGCTGCGCGCCCACTGTCACCTGGCCGACGCCGATCGCCAGTGGCTGGAGCACGCCTGCGAGCGCCTCACCCTGTCACTGCGCTCGGCGCACCGCGTGTTGAAGGTGGCGCGTACCCTGGCCGATCTGCAGGCCGAAGAGCGCATCAGTCGCCAGCATCTGGCCGAGGCGCTGCAGTACCGCACCAGCCTGTAAGACTGCGCAAATAAGCTGAACGAAACGGCTAATGGCTTATCGATAGCAGGCGTGGCCAAGAATCCGCCTACCGGTGATGCTACAATCGCGGGCCTTCCGCTTTTGGCGGCCATCCGAAAACCCGAGTCGTTTCTCCATCCTGCCCTCCATCCGATCCAGCCTGAGCTGGTTTAGTGGATGCGCACGTGATGGACTGACTCCGACCAAGGAGAGCTAGCTCAATGGGGGCAAATCTGTCTTCCCGCTCCACCCTCAACCCGCCGGTTTTCTTCGGCTCGACCTTCCTGATCGCCTGCCTGGTGATCTACAGCACGGCATTCAAGGACAACGCCCAGAGCGTGTTCGGCGCCACCCAGGCCTGGATCATCGAGAATGCCAGCTGGGTCTATATCCTTTCCGTCGCCTTGATCCTGCTATTCGTGGTGTATCTGGCCATGAGCCGTTTCGGCGATATCAAGCTCGGCCCGGACCACAGCGAGCCCGAGTACAACAATACCACCTGGTTCTCCATGCTGTTCTGCGCGGGCATGGGCATCGGCCTGATGTTCTTTGGCGTGGCCGAACCCGTCATGCACTTCATAGCCCCGCCAGTCGGCGACCCACAAACGGTCACCGCGGCAAAGGAAGCGATGAAGCTGACCTTCTTCCACTGGGGTCTGCACGCCTGGGCGATCTACGCCATCGTCGCCCTGATCCTCGCCTATTTCGCCTTTCGCCATAACCTGCCGCTGACCCTGCGCTCGGCGCTGTACCCGCTGATCGGCGACCGCATCTACGGCCCTATCGGCCACGCCGTGGACATCTTCGCGGTCATCGGTACCGTGCTCGGTGTGGCCACCTCGCTGGGCTACGGCGTGCTGCAGATCAACACCGGCCTCAATCATCTGTACGGACTGCCGACCACCACCACGGTGCAGATCGGTCTGCTGATCTGCACCATGGGGCTGGCGACCATCTCGGTGGTCAGCGGCCTGGACAAAGGCATCCGCCGCCTGTCCGAGCTGAACATGCTGCTGGCCGTGGCATTGCTGTTATTCGTTCTGGTACTCGGCCCGACCGTATTCATTCTGCAGACCTTCGTGCAGAACACCGGCGGCTACCTGTCGGAGATCGTCAGCAAGACCTTCAACCTCTACGCCTACGAGCCAACCGACTGGATCGGCGGCTGGACCCTGTTCTACTGGGGCTGGTGGCTGTCCTGGTCGCCGTTCGTGGGTCTGTTCATCGCCCGCATCTCCCGCGGCCGCACCATCCGCCAGTTCATCAGCGGCGTGCTGGTGGTGCCGGCCGGCTTCACCCTGCTGTGGATGACCGTGTTCGGCGATACCGCGATTCACATGATTCTGGTCGACGGCATCAGCGACCTGGCCGAAGCGGTGAACCAGGACAGCGCCCTGGCCCTGTTCGCCTTCCTCGAGCACTTCCCGCTGTCGATGATCCTGTCGCAGATCGCCATCATCATGGTGGTGGTGTTCTTTGTCACCTCGGCGGACTCCGGTGCCATGGTGGTGGACATGCTGGCCTCCGGTGGGCATGACAAAACCCCGGTATGGCAGCGCATCTTCTGGGCAGTGCTGATGGGAGTGGTGGCGGCCTCGCTGCTGCTGGCCGACGGCCTCAAGGCCCTGCAGACCGCGACCATCGCCAGCGCCCTGCCCTTCGTGATCGCCCTGATGGCCTCGATGTGGGGCCTGCTGCGCGCCCTGCAGATCGATGCGGCCAAACGCAACCTGCGCGATCAGGTTGCCCTCAGCCCCCGTGGTGCCTCGAGCCCTGGTGGCTGGCAACGGCGCTTGCGCAGCATGGTGATGCTGCCGCGCCGCTCCCACGTCAACCGCTTCATCGCCGAAACGGTGTTGCCCGCCTGCCAACAGGTGGCCGAGGAAATGCGCAAGCAGGGCCGCGAGGCCCAGGTCGAAAGCGGCGACGACGGTCGCGTGACGTTGTCGGTCAGCCATGGTGCCGAAGCGGACTTCCAGTATCAGGTACGCCCCCGCGCCCTGATCCAGCCAAGCTTCGCCCTGCGTGATACCCGGGATGACTCCAGCGAGGAGCGCAAGTACTTCCGCGCCGAGGTTCACCTCAACGAAGGCGGCCAGGATTACGACGTGATGGGCTGGAACCGCGAAGAAGTGATCGGCGACATCCTTGACCAGTACGAACGCCATATGCACTTCCTGCACCTGACGCGCTAAGCCTCTGCGCCAACAGGAACGCCCGGGCCGTGATAGCTCGGGCGTTTTCATTTCTACCTTCTCCTTACCTCGGCAGGGCAACCAGCGCTGACTGATTGCCGGGTGCAGCTTGATGACTGCGTGGCAAGCGCTTCCAGCCCGGGTCACCAGCCTCCCTGATGGCCTGCTCATGACCTTTCGGCCCGACTTTCAGCGTTTTGTCTGCAAAAAGACGGAAGTAGTCATCGGCGCAGTACCTGTGGGAGCGCGCCATGCCCGCGATTTTTCGCGCGCATGGCGCGCTCCCACAATGGACCAGCGAACGGCTGCTCTTGCCTTGTTGCAGTCTTTCTAATGTCGCCCAAAACGCTCGTGAACAGACTCTGGCGGATGGTGCAATCATCGCCAGCCATTACCGGAAATGAAGATGCCCGCCCTGCTTGCGCAGTGGCGGGCATCGTCTTGCAGCTCAGCTGATTCAGTGGGCCGGCTTGGCCTCCGGGCGAGTACCGATGGCGTGCTGGCTTTCTTCCATGACCTGCTGGATCGCCTTGCGGCGGCGTTCCTCGGCGCGGTGGGTAAAGAACCACACCAGGAAGGTGGCCAGCGAGACCGCCAGCAGGATCAGGCTGGCGATGGCGTTGATCGCCGGGGTCACGCCCAGGCGCACCTTGGAGAACACCTCCATCGGCAGTGTGGTGGCGCCAGGGCCGGACACGAAGCTGGCCAGCACCAGGTCATCGAGCGAGAGCGCGAAGGACATCATGCCGCCGGCCATCAGCGAAGGCGCGATCATCGGGATGGTGATCAGGAAGAACACCTTCCACGGCCGCGCGCCAAGGTCCATGGCGGCTTCCTCGATGGACAAGTCCAGCTCGCGCAGGCGCGCCGACACCACCACGGCCACATAGGCCGAACAGAAGGTGGTGTGGGCGATCCAGATGGTCATCATGCCGCGCTCGGCCGGCCAGCCGATCAGCTGCGCCATGGCCACGAACAGCAGCAGCAGCGACAGACCGGTGATCACTTCCGGCATCACCAGCGGTGCGGTGACCAGGCCACCGAACAGGGTGCGGCCCTTGAAGCGGCTGATCCGGGTCAGCACGAAGGCCGCCAGGGTACCCAGCGCCACCGCGGCGATCGCCGTGTAGCAGGCGATCTCCAGGGAGCGCCACACGGCGCCCATCAGCTGGCGGTCGTCGAGCAGGCTCCAGTACCACTTGGTCGACCAGCCACCCCACACCGTTACCAGTCGCGAAGCGTTGAACGAGTAGATCACCAGGATGACCATCGGCAGGTAGATGAACGCCAGGCCGACCCACAGCATCAGCGTGGAGAAACGGAAATTCTTCATACCCGGCCCTCCAGCTCTTTTGCCCGGCCTGTGGATGAAGAGCCGATTGAACAGAATGATCGTTGACGCGCGCTATGGGGAGTCATACGCGTCCCTCCAGCTCTTTTGCCTGGTTGCGATTGAACAGAATGATCGGGATCAGCAGGATCGCCAGCATCACCACCGCCAGCGCCGAGGCCACCGGCCAGTCGCGGTTGTTGAAGAACTCCTGCCACAGCACCTTGCCGATCATCAGGGTTTCCGGCCCGCCGAGCAGCTCGGGGATCACGAACTCGCCGACCACCGGGATGAATACCAGCATGCAGCCGGCGATGATGCCGTTCCTGGACAGCGGCACGGTGATCTTCCAGAAGCTGTTGAAGTTGCTCGATCCCAGGTCCGAGGCGGCTTCGAGCAGGCTCTGATCGTGCTTCACCAGGTTGGCGAACAGCGGCAGGATCATGAACGGCAGGTAGGAGTAGACGATACCGATGTACACCGCGGTATTGGTATTGAGGATCTGCAGCGGTGCGTCGATCAGGCCGATGCTCTGCAGGAAGCCGTTGAGCAGGCCATTGTTGCTGAGGATGCCCATCCAGGCGTAGACGCGGATCAGGATCGCGGTCCAGGTCGGCATCATCACCAGCAGCAGCAGGACCGTCTGGGTTTCCTTCTTGGCCCGGGCGATGGCATAGGCCATCGGGTAGCCGATGATCAGGCAGGCCAGGGTGCTGAAAAAGGCGATCTTCAGCGAGCCCAGGTAGGCGGCCAGGTACAACTCATCCTCGGTAAGGAAGATGTAGTTGCCCAGGTTCAGTACCACCTGCAGGGTATTGTCCACCCAGGTGTAGATTTCCGTGTACGGCGGGATCGCCACGTCGGCTTCGGCGAAGCTGATCTTCAGCACGATCACGAAGGGCAGCAGGAAGAACAGGAACAGCCAGATGAACGGAATGCCGATCACCAGGTGTCGGCCGTTAGGCATACGCTTGGTCAGGCTGCTCATCTTCATGATTGCAATACCACGCCGCTGTCGTCTTCCCAGAACACCACCACGGGCTCATCCCAGGTCGGCCGCTTGCCGCGGCGCTCGGCGTTGGCGATGAAACACTGGACGATCTGCCCGGAGGTCAGCTTGACGTAGTACACCGAATGACCGCCCAGGTAGGCGATGTCGTGCACGATGCCGTGGCTCCAGTTGTACTCCGGATGCTCGTGATCGGCCGGCAACTGGGTGGCCATCAGCAGCTTTTCCGGACGCAGGGCGTAGGTGACCTGGGTCTCCTGGGCACGGGTGCTGATGCCGTGACCGATGTAGATCGGCTTGTCCAGTTGCGGGCAGTCGATCACCGCGTGGTCGGTGTCATCGTGGACGATCTGCCCGTCGAACAGGTTGACGTTGCCGATGAACTCGCAGACCAGGCGGCTGGCCGGCGTCTCGTAGACGTCGATCGGGCTGCCGATCTGGGCGATCCAGCCCAGGTGCATGATGGCGATGCGCTGGGCCATGGTCATGGCCTCTTCCTGGTCGTGGGTGACCATCACGCAGGTCACGCCGACGCGTTCGATGATCTCCACCAGTTCGAGCTGCATCTGCGAACGCAGCTTCTTGTCCAGGGCGCCCATGGGCTCGTCGAGCAGCAGCAGCTTGGGCCGCTTGGCCAGGGAGCGGGCCAGGGCCACGCGCTGGCGCTGGCCGCCGGAGAGCTGATGGGGTTTGCGCTTGGCGTACTGGGTCATGTGCACCAGCTTGAGCATCTCGGCCACGCGCTCGTCGATCTCGGCCTTGGACATCTTGTCCTGCTTGAGGCCGAAGGCGATGTTGTCCGCCACGCTCATGTGCGGGAACAGCGCGTAGGACTGGAACATCATGTTGATCGGTCGATCGTAGGGCGGCAGTTCGGTAATGTCCTGGCCGTCGAGGTAGATGCGCCCCTCGGTGGGTCGCTCGAACCCGGCGAGCATGCGCAGCAGGGTCGACTTGCCCGAGCCGGAGCCACCGAGCAGGGCGAAGATCTCGCCCTTGTTGATGGTCAGCGAGACATCGTCGACCGCGATGGTTTCGTCGAACTTCTTGGTTACGCGCTCGATCTTGACCAGCACCTCTTTGGGTTGCTGGCTGCCCTCGATGACCTTCTTATAGGTACTGGAAGCAACTGCCATTACCAAACTCCCGCAGTAAAAATGGCGCCCGGCGAGGGCCGGGCGCTAAAGGGTTCATCATCTTCCGGACTTTATCTTGGTCCAGCTTCGCGTCATCAGGCGCTGCGCCTTGGGCGGCAGTTCGGCCATCACGTACAACTTGTCCAGCACGGCCTGGGGTGGGTACACCGACTCGTCCTGGCGAATGTCCTGGTCCATCAGCTCCCCCGCCTTGACGTTGGGGTTGGCATAGCCGACATAGTCACTGACCCCGGCGATCACCTGTGGATCGAGGAGGTAGTTGATGAAGGCATGGGCCTGCTCGACGTTGCTGGCATCCTTGGGGATGGCGAGCATGTCGAACCACAGGTTGGCGCCTTCCTTGGGAATCGCATAGGCGATTTCGACGCCCTTTCCGGCCTCCGCGGCACGGTCGGATGCCTGCAGGACATCGCCGGAGTAGCCGAACGCCACGCAGATGTTGCCGTTGGCCAGGTCCGAGATGTATTTCGAGGAGTGGAAGTAGCTGACATAGGGGCGCACTTCCATCAGCTTGGCTTCGGCCTTGGCGTAGTCATCGGCGCTCTGGCTGTTGGGATCCAGGCCCAGGTAATTGAGCACCGAAGGGATCATCTCGTCCGCCGAATCCATGAAGGACACGCCGCAGCTGGCAAGCTTCTTCATGTTCTGCGGTTCGAACAGCACGGCCCAGGAGTCGATCTTGTCGACACCCAGTACTTCCTTGACCTTGGCGACGTTGTAGCCGATGCCGTTGGTACCCCAAAGATACGGCACTGCATACTGATTGCCCGGGTCGTTGGTTTCCAGCTGCTTGAGCAGCGCCGGGTCGAGGTTGTTCCAGTTCGGTAGCTTGCTCCGGTCGAGCTTCTGGAACGCGCCCGCCTTGATCTGCTTGCCGAGAAAATGATTGGAGGGCACCACCACGTCGTAGCCGCTACGGCCGGCGAGCAGTTTGCCTTCCAGGGTTTCGTTGGAGTCGAAGACGTCGTAGACCGGTTTGATGCCCGTGTCTTTCTGGAACGCGGCCAGGGTGTCCTCGCCGATATAGTCGCTCCAGTTGTAGATATGCACGGTACCGTCGGCATGTGCCAGGGTTGCCAGGCCAACCGAAAGCGCGGTCGTTGTCAGGATCTTGCCCAGGGAAAAATGCACAGGTCGTCCTCTTGTTGTGGCTCATCACCTGCAGGTGACGTATCGCGATTCGGGAGAGCGCCAGGGCAGCAGCGGCACTCGACGGGCGGCGATCCGCCCCTTGCCCATAAGCGCAGACCGCGGCGCCAGGCACCGCGGTCATCTAGCGATCAGCGACCGGACTTGATCTTGGTCCAGCTGCGGGTCATGGCGCGCTGGGCGGCCGGCGGCAGGTCCGGGAAGGCGTACAGCTTGCCCATGGTTTCCTGCGTCGGGTATACGCCCGGGTCGTTACGAATGGCTTCGTCGACCAGCGGCGTGGCTTTCGCGTTGCCGTTGGGGAAGTGCACTTCGTTGGTGATCTCGGCCATGATTTCCGGCTTCATCAGGAAGTTCATGAAGGCATAGGCCGACTCGACGTTTTCCGCGTCGGCGGGGATGGCCACCATGTCGAAGAAGGTACCGGCGCCTTCCTTCGGAATGTTGTAGGACACCTTGACCTTGCCACCGGCCTCTTCGGCACGGGCCTTGGCCTGGTAGACGTCACCCGAGTAACCCACGGCCACGCAGAGGTTGCCGTTGGCCAGGTCGGAGATGTACTTGGAGGAGTGGAAGTAGGTGACCGACGGACGAATCTTCAGGAACAGCGCCTCGGCTTCCTTGAGCTGCTTCGGATCGGTGCTGGTTGGATCGTAGCCCAGGTACTGCAGGGCGATCGGCAGGATCTCGGTCGGCGAGTCGAGGAACGACACGCCACAGGCCTTCAGCTTCTCGATGTTCTCGGGCTTGAACAGCAGGTCCCAGGAATCCACCGGCGCGTTGTCGCCCAGCGCGGCCTTGACCTTCTCGGGGTTGAAGCCGATGCCGATCGAGCCCCACATGTACGGGAAGGCGTATTGGTTGCCCGGGTCGCTGACCTCGACGGTTTTCAGCAGGTTCTTGTCCAGGTTCTCCCAGTTCGGCAGCTTGGACTTGTCCAGCGGCTGATAGACCTTGGCCTTGATGTGCTTGGCCAGGAAGTTGTTGGACGGCACCACGATGTCGTAGCCGGACTTGCCGGCGAACAGCTTGGCTTCCAGGGTTTCGTTGGAGTCGAAGACGTCATAGGTGACCTTGATACCGGTCTCCTTGGTGAACTTGGCCACGGTATCCGCGGCGATGTAGTCCGACCAGTTGTAGACGTTCAATACCTTGCCATCTGCCTGCGCCATACCGGCCACGGCGCCGGCCAGCGTCACCGCCAGCAGAGTCTTGCCGAAAGTCTTGATCATGCGGTTCAGCTCCCTTATGTGAGGTCGATTAACCGGGCCGCCGTTCTACGCGGCGGGACCCGTTTTTTGGCCGGCAAGTCTGGCGATAACAGCCCCATCGCTCAAGCCCTGACAGGCAATTGATTACACCCGACTGTCGCTGCATTCGAAACGCGTCGCAACGCCGTCAGGCCAGTAAAGCACGGGCGGTGAGATCCAGGCATTTACGGGCCTTTTCCACCAGCTCGTCGATCTCGCTCTTGCTGATCACCAGCGGCGGCGAAATGATCATGGTGTCGCCCACGGCGCGCATGATCAGACCGTTCTCGAAGCAATGACCGCGGCAGATCATGCCCACCGCCTTGTCGCTCGGATAACGCGCGCGGGTCGCCTTGTCCTTCACCAGTTCGATGGCGCCCAGCATGCCCACGCCGCGCACCTCGCCGACCAATGGATGATCGGCCAGCTCGCGCAGTCGTTTCTGCAAATACGGTGCCGTTTCTTCTCTGACCCGCTCGATGATTTTTTCTTCGCGCAGAATTCGAATGTTCTCCAGCGCCACCGCCGCCGCCACCGGATGCCCGGAATAGGTGAAGCCGTGGTTGAAGTCGCCACCCTCGTTGAGCACCTGGACGATCTCGTCACGCACCACCAGCCCACCCATCGGCACGTAGCCGGAGGTCAGGCCCTTGGCAATGGTCATCATGTCCGGCGTGTTGCCGTAGTAATCGCTGCCGAACCACTCACCGGTACGGCCGAAACCGCAGATCACCTCGTCGGCGACGAAGAGGATGTCGTACTTGGCGAGAATCTCGCGCACCCGCGGCCAGTAACTGTCCGGGGGAATGATCACCCCGCCGGCGCCCTGGATCGGCTCGGCCAGGAAGGCCGCGACGTTGTCTTCGCCGACCTCGAGAATCTTCTTCTCCAGCTCGTCGGCGGCCCAGATGCCGAAGGCTTCCGGGGCCATGTCGCCGCCCTCGCCGAACCAGTACGGCTGGGCGATGTGCACGATGCCCGGGATTGGCAGGTCGCCCTGCTCGTGCATGCCCTTCATGCCGCCCAGGCTGGCGCCGGCGACGGTGGAGCCGTGATAGCCGTTCTCGCGGGCGATCACCACCTTCTTCGCCGGTTTGCCCTTGAGGGCCCAGTAGTGGCGGACCATGCGCAGCATGGTGTCGTTGCCTTCCGAGCCCGAGCCGGTGAAGAACACATGGTTCATGCCGGCCGGGGTCACCTCGGCGAGCGCCTTGGCCAGCTCCAGCACCGGCGGGTGGGCGGTCTGGAAGAAGGTGTTGTAGAACGGCAGCTCGCGCATCTGCTTGCTGGCCGCCTCGACCAGTTCTTCACGGCCATAACCAACGGCCAGGCACCAGAGCCCGGCCATGCCATCGAGGATCTTGTTGCCTTCGCTGTCCCACAGGTGCACGCCTTCGCCCCGGGTGATGATGCGCGGGCCCTTCTCGGCCAGTTGCTTGAAGTCACTGAAAGGCGCCAGGTGGTGGTCGCGGCTCATGGCCTGCCATTGCTGGGTCTTCGCATTGTTTGCCGTCATGTTCACCTCTTATGAATGCGGGGCCGTGCGGATCACGCGCCGGCCCCGGCTGGATCAGACCGAGAGCAGCAGGAACTCGCGTTCCCAGGAGCTGATCACCCGCTTGAAGTTTTCGTGTTCGGCGCGTTTGACCGCCACATAACCGCTGACGAACTTGTGGCCCAGGTACTGCTCGACTACCTGGCAGGTTTCCATGCGCTCCAGGGCCGCCTCCAGGGTCAGTGGCAGGCGCAGGTTGCGGCGCTCGTAGCCACGGCCCACCACCGGTGCGCTCGGCTCGATGCCTTCGACCATGCCGATATAGCCGCACAGCAGGCTGGCCGCCAGGGCCAGGTAGGGGTTGGCGTCGGCACCGGCCAGGCGGTTTTCCACCCTGCGGTTCTGCGGCGTGGCATCCGGCACGCGCAGGCCAACGGTACGGTTCTCCTCGCCCCACTCGACGTTCACCGGTGCCGAGGTATCGGGCAGGAAGCGGCGGAACGAGTTGACGTTGGGCGCGAACAGCGGCAGCACTTCGGGAATGTATTTCTGCAGGCCGCCGATGTGGTGCATGAACAGCTGGCTCATCGAACCGTCTTCGTTGGAGAAGATGTTCTTGCCGGTCTTCAGGTCGATGATGCTCTGGTGCAGGTGCATGGCGCTGCCCGGCTCATCGGTGATCGGCTTGGCCATGAAGGTCGCCGCCACGTCGTGCTTGAGCGCCGCTTCGCGCATGGTGCGCTTGAACACCAGGATCTGGTCGGCCAGGTGCAGGGCCTCGCCGTGACGGAAGTTGATCTCCATCTGCGCCGGGCCTTCCTCATGGATCAGGGTGTCCAGGTCCAGGCCCTGCAGCTCGCACCAGTCGTACATGTCCTCGAACAGCGGATCGAATTCGTTGGCCGCGTCGATCGAGAAGCTCTGCCGGCCGGTTTCCGGGCGCCCGGAGCGGCCCATCGGCGCCACCAGGGGGAAGTCCGGGTCGCTGTTGCGCTTGGTCAGGTAGAACTCCATCTCCGGCGCCACGATCGGCTGCCAGCCCTTGTCGGTATAGAGGCGCAGCACTTTCTTGAGAATGTTGCGCGGCGACAGCTCGATAGGATTGCCCTGCTTGTCGTAGGTGTCGTGGATCACCTGGGCGGTGGGCTCGATGGCCCAGGGAACGATGAACACGGCGTTCTCGTCCGGCCGGCAGAACATGTCGATATCGGCCGGGTCGAGCAGGTCGTAATACACATCGTCCTCGACATAGTCGCCGGTGACGGTCTGCAGCAATACGCTCTCGGGCAGGCGCATGCCTTTTTCGTCGAGGAACTTGTTGGTCGGCGAGATCTTGCCCCGGGCAATCCCCGTCAGGTCGCTGACCAGACATTCGACTTCGGTGATCTTGCGTTCTTTCAACCAGCTGGAGAGCTGGTCCAATTTGGTGCTCATAGAGACCTCAGGTTTTTTGAAACCGGCATCCTCGGCCGGCTCGACATGCCCCGACTCTGACGGCGGGCCTGATTGCCAGCCGCCAGCGCACGGGATAATCCAGGGTGTTCACGTCATGGCGGGCAGCCGTCTGATGGCCCCCGGCGCCTACCTGCAGGTAGCGGCGTCTCACCACATCGCCACGACTGTAACCGACCTTTGTTGCGCTCGACAGCGCCAGGTGCCATTGCAAAGCGCGCGCCGTCCCCGCCGGGCGTCGCTGGACCACGATCAATCGGGTATGCACTAGCGAACGGGACAGATGCACGAAGCCGCCCCGGTCGACAGCACAGCATAGACACGGAGAGCAAAAGGAAGCTGACGGGGTGTGCAGATTTTCGAGCGAATCGGCGGTCTGGCGTGGCCGCGACGAAACGCCGTGGGAAGCAATGCGGGATAACCGCACGCAAGGCTGGCCTGGCCTTTGCCATAGCTGGCAATGCCGCGAACCATGTGGGACTGGCAATGACGCCGGACAGCGACACGCAGCTCATGCAACACCCGTATTGTTGGATTATCTGGGGTTTCACCGAGCTTAGTCTTGTTCGTTTTTTTACACAACCGGTTCGTGTCGGCTCGTGGAAGTCGGCCATCGAAGCCTAAAACGGTGCAGCGCTTTTTTGCAGAAATGCCCTGAAACGCCCTAAAAATGGCCACCACGCCCTCGATTGGGGCAGTATCAGGCTGCCTTGACAGCATCTGGCGTTTGGGATTGACTCGCGGTGTGTCAGCAGTTGATTGATATTTTTAACAACATAGGTGTTGCATCATGTCGGTACCCCCGCGTGCCGTTCAGCTCAATGAAGCGAACGCGTTCCTCAAGGAACATCCTGAGGTTCAGTTCGTCGACCTTCTGATTGCAGATATGAATGGCGTCGTGCGCGGCAAGCGCATCGAACGTGCCAGCCTCCACAAGGTGTACGAAAAAGGCATCAACCTGCCCGCTTCGCTGTTCGCCCTGGACATCAACGGCGCCACCGTCGAGAGCACAGGCCTGGGCCTGGATATCGGCGACGCCGACCGTATCTGCTTCCCCATCCCCGATACCCTGTGCAAGGAGCCCTGGCAGAAGCGCCCGACCGCGCAACTGCTGATGACCATGCACGAACTGGACGGCAGCCCCTTCTTTGCCGACCCACGAGAGGTATTGCGTCAGGTGGTACAGAAGTTCGACGAACTCGGCCTGACCATCTGTGCGGCCTTCGAACTCGAGTTCTACCTGATCGACCAGGAGAACGTGAATGGCCGTCCGCAACCGCCGCGCTCGCCGATCTCCGGCAAGCGCCCGCATTCCACCCAGGTCTATCTGATCGACGACCTCGACGAGTACGTCGACTGCCTGCAGGACATGCTCGAAGCCGCCAAGGAACAGGCGCTGCCGGCCGACGCCATCGTCAAGGAAAGTGCGCCTGCGCAGTTCGAGGTCAACCTGCACCACACCAAGGATGCGCTCAAGGCCTGCGACCATGCGCTGCTGCTCAAGCGCCTGATCAAGAACATCGCCTACGACCATGAAATGGATTCCACCTTCATGGCCAAGCCCTACCCGGGCCAGGCGGGCAACGGTCTGCACGTGCATATCTCGCTGCTCGACAAGAAGACCGGGCAGAACATCTTCGCCACCGACGATCCGGAGCAGCACGCGCCGCTGCGCCATGCCATCGCCGGGATCCTCGACACCATGCCGGCGTCGATGGCCTTCCTGTGTCCGAACGTCAACTCCTACCGCCGTTTCGGCGCGCAGTTCTACGTACCCAATGCGCCGAGCTGGGGCCTGGACAACCGCACCGTGGCGGTACGCGTGCCGACCGGCAGCAGCGATGCGATCCGCATCGAACACCGCGTGGCCGGTGCCGATGCCAACCCGTACCTGATGATGGCGGCTATCCTCGCCGGTATTCACCACGGCCTGACCAACAGGCTGGATCCGGGTGAGCCCATCGAGGGCAACTCCTACGAGCAGCTCGAGCAGAGCCTGCCGAACAACCTGCGCGATGCCCTGCGTGAGCTGGACGACAGCGAGGTGCTCAACAAGTACATCAGCCCGGATTACATCGACATCTTCGTGGCCTGCAAGGAAGCCGAGCTGCAGGAGTTCGAGACCACCATCTCCGACCTCGAGTACAACTGGTACCTGCACACCGTGTAACCCCTGAAACGCCGGCATTAGCCGGCGTTTTCACAGGCGAGGCCGGCAGGCTGCGCCTGACGCACCACCAATTGTCCCCATTGCTATCAGGATGATCGCCATGATCCGACGTCTCGCCCTTCTGCTAGCTCTCGCCCCGGCCTCGGCAATGACTGCCGCCAGCGACGGCATCCGGGTCTACAACTGGAATGACTACATCGCTCCCGAGGTGCTGGAACGCTTCCAGAACGAAACCGGGATCACGGTCGACTACCACACCTTCAGCACAGCCGAAGAACTCGACGCGGTGATGGCCAGCGGCGAGCCCATCGACATCGCAGTGGTCTCGCACAATACGCTGCCTCAGCTGATCAGCGACGGCAAATTGCAACCTCTGGATTTGCCGCAGCTGAGCAATCGCGCGCACCTGGATCAGGATCTGCTGAAAAAGCTCGCCGCCGTCGATGCCGGTAACCGCCATGCCGTTCCGTACCTGTGGGGTGCGGTCGGTCTGGCGATCAACCGGCCCAAGGCGGAAGCGGCCTACGGCGGGCCGCTGCCGCAAAGCTGGAGCCTGTTCTTCGACCCGGCCCAGAGCGCGCGCCTGGCGAGTTGCGGCATCAGCTCCCTGGATGCGCCGGCGGAGGTGCTGTCGGTGCTGTTCAACTACCAGGGGCGCAGCCTGGCACGCGCCGCTCCGGCGCGGATCAAGCGCGCAGGCGAGTTGCTGACGCAGGTGCGACCGAACCTGCGCTATGTGGACAGCGAGCGCTACATCGACGACCTCGACAATGGCCGCCTGTGCATGGCGCTCGCCTGGGTGGGTGACGCCCTGAGCGCTGCCAGAAAGGGCCAGCCGGTGACCTTCGTGATCCCTGACGAGGGCTCGGTGTTGTTCATCGACAGCCTGGTGATTCCCAGCAGCGCAGCCCGCGCGGACCTGGCCCATCGCCTTATCGACTACCTGATGCAACCCGAGGTGGCGGCCCAGATCACCGGTGAGACGCTGTATCCCAGTGGCAATGCCGACGCCAGGCAGTTTCTCGACAGCAGCCTGAGCGGCGAGCCCGCCCTCTATCCCGACGCCGAACTGAAACGCCGGCTGCATATGCTGGAAACCCTGCCCGCCAAACAGGCCGAGGTTCGCGAAGCGGCCTGGGAGGGCTTTCGTGAGGGCGCCTGATTGACCACCCGAAAACCCCGTGCCAGCAGCCAGGCCCGTATCGAACAGATCCTCGGTGCAGCCCGCACCCTGCTCGCCGAGCAGGGCGTGGCGGCGCTGTCGATCTACACCGTGGCCGAACGCGCAGTTATCGCCCCCTCATCGATCTACCACTTCTTTCCCAGCGTGCCCGCCCTGCTGCAGGCGCTAACCGCCGATGTGCACCACGCCTTTCGCGCCTGCCTGCAGGAGCCCATCGATGCTGAGCGGCTGCATGGCTGGCGCGACCTCGCTCGACTCATCGAGCAGCGCATGCTGAGCATCTATGCCGGCGATGCCGCAGCCCGGCAACTGATCCTTGCCCAGCATGGTCTCGCCGAGGTGGCCCAGGCCGACCGCCAGCACGATATCGAACTCAGCCAGCAGAACCGCGCACTGTTCGACCGCTATTTCGAGCTGCCGGCCCTGCCGGAGGATATCGATGTATTTGCCCTGGCCATGGAGCTGGGTGACCGTGTCTACGCCCGCTCGATTCACCAGCACGGCGAAATCACGCCACGCTATGCCGAGGAAGGCCTGCGAGTGTTCGAAGCCTATCTGGGACTGTACCTGCCACCCTTCCTGCGCAAACGCGCAGCGCCTTGATGGGCGCCGTATCGGTGACACATGGTCAACTAGAGTCACCAATCCGAACGATTCACCGGGATACAAATATTTATCGGTAAATTCCGCCCTTTAACAGCTATACCGCCAATGAAATCGTTTTTAAAATCGATATTTATCGACTATAAGACCACCCTGAAGTGGACATTCTTGTCCTCGTCCGCTTGAATCGATAGCGCTGCCGATATCGGCACTGTGATCCATTGTCTGGAGGCTGCTCATGTCTCGCACCGTCACCGTGGCGGCCACTCAAATGGCCTGCGCCACGGATACCGCGACGAACATCGCCAATGCCGAAAAGCACGTGCGCGAAGCGGCAGGCAGGGGTGCCCAGATCATCCTGCTGCAAGCGCTGTTCGAGACGCCGTATTTCTGTCAGAAACCCAACCCGGACTTCCTGCAACTGGCCACGCGGGTGGATGACAACCCGGCCATCAGGCATTTCCAGACCCTGGCCAGGGAACTGCAGGTGGTCCTGCCGATCAGCTTCTACGAACTGGCCGGGCAGGCGCGCTTCAACAGCGTGGCGGTGATCGATGCCGACGGCAGGAACCTCGGCATCTATCGCCAGAGCCATCTCCCCGATGGCGCCGGCTACCAGGAGCGGTACTGCTTCGCCCCCGGCGACAGCGGCTTCAAGGTGTGGAATACCCGCTACGCCCGAATCGGCGTCGGTATCTGCTGGGACCAGTGGTTTCCCGAATGTGCCCGTGCCATGGCCCTGCAGGGTGCCGAGGTGCTGCTCTACCCGACCGCCATCGGCAGCGAACTCGATGACGCCAGCATCCTTGCGCGCGACCATTGGCAACGGGTGCAACAGGGCCACGCGGGCGCCAACCTGATGCCGCTGGTCGCCAGCAACCGCATCGGCGTGGAACAGCAGGACGGCTACGCCATCAGCTTCCATGGCTCATCCTTCATCGCCAACCAGTTCGGCGAGAAGGTCGAAGAACTCGGCGAGAGCGAGGCCGGCGTGCGGGTGCACAGTTTCGATCTCGCCAAGCTGGAGCAGGTGCGCAGCGCCTGGGGCACATTCCGGGATCGCCGCCCCGACCTGTATACGCCATTGACACCCCCGGATGGCACCCCTGCCTCCTGAACCCACAGACCAACGGAGCACGCCATGACCACGCTGACCTCGACACCTCGCGCCGACGGCTATCGCATGCCGGCCGAATGGGAACCCCACAGCCAGACCTGGATGGTATGGCCGGAGCGCCCGGATAACTGGCGCCTGGGCGGCAAGCCTGCGCAGCACGCCTTCACGGCGGTTGCCAGGGCGATCGCCGAGTTCGAAGCAGTGACCGTCTGCGCCTCGGCGGCACAGTACGAAAATGCCTGCGCGCACCTGCAGCACGAGCGCATCCGGGTCGTCGAAATGACCACTGACGATGCCTGGGTGCGCGACACCGGCCCGACCTTCGTGACCAACACCCAGGGCGAACTGCGCGGCGTGGACTGGGGTTTCAACGCCTGGGGCGGTTTCGACGGCGGCTTGTACTTCCCGTGGCTGCGCGACGATCAGGTGGCCAGCAAGATCCTCAACATCGAAGGCTGCGACCGTTATCGCACCGAGGGTTTCGTGCTCGAGGGCGGCTCGATCCACGTCGACGGCGAAGGCACCCTGATCACCACCGAAGAGTGCCTGCTCAATCACAACCGCAACCCGCACCTGAGCCGCGAGCAGATAGAAGCCGTGCTGGCCGATCACCTGGCCATCGACACCGTGATCTGGCTGCCCCATGGCCTGTACAACGACGAGACCGACGGCCACGTCGACAACTTCTGCTGCTACGTGCGCCCGGGTGAAGTGCTGCTGGCCTGGACCGACGATCCGCAAGATCCCAACTACAGCCGGTGCCAGCAAGCCATGGGTGCACTGGAAAACGCCCGCGACGCCAAAGGCCGCAAGCTGACCGTACACAAGATGCCGATTCCGGGCCCGCTGCATGCCACCGAGGAAGAATGCGCCGGTGTCGACCGCGTACTCGGCAGCCAGGAGCGCAGCCCACAGGTACGTCTGGCCGGCTCCTACGTGAACTTCCTGATCGTCAACGGCGGCATCGTCGCGCCCAGCTTCGACGATCCCAAGGACCAGGAAGCCAAGGCCATTCTCGAACGCCTGTTCCCGGATCATCGCGTGGTGATGGTGCCAGGCCGGGAAATCCTGCTGGGCGGCGGCAATATCCATTGCATCACCCAGCAGCAGCCGGTGGCGACCGCCCGCTGACCGCAGCGCCCTGCAGATGTGCAGAAAAACAAAAGCCCGGAACCAGTCCGGGCTTTTGCATTTGAACGGGCCGCCGCGTGGCGCGGCCCATCAAGACAGCTTAGAGCAAAGGGATGCTATAGCTGACGATCAGGCGGTTCTGGTCTACGTCACCGGTCGAGGTTTCGCTGCGCAGCGAGGCATTACGCCAGGCGAAGCCCAGGCCCTTGGCAGCGCCTTGCTGTACCACGTAGCTGAGGGTCAGGTCACGTTCCCACTCTTTGAGGTCGCTACCAGCCGACTTAATATTGTCGCCTTTCATGTACAGCACGTTGGCGGTCAGGCCCGGTACGCCGATCTTGCCGAAGTCGTAGCCGTACTGGGTGATCCAGGTACGCTCGCCGGCGCGACCGAAGTTGGTGATCTGACGGTCGGTGATCAGGTAGGTGGTTGCACCACCCTGGCCTGGGATCGAGCCCTGGTTCAGCTGGATGAAGTTGCTGTCACCGGAAACCTGCTGGTAACCGGCGCTCAGCGCGTGGCCTTCCAGGCTGTAGGTGAAGAACGCACTCCAGGTACGGTTATCGACTTCGCCGGTACCAATGGCATTGCCAGCGGCATTACGGCCGTAATAACCCGAGCCGACATAACCGTCCGCACGACCAGCGGCACTGCCGTTCTTGCCGTCGGAACTGGTATCGAAATAGCGCAGGTCGGATTTCAGCGAGCCAGCACCCAGCGCCAGGGTATGGGTCAAGCCCAGGAAGTGCTGCTTGTAGAAGTCATCCAGGTTGCCGTAGTAGTACTGAACCAGCAGATCCTTGTTGATCTTGTAGTCAGCGCCGCCGTAGTAGAACTTGTTGCTGTCGGCACCCGCACCGGCGCCAGCGATAGCCAGCGAGTCGGCGTTACTGGAAGTACGGCCCTTGGCGTGCTCCAGCTGACCGGCAATCAGGGTCAGGTTGTCGATCTCGTTGGAGGTGATCTGCGCGCCTTCGAAGGTCTGCGGGATCAGACGACCATCGTTGAAGGTCACCACCGGCAGTTTCGGCTGCAGGGTGCCAACATGGGCAACGGTCTTGGAGAAACGGATCTTGCCGGTCAGGCCCAGGCTGCTGAACTCGTCACGAGCGCTGCCATCGCTTTCCAGCGGGAACAAGGCGCTTGGGGTGCGGGACTGACCAGCTTTGCCGGCACGACCACCACCATCCAGACGTACGCCCAGCAGGCCGATAGCGTCAACCCCTACGCCTACTGTGCCTTCAGTGAAACCCGACTGCAGATTCAGTTGGAACGCCTGGCCCCACTCTTTGCTGCTGGGCGAATCGGTATCGCGAATATCGTTATTGAAATAGAAGTTACGCAGATCCAGCTTGGCCGTGCTGTCTTCGATAAAGGCGGCGTTGGCAACGTTGCCCAGGGTCAGACCCAGAGTGCCGGCGGCTACGGCCAGCGCCAGGGAAGCTTTTTTCATCGTGATCTCTCCAGTGTTCTGTTCTTTTATTGGTGGTGCACATCGGTCTGGAAGGTGCCGCGTACTAGGCGTGCAGCCAGCCGAATTCGGGTAGCGCCGTGAGGTAGCAGGCAGCCGGAAGGCGCCACAGCTATTGGCACGGCAATACGAAATTCAAGGGTAAGGATGAAACAGGTTGGTCTGGCTGCTGCAGCGACAGGCAAAGGGCATCGTCAGATTCTCGGCTTATTATTGTCGGCCTTTGAAGGCCGTTGCTGTGAATTTAGCACAGCAGATTGCATGCCATGGACGACCAAAGTCGCATTACAGCCTACATTTCAATATGTTACTGGCAAAATGACAGGAAGTGACGGTCGCTCATCGATAAAAATGAGCGAGTATCCGCTGAAAAGCGAAGGGAATAAGGCGAATTTCCGCCAAATCAGCTGGTGACGATCTGATTCTTGCCCTGGCGCTTGGCCTGATACATGGCCGCATCGGCGCGTGCATAGAGCACATCGAGCCCAGGATCGCCGCTGCGCAGGGACGTCAGGCCCTGGCTGACGGTGATACCGAAGGTCTTGCCTTCATGGCTGAACGACAGGCGCTGAATTTCCCGCTGCAGGCGCTGGGCAATCTGCGAGGCCAGTTCCGGCTCACAACCCGGGAACAGCGCCGCGAACTCCTCACCCCCAATCCGCCCGAACAGATCACCACGGCGCAGCACCGAGCTGGCGCAATTGGCCAGTTGCTGCAGCACCTGGTCGCCCACCTGATGGCCGAAGGTGTCATTGATGTGCTTGAAGTCGTCCAGGTCCAGGAGCAGAAAAGCCAGCGGCTGCCCATGGGTACGCGCCAGCTCGAACTCACTTTGGGCGCATTCGAAGAAGTGCCGCCGGTTGCTGCTCTGCGTCAGCACGTCGGTGGTCGCCAGGCGATGCAGCTCGCCTTCGAGCTGCTTCTTCTCGGTAATGTCCTCGGCGATACCAAAGATGATCGGCGAGGCGTGGGTCTCGCTCTGCCGGCCGATAAAGCACTTGTCGCTGAGCCAGCGGATTTCGCCATCGGCGCGGATGATCCGATACTCACGGGCCTCCACGGCGCCGGTCTCCAGCACCTTGGCCATGCTCTCGGCAGCGTACTCCAGATCATCCGGATAGATACTGTTGCGCCATTCGCCGTAGTCGGCCAGTAGCAAACCGGCCGAGCGGCCGAAAACCAGCTCGTAGGCCGGGCTGACGTAGATGATCTGCTGGGTCTCCCAGTCGAACGCCCAGAGTACGGCGTTCACACTGCCCAGCAGCGTACTGAACAGTTGCTCACGCTCGCGCAGCCGAGTGCCCTCGGCACGGCTGTGCAGCAAAGCCAGGGTCAGCTCCTCCAGGTCGATAGCAGCGAGTTCATCCATATACCGATCCAGAACATTGGCCTTTTGATTGCGGTGAAGGTCGCCAATGGGAATCGAAAAAGCCCGCCGAATGGCGGGCTTCTACAGGGCGACCGGGTCACAGCTATGACCATGGCCGCAGTGGGCGGTTCACCGCCCACTCAGCTTTGTGCGCTACGTCACGCGGCCGCGGGTCGCAGGGAATAGGTCTTCAGCTGCTCGGCGAAGTCACGCAGGGATTGAATGCCACTGGCCTCGGCATCCTGCACCCAATGCTTGATGGCCTCGAGCATGTCATGGCCGTTGGCACTGGTTCGCGCCCAGATCAATTGCAGGGCCAGACGCTTCTCGTAGATCACCTTGAGCGCCTGGCTGTGCGCCAGCATGGCATCGATATGCACCTGCTGCTTGTCGTGCAGCAGGCTCGGCTCACGGGAGAGCAGCCGCTTGGCGCGGCGGAACTGGTGACGAACCGACTCGTCGGCCTTGGCGAGCTCCTGCTTGACCAGCGGCCCGATCACCAGCTTGCGGTACTGGGCCATGATCTGGAAACGGTTGTTGAGGATGGCCATGGCGGTGTCCATGTCCAGAATCCCTTTGCCTGGTACCCGGTGGGCGATCGGCGCGACACGCTGAACCTTGGCGAGCCCCAGGAAGCTGAACAGTTTTATCCACGCCCAGCCCATGTCGAACTCCCAGGGCTTGACCGACAGCTTGGCGGAATTGGGGTAGGTGTGATGGTTGTTGTGCAGCTCCTCACCGCCAACGATGATGCCCCAGGGCACCAGATTGGTAGCCGCGTCGCGGCACTCGAAGTTGCGATAGCCGACGGCATGGCCCAGTCCGTTGATGACCCCGGCCGCCCAGAAGGGAATCCAGATCATCTGCACGGCCCATACGGTCAGCCCGAGTGCGCCGAACAGCAGCACATCGATGATCAGCATCAGCGACACACCGCCAATCGGGAAGCGCGAATAAACGTTACGCTCGATCCAGTCATCCGGGCAGTTCTTGCCATAGATGCGCAGGGTGTCCTCGTTCTTCGCCTCTTCGGCATACAATTCGGCGCCTTTGCGCATCACCGTGCCGAGCCCTTTGACCACCGGGCTGTGGGGGTCGTCGGCGGTCTCGCATTTGGCGTGGTGCTTGCGGTGGATGGCCGTCCACTCGCGGGTGTTCATGCCTGTGGTCATCCACAGCCAGAAACGGAAGAAGTGCTTGAGTGCAGGGTTCAGCTCCAGGGAGCGATGGGCCGAGTAACGGTGCAGATAGACCGTGACGGCCACGATGGTGACATGGGTCAGCAGCAGGGTGACGATGATGAGCTGCCAGACCGGCAAGTCGAGAAAACCGTTGTACCACATGGGCAGGGGTACCTCTTGCAGAGAGAAAGCGATGCGGACAAGGTGCCGCGCTTCCATTATCAACATCAACTGCCGGAAAACCACTTGGTCTTTTGGCTAAGGATGTTACAAGAATGGCCCAGCAATGAACTTTTCCAGCGACAGGGAAGCCGTTATCTGACCATGAGCACTCGCCAAGGCGCATCGTGCCTGACTTTGCGCTACCTGATAGACGCCGGCCGGTTGATCGTGTTCAGCGACCTGCTGCTGGCCCCCTCGACCTGACGGCCCGACAGACGGAGCAGGCCCAGGTCTGGAAGGGCCTGATATTCGTGCTGCTGACCAGCAACCTGCCGTATCTGATCAGCCGCCGCCTGGGCCACCAGGCGCGGATCGGCACGGCGCGGCGCGCCAGCGAGGAACGCCTCAGCCTGGCCTTGTCGGCCACCGAGGACGGTCTCCGGGACCTGCGCCGTTAGAGTCTGTATTACTCGCCTGGACGGCGAAATCTATCCGCAGTGTCAGTGCATCCGCGGCGACCACGGCCTGCTCAGCCGCTACGTGGCCGTGTTTTCCGACATCAGCGTGCTCGAGCATTCCCAGCAGGAACTCGACTACCGCGCCCACCACGATCTGCTGAGCACCCTGCCCAACCGCCTGCTGCTCAGCGAGCGCGTCGAACATACCCTGCCGCGCGCCCAGCGTGACGACGATCGCGGCGCCGTGCAGGTCGTGGATCTCGATCACTTCAAGCACATCAACGAAAGCCTCGGCCACAACGTCGGCGAACTGTTGCCAAGGCCACCAGCGAGCGGCTCGCCAGCAGGCTCGGCCCCGGCAGTACCCTGGCGCGTCTGAAGCGCCTGCCGGTACACAAGCTCAAGCTCGACCAGAGCTTCGTCGCGGGCCTGCCCGGGGACCAGGACGGCCTGGCGATCACCCGCGCGGTCAACGCCCTGGCTCACCGCACGGGGATGGAGGTGCTTGCAGAGGGCGTGGAGCGCGCCAAGCAGCGGGAGCGTCTGCGTCAGCTGGGCTGCGACTACGTTCAGGGCTACCTTATCGGTCGCCCGGTTCCCGCAAGGACCGGCTGCTGGCGTGACCCGCGTCGCGCCGGCGGCGCACCTCAGAACAACGCCTTGCGCGCTTCGCTGGTGAGCACTTCGTCGGGGCGCTGGCCGATGGCTTCGGCAACCTGATAGGCCCGCTGCACCGCAGGCCGCTTGCCCATGCGCGCCAGCCAGGCAGCCATGTTGGGGAAGTCTTCGAGGCGCTGGCGCTGCAGCTCCCAGCCCTTGGCCCAGGGATAGATGGCCATGTCGGCGATCGAATAGTCACCGGCCACGTACTCGCGCCCCTCGAGCTGACGATCCAGTACGCCATACAGGCGCGCCGTCTCTTTCACGTAGCGGTCGATGGCATAGGGAATCTGCTCCGGCGCGAAGCGCACGAAGTGATGGTTCTGCCCGGCCATTGGCCCCAGCCCGCCCATCTGCCAGTGCAGCCATTGCTGAACCTGCACGCGCAGACGCGGCTGCAGCGGCATGAAGCGGCCGATCTTGTCGGCCAGGTACTCGAGAATAGCCCCGGACTCGAACACCGAGATCGGCTCGCCGCCGTCGCTGGGATTGTTGTCGACGATGGCCGGGATCCGGTTGTTTGGCGAGATCTTCAGGAATGCCGGCTCGAACTGCTGGCCCTCACCGATATTGACGGGGTGCACGTGGTAGTCCAGCCCGCTCTCTTCGAGGAAGATGCTGATCTTGTGGCCATTGGGGGTCGTCCAGTAATGGAGGTCGATCATGGGGCGCTCCTGTCGAATGGTGGCGGCCGCCTGCCGGCACCGATGGGCAATGGGTAAATCTTGGAGCCGGGCGCCGCGCGCAGAGTTCAGGCGCGGTGACCCACCGGGCGGGCTCGACGTCAGCATGCGCAATGCGCAACGAAAGCGCCTCTCGCACTGAACGATGCGGGCAAGGCACAATCGAAACGCCGCGTTGAGCAGCGCGTCAGTCATTTTCCCTAAAGGTCGCGATCCGGATGCCGTCCCCCTCTTTGCGCCACTCGCTGCGTCGCCTCTGGGCACTGGACAAGTTCAGCTACAGCCTGCGGGTGTTCATTGCCCTGGGTGGCAGCCTGGCGCTGTGCTGGCATCAGGGCTGGATGCACAGCCTGATCCCGCTGTTTCTCGGGGTGATCGCCAGTGCCCTGGCAGAAACCGACGACAGCTGGCAGGGCCGCCTTACCGCGCTGCTGGTGACCCTGGGGTGCTTCAGTGCCGCAGCCTATACGGTCGAATTCCTGTTCCCCTATCCCTGGCTGTTCGTCAGCGCCCTGGCGCTGTCGGCCTTTGCCCTGACCATGCTCGGCGCCCTGGGCGAGCGCTTCGCCACGCTCGGTTCGGCCACCCTGATTCTGGCGGTGTACAGCATGATCGGCGTGGAGCAGCGCGGCGGCATCGCCGGGCTATGGCTGGAGCCCTTGCTGCTGGTGGCGGGCGCCGCCTGGTACGGTGCGCTCTCGGTGCTCTGGCATGCCTTGTTCGCCCACCAGCCGGTGCAGCAGAGCCTGGCCCGGCTGTTTCGTGAGCTGGGGCTGTACCTCAAGCTCAAGGCCGCGCTGTTCGAGCCGCTGCGCCAGTTGGACGTGGAGGCACGGCGCCTGGACCTGGCCAAGCAGAATGGTCGGGTGGTGGCGGCGCTCAACGCCACCAAGGAAATCATCCTGCACCGGGTCGGCAACGGGCGGCCCGGCCCGAAGGTCAGCCGCTACCTGAAGCTGTATTTTCTCGCCCAGGACATCCACGAGCGCGCCAGTTCCTCGCACTACCCTTACAACGCCCTGGCCGAAGCCTTTTTCCACAGCGACGTGATGTTCCGCTGCCAGCGCCTGCTGCGCCTGCACGGCAAGGCCTGCCATGCCCTGGCCCAGGCCATCGAGCTGCGCCAGCCGTTCGAGTACGGCGAGCACTACAGCCAGGCCCAGGCCGACCTGCAGGCATCCCTGGAACACCTGCGCATCCAGAGCAACCCGGCCTGGAAACACCTGCTGCGCTCACTCGGCGCCCTGGCCGGCAACCTCGGCACTCTCGACCGCCTGCTTGGCAGCGCCAGCAACCCCGACGCCCTGGCCGAAGAGCAGGACAGCTCGCTACTCGATCGCGAACCGCAGTCGCTGCGCGATGTATGGGAGCGCATCCGCCTGCAGCTCACCCCGACCTCGCTGCTGTTTCGCCATGCCCTGCGCCTGTCCATCGCCCTGGCTGCCGGTTATGGCGTGCTGCACTGGATTCACCCGACCCAGGGCTACTGGATCCTGCTCACCACCCTGTTCGTCTGCCAGCCCAACTACGGCGCCACGCGCATGAAGCTGGTGCAGCGCATCATCGGCACCGTACTCGGCCTGCTACTGGGCTGGGCACTGATCGACCTGTTCCCGGCGCAACTGATCCAGGCCTTCTTTGCGGTCGCCGCCGGCGTGGTGTTCTTCGCCACCCGCTCCAGCCGCTACACCGTGGCCACGGCGGCGATCACCTTGCTGGTGCTGTTCTGCTTCAACCAGGTGGGCGATGGCTACGGGCTGATCCTGCCGCGCCTGTTCGATACCCTGCTCGGCAGCTTGATCGCCGGCCTGGCGGTGTTCCTGATCCTGCCGGACTGGCAGGGGCGCCGGCTCAATCGTGTGGTGGCCAATACCCTGAGCTGCAACAGCACCTACCTGCGGCAGATCATGCGCCAGTACGCCGAAGGCAAGCGCGACGACCTGGCCTATCGCCTGGCCCGGCGCAATGCCCACAACGCCGACGCCGCCCTGTCGACCACCCTGGGCAACATGCTGATGGAGCCCGGGCACTTTCGTAAGGAGGCGGATATCGGCTTTCGTTTCCTGGTGCTCTCCCACACCCTGCTCAGCTACCTGTCCGGCCTGGGCGCACACCGGGGCGAAGCCCTGCTGGCCGACGAGCAGAACGAGCTGCCGGCCAGCGCCCTGCGCCTGGCCGACAGCCTCGACGAGATCGCCCGCGGCCTCAGCGAACAGACCCCAGTGGCCATCCAGAGCGACCATGAAGAGCACCTCGCCAGTTGCCTGGAGCAGATGCCCGATGACCTGGACGATGTCCAGCGCCTGGTGCAAACCCAGCTGTCGCTGATCGCCCGGCAGCTCGGCCCGTTGCGCACCCTGGCGGCGCACTTGCTCAAGAACCGCGAAAAGCCGGCGCACGAGGCCTGACCACCATGGACAAGCACGCCATCGTGCAGCAGGTCATCGAGCACCTGGGTCTCGAACTGCAGGCCGCCGAACAGGCGGCGCGAGCGGCCCATGAGACGGCCACCCATGAAGAGAACATCGCCGAGAACAAGTACGACACCCTTGGGCTGGAGGCCGCCTACCTGGCCGCAGGACAGGCTCGCCGGGTGGAGGAGATCGGCCTGCGCCTGCGCGTCTGGCGGCAGCTGCAGGTGCGCCCCTATCGGGATGATCAGGGCATTCGGCTGACCAGCCTGGTGCTGCTGGCCGACGAAGGTGACCAGCAGCGGTGGCTGTTTCTTGGCCCCGAAGGCGCGGCGATCAAGGTGCAGGTCGAGCAGTGCACGGTCCTGGTGTTGAGCCCCGATGCACCGCTCGGCCAGCGCCTGCTCGGGCGGCACATCGGTGACGAGGTCGAGCTGACCGTCGCCGGCCGCGCACAGCGCCACGAGATCATCGAAGCCTATTGATCCCAGCGGCCTGCAGGTCGCGCCAGGTCAGGTACAGGCGCAGGTCGAATTCCAGTTGCTGATAGTCCGGCAGCATGTACTCGCAGAGCTTGTAGAACGCCTTGTTGTGATCACTTTCCTTCAGATGCGCCAGCTCGTGCACCACGATCATCTGCAGGAACTGCGGCGCCGCCTCGCGAAACAGCGAGGCGACACGAATTTCCTTCTTGGCCTTGAGCTTGCCGCCCTGCACCCGGGAGATGCTGGTGTGCAGGCCGAGGGCGCGGTGGGTCAGGTCGAGGCGATTGTCGAACAGTACCTTGTCGACGGCTGGCGCATTCTTCAGGTGTTCCTGCTTGAGCGCCATGACATAGGCATACAGCGCCTTGTCGCTCTGGATCCCATGACGGCCGTCATAGCGCTGCGCCAGGTAATCACCCAGGCGCTCGCCGGCGATCATCTGGCGCACCTGATCCTGGAGCGAGGCGGGGTAACCCTGAAGGTATTTGAGCGGCGTCATGGCGTTACGGCGGATATGGCTGGCGGCCAATTATGCCCCTCGCGCTACAGCGGCACTACCCGCAGCAGGCGACCTTCGGCGTTATCGGTGAGCAGGTAGAGGGCGCCGTCCGGGCCGTCGTACACACCGCGAATGCGTTCCTCCAGCTCCTGGAACAGGATGTCTTCACCGGCCAGCCGGCCCTTGTCGAGCCGCACCCGGCGCACGCTCTTCTCCGCCAGGGTGGAGACGAACAGGTCGCCCTTCCAGTGCGGAAAGCGATCGCCGGTATAGAGCGCCAACCCGGAGGGCGCCACCGACGGCGTCCAGTGCAGCTCCGGCGCCAGGTAGCCGGGCAGCTCGGTGAAGGGCGTGACCATCGCCCCGGTGTAGTCGACGCCAAAGGACGTCAGCGGCCAGCCGTAGTTGCCACCGGCCTGCAGCAGGTTCAGCTCGTCGCCGCCCTTGGGGCCGTGCTCGTGGCTGTACAGGCGCTTGCGCTGCCGGTCATAGACGATGCCCTGCACGTTGCGGTGCCCCAGGCTGTAGATTTCCTCGGCGACGCCCGGCTGGCCGCGCAGCGGGTTGTCCGGCGGGACGCTGCCGTCGCGGTTCAGGCGCACCGTCTTGCCCAGGTGATTGGCCGGGTTCTGCGCCTGCTCGCGCCCGTCGAAGCCATCACCCAGGGTCAGCACCAGGGTGTCGTCAGGCAAGAAGGCGATCCGCCCACCGTAGTGGGAGGCGCCTGCCTTGGCCGGCTGGGCAGTGAACAGCACCTGGAAATCACGCAGCTCGCCGTCGACCAGGCGGGCGCGGGCCAGTCGGGTGTTGTTGGCGTCAGGCTCGCCATGGGCGTAGCTCAGGTAGATCCAGGGATCGCTGGCGAAGTGCGGATCCAGCGCCACTTCCATCAGCCCGGCCTGGGTGGCCACGAAGGGCGTCGGCAGTCCGCGGACCGGCTCGGCCTGCAGCTTGCCGCCGGCATCGATCAGGCGCAGTTGCCCGGTGCGCTCGGTCACCAGCATGCGGCCATCGGGTAAAAACGCCATGGACCAGGGGTGGGCCAGCCCGCCGGTGACGGTTTCGATACGGTAATCGGCGTGGGCCAGCGCGGCCGCGCAAAGCCCCGCTGCCAGCCAGGCAATTCTCACTACGCCATCCTTGATCGAGACCATCAGCGTGCGGCGCCGCTGAAACGTGCGAACACCAGGCTACCCAGGCTGCCGCAGAGCATCAGCGCCAGGGTGCCGGCCAGCGTGCGATTGGCGCCGATCAGGGTAGGCATCGGCGCGAAGGCATTGGCGGTGGCCAAGGCCAGCCACACCGCCAGGGCACCGGCGAGCAGAAATGCCAGCCAGCGCAGCCCGCCCTGGGCGGGCGCCAGCCGGGCGGTCAGCGGCAAGGCGACGATGAAGGCGGCGATCACCAGTGCGGCGAACGTGGGGCTGAAACCCAGCAGATCATGAGCGGTGGCCTGCAGGCGGATGCCTGGGGAGATGTTGGCACCGAGCTGCTGCAGGGCGGCGAGATTGAACTGGGTCTGAACGACGCTGCCGAGCACGCTAGCAACGAGCACGGCCAAGCCGAATGGCAGCCAGAGGCGAGAGTTTTGAGGCATGGGAGCCGACATCCTGAAACGCGTGGCGGCAGTATGGCGCAGCGCCTGCGTGGAGTCGGAAGAGGAGTTTTACATGGTTTTTCGTGAATCGGGAGATGCCCGCAGTAGCCGCGGTAGCGGCATGCACATCCGGCCGGAAATGCCGAGACCAGATGCAGGAAAGCCGCCTGCCCATCAGGGGCAGGCGGCTTTCAGGCTAGGCCATTGACGCTGCGATCAGTTGACCTTGGCGGTCAACTCACCCTTGGCGTAACGCTGGAACATGCCTTCCAGGGAGATCGGCTTGATCTTCGAGGCGTTGCCGGCAGTGCCGAAGGCTTCGTAGCGGGCGATGCACACGTCACGCATGGCTTCCACGGTCTTGGCGAAGTATTTGCGCGGGTCGAACTCGGCCGGGTTCTGCGCCATGAAACGGCGGATCGCACCAGTGGAGGCCAGACGCAGGTCGGTATCGATGTTGACCTTGCGCACGCCGTACTTGATGCCTTCGACGATCTCCTCGACCGGCACGCCGTAGGTTTCCTTGATGTCGCCACCGTACTCGTTGATGATCGCCAGCCAGTCCTGGGGTACCGAGCTGGAGCCGTGCATCACCAGGTGGGTGTTGGGGATGCGCTTGTGGATCTCCTTGATGCGCTCGATGGACAGCACATCGCCGGTAGGCGGCTTGGTGAACTTGTAGGCGCCGTGGCTGGTGCCGATGGCGATGGCCAGGGCATCGACCTGGGTGGCCTTGACGAAGGCCGCGGCTTCTTCCGGGTCGGTCAGCAGCTGGCTGTGATCGAGCACGCCTTCGGCGCCGACGCCGTCTTCTTCACCGGCCATGCCGGTTTCCAGGCTGCCCAGGCAGCCCAGCTCGCCTTCTACCGACACGCCGCAGGCGTGGGCGAAGGCAACGGTCTGCTGGGTCACGCGCACGTTGTAGTCGTAGTCGGCCGGGGTCTTGCCGTCTTCCTTCAGCGAGCCGTCCATCATCACCGAGCTGAAGCCCAGCTGGATGGAGCGCTGGCAGACGTCAGGGCTGGTGCCGTGGTCCTGGTGCATGCACACCGGGATGTGCGGGAATTCTTCGATCGCGGCGAGGATCAGGTGGCGCAGGAACGGCGCGCCAGCGTACTTGCGGGCACCTGCAGAGGCCTGGACGATGACCGGCGAATCGGTCTTGTCGGCGGCTTCCATGATGGCGCGCATCTGCTCGAGGTTGTTGACGTTGAAGGCCGGCACGCCGTAGCCGAATTCGGCGGCGTGGTCGAGCATCTGGCGCATGCTGATAAGTGCCATGTTTTGCTATCTCCCGATAGGGCTCGTTGATCGTGCAAGCCTGCCGCAGTGGCAGGCGCTATTCAAGTTTGCGCGAGCGGGCAGGCCCACTCGCCGGTCATTCAGGGCGCCTTGCAGCCGCGCCCGAGCAAATCGTCATTGGCGGTGCGGTAGACCAGGCCTTCCTCACCCTTGGCATGGAAGGACAGCGTGCCGTCGCTGTACAGCTCGCCGGAACCGGACGGCTCCAGGCTCAAGCGATGGACGACATCGCTGCCGCCCATGCGCACATCGACCTTTTCATGGGCCGGGTCGGCGTAGCGCCAGAACACTTCCGCCTGGCTGTCACACACCCAGCGATTCCATTGCTGGCTGTCGGCGTAGTCCTTGCCGGCACAGCCGGCAATCATGGCCAGCCCGAGCAACGCAGCAGCGTATTGATAACGGTTCATTGCACTCTCCTTGCTCTAGCAGTTCTGCTCGCCTACGGGCGGCGTCGAGTCACCGGTACTCTGCCCTTCGATGCGCTGATCTTCGCGGGTGGTCGGTAGATCGATTTCCGCCGGACTCAACACCTTGCAGGCTTCATCGCGTGGCGATCCGCCCCAGGCACAACCGCCCAGGACGACACACAAGCTCAATACCATGGTCAGGTTACGCATCGGTCACTCCTTGCTGGCTGATTTCCATACAAGGGTAATGACCACCGCCGCCCGCCAAGGTTTAGGGTCTGTACGAAACGGCCCGTACCGACCCCGACCGTCTAGACTCAATTACTCGGCTGCACGCTTCTGCAGGATTTCCACCGCTGGCAGTACCTTGCCCTCGACGAATTCGAGGAAGGCGCCGCCGCCGGTGGAGATATAGGAGATGCGCTGCGCCACGTCGTACTTGTCGATGGCCGCCAGGGTGTCGCCACCGCCAGCGATGGAGAACGCCGGGCTCTCGGCGATGGCCAGGGCCAGGGCCTTGGTGCCTTCACCGAACTGGTCGAACTCGAACACCCCGACCGGGCCGTTCCACAGGATGGTCTTCGAGGCCTTGAGCAGCTCGGCGAACTGTTTGGCGGTCTGCGGGCCGATGTCGAGGATCATGTCGTCCTCTGCCACGTCAGCCACAGCCTTGATGGTCGCGGCGGCGGACTCGGAGAACTCCTTGCCGACCACCACATCGACCGGCAGCGGTACGCTGACCTTGGCGGCGATGGCCTTGGCGGTGTCGACCAGGTCGGCTTCGTAAAGGGACTTGCCGACCGGATAACCGGCAGCGGCCAGGAAGGTGTTGGCGATGCCGCCACCGACGATCAGCTGGTCGCAAATGCCGCTCAGGCTGTTGAGCACGTCCAGCTTGGTCGACACCTTGGAACCGGCGACGATCGCCGCCATCGGTTTGGCCGGCGCGCCCAGGGCCTTGCCCAGGGCGTCCAGTTCGGCAGCCAGCAGCGGGCCGGCGGCGGCGACCTTGGCGAACTTGGCCACGCCGTGGGTCGAGCCTTCGGCGCGGTGGGCAGTGCCGAAAGCGTCCATCACGAACACGTCGCACAGGGCGGCGTATTGCTGGGCCAGCTCGTCGGCGTTCTTCTTTTCGCCCATGTTGAAGCGTACGTTCTCGAACAGCACCAGCTCACCGGCCTGCAGCTCGACACCGTTGAGGTAGTCCTTGACCAGCGGCACGTCGCGGCCCAGGGCCTTGCTCAGGTAGGCCGCCACTGGCGCCAGGCTGTTCTCTTCGCTGAACTCGCCTTCGGTCGGGCGACCGAGGTGCGAGCAGACCATCACCGCGGCGCCTTTTTCCAGGGCCAGCTTGATGGTCGGCAGCGCGGCGAGAATGCGCGCATCACTCTTCACAATGCCGTCCTTGACCGGCACGTTGAGGTCTTCACGGATCAGCACGCGCTTGCCTTGCAGATCAAGGTCGGCCATTTTCGCGATGTTCAGGGTCATTGGGTCAGTCCTTAACAGGGGCTGGTGATAAGTGAGCGGCGGCATCGAGATAATGCACAGCCATGTCGAGCATACGGTTGGCGAAACCCCATTCGTTGTCGAACCAGGCCAGCAGGTTGACCAGGCGTGGCCCGGAAACCCGCGTCTGACTGCCGTCGACGATGGCCGAATGGGGATCATGGTTGAAGTCGCAACTGGCGTGGGGCAACTCGGTGTACGCCAGCAGGCCCTGCAGCGGCCCCTGTTCGGCGGCCTGGCGCAGGATCCGGTTGATCTCCTCGGCACTGGTGTCGCGGGCGGTCTGCAAGGTGATATCCAGGCAGGACACGTTGACCGTCGGCACCCGAATGGCTTTGGCCTGGATTCGCCCGGCAAGTTCCGGCAGCAGCCGCTCGATACCGCGCGCCAACCCGGTGGACACCGGAATCACCGACTGAAAGGCCGAGCGGGTACGGCGCAGGTCTTCGTCGTGATAGGCATCGATCACCGGCTGGTCGTTCATCGCCGAGTGAATGGTGGTGATGGAGATGTACTCCAGCCCCACCGCCTCGTTCAGCAGCTTGAGCAGCGGCACACCGCAGTTGGTGGTGCAGGATGCGTTGGACACCAGGCGCTCGCGGCCCGTCAGGCCATGCTGATTGACGCCGTACACCACCGTGGCATCGACATCGCCCTCACTGGCCATCGGCTGCGACAGCAAGACCCGCGGCGCCCCCGCCCTCACGAACCGTTCGGCCTGCTCGCGAGTGGTGTACTGGCCGGAGCACTCGAGCAACAGGTCGATTCCCAGCGCTGCCCAGTCGACGCCCTCGGGCTCGCGCTGACGCAACACCTTGAGCGGCTTGCCGTTGATATGCAGATGGTCGCCCGCCACCTTCACCTCGCCGGGAAAACGCCCGTGGGTGGAGTCGAAACGGGTCAGGTATTCGATGCTGGCCTGATCGGCCAGGTCATTGAGCGCGACGATATCCAGTCGCGCTTCGCCTGCTCGCTCATGCAACGCGCGCAGCACGCAACGGCCGATGCGGCCATAGCCGTTCAGGGCAACGCGGTAAGGTTGGCGCATAGCTGCAAGCCGCAAGCGTCAGGCTACAAGCAAAAGCCGCTGGCAGAGGCTTCTGCTTGCGGCTTGAGGCTTGCAGCTTGGGGCTGGCGTCAGCCCTCCAGCAGTTCTTCGGCGGTGCCGATGATGTTCTCGACGGTGAAGCCGAAGTGCTCGAACAGCTGGCCGGCTGGCGCCGACTCACCGTAGGTTTCCATGCCGATGACGCGGCCTTCGAGGCCGACGTACTTGTACCAGAAGTCCGCGTGGGCGGCTTCGATGGCGATGCGCGCGGTGACCTGCAGCGGCAGCACGGATTGCTTGTAGGCAGCGTCCTGCTGGTCGAAGACGTTGGTCGACGGCATCGACACCACGCGAACCTTGCGGCCCTGCTCGCTCAGCTTGTCAGCCGCCTGGATGGCCAGGCCGACCTCCGAACCGGTGGCGATCAGGATCAGCTCCGGCTCGCCGGCGCAGTCTTTCAGCACGTAACCACCGCGGGAGATGGACGCTTCGGTTTCGTGGTCGCGCAGGTTATGGGGCAGGTTCTGACGGGAGAAGATCAGCGCGCTCGGGCCGTCCTTGCGCTCGACCGAGTGCTTCCAGGCCACCGCGGCTTCGACGGTGTCCGCCGGGCGCCAGGTGTCCAGGTTCGGCGTGGTGCGCAGGCTGGTCAGCTGCTCGACCGGCTGGTGGGTCGGGCCGTCTTCACCCAGGCCGATGGAGTCGTGGGTGAACACGTAGAGCACGCGCAGCTTCATCAGCGCCGACATGCGCACCGCGTTGCGGGCGTATTCCATGAACATCAGGAAGGTCGCGCCGTAGGGAATCAGGCCGCCGTGCAGGGCGACGCCGTTCATGATCGCGCTCATGCCGAATTCGCGCACGCCGTAGTACATGTAGTTGCCCGAGGCATCCTCGGCGACCACCGGCTTGCAGCCCTTCCACAGGGTCAGGTTGGAACCGGCCAGGTCAGCGGAGCCGCCGAGCAGTTCCGGCAGCAGTGGGCCAAAGGCGTTCAGGCAGTTCTGGCTGGCCTTGCGGCTGGCGATGGTTTCGCCTTTCTCGGCGACGGCACGGATGAACTCGCTGGCCTTGGCGGAGAAATCGGCCGGCAGCTCGCCCGCCATGCGGCGGATGAACTCGTTGGCCAACTCGGGATAGGCGGCGGAATAGGCGGCGAAGCGCTGATCCCACTCGGCTTCGGCAGCCAGGCCGGCTTCCTTGGCATCCCACTCGGCATAGATATCGGCCGGAACCTCGAACGGCGCGTGGTTCCAGTTCAGGGCCGCACGGGTCAGGGCGATTTCGTCATGGCCCAAGGCCGCGCCGTGGGACTCTTCCTTGCCCTGCTTGTTCGGCGAGCCGAAACCGATGATGGTCTTGCAGCAGATCAGCGTCGGACGGTCGCTGGATTTGCGCGCCGTGTCGATGGCCATCTTGATTTCTTCGGCATCGTGGCCGTCGACATTGCGAATCACCTGCCAGCCGTAGGCTTCGAAGCGCGCCGGGGTGTCGTCGGTGAACCAGCCGTGCACTTCGCCGTCAATGGAGATGCCGTTGTCGTCGTAGAAGGCGATCAGCTTGCCCAGGCCCAGGGTGCCGGCCAGGGAGCAGACTTCATGACTGATGCCTTCCATCATGCAACCATCGCCCAGGAAGGCGTAGGTGTAGTGGTCGACGATATCGTGGCCGTCGCGGTTGAACTGCGCCGCCATGATCTTCTCGGCGAGGGCGAAACCCACGGCGTTGGCGATACCCTGACCGAGCGGGCCGGTGGTGGTCTCGACGCCTGGCGCGTAACCGTATTCCGGGTGGCCCGGGGTCTTGCTGTGCAGCTGGCGGAAATTCTTCAGGTCGTCGATGGACAGGTCGTAGCCGGTCAGGTGCAGCAGCGAATAGATCAGCATCGAGCCGTGGCCGTTGGACAGCACGAAGCGGTCACGGTCAGCGAACTTAGGGTTGGCCGGGTTGTGCTTCAGGTAGTCGCGCCACAACACTTCGGCGATATCCGCCATGCCCATGGGGGCACCGGGGTGGCCGCTGTTGGCTTTTTGCACAGCATCCATGCTGAGGGCACGAATGGCATTGGCACGCTCACGACGGCTGGGCATCGCTAATCTCCTGCGGGTGGCTGCCGAAGCAGCTTGGACGAAAAAAGGCGCCCATTTTCGCCCAGCGAGCACCGCCGGGGCAATGACAGATGGTCTGTCCGCGACAATATTGCAGCGCTTTTTATCCGCGACAGTGCCTGCGACCAGCAAAAAACCGCCGAGAAAACCGCAACCGCAATATCAAAAGTTTTTGATATTGCGGTTGCTGGCTGAAAAATGACCGACTAGACTGCGCCCATGACCCAGCGCGCGCCTGCCCCCGATTTCGAGCCCACCGACCTGCTGTCCGCCCTGTGCAAGGCCGCGGGAGATGGGTTGCGGCTGAACGTTCTGCGCGCCCTGAGCAATGACTCGTTCGGTGTGCTGGAGCTGGCGCAGATCTTCGCCATCGGCCAGTCGGGCATGAGCCATCACCTCAAGGTACTGGCCCAGGCCGGCCTGGTGGCGACCCGCCGCGAAGGCAATGCGATCTTCTACCGCCGCGCCCTGGCCCATGCCGAGAGCCCCGGCGGCACCTTGCATGCCGCGCTGCTGCAGGAAGTCGACAATCTGCTGCTGCCCGCCGAGGTGCGCCAGCGTATCGCCCAGGTACACCAGCAGCGAGCCGCGGCCAGCCGCGACTTCTTCGCCCGCAGCGCCGAGCGCTTCCAGGCTCAGCAGGATCTGATCGCCGGCCTGCCGCAGTACCGCGACAGCGTGGTGGCCCTGCTCGACTCACTGGATTTTCCGGCCCATGCCAGCGCGCTGGAAATCGGCCCTGGCGATGGTGGCTTCCTGCCGGAGCTGGCGCGCCGCTTCGCCAGCGTGACCGCGCTGGACAACAGCGAGGCGATGCTCGAACTGGCCCGCCAGCGCTGCCAGCAGGACGGCCTGGACAATGTGCAGCTGCACCTGGCCGACGCCTTGCAGGACGCCTACCCGGGCGCCGATTGCGTGGTGCTGAACATGGTGCTGCATCACTTCGCCGCCCCGGCCCAGGCCCTGCGCAAGCTGGCCGAACAAGTGAACCCGGGCGGCAGCCTGCTGATCACTGAACTGTGCAGCCATGACCAGAGCTGGGCCCGCGACACCTGCGGCGATCTGTGGCTAGGCTTCGAACAGGACGATCTCGCCCATTGGGCGATCGCCGCCGGCCTGACCCCGGGTGAAAGCCTGTATGTCGGCCTGCGCAATGGCTTTCAAATTCAGGTGCGGCATTTCCAGCGCACCCTTCCACTCACGCACGTGGCCGAGAGGCCCCTACTCGCCAGGACAACCGATAGATGAGCGAATACTCCCTGTTTACCTCCGAGTCCGTGTCCGAAGGGCACCCGGACAAGATCGCCGACCAGATTTCCGATGCCGTGCTCGACGCCATCATCACCCAGGACAAGCACGCCCGCGTGGCCGTGGAAACCCTGGTCAAGACCGGCGTGGCGATCATCGCCGGTGAAGTGACCACCAGCGCCTGGGTCGACCTCGAGCAGATCGTCCGCGACGTGATCTGCAATATCGGCTACACCAGCTCGGACGTCGGCTTCGACGGCGCCACCTGCGGCGTGATGAACATCATTGGCAAGCAGTCCCCGGACATCAACCAGGGCGTCGACCGTGCCAAGCCCGAAGACCAGGGCGCCGGCGACCAGGGCCTGATGTTCGGCTACGCCAGCAACGAAACCGACGTGCTGATGCCGGCGCCGATCCGCTTCTCCCACGCCCTGGTCGAGCGCCAGGCCGAAGCACGCAAGTCCGGCCTGCTGCCGTGGCTGCGCCCGGACGCCAAATCCCAGGTCACCTGCCGCTACGAGAATGGCAAGGTGGTCGGCATCGACGCCGTGGTGCTGTCCACCCAGCACAGCCCGGACGTGTCCTTGAACGACCTGCGCGAAGCGGTGATGGAGCTGGTGATCAAGCACAGCCTGCCGGCCGAACTGCTGCACAAGGACACCCAGTTCCACATCAACCCGACCGGCAATTTCGTGATCGGCGGCCCGGTGGGCGACTGTGGCCTGACCGGCCGCAAGATCATCGTCGACAGCTATGGTGGCATGGCCCGCCACGGTGGCGGCGCCTTCTCCGGCAAGGACCCATCCAAGGTCGACCGCTCCGCCGCTTACGCCGGCCGCTACGTGGCCAAGAACATCGTCGCCGCCGGCCTGGCCGAGCGCTGCGAGATCCAGGTGTCCTACGCCATCGGCGTGGCCCAGCCGACTTCCATCGCGATCAACACCTTTGGCACCAACAAGGTGGCGGAAGAGACCATCATCAAGCTGGTTCGCGAGGTGTTCGACCTGCGCCCGTACGCCATCACCAAGATGCTCGACCTGCTGCACCCGATGTACCAGCCGACCGCCGCCTACGGCCACTTCGGCCGCGAGCCGCAGCAACTGACCGTTGGCGACGACAGCTTCACCAGCTTCACCTGGGAGAAGACCGACAAGGCCGCCGAGCTGCGCGCCGCTGCCGGCCTCTAAGCCCTCGCCAGGTCGCCGCACCTGGCGCAGCGACCTCAGCCGATACGAAAAAGCCTCCGTGGGTGCGACATCCACGGAGGCTTTTTCATGTTTCCCAGACGAGCCGACGGATCACTTGCCGAACAGCGAACCCAGACCTTTCAGGGTTTCGGCAGCTGCGGCGATGTTCTCGGCCTTGCCGTCGCCCTGGCCCTGCGCGGCCGGGGCAGCAGCGCCTTCGGCACTGGCGCCGAGCTGGTCACAACCGCCCTCGACCTGGGCAATGGCGTCGTTGGCCTGCTGGTTGCCGAGCAGGCCGGCCAGCTGTTTGACCTGGGCAATGTTCTCGGCATTGGCCGACATCTTCTGCTGACACTTGAGCTGAGTGTCTTCAGCCGCATGAGCGAAAGAGCTGGCAGCGACCAGGGCAGCTGAGCACAAGAGAACGGAAATACGCATGAGACTTTAGACCTCCAGATGAGGCCCGGCAATACCCCCGCCGCCGGGCAAATCCATTTGGTGTGCGGGGACGCGGACTTTAGCACCGGACATTTACGGTAACAAACCTCCACCGGCAGGAAATGTCGGCCAGCACCCACTTTTTTCCCGATCAGCAACTAGCCTGAACACTCGATGCTCGAGCAAGGATGCGCCGCCCATGAAAGCCTGGATCGCTGCCTGCACCTTCCTGTCACTGCCCGCCACCGCCCTCGCCGACGACTGCCCGCCGCAGACGCCAGCCCACAGTCGCCAGATCACCGAGCTCGCCGCCCAGGTCGCTCACTGGGACGATGCCTACCATAACCAGGGGCGCTCCCCCGTCAGCGACGACCTCTATGACCAGGCCCGCGCCCGCCTCGAACACTGGCAACACTGCAGCGACGAGCCCGTCGCCAATCCGCTGCGCAGCGCACAAGGCCCCATCCAACACCCGGTGGCGCAGACTGGGTTGCGCAAGCTGGCGGATGAGCGCGCCGTCGTGCAGTGGATGGCCAGCCGCGACGACCTGTGGATCCAGCCCAAGGTCGACGGCGTGGCGGTAACCCTGCGCTACGAAGACGGCACCCTGCGGCAGGTGATCAGCCGTGGCGACGGCAACAGCGGCCAGGACTGGACGCCACAGGCCGCACATATCGCCGCCATTCCCAAACAGCTGAACGAACGCGGCACGCTGATTCTGCAAGGCGAGCTCTACCAGAAACGGCCGGGTCATGTGCAGGTCAGCGAGGGCAGCGCCGCGGCACGCAGCGCGGTGGCGGGCCTGTTGGCGCGCCAGGAACTGCTACCGGAGCAGGCGGCCAGCATCGGGCTGTTCGTCTGGGATTGGCCCAATGGCCCGCCCGCCATGCAGCAGCGCCTGGATGGTCTGGTGCAACTGGGTTTCCAGGACAGCCGCACTTACAGCCAGCCAGTTGCCAAGCCAGGCGACGCCCGTCGCTGGCGAGAACAGTGGTACCGCAGCCCGCTGCCCTTCGCCACCGATGGTGTGGTGCTGCGCCAGGGCCGGCGCCCCAGCGGCGAGCGCTGGCGTGCCGAACCACCGCACTGGGCAGCGGCCTGGAAGTACCCGGCCAGCGAGGCCCTGGCGCTGGTCGAGGCGGTTGACTTCAGCATTGGCCGCACCGGACGCATAACACCGCTGCTGCGCCTGCAACCGGTGAAACTCGACGACCGTACCATTCGCGTGGTCAGCGCCGGTTCGCTGCAACGCTGGCGGCAGCTGGACATTCGCCCCGGTGACCAAGTCGCCATTCGCCTGGCCGGGCAAGCCATTCCACAGCTGGAAGGCGTGGTGCTACAGACCGCCATCCGCTCACCGCTGGATATCCCGAACAGTGACGACTACCACGCCCTGAGCTGCCTGCGCGCCTCACCCGCATGCACCAGCCAGTTCCATGCCCGCCTCACCTGGCTCAGCGGCAAGCAAGCGCTGAACCTGCACGGCGTCGGCGCCGGCACCTGGCAGAAACTGCTTGAAGCGCAACACCTCGACGGCCTGCTCGACTGGTTGCACCTGGACGAACAACAGCTGCTGGCGGTACCCGGCATCGGTTCACAGGGCGCCACGACGCTCAGCCAACGCTTCGCCGAAGCGCGGCAGCGACCGTTCCGAGATTGGTTGCGGGCGCTGGGCGCGCCGATGAATCCAGACCGCCTGGCGGCGGACAGCTGGGGTCAGCTGCACGGGCGCAGTCTTGCAGACTGGCAGGCATTGCCCGCCATCGGCCCTGCCCGCGCGACTCAGCTACACGCATTCTTTCAGCACGAGCACATCGTGGCGCTTGCCGATCAGCTGAGTGAGGCGGGCGTGGCGGGCTTTCAGGCTCGGTAAGCGCGAAAGCGCCACGCCGGTCGTCCAGACAGGCCGGCGCCACCCGCGGCTGGATCACTCCGGCTGCTGGGCCGGCGTGCCTTCATACTCCGGCGATCACCGATGGATACGCACGAGCTCAGTCCTTGAACTGGTCCTTGATATAGGTGATTTCGGTCTTGCCGTGGGGCGCCGGCTGGCCATCCTCGCCAAGGTTGACGAAGACCATCTTGGCAATGGTCAGGATGCTCTTGCGGGTGATCTTGTTACGCACTTCGCAGCGCAGGGTGATCGAGGTGCGGCCGAACTCGGTGGCGGTGATGCCCAGCTCGATGATGTCGCTCTGCCGCGCCGAGGAGACGAAGTTGATCTCGGAAATCAGCTTGGTCACCACGCGCTGGCTGCCCAGCTGGATGATGGCGTAGATCGCCGCCTCCTCGTCGATCCACTTCAGCAGGCTGCCACCGAACAGCGTGCCATTGGGGTTGAGGTCTTCTGGCTTTACCCACTTGCGTGTATGAAAGTTCATGCGCCCTCCTGTCCGTCGTTCTGTTCGGCCATGATGATCGCAAAGATCGGCGACAGGATCATTGCCGCGTTATCGATAATGGTTATCGACACAAGCTATCAGGCGGGATTCAGCAGAGCGCCCGACGAGCGCCCGTTACGTCCGTCAGCATCCGCTGCAAATCGACCGTCTCCGCGATGGAAAGCCTTGGGCTCGCGCGCCGGCACGGCTATAATCGTCGCGCTACAGACACCCGGGCTACCGGGGGTTCCCGCCACCTGTCCGAGGGGCGCTGCAGCAGCCTGAAAGATCTGTGTCGAGTCGCCAAGCCTCGCATTCCAGCAATGCGTCGCGGCAGATTCGACTCAGCCCTCCAGGCTGTCAGGCTCGGATGGGGCGTTTATCAAACGCATCAACGGCGCCCAATCGAACCGCGTGCAAACCATTGCCAGGCTCCGCGAGCCGAGCGCTATGGGTTTCGCCTATTCGACAGCAGACAACCTGACGGAGAGTTACTGCATGAGCGCTGCTTTCAACGACTACAAGGTCGCCGATATTTCCCTGGCCGACTGGGGCCGCCGCGAGCTGATCATCGCCGAATCCGAGATGCCGGCACTGATGGGCCTGCGTCGCAAATACGCCGCCAGCCAGCCGCTCAAGGGCGCAAAGATCCTCGGCTGCATCCACATGACCATCCAGACCGGCGTGCTGATCGAGACGCTGACCGCCCTGGGCGCCGAAGTGCGCTGGTCCTCCTGCAACATCTTCTCTACCCAGGATCAGGCCGCTGCCGCCATCGCCGCCGCCGGCATCCCGGTGTTCGCCTGGAAAGGCGAGACCGAGCAGGAGTACGAGTGGTGCATCGAGCAGACCATCCTCAAGGACGGCCAGCCGTGGGACGCCAACATGGTGCTCGACGACGGCGGTGACCTGACCGAGATCCTGCACAAGAAATACCCGCAGATGCTCGAGCGCATTCACGGCGTGACCGAAGAGACCACCACCGGCGTGCACCGTCTGCTCGACATGCTCAAGGCCGGCACCCTGAAAGTCCCGGCGATCAACGTCAACGATGCAGTCACCAAGAGCAAGAACGACAACAAGTACGGCTGCCGCCACAGCCTCAACGACGCCATCAAGCGCGGCACCGACCACCTGCTGTCGGGCAAGCAGGCGCTGGTCATCGGCTACGGCGACGTGGGCAAGGGCTCGGCCGCCTCGCTGCGCCAGGAAGGCATGATCGTCAAGGTCTCCGAGATCGACCCGATCTGCGCCATGCAGGCCTGCATGGACGGCTTTGAACTGGTGTCGCCGTATATCGACGGCCGCAATGACGGCACCGACGCCTGCATCGACAAGGCGCTGCTGGGCAAGATCGACCTGATCGTCACCACCACCGGCAACGCCAACGTCTGCGACGCCGGCATGCTCAAGGCCCTGAAGAAGCGCGCCGTGGTCTGCAACATCGGTCACTTCGACAACGAGATCGACACCGCCTTCATGCGCAAGAACTGGGCATGGGAAGAGGTCAAGCCGCAGGTGCACAAGATCCACCGCACCGGCGCCGGCAGCTTCGACGCCGCCAACGACGACTACCTGATCCTGCTGGCCGAAGGCCGCCTGGTGAACCTGGGCAACGCCACCGGCCACCCGAGCCGCATCATGGACGGCTCGTTCGCCAACCAGGTGCTGGCGCAGATCTTCCTGTTCGAGCAGAAGTTCGCCACCCTCTCCGCCGAGAAGAAGGCCGAGCGCCTGACCGTCGAAGTGCTGCCGAAGAAGCTGGACGAAGAAGTCGCCTTGGAAATGGTGAAAGGCTTTGGCGGCGTGGTCACTCAGCTGACCAAGCCGCAGGCCGATTACATCGGTGTTCCGGTCGAAGGCCCGTTCAAGCCGGACAGCTACCGCTACTGATTGGGTCGTGCACACCGCAGGCGCTGCCTGCGGTGTGCAGCCTCAAGGAACTCTCATGTCTCAGAAACGTGCAAACGTCAGTTTCGAGTTCTTCCCGACGAAGACCGATGCCGGCCACGAAAAACTGCTGAATACCGCGCGAGAGCTGGCCGGCTACAACCCGGATTTCTTCTCCTGCACCTATGGCGCCGGTGGCTCCACCCGCGACCGCACCCTCAATACCGTGCTGCAGCTCGACGGCGAAGTGAAGGTGCCGACCGCACCGCACCTGTCGTGCGTTGGCGACAGCAAGGCCGAGCTGGTCGAACTGCTCAACCTGTACAAGAGCAAGGGCATCAACCGTATCGTCGCCCTGCGCGGCGACCTGCCGTCGGGCATGGGCATGTCCAGCGGCGAGCTGCGCCATGCCAACGACCTGGTCGAGCTGATTCGCAGCGAAACCGGCGATCATTTCCATATCGAAGTGGCGGCCTACCCGGAGATGCATCCCCAGGCCCGCAATTTCGAGGACGATATCGCCAACTTCGTGCGCAAGGCCAAGGCCGGCGCAGACAGCGCGATCACCCAGTACTTCTTCAACGCTGACTGCTACTTCTATTTCGTCGAGCGCGTGCGCAAGCTGGGCGTGGATATCCCGGTAATCCCGGGCATCATGCCGATCACCAACTACAGCAAGCTGGCGCGCTTCTCCGATGCCTGCGGCGCCGAGCTGCCACGCTGGGTGCGCAAGCAGCTGGAAGCCTATGGCGACGACACCCAGAGCATCCAGCGCTTCGGCGAAGAGATGATCACCGGCCTTTGCGAACGCCTGGTCGCTGGCGGTGCACCCGGCCTGCACTTCTACACCCTCAACCAGGCGGCCCCCAGCCTGGCGGTGTGGAAGAACCTGCAGGGCTGATACTGGCCCCGAGGCCGCGAAAGACCGAACTTTCGCGGCCTTTTTCTTTCTACAGGCGACGAAATCCACTGCGTTGGCCAGTTGGATCGACCTGTCAGCCCTGTACCCGTTGACCCGAAGCCCTCTGCTGGTCGACAGTACGGCCGCCCGGATGCCCCAACAGGGGGCATGACTGCCGGGTGCGAATTCATCAATGCGCGATCAGCCAGGATCGGCTCGAGTTGTCGCGCTACCACGGGAAGCCTGCATGCTCACTCGCCAGAAAATCAACGCCTCGGTGTCGCCGAAAGGCAGCCTGGAAACCCTCTCCCAGCGTGAAGTCCAGCAGCTGCGCGAAACCGGCTCGGGCAGCGTCTATGCGCTGTTTCGCCAGTGCGCCCTGGCGATCCTCAACACCGGCTCGCACAGCGACAACGCCAAGACCATCCTCGAGGCCTACCCCGACTTCGAAGTGAAGATCCATCAGCAGGACCGCGGCATCCGCCTGGAGCTGATCAACGCGCCGGCCGACGCCTTCGTCGATGGCGAGATGATCGCCAGCACCCGCGAGATGCTGTTCAGCGCGCTACGCGACATCGTCTACACCCAGAGCGAGCTGGAGAACAAACGGGTCGATGTCGACAGCTCCAGCGGCCTCACCGACTACGTGTTCCACCTGCTGCGCAACGCCCGTACCCTGCGCGCCGGCGCCGAGCCGAAGATGGTGGTGTGCTGGGGCGGCCACTCGATCAGCACCGAGGAATACAAGTACACCAAGCGGGTCGGCCACGAACTGGGCCTGCGTGCCCTGGACGTGTGCACCGGCTGCGGCCCGGGCGTGATGAAGGGGCCGATGAAGGGCGCCACCATCTCCCATGCCAAGCAGCGCATCCTCGGCGCCCGTTACCTGGGCCTGACCGAGCCGGGCATCATCGCCGCCGAAGCGCCGAACCCGATCGTCAACGAACTGGTGATCCTGCCGGACATCGAAAAGCGCCTGGAAGCCTTCGTGCGCCTCGGCCACGGCATCATCATCTTCCCCGGTGGCGCCGGTACGGCGGAGGAATTCCTCTACCTGCTGGGCATCCTCATGCACCCGGACAACGCCGAGCTGCCCTTCCCGCTGGTGCTCACCGGCCCGAAGAGCGCCGAGCCCTACCTGCAGCAGCTGCACGACTTCATCGGCGCCACCCTGGGCCGCGAAGCGCAGAACCGCTACGTGCTGATCCCCAACGACCCGGCTGCCGTGGCGCGCCACATGGCGGCCGGCATCAAGGCGGTCAAGCAGTTCCGCCGCGAGCGCAACGACGCCTTCCACTTCAACTGGCTGCTGAAGATCGACGAGAGCTTCCAGCACCCGTTCGAGCCGACCCACGAAGCCATGGCGAGCCTCAACCTGACCCGCGAGCAGCCGACCCATGAGCTGGCCGCCAACCTGCGCCGCGCCTTCTCCGGCATCGTCGCCGGCAACGTCAAGGCCCATGGCATCCAGCTGATCGAGGAGCACGGCCCCTACGAGTTGCGCGGTGACAAGAGCATCATGCAGCCCCTGGATCGCCTGCTGCAGGCCTTCGTCGAGCAGCACCGCATGAAACTGCCAGGCGGCTCGGCCTATGTACCGTGCTACCGGGTGGTCAGCTGAGCGGCGCCCCGCGCGAGGGCGCCGAGCCCTCGCCGCACCAACATTTACCTGCTCTGGAGATCACCATGGCACGTCCCGCTCCCCGCACGCTGCAGGTCATTTCGTCGCGCTTCGTCACCCCGCACATGCTGCGCCTGACCCTGGGTGGCGGCGAGATCGACAGCTTCCCAGCGGATCAGGAAAGCGCCTATATCAAGCTGATGTTCTCGACCCCTGGCAGCGACAAGGATCTGGTGCGTACCTACACCGTGCGCCAGCAACGCGCCGACCAGTTCGACGTCGACTTCGTGCTGCACGAGGACGCCGGTCCGGCCTCGCAGTGGGCCAGGGACGCCAAGCCCGGCGACCGTATCGCCATTGGCGGGCCAGGGCCGAAGAAGCTGGTCGACAACAGCGCCGACTGGTTTCTGGTGATCGGCGACATGACCGCCCTGCCGGCGATCAGCGTGAATCTCGAACAGCTGCCGGTCGGCGCCCGCGGCCATGCCATCATCGAGGTGATCGACGCGCAGGACATCCAGCCGCTGCGCCACCCCGCCGGTATCGAGCTGCATTGGCTGATCAACCCCCGTCCTGGCGAGAACCCGCAGCTGCTGGTCGATCACGTGCGCCAGTTCGAGTGGCTACCGGGGCGCCCGAGCATCTGGGCGGCCTGCGAATTCAGCGGCATGCGCGCGTTGCGCCAGCACCTCAAGCAGGAGCGCCAGGTCGACCGCAAGGACCTGTATATCTCCAGTTACTGGAAGCTGGGCAGCAGCGAGGATCAGCACAAAGCCGTAAAACGCGAGGATGCCGAGGCTCAGGGCGACTGACCGCCCAGCCCACGGCGAATCGCTGTAACCCCCGAGTGACAGGTGATGACTCGACACCGACTGGCGGCAAATTGTGTCCATCGCCGTCAATCCTGTTACACTCGGGCCTTCCCGCCAGGCTTGCGCCCGGATGCTGCCCCCAGTGGCCAGCAGTACCGGACGGGATTGCGCGCCCCACGTGCGATTCAAGCCAGGCACTACACCTATAGGGCCACGCCCTCACCAGACAGGATTGCACATGTCCTTTGCCTCCCTCGGTCTCTCCGAGGCTTTGGTCCGCGCGGTCGAAGCCGCCGGCTACACCCAGCCCACTCCGGTGCAACAGCGGGCCATCCCCGCCGCGTTGCAAGGTCGCGACCTGATGGTGGCGGCCCAGACGGGTACAGGTAAGACCGGCGGCTTCGCCCTGCCGATCCTCGAGCGGCTGTTCCCCAACGGCCACCCGGATCGCGAACAGCGCCACGGCCCCAAGCAGCCCCGCGTGCTGGTGCTCACCCCCACGCGCGAACTGGCTGCCCAGGTGCATGACAGCTTCAAGCTGTATGCCCGCGATTTGAAATTCGTCAGTGCCTGCATTTTCGGCGGCGTTGGCATGAACCCCCAGGTGCAGGCCCTGGCCAAGGGCGTCGACGTACTGGTCGCCTGCCCGGGCCGCCTGCTCGACCTGGCCGGCCAAGGCAGCGTCGACCTGTCCCACGTGGAAATCCTCGTGCTGGACGAAGCCGACCGCATGCTCGACATGGGCTTCATCCACGATGTGAAGAAGGTTCTCGCCCGCCTGCCGGCCAAACGTCAGAACCTGCTGTTCTCGGCGACCTTCTCGAAAGACATCACCGACCTGGCTGGCAAGCTCCTGCACAATCCGGAGCGCATCGAGGTCACGCCGCCGAACACCACGGTCGAGCGCATCGAGCAGCGCGTGTTCCGCCTGCCGGCCAGCCACAAACGCGCCCTGCTCGCTCATCTGATCACCGCCGGCGCCTGGGAACAGGTGCTGGTATTCACCCGTACCAAGCACGGCGCCAACCGCCTGGCCGAGTACCTGGAAAAGCATGGCCTGACCGCTGCCGCGATCCACGGCAACAAGAGCCAGAACGCGCGCACCAAGGCGCTGGCCGACTTCAAGGCCAACAAGGTGCGCATCCTGGTGGCCACCGATATTGCCGCCCGCGGCCTGGACATCGATCAGTTGCCTCACGTGGTCAACTTCGAACTGCCCAACGTCGAGGAAGACTACGTGCACCGCATCGGCCGCACCGGTCGGGCCGGCCGTAGCGGCGAAGCGATCTCCCTGGTCGCGCCGGACGAAGAGAAGCTGCTCAAGGGCATCGAGCGGATGACCAAGCAGAAGATCCCGGATGGCGATCTGATGGGCTTCGACGCCAGCAAGGTCGAGGCCGAGCGCCCGGAAGTGCGTGAGCCGCAGAAACCGCGCCAGCCGCGCGGTGCCAAGGCCGAAGGCGAACGCCAGAACGGTGGCCGCCGCGACAAGGGCAAGGATGGCGGCCGAGCGAAAACTCAGCCCCAGGCCAAAGCCAAGCCGGCTCGTGACCAGCAGCCGCGCAGCCAGGCACGCCCAGCGCCTGCTGCAGGCGCGCCGGCCCTGCCGCCGGATCGTGCGCCGGACGAGTTCCGCGATGACGATATCGACAACTTCGGCAACCGTGTCGACTACGTGCCGACCCAGAACAAACAGCAAGGCCGTGGCCGTCGTCAGGGTAGCGGGCAGAATGCCGGCGCCGGCGCTGGCCAAGCCCCCCGTGGCCAGGGCAAAGGCCCGCGTACCGGTGGAGGTGCAGGCACCAATGGCGGCGGCAAACGTCAGGGCCAGGGTCAAGGTGGCGGTCGTAACCGCGGCGGCGACAACCGTGGTCGTGGCGCACGTGACACTGTCACCACCTCGCTGAACCGCGATGAATTGCCACGCCGCGAAGGCCCGCGTCGGGACGCGCCCGAAAAGCAGCCGATCATCATGCACAAGGCGTCGCGCAGTGATCGTCTGCCGACTGCCGAACAGCTCGATCAGCTGCCAAGCAACCGTCCGCGAGGCGAAAAGCCCGCGCTGCTGACCCGCAACCGCGACAGCGAGTAAAGGCTAGCTCAATACCCAGGCTGCGGTCTGGGTACTCGGCAGATCCACAAACAAAAACGCCGGCTCTGAGCCGGCGTTTTTGTTTCTGACTTCAGGCTTACTTGCGCACGCCTTCCACGGAGATGATCAGCTCGACTTCCTGCGAAGCCGGGCCCAGATCCTTCTCGATGTTGAAGTCTTTCAGCTTCAGCTTGGTGCTGCCTTCGAAACCGGCACGGTAGCCGCCCCACGGGTCGTCGCCCTGGCCGATGAACTTGGCGGCGATCACCACCGGCTTGGTCACACCGTTGAGGGTCAGGTCGCCAGTGATGTCGGCAGTGCCCTGGCCGGTCGACTTGACCGAGGTGGACTTGAAGGTCGCGGTCGGGTTCTTGCTGACGTTGAGGAAGTCGGCGCTGCGGATGTGCTTGTCGCGCTCGGCGTGGTTGGTGTCGACGCTTTCGGTCTTCAGGGTCACCTCGACCTTGCTGGCTTCCGGGTTCTTCTCGTCGAAGGTGAAAGAGCCGTCGAAATCCTTGAACGTGCCGTACAGCCAGCTGTAGCCCAGGTGGCTGATCTTGAAATTGACGAAGGCGTGCTGGCCTTTCTTGTCGATGGCGTAATCGGCAGCCATTGCCTGGCCAGCGCCCAGCAGTGCGGTACCCAGCGCCAGTGCAGCGAAAGTCTTCTTCAACATGGGAACTCCTTGTGAGATGAATGAACGGCGCTGCGGGAGCAACGCCGAAACCGCAGGAAGATCAGCGCCCGAAGATACGCAACAAGGTGCGATCACGGTCGATGAAGTGGTGCTTCAACGCAGCCAGACCATGCAGGATCGCAAAGATCACGATAGCCCAGGCCAGGTATTCATGGATCAGACCGGCAACATCCCCCTGATTGGGAATACTGGTCACGCTTGCCGGCACCTCGAACCAGCCGAACACGCTGATGCCGCGGCCATCGGCGGTGGAGATCAGGTAGCCGGAGGTCATCAGCACGAACAGCCCCAGATAGAGAAAGCCATGCCCCAGCTTGCTGGCCACCCGCGTCAGCCGGCCGTGTTCGGCCAGCGCTGGCGGTGGCGGGCTGGCCAGACGCCACAGCAGGCGCGCCAGCATGACGATGAACAGCAGGATGCCGATGCTCTTGTGGATGTTCGGCGCCGTCTGATACCAGCTGCTGTAGTAGCTCAGCCCGACCATCCAGAAGCCGAGGGCGAACAAGCCGAATACCGCAATGGCCACCAGCCAATGCAGGGAAACGCTGATGAGACCGTATCGGAATCTAGAATTACGCCACTGCATGGCCTGCTTCCAAGAGTTGAGTTGGACAGAGATTAGCAACAAACCTATCGGCTAATAGCAGAAATTGTTGCTGTGAAATATCGAGAAAGGCGATAGCTGTGCACCATCGCCAAAGATCAACGAGCTTGGTCCCCGATTCCTTCCCGCCGTTCAATGCGTTGCACCTGAACGGTCGCTTCCGGAGGATCGGCGGTGATGGACAACGAAAAACCGCAGGCACGCGCATCTGGTAGGCTGGCCCGCTGACAATTGGGAGAGCGACTCGATGAATAACCAACACTGGATGCAGCGTGATCTGGACGTTCTCTGGCACCCCTGTACACAGATGAAGGACCACGAGCGCCTGCCGCTGATTCCGATTCGCCGCGGCGAAGGCGTGTGGCTCGAAGACTTCGAGGGCAAGCGCTACCTCGATGCGGTGAGTTCCTGGTGGGTCAACGTGTTCGGCCATGCCAACCCGCGTATCGGCGAGCGCATCAAGCGGCAGGTCGATCAGCTCGAACACGTGATGCTGGCCGGCTTCAGCCACCAGCCGGTGGTCGAGCTGTCCGAACGCCTGGTGAAGATCACCCCGCCAGGCCTGAGCCGGGTGTTCTATGCCGACAACGGCTCATCCGGCATCGAAGTGGCCCTGAAGATGAGCTTTCACTACTGGCTCAACAGCGGCGCGCCTGCGAAGAAACGCTTCGTGACCCTGACCAACAGCTACCACGGCGAAACCGTGGCGGCGATGTCGGTGGGCGATGTCGCGCTGTTCACCGACACCTACAAGGCATTGCTGCTCGACACCCTCAAGGTGCCAAGCCCGGACTGCTACCTGCGCCCGGAGGGGGTGAGCTGGGAGGAGCACTCGCGGACGATGTTCGCCGCCATGGAACACACCCTGGCCGAGCACCACCACGAGGTGGCGGCGGTGATCGTCGAGCCGCTGATCCAGGGCGCGGGCGGCATGCGCATGTACCACCCGATCTACCTGACGCTGCTGCGCGAGGCCTGTGACCGCTACGGCGTGCACCTGATCCATGACGAGATCGCCGTCGGCTTCGGGCGCACCGGCACGATGTTCGCCTGCGAGCAGGCCGGCATCACCCCGGACTTCCTGGTGTTGTCCAAGGCGCTCACTGGCGGCTATCTGCCAATGGCCGCGGTGCTGACTACCGATGAGGTCTACGGCGCCTTCTATGACGAGTACGCCACCCTGCGCGCCTTCCTGCATTCGCACACCTACACCGGCAACCCGCTGGCCTGCGCCGCGGCCCTGGCGACCCTGGATATCTTCGAGGAAGACGGCGTGATCGACGCCAACAAGCGTCTCGCCACGCGCATGGCCAGCGCCACTGCGCACCTGGCGGATCACCCCCATGTCGCCGAGGTGCGCCAGACCGGCATGGCCCTGGCCATCGAGATGGTCCAGGACAAGGCCGGCAAGGTCGCCTACCCGTGGCAGGAGCGCCGCGGCCTCAGGGTGTACCAGCACGCCCTGACCCGCGGCGCCTTGCTGCGCCCCCTGGGCAGCGTGGTGTACTTCCTGCCGCCTTACGTGATCAGCGAAGAGCAGATCGACTTTCTCGCCGACGTGGCCAGCGAAGGCATCGACCTGGCCACCCGCACCTCGGTCAGCGTGCCGGTTGCCGACACCCGCTACCCAGGCTTTCGTGACCCGGGCTGAAACGGCTGCGGGCTTCAGGCCGCCGGCTGCACGCGGTAGACTGCGCACCTGAAGCCTGCCGCCTGTAGCCCGAAGCCCTTATGCGCCTTTCCCGTTTCTTTATCGACGCTCCACTCTCCCTCGGCCAGCACCAACTGCCCGAAGCCCAGGCCCATTACATTGGCCGGGTGCTGCGCCATGCCGCTGGCGATGCGGTGCAGCTGTTCGATGGCAGTGGCAGGGAGTTTCTCGGCGAGCTGGTCGAGGTGGGCAAGAGAACCGTGCGCGTCGAGCTGCGCGAACAATTCGCCGGGCAGCCCGAGTCGCCGCTGCACATCCACCTGGGCCAGGGTCTGTCGCGCGGTGAACGCATGGACTGGGCGATCCAGAAGGCCACCGAGCTCGGCGCCCAGGAGATCAGCCCGATCGTCAGCGCACGCTGCGAGGTGCGCCTGAAGGATGAACGCACCGACAAACGCACGGCCCACTGGCGCCAGGTGGCGATCAGTGCCTGCGAGCAATGTGGCCGCTCGGTGATTCCCGTGATTCATCCGCCCATCGCGCTGAACGACTGGCTGCAGCAAACCCAGGCGGATCTCAAGCTGGTGCTGCACCCCGTTGCCGAGCCGCTGAGCAGCCATGCCAAACCCGCTTCGCTGGCCTTCCTGATCGGCCCCGAGGGCGGCCTGGCCGATGCCGAGGTCGAGCAGGCGAAGGGCGCCGGCTTTCACGCCGCCCGCCTCGGGCCACGGGTATTGCGCACCGAAACCGCGCCGGTTGCCGGCCTTGCCCTGGCCCAGCACCTGTGGGGCGATTTCTGACCCATCGATGGTGAGCCATGTCGGTGACGTGACAGCGAGCCGCGCAAAGCCATGAGTAGATCATGACCAATTGGCTATCATCGGCAGGTGGCCCCCGCGCCTGCCGGGCATGATGAGAAGCGAACCATGAATGACCGCTATTCGGGCACCCAGATCGCGCTGCACTGGCTCAGCGCCATGCTGGTCATCTGCACCCTGTCACTGCCCTATGCCCAGGATCTGGTCGCTGACCTGCTCGGCGGCACCGGCGGGGTGTTCACCCTGCACAAATCCCTGGGCCTGACCATTTTGCTGCTGACCGTGCTGCGCCTGCTGGTACGCGCTCGGCATGGCGCACCCCAGTTGCTGGCCGACAGCGCCCGCTGGCAGCGCTCGGCGGCCAAGCTGGCCCATGGCACCCTGTACCTGCTGTTGCTGGCAATGCCGCTGAGCGGCCTGCTGTTCGGCAAACGCCCGGTGGAGCTGTTCTGGCTGCTGACCATCGATCCGTTGCCGGTTTCCGACAGCACCCGCGCCCTGGCTCGCCAGTTTCATCTGACGACCAAGTACCTGCTGTTCGCGCTGATTCTGGGCCACGCCTGCATGGCGCTCTGGCACCACTATCGGCTGCGCGACGGTGTGCTGGGGCGATGCTGCCGCGGCGCAGCTGAAACCTGGCACTGCGCAACACAGTGCCAGCGGCGGCTATCGATTGCAGCCTATCGGGCTGCCGGTCAGATCAGCTCGGCATCGGCCAGCAACTGCTCCAGCCCTTGCAGATCGGGAACGCGCAGTACCGCGTCATCCATCTTCACGGCAGCCAGTTCCAGGGGCGCCAGCGCCACGTCGGCCCGCGGCAGGTCCTCGCTCACCCGCAGGGAACGGGGAATGCCCTGGACCAGCAAGGCGATGAACTTGACGTTGGCACGGCCGCCCAGGGCATTGAGGATGGCGATGCGCGCGCCGCTGCCCACTACCGGCTGACCGCCACTTGCGGCCTCGAAACTGAGCAGCGGCAGGCTCAGGTCGCGCCAGGCCACCTGACCGAGGAACCAGTCCGGCATGCCGGCCATGGCCGGTGGCGCACGATAGGGAATCAGCTCGGCCACCGCCACGTTGGGCAGTAGCAGCGCGCGATCGGCCAGCGGCACGACCAGACCGGTCAGGCTGCTGACGCTGTTCTGGGTAACGACGGCTTGGCTCATGAAAACATCCTGTCAGACAGCGAACGAGGTAGGAGAAGAGTGCCGATCACCGGCGCACTGTTCGGCGAGGTGCTCGACCAGCGCCGCGGCCAGCTCCCGCGGATCGGCGGTGAAGCTGCTATAGCCGCCCTCGCGCAGGCTGTCGGGCATGCTCGAGCAGGCGCAACTCTCGGCCCGCTGGGTCCAGATGATGCCACCCTGGCGTTTCACGTAGGCAGCCGCGGCGCTGCCATCGCTGCCCATGCCACTGAAAGCGATCACGCCACTGTTGGCAGCGTAGCGCTGGGCCAGGTTGAGCATCATCTGGTCGATCGACGGGCTGTAGGGTTCCGGCCAGGGACGATTGGCGACACGCATGGCACCGTCATCGGCAAAGGTCAGTTCGTTGCTGATCGGCACCACCACCACTTCGCCGCAGCGCAGGGCATCGCCATCACGTACGGTGCCGACCCGCCACTGGCTGTGGCGGCCCACGGCCTGGGGCAGTGTGGCTTCGAAACTGGGATCGATATGCTGGGCATACAGGAAGGCCACCGGCAGGCCGCCCGGCAGCGCGTCGAGGAACGCCTTCACCGCCGCCGGCCCGCCCAGGGAGGCCGCCAGCAGCCACACCTGCCGGGCCGGCTCGCCAGCCTGCAGCGGCGTGTTGGCCAGCAGCGCCGGCAATTCGATGCGACCGGGGCGCTGGGCCTCGGCCAGCACGCCATCCAGGCCGCCATCCACGGCGGCCAGGGCGGGATCGCCGACCAGCTTCTTCAGTTTGCCGACCAGGCGGCGCTCCCAGCGCGGGTAGTGCTCGGAGCTGCGCTCCGGCGCATGGCCCTCGCCGAACAGCACGGGTACCTCGGCGTCGGCCATCAGGGTGTCGATCAGCGGCAGGTCATCGGACTGTACCAGGTCGACCAACCACAGGTCCGCTTCACAGGCCTGCAGCGCTGCATCATCGAGGCGCCCCGGATCGCTGTTGAGCACCACCTGATAACCGTTGCTGCTCAGGGCCTGCTGCAGCACATGGCGCTGCAGCGAGGTGTCGGCGATCACGGCGATACGCGCTGCACTGGATTGGCTCATGAGCGCTTGGTCCATTTCTCGATGGAGCCGAGCAACAGCGACTCCTGGTACGGCTTGCCGAGGTACTCGTTGACGCCGATGCTCATCGCCCGCTCGCGGTGTTTCTCACCGGTACGCGAGGTGATCATGATGATCGGCAGGTCCTTGAGGCCTTCGTCGTGGCGAATCAGGTTGGCGACCTCGAAGCCGTCCATGCGCGGCATCTCGATGTCCAGCAGCATGATGTCGGGCCGATGTTCCTGCAGCTGGGCGATGGCGTCGACACCGTCCTTGGCGGTCAGCACGTTCATGCCGTTGCGCTCCAGCAGGCGGCTGGTGACCTTGCGTACGGTGACCGAGTCGTCCACCACCATGACCAGGGTCGGGCGCTCGACCTCGACCTCTGCCACGGCACTGGCATCGGCCGACAGCCGCGGCCGTACCTGATACTGCAGGTGGGCGTGCAGCTCGCGGATGGTCGCCAGCAAGTCGAGAATCACCACCACGCGGCCGTCGCCGAGGATGGTCGCCCCGGAAATGCCCGGCACCGTGGCGAACTGCGGGCCGAGGCTCTTCACCACGATCTCCCGCGAGCCGGCCAGGGAATCCACCTGCACGGCCACCGCGTGTTCGCTGGAACGCACCAGGATCACCGGCAGCGGCAGGCTCTGGCCGACCAGCTTGGGATGCTGGCCGTTGTTCAGCAGGTCGCCCAGGTAACGCAGTTCGTAGGCTTGCCCGGCGTATTCGAAGCGCGGCGCATCGGGGCCGTAGTAGCTTTCCAGCTCGTAGGGCGAAACGCGCACGATGCCTTCGATGGTGTTGAGCGGAATGGCGTAGAGGTCTTCGCCGGACAGCACCATCAGCGCCCGGTTGACCGATACGGTGAACGGCAGGCGAATACGGAAGGTGGTGCCTTCGCCGCTGACCGAGTCGATGCTCATCGAGCCACCGAGCTGCTTGACCTCGGCGTTGACCACGTCCATGCCGACGCCGCGCCCGGAAATCTGCGTGACCTTCTCGGCGGTGGAGAACCCGGCCTCGAGAATGAACTGCAGAATCTCGTGCTCGCTGAGGTCGGCGCCAGTGTCCATCAGGCCGCGCTCGATGGCCTTGCGGCGCACCGCATCGAGGTTGATGCCGGCACCGTCGTCGCTGAGCGTCAACACGATGTCGCCACCTTCACGGCCCAGTTCCAGGCGAATGCTGCCCTGCTCCGGTTTGCCGGCCTTGCTACGCACCGCAGCGCCTTCGATACCATGGTCGACGGCGTTGCGCAGCATGTGTTCCAGCGGTGCGACGATACGCTCGAGCACCGTGCGATCCATCTCGCCATCGGCGTTGCCGACGGTGAACTCGACCTGCTTGCCCAGCTCACTGGCGACTTGGCGCACGATACGGCGCAGGCGCGGCACCAGGCGATCGAAGGGCACCATGCGCGTACGCATCAGGCCTTCCTGCAGCTCGGTGTTGACCCGTGCCTGTTGCAGCAACAGGGTTTCCGCATCGCGGTTACGCGAGGCCAGGGTTTCCTTGAGGTCCAGCAGGTCGGAAGCCGACTCGAACAGGGCCCGCGACAGCTGCTGCAGTTGGGAGTGGCGGTCCATCTCCAGCGGGTCGAACTCTTCGTAACCGGCGCGCTCGGCCTCGGCCTGGTAGCGGCTGAGGATCTGCGCCTGGGTTTCGGTATCCAGGCGGCGCAGCTGATCGCGCACCCGGTCGATGGTGGCTTCCATCTCGCTGAGGGTGAAGCCGAAATCGCTGACCTGCTGCTCGACGCGGCCGCGGAAGATCGAGGTTTCACCGGCCAGGTTGACCAAGCCCTCGAGCAGATCGGCGGGCACCTTGACCAACTCCTGCGGGGCACGCCGCGCGGCGGCCTCCTCGGCGGCCACTTCGGCGCGCTGCACGAACGGCAGCACGCGGTTCTCCACCGCGGCCGTCGGCAGCTCGCTGGCGGCGACGATGGACGTCACCGCCCGTGCCACCGGCTGCTCCGGCTCGGCCGCCGGGCGCTCGTCCTGGGGTTGTTGCAGCAGGCGCGTACGCAGCTCGTCGAGACTCTTCTGCAGGCCCTCGAAGCCGGACTGCACGTCGAGGAACAGGCTGTCCGGCCAGGGCGCGCCCTGGGTCTGGGCTTCGGTCAGGTGCTGCTCGAGGTCGTGACTCTGGTCACCCAGCTGCTTCTGCCCGGCCAGCCGCGCGCCACCCTTGAGGGTGTGCAGGATGCGCAGCAGGTCGTCGATGCAACTGGCATCCTCACGCCGCTCTTCCCAGCGACCGATGCCAGCCTCCATGGCTTCGAGCAGGTCGTCGGCTTCCTCGAGGAAGATATCGAGGATGTCATCGCCGTCGGCGTCGAAGGATTCTTGCGGCGCAGCGCTCAGGGGCACCGCGCGCGGCATGCTCAGCTGCTCGTCCGGGTTGGCGCGCAGGCGGCGAATGGTCTCGATCAGCTCGTCGCCGTTCGGCACCTGGCGCTGCGAACGCACGGCGTCGAGCATTTCGGCGAGACGGTCGTGGCAGGCATGCAGCAGTTCGAACAGCATCGGACTGGGGCGCAGGCGGCCGTTGCCGAGATCCTCGTAGAGGAACTCCAGCTCGTGGGCCAGATCGCCGATTTCGCGGATCTCGGCCATCCGCGCACCACCCTTGAGGGTGTGCAGGTCACGCTGCAGGGATTCCAGATCGAGGCTGTTGTCGACATCGTCCATCCAGTGGGTCAGGGCCGCGCCGGCGCTGTCGATGATGTCGAAGCCTTCCTCGAGAAAGATCTCGACCAGTTCGGGATCGCGCTCGCTGTGCACCGCCGCTTGCGGCGCCGGTTCAGCGTGCACCAACGGCGGCTCGGCTGGCGCCACGATGGGCTCGGCGGCTGGCGGTTCGGGCTCCGGCTCAGGCCAGGCATCCGCGGGGTCGACCGCCTCGGGCATCATCGCTGCGTCAGGCTCGGCGTGTTGCTCGTCCTGGCCACCACGCTGGCGGAACTGGCGAATGGCGGCGACCAGCTCGTCGGCCGGCTGCGCCGGCTGGCGGGCCTGCAGGTTGGCGAGCATGGCGCCGAGCAGCCCATGGCCCCGTTGCACGCTGTCGGTGGCGAAGGGGGAAACGCCGTAGCGGCGGTCCACCAGCCCTTCGTAGAGGGCTTCCAGTTCGTGGGCCAGTTCGCTGATCGGTGTCACGCCGGCCATGTTGGCGCCGCCCTTGAGGGTGTGCATGTCCCGTTGCAGCGACGACAGCAGCGTGCGGTTGTCCGGCTCTGCCAGCCAGCGCTGCAGGTTGCCGGCGGCGCTGTCGAGGATATCGGCCGCCTCTTCGAGGAAGATCGACTCTAGCTCGTTGTCGCCTGACTCGGCGGCCTCGACAGGCTCGCCGAGTGGCTGTTCAGCAACTTCCGACGCTTGCAGGGCGCGAGTCGCTTCTTCCAGCTCGATCACCTGCAGGCCCGGTACATCGCTCGACAAAAGTGCCAGCTTGGCCGGGTCCAGCGCTTCGTCGAACAGCGCACGCAAGGCGGCTACGCGCTCGGGGCAGGCGCTGACTTGGAGGCCGGCGGCCACCTGGTCCATCATGCTGACCAGCGCTTCGTGGGCCTGCTCGGCTTCATCGAAGAAGCGCTCGCTGACCGCCAGGCTGCCGTCTTCCACGGCGCCGTAGACGTCCAGCAGCGCTTCGCACAGCTCGTCGATCTGCGGCAGTTCGGCCATTTCCGCGCCGCGCCCGAGGGTGGTCAGCTCTTCGAGCAGGGTATTGAGTTCCTGGCGCTCGGACGGCTGGGCGCGCCAGCGGCGCAGCAGGTCTTCGGCATCGAGCAGGATGTCCATGCCCTCGGCCAGGAAGATGCTGATCAGTTGCGGATCGCGGCTCTCGCCGTGCTCGTCCTGGCGTTGGCTCTGGGCGTGTTCGAGGCGCTGCTGGTGCAGCTGCTGCACGCGCTCCAGAAAGTCCTCGGTACCCGCAATCGGCCGCAGCGGGTCGCTTTCCAGCTGGGCCAGGCCCTGACGGAACAGCGCCTGGGCCTCGACCAGCACCTCGGCTTCGGCCAGATCCAGGGGCACCAGGTTGACCTTGAACTCCTTGACCATCTTCTCCAACGGCGCGGCCACTTCCGCCATCGGCAGGATGCCCGCCATATAGGCGCTGCCCTTGAGGGTGTGCAGGGCACGCTGCAGGTCATCGGTCACCGGCTGCGGCATTTCCCGGGCGCAGTCGTCGAGAAAGGCGGCCAGGGTGTCGAGGTGGTTTTCCGCCTCGTTGCGAAAGATTTCCAGCAACTGCGGATCCAGCCCAGCGGCCTCTTCACTCGCTGGTTCTTGATTGGCCGATGCGGCAGCCACGATCTCGCCCGCGGGCTCGGCTACCGCAGCAGCCGGGGCGTCATGCTTTGGGAGGTTCAGCCCCTTGGCCAGGGCATGGGCGTCGGCCGCCAGGCGGTCGACGTCATCACGCTGGCGCTGGGCCTGGGCGGCGAACTCGTCGACCAGCTCGGGCGTCAGCGCGACGACCTGGTTGATCACCTGCTTGACCTCGTCACCGGGCTGGATGCTGCGGTCGAGCACCCGATTGAGCAGGTTCTCGATCGACCAGGCCAGCTCGCCGATGACCAGGGCGCGCACCATGCGGCCACTGCCCTTGAGGGTGTGGAAGGCGCGGCGGATCTCGATCAGCGCCTCGCGATCCTCGGTATCGGCGCACCAGCGCGGCAGGAACTCGGCGATGGTTTCCAGCACCTCGCCGGCTTCCTCGATAAAGACCTCGCGCAGCTCCTCGTCGATGGGTTCTTCATCGGCGGGCGGCGGCAGCAGGCTCGGTGGCACGTCCGCCGCCGGCGGGTTGATCGCCTGCACCGGTGCGGCCATCACATCGGCCATGGACATCGGCTTTTCGCCCACTGGCTCCTCGACCACGGGCGCCTCGGGCAAACCGGGCAGCTCGACTTCCGGCAACTGCAGGTCGTCCAGGTCGACTTCGTTCCACTGCGGTTCCCCGCTCGCCTCCAGATCCAGCGACTCGAGTTCCAGCGGCTGTTCTTCGAAGCCCTGGGAGGGCAGGTCGAGGGCCGGCAGCTCGGCTGCCGTTGGTTCGGAGTTGCCAGGCTCGAGATCGCTTCGCAGCTCGTCGAGCGACCACAGCTCGTCCTCGGCGCGGCCGTGCGGCTCGGGCGAGGCGACCGGCTGGTCGTCGAGGTCGAAGGACCAGGTGTCGTCGGCGATGGAAGCGGGGTGCTCGGCGAGCGGCAGCACCTGGGGTTCGCCAAGCTCCAGCGGCTCGGCGGAGAGCAGAATGTCGTCGTCCTGCTGCGCGGTGCCGGGGGTTTCCTCCAGCAGATTGCTGTCATCCAGCGACCAGACATCATCGGCCATGGCAGCCTTGGCATCGGCGTAGGGGTCGTCGTCCAGCTCGCTCAGGTCCAGTGCGTAAGGATCAGTCGCGGCATCGACTTGCCCTGGCGTCAGCGCCTGGGGTTGCTCGTCGGTCAGCGACCAGCTGTCGATCGTCTCCGCATCCCGGCTCTCTACCAGGGTCTCGGCGGCCTGTTCACCGGGTTCGATCACCTCGGTGGGCAGTTCAGGCAGGTCGGCTGGCTGAGAAGCCAGAGGCTCGGAGGCTTGTTCGTCCTGGGGCCAGTGCTTATCGGCCACGTCGGTAGCCAGGTCGACTGGCTCACTGGCCAGCTCCGGTTGCTCGAAAGCGGGCTCGTCCAGCACGGGCAGTTCATCAGCGACCGGCGCCGCCGCTGCGTCCGTCTCGGCGCTTTCGACACCGGGAGCAGCCAGCACGTCGATATCGTGCAGCGGATCGTCCAGCGGCGCCGGCTCGTCTTCGACGGGTGCATCGAGGATCGAGGGTTTTTCCTGCAGCGGATAACCCAGGGCGCCGAGGCTTTCCTCGGCAACGTCGAGAATCAGGTCGCCCTGGGTGGCGTGGTCGTCGGACAGCCGCTCCAGGTAATACTCGACGCTGGTGATGGCATCGGCCAGGGTGTCGAGGTTCTGCCAGTTCGGCACCGCCTTGCGGGCCAGCAGCTGTTCCTGGATATAGCGGTTGCAGGCATTGAGCAGCGCCGCGGCACGCTCCAGCGGAATCATCGCCAGGCCGCCACGCACCTGGGTCAGCAGTTCCGGCACACGGGCCAGGTGATCGTGATTCCACTGCGAGGCGATGAACTCGATGATCGCGTCCTTGGCCTGCTCCAGGCCATTGCGCGCTTCCTTGATCACCAACTGGTGGATCTGCCCGACATCGGTGGTGGGCAGGTGGCTTTCTTCGCGCTTGTTGCCGTCGTTCTGGCCGACCATGCCGGTCAGCGTCGCTTCGACATAGAGCAGCGCACCGGCGACGTCCATCAGCACGGCGTCGCTCGGCGACTGGGCGCCTTCGGTCAGGGCGCGTACCACGTCGAGCTGGTCGACGATGACCTTGCGCGGCTGGGCGAAGCCGAGCACCGCCAGGGTGTCGGCGATCTGCTTGAGCGGCACCAGCAGCGCCTGCAGCTCGTTGACCTGGGCGCGGTCGCTGCGCACGAACAGGTCGAGGCTGTCCTTGACCCGCACCAGCTCCTCACAGAGTGCGGCCACCACCGAGCGCATGGCATCGCGGTCGGGGCCGGCCAGGCGGGCCCGCTCCTCGTCGACCACACCCTCGCCGGGCAGCGCTTCGTCGAGGTTGTAGCGCTCGCGCAACACCCTGTTGCGCGGCGACTGCGGCGAGGCCTTGGCGACGTAGAACAGCAGGTTCTTGGTGAGTTCGTCCGGGGCGCTCTGGTTGATGCCGTCGGCGCCCTGCTCGGTCAGGCGCTTGAGCTCCTTGTCGACCTGGCGCAGCAGCGTGCGCACCGAGGTGCCGTTGGCGATGCTGCCGTTGGACAGGCCTTCGACGACGCCGGAGGCGATCTGCCACAGCGACTCCAGCGGCGAGTGCTTGCACAGGGTTTCCAGGCGCGCGAACACCCGCGCCATGTAGCCGAGATTGGTGCCCATGTCCTGCTGGCGAATGACCCCGACCAGGGCCACCTGCAGCATCTGCCGCAGCTTGCGCAGCAAGGTCGGCAGCTCGGCGGTACGCAGTTGGGTCAACGACTCGGGCGACAGCGCCGCGGCACGGGTGGACAGATCCGGAGCGAACAGGCTGGTTTCCGACAGCAGCTTCTCTCCCCGCGCTGCGCGCAGGTCGTTGAGCAGCGGCAGCACCACCATGGGCAGGTCGCGGCGCGCGGTCTGGATGCGGTCCAGGTACACCGGCAGTTGCAGGATGGCCTGCATCAGCACTTCCAGCGCTTCGCCCTGGTTGGCCACACGACCGTCGATCAGCGCCTGGGACAGGTGCTCCATCTCCTCGGCGAGCAAGGCCGCGCCGAAGAACTCGACCATCTGCAGGGTGCCGTGTACCTGATGCACGTAGGTCTGGCAGAAACGCATGCGCGTCGAATCCTGCGGATTCTCGACGAACGCCTCCAGTGCCTGTCGCGCCTGCTTCAGGGTTTCCGCGATTTCGCCCTTGACCCACTCCAGGGCGACATAGTCGTGCCGATCACCCATACACACTCCGTCTCTTAGCCCTTGCGGGTATACGCCAGCACTCGCTCATCGGCCACCGGAAGCATGTCCGGGTGCTGCCAGCCGACCACTTCGCCTACCCCGATCACCAGCAAGCCACCCGGCGCCAGGCACTCGGCCAGGCGGTTGAGGATCTCGCGGCGTCGCCAGCGGCGAAAATAGATCAGCAAGTTCTGACAAAAAATAACGTCCATGCCGGTCATTGGCGCCTTGTCCAACTCCAGCACGTTGAGCCTGGCACAGCACACCCGTGCGGCCAGTTCCGGCAAAACCTTGAAGCGTTCATCACCCTGGCGCGTGAAATAGCGCGCGCGCAGGTCTTCATCCAGCGGTTGCAGCCGGCGTCCGTCGTACAGGCCTTCCCGGGCCTTGGCCAGGGCGCTGCGGCTGATGTCGGTGCCGGTGACCCCGAATCGCCCCTGCGGCCCCAGCGCTTCGCTGGCACCGATGGCCAGCGAGTAGGCCTCTTCACCACTCGAGCAGCCCACGCTCCAGATCGCCAGTGGCTTGTCCAGGCCCTGCTCGCCACGGCGGGCGACGTAGGCCTGGTACACCTCGAACGAAGCCGGATGCCGGTAGAAACGGGTTTCCTGTACGGTCAGCCGATCCAGCAGGTTCGCCCATTCCACGGCGCCGCGCGGGCCATCGGTGACCTGCCGGTAGTAGCTGGCGTAGTCGGCGATGCCCAGTTCGCGCATGCGCGTGCTCAGGTTGGTCTGCAGAAACACCCGGCGCTGCTCGTTGACCACCATGCCCAGGCGCGATTCCAGCAACTGCTGCCAGTCGCGGAACTCCGTGGCGGACATGTCCGCCACTGGCTGCAAGGCCCAGACGCCTGACTGCATGATGAAACCCTCGCTCGAGCACGCGACCGCCGCCTGGTGCATCGTTCAATGCGCCAGACGGCAGAGAATCACGCCTGCTCGCCGTCGTGTGGCAGGGTGAAACCGGACACCGAGTTGCGCATTTCACTGGCCATCTTGGCCAGGTTACCAATGCTCTTGGCGGTGGCGGTGGTACCGGACGAGGTCTGCGAGGTGATCTCCTGAATCACGTTCATGGTGTTGGAGATGTGGCCGGCAGACGATGCCTGCTGGCGCGCGGCGTTGGAAATGTTCTGGATGAGCGCGGCGAGGGTCTTGGATACCCTCTCGATCTCTTCCAGGGCCACACCCGCGTCCTGCGCCAGGCGTGCACCACGTACCACCTCGGAGGTGGTCTGTTCCATGGAGATAACCGCTTCGTTGGTGTCGGTCTGAATGGTCTTGACCAGTGCCTCGATCTGCTTGGTCGCACCCGAGGAACGTTCTGCGAGGCGCTGTACCTCGTCCGCTACCACGGCGAAGCCGCGGCCGGCGTCACCGGCCATGGAGGCCTGGATCGCGGCGTTCAGGGCGAGGATGTTGGTCTGGTCGGCAATGTCGTTGATCAGGCTCACGATGTCACCGATCTCCTGGGACGATTCACCGAGGCGCTTGATTCGCTTCGAGGTGTCCTGGATCTGCTCGCGGATGTTGTCCATGCCGGTGATGGTGTTGTGTACGACTTCGTTGCCCTTGTTGGCGATGGCTACGGAACGTTCCGCTACCGCGGAGGACTCCGAGGCGTTCGCCGATACCTGGTCGATCGACACGGCCATTTCGTTGATCGCCGCCGAGGCACCGGCGATTTCCTGGGCCTGGTGCTCGGATGCCTCGGCCAGGTGCATGGCGGTGGCCTGGGTTTCCTGGGCGGCGCCGGCTACCTGCACGGCGGTCATGTTGATCGTCGCGACCAGGTCGCGCAGCTGGTCGATGGAGTAGTTGATGGAGTCGGCGATGGCACCGGTGAAGTCTTCGGTTACCGTCGCGGCCACCGTCAGGTCACCGTCGGCGAGGTCGGCGATCTCATCGAGCAGACGCAGAATCGCGGTCTGGTTACGTTCGTTCTTCTCGGCGGTTTCGGCCAGTCGACGGTTGGTCTCCTGCACCATCACCAGGCCGATGATCAGAATCGAACCCAGCGCCAGGGCGCCCAGCACGTAACCGGCGATGGTGTTCAGCGAGCGGCCCGAGGCCAGCCCCTCGAAGCCCTCGGACAGGGCCGAGGCCTTGTCGAGCAGGGTCTGCGAAACGGTGAAGATGGTGTTGGCCGATTCACGAACCTGGAACAGCTCCGGCGAGGTTTCGAGAATCTCGTCCACGGAACCGGAAATGAATTCGAACAGCTCGGAAATCTCCGCCAGACGCTCCAGGGCTTCCTGGTCGCTGACCTTGGTGATCTCCATGGCCGCGTTGCCTTCCTGCATGGCGCTGAGCACGCGGCCGAACAGACTGGCGTCGCGACCGAACATATCGGCGGCCTGCACCGAATCCTGGTCACCGGCCAGCACCTTGTTCACCGAGCCGAGAATACGTTCGGCCAGCAGCGACTGACGCTGGGCAACCGATACCTGGGCAGCGGGTGCGCCGCTTTCCAGCAGGATGTCGACCACTTCCTCGTACTCGACCTGCAGTTGCGGAATGGTTTCGGCCAGGGTGGCGGCCACCTGGTGCAGCGACAGAACGGTCTGCTCGCTGGCCAGAATGGCGTCGGCGTTCTGCCGCAGGGCATCCCAGTCCTGCTGCACGGCGGCCATCTGCGCCTGCACCGCGGCCGGCGCGGCGGGCAGGCCGGTCTGCGCGTTACCATCGGTCAGGTAGGCCCAGCGCGTCTGGAAGTCGTTGCGCGCATCGCGCAACAGGGCGAAGGCTTCGGCCTTGCCCGCCGCGGATTCGGTGGCGTCCTTGGCGATACGCTGGGACAGTACGCGCAACTCGCCCCCATGGCCGAGGTACTCGGTGTCGTAGTTAGCCTGCGTATTCATGTACGCGAAGTTGGCGAACAGCATCACGATCGAAACGATCAGGACGACGAACAGCCCCGCCACGAGTGCGCCGACCCGTGTCCCCGCCAGTACGTTGTTGGAGATTACTTTTTTCATTATCTGGCCCCCGCCTGGACCCTACCGCACTTCGAATTCCATCTAACGTCAGAAGGCTGGCTGCGCCGCCCCCACCGAAAAGCTATCTGTATGCCACGTCGCCAAACTCTGGGGCCTGGGCCAGCGCATGAGGGCTGAACACCAACCAGGGCTGCTCGCGCTGGAACACACCATGAATGTATGGCGCGATGGACGCCTCGAGCGCTGGTAACTGCTCGGAAAAGGTATCCACCGCAAAATGCTGCATGCCGAACACCTCGTCGACCGTCAGGCCCGCGAAGATGTCCTGATGATCGACCACCAGCACCCGCCGCTGCTTGCGCAGGGGCGACAGCTCAGCGCCGAAAAAGCCGCACAGGTCCATCACCGGCAGCAATCGTCCACGCACGTTGGCCACGCCCTTGACCCAGCTTTTCACGCCGGGCAGCAAGGTATGCCGTGGCTCGTGCAACACCTCACCGACCTCACCCATCGGTGCGACGAAAAATCGCTCGCCCATGCGAAAGCCAATGCCACTCCAGGTCTGCACCGCCACCTGCTGCGATGGCAAGCCCGCTGCCAATGCGCGGCAGCGCTGCTCGATGCCGAGAAGGATCTGAAAGGGGCTGCGTGTCTCTGACATGCCTGTCGTGACCTTCTTCTTTATCGTGTCGCGCTGCGCGGCCTCAGCCGGCGAGCACCGCGTTCAGTGTTTTCAGCAGCGTAGCTTCGTCCACCGGCTTGGTCAGGTAGTCCTTGGCGCCCTGGCGCTTGCCCCAGACCTTGTCGGTTTCCTGATCCTTGGTGGTGACGATGATCACCGGGATGTGGCTGGTTTCGGCATCCTTGGTCAGCTGCCGGGTGGCCTGGAAGCCGTTGAGCCCGGGCATGACGATGTCCATCAGCACCACATCGGGTTTTTCCTGGCGCGCCAGGGCGACGCCGTCGGCGCCGTTTTCGGCCTTGAGTACCTGATGGCCATGTTTTTCCAGCATGGCGGTCAGCTTGTACATTTCGGTCGGCGAGTCATCAACAATCAGAATTCGAGCCATGATGTTTCCCAATACATGAAGAGAGGCGGTTGTAGCGACAGCCGGGCGTCAGGACGCCTGCTCGACCGGAGAAAACTCCGGCACGTGGGTCTTGATCGCGCCGAGCAGCTCTTCCTTGCTGAATGGCTTGGTCAGGTATTGATCAGAACCGACGATACGCCCCTTGGCCTTGTCGAACAGGCCGTCCTTGGACGACAGCATGATAACGGGCGTGGACTTGAAGGCACTGTTGTTCTTGATCAACGCACAGGTCTGATAGCCATCGAGACGCGGCATCATGATGTCGACGAAAATGATGTTCGGATGGGTGTCGGCGATCTTCGCCAGGGCATCGAAGCCATCCACAGCGGTGATCACGTCACAGCCCACCTTTTTCAGCAGGGTTTCCGCTGTACGACGAATCGTCTTCGAGTCGTCGATCACCATCACCCTCAAGCCTTCCGAATGCTGTTCCATGTCTGCCCTGCCACCACTTCGGTGAGTCGTTGTATTACGCCATATCCAGTGCGCCGGAGGCCCTGAAACCAATGGGCCCGGCCCATCGCTGGGCCTTTTTAGCACACTCTCCACATGCAAGCCATCGGCCTGGTCGCCCTTGACCACCAGCCCCGTCAGCGCCACCCTTGGCGCCCATCCCTGCTACCTTCGCGGCTGCATCGCACCGCCCTCTACGGAGATACCTCAATGAGCGTTCGGCTCGGCATCGTCATGGATCCCATCGCACAGATCGCCTACAAGAAGGACAGCTCGCTGGCCATGCTGCTGGCTGCCCAGGCGCGCGGCTGGAGCCTCTTCTATATGGAGCAGAAGGACCTCTACCAGGCCGCCGGTGTCGCCCGCGGCCGTACCCGCCCGCTCACGGTGTTCGCCGATCCCCAGCACTGGTTCGAGTTCGGTGACGAGCAGGACATGCCCCTGGCCGAACTCGACGTGATCCTGATGCGCAAGGATCCGCCCTTCGATAACGAATTCGTCTATTCAACCTACCTGCTCGAACAGGCCGAGGAAGCCGGCACCCTGGTGGTCAACCGCCCCCAGAGCCTGCGCGACTGCAACGAGAAGTTCTTTGCCACGCGCTTTCCTGAGTTCACGCCGGAAACCATCGTCAGCCGTAGACCCGACATTCTGCGTGATTTTGCGCGACAGCACCGTGACATCATTCTCAAACCCCTCGATGGAATGGGCGGATCGATGATCTTTCGTCACCGCGAGGGCGACCCGAACCTGTCGGTGATCCTCGAAGCCCTCACCGCCCACGGCAGCCAGCAGATCATGGCGCAGCGTTACCTGCCGGCCATCGTCGACGGCGACAAGCGTATTCTGATGATAGACGGTGAACCGGTGCCCTACTGCCTGGCGCGCATTCCGGCCAGCGGCGAAACCCGCGGCAACCTGGCCGCCGGCGGCCGCGGCGAAGCCCGCCCGCTCACCGAGCGCGATCGCGAGATCGCCGCCGCCGTCGGCCCGAGCCTGCGCGAACGCGGCCTGCTGTTCGTCGGCCTGGACGTGATCGGCGACCGCCTCACCGAGATCAACGTCACCAGCCCGACCTGCATTCGCGAGATCGATGCGGCCTTCGACACGCGTATCGGCGAACGGCTGATGGACAAGATTGCCGAAAAGCTCAATGCGCGGAGTGCTTCATAGACTTTTGCCCATCGCCTCGGCAGACTGCGCGGCAACCCAGCACACCCGTGCCGAAACGCTGACAGCCCCTGACGACAGATAGTGATGAACGCCACAGCCACCCCACCCGATCTCAACTCCTCCGGCGTTCGCCCGGCGGATCGGCTGGGGTTCACCCTGTTCTTGGCGGCGGTGCTACACGCCGCGCTGATTCTCGGCGTCGGTTTCACCTTCGCCGAGCCCGGGCAGATCAGCAAGACCCTGGAAATCACCCTGTCCACCTTCAAGAGCGATGAAAAGCCCAAGGAGGCGGACTTCCTCGCCCAGGACAACCAGCAGGGCAGCGGCACCCTGGACAAGAAAGCGGCGCCGACCACCACCGAACAGGCGCCCTTCCAGGACACCGAAGTGCGCAAGGTAACGCCCGCCGCCGCGCCGCCACCGCCAGCCGTCAAGCCCGAAGCGCCGAAAGCCGCGGTGACCACCCGCGCCCCGCAACAGCAGAAGGCGCCGGCCAAGCGCGAGGAAACCAAGCCGACGCCGCCGAGCCCGGAGGCGCCGTCCTTCGACAGCGCGCAGTTGTCCGCCGAGATCGCCAGCCTGGAAGCCGAGCTGTCCGACCAGGTGCAGCAGTACGCCAAACGGCCGAAGATCCACCGTCTCAATGCGGCCTCGACCATGCGCGACAAGGGCGCCTGGTACAAGGACGAGTGGCGCAAGAAGGTCGAGCGCATCGGTAACCTCAACTACCCGGACGACGCGCGCCGCCGGCAGATCCACGGCAGCCTGCGCCTGCTGGTGTCGATCAACCGCGACGGCAGCCTGTACGAAGTGATGGTGCTGGAGTCCTCCGGCGAGCAGGTACTCGATCAGGCCGCCATGCGCATCGTGCGCCTGGCCGCGCCCTACGCGCCGTTCACTGGCGATCTGGCCGACATCGACCGTCTGGAGATCATCCGCACCTGGCGTTTCGAGCGTGGCGACCGCCTGTCGAGCAACTGAAGAGGCCCCAGGGTTTTCGACCGTACATGCAGCTTGTAGCTTGCGCCGCGCAGCTTCAAACTAGCGGCCATGAAAGACGCCAGCCCGAGCATTCTCAAACACCACTTTCTGATCGCCATGCCGCACATGGACGATCCGAATTTCGCGCACACCGTGATCTACCTGATCGATCACAACGACCAGGGTGCCATGGGCCTGGTGATCAACCGCCCCAACGGCCTGAACCTGGCCGACGTGCTCGAGCAGCTGCGCCCCGATAGCCAGCCCGCGGCACTGTGCCAGAGCCTGCCGATCTTCAGCGGCGGCCCGGTGCAGACCGATCGCGGCTTCGTCCTGCACCCCGAGGGCCCGCAGTTCCAGGCCACGGTCAACCTGGGCGAGCTGGGCCTGTCGACTTCCCAAGACGTGCTGTTCGCCATCGCCGAAGGCCACGGCCCGGCCAGTCACCTGATCGCCCTCGGCTATGCCGGCTGGGGTGCCGGCCAGCTGGAGGCCGAACTGGCCGACAATGCCTGGCTGACCTGCCCGGCAAACCCGGCGATTCTTTTCGAAACCCCCTACGACCAGCGCCTTGGCGCCGCGGCCGCACTGCTCGGTATCGACCTCAACCTGCTCACCGCCCAGGCGGGCCACGCCTGATGGCCGAGGTCGATAAACAATCGCTGCGCCTGTTGCTCGGCTTCGACTACGGCACCAAGCAGATCGGCGTCGCCGTCGGCCAGCCGATCACCGGCTCGGCCCGCGAGCTGTGCATCCTCAAGGCCCAGAACGGTGTACCGGACTGGCAGAAGGTCGAAGCGCTGATCAAGGAGTGGCAGCCCGACGCCATCGTCGTCGGCCTGCCGCTGAACATGGATGGCACACCGAGCGACATGAGCGAGCGCGCCGAGAAGTTCGCCCGCCGCCTCAATGGCCGTTTCAACCTGCCGGTCTTCACCCACGACGAACGCCTGACCACCTACGCTGCCAAGGGCGAGCGCCTACAACAGGGGCAAACCGGCGGCTACCGCCAGCGCCCGGTCGACGCCCTGGCCGCCGCCCTGCTGCTGCAGGGCTGGCTGGAAGAAAACTGCCTGGGCTGACCCGGCCACAAGGAGCTTTAGATGAGCCTACCCAACCCCGCCGACCTGCTGCCGCAGATGGCCACCTCGCTGAGCAGCCACCTGAACCGCCGGCAGATCGCCACGCCTCGCTTTATCGGCATCCGTACGGGCGGCGTGTGGGTGGCCCAGGCGCTGCTCGAACAGCTAGGCCGCGACGAGCCGCTCGGCGTGCTCGACGTGTCCTTCTACCGCGACGACTTCACCCAGAATGGCCTGCATCCGCAGGTGCAGCCGTCCGAGCTGCCGTTCGAGATCGAAGGCCAGCACCTGGTGCTGATCGACGACGTGCTGATGAGCGGGCGCACCATCCGCGCCGCGCTGAACGAGTTGTTCGACTACGGCCGCCCCGCCAGCGTGACCCTGGTCAGCCTGCTCGACCTGGACGCCCGCGAACTGCCGATCCGCCCCGACGTGGTCGGCGCGACGCTGTCGCTGGCGGCCGATCAGCGGGTAAAATTGTCCGGCCCCGCGCCCTTCACCCTCGAACTCCAGACGCTTTCCGACCAAGGCCGTCCGCAATGACCGCACTCGATGCCAAGCGCCCGCTGCAACTGAACGACCAGGGCCAGTTGCGCCATTTCCTGTCCCTCGACGGCCTGCCCTGCGAGCTGCTGACGGAAATCCTCGACACCGCCGACTCCTTCCTGGAAGTCGGTGCCCGCGCCGTGAAGAAGGTCCCGCTGCTGCGCGGCAAGACGGTATGCAACGTGTTCTTCGAGAACTCCACGCGCACCCGTACCACCTTCGAGCTGGCGGCCCAGCGCCTGTCCGCCGACGTGATCAGCCTCAACGTGTCGACCAGCTCGACCAGCAAGGGCGAAACGCTGTTCGACACCCTGCGCAACCTCGAAGCCATGGCCGCCGACATCTTCGTGGTGCGCCATGCCGGCTCCGGTGCCGCGCACTTCATCGCCGAGCACGTGTGCCCGAACCTGGCGATCATCAATGGTGGCGACGGCCGCCACGCGCACCCGACCCAGGGCATGCTCGACATGCTGACCATCCGCCGCCACAAGGGCAGCTTCGAGAACCTTTCGGTGGCCATCGTCGGCGACATCCTGCATTCGCGGGTGGCGCGCTCCAACATGCTGGCGCTGAAAACCCTCGGCTGCCCGGACATCCGCGTGATCGCGCCGAAGACCCTGCTGCCCATCGGCCTGGAAGAAAGCTACGGCGTGCGGGTGTTCAGCGACGCCAACGAAGGCCTCAAGGATGTCGACGTGGTGATCATGCTGCGCCTGCAGCGCGAGCGCATGACCGGCGGCCTGCTGCCCAGCGAGGGCGAGTTCTACCGCCTGTTCGGCCTGACCGAACAGCGCCTCAAGCTGGCCAAGCCCGATGCCCTGGTCATGCACCCGGGGCCGATCAACCGCGGCGTGGAGATCGAGTCGGCGGTGGCCGACGGCCCCCAGTCGGTGATCCTCAACCAGGTCACCTACGGCATCGCCATCCGCATGGCCGTGCTGTCCATGGCCATGAGCGGCCAGAACGCGCAACGCCAACTCAACGCTGAGGAGCACAACTGATGCGTACCCGTATCCTCGGCGCCCGCGTCATCGACCCGGGCAGCGGCCTCGATCAGGTCGCCGATCTGTATATAGAAGGCGGCAAGCTGAACGCCATCGGCCAGGCGCCGGCCGGTTTCGCAGCAGACCAGACCCTGGACGCCAGCGGCCTGGTCGCGGCGCCCGGCCTGGTCGACCTGTCCGTCGCCCTGCGCGAGCCCGGCTACAGCCGCAAGGGCAGCATCGCCAGCGAAACCCTGGCCGCGGCGGCTGGCGGCGTGACCAGCCTGTGCTGCCCGCCGATCACCAAGCCGGTGCTGGACACCTCGGCGGTGGCCGAGCTGATCCTCGACCGCGCCCGCGAAGCCGGCCACGCCAAGGTGTTTCCGATTGGCGCCCTGAGCAAGGGGCTCGATGGCGAGCAACTGGCCGAGCTGGTCGCCCTGCGCGATGCCGGCTGCGTGGCGTTCGGCAACGGCCTGAACAATTTCCGCAACGCACGCACCCTGCGCCGCGCCCTGGAATACGCGGCCACCTTCGACCTCACGGTGATCTTCCACTCTCAGGATCACGACCTCGCCGAAGGCGGCCTGGCCCACGAAGGCGCCACTGCCAGTTTCCTCGGCCTGTCGGGCATCCCGGAAACCGCCGAGACCGTGGCCCTGGCGCGCGACCTGTTGCTGGTCGAGCAGAGCGGCGTGCGTGCCCACTTCAGCCAGCTGACCAGTGCCCGCGGTGCCCAGCTGATCGCCGATGCCCAGGCCCGCGGCCTGCCGGTGACGGCCGACGTGGCGCTGTACCAGTTGATCCTCACCGACGAAGCGCTGATTGATTTCTCCAGCCTCTATCACGTGCAGCCGCCGCTGCGCACCCGCGCCGACCGCGATGGCCTGCGTGAGGCGGTGAAGAGCGGTGTGATCAGCGCCGTTTCCAGCCATCACCAGCCCCACGAACTCGACGCCAAGCTGGCGCCGTTCGGCGAGACCGAGCCGGGTATGAGTGGTGTGCAACTGCTGCTGCCGCTGGCCATGACCCTGGTACAGGACGGCCTGCTGGATCTGCCGACCCTGCTCGCACGCCTGAGCAGCGGCCCGGCCCGGGCGCTGCGCCTGCCGGTCGGCCAACTCAAGCAGGGCGGTGCGGCGGATATCCTGCTGTTCGACCCACAGGCCTCTACTGTGGCCGGCGAAAGCTGGTACTCCAAAGGCCGCAACAGTCCCTTCCTTGGCCATTGCCTGCCCGGCCAGGTGCGCTACACCCTGGTGGACGGGCATATCAGCTTCAAAGGCTGATCTACCACCGGCTGGCTGATGTGGGAGCGGGCCATGCCCGCGAAATAATCCGCATCAACCAGGCATCCTGTCGCCCCACAAGGGCCGGCAGCGATGCCTGGCTTCACCTTCCAGCAAACCTATCCATTGCGCGCATTCTCGATCGACACCTGGTTATTCAGCGTCCACAGGTCGTAGAGCACGCCGACCAGAAACAGGCCGCCAGTCAGCAGATAGAGAATCCCGGTGATCCACTTGCCCTGGTACATGCGGTGCGCGCCGAAGATGCCCAGAAAGGTCAGCAGGATCCAGGCGACGTTGTAGTCGATCCGACCGGAGGTGAAACGCAGGTCCGCTTCCCGGTCCATCGCCGGGATCAGGAACAGGTCGATGATCCAGCCAATGAACAGCAGGCCCAGGGTGAAAAACCAGATGGTGCCGGTCACCGGCTTGCCGTAATAGAAGCGGTGCGCACCGAGAAAGCCGAAGATCCACAGCAGGTAGCCGATGATCTTGCTGTGGGTGTCAGGACGCTGCATCGGATTCTCCAGTCATATAGGTTGATTCGCTTCGATCCATGATGGCGGCGCAGGTTTCGCCTGTCACCGACGAGACGACCTTGCGGGGGCCGGGGGCTTACTGAATACTGTACATAAATACAGCTATCGAATCGTTACCCATGGAATTGATCGAAAAGCTCACGGTACTCGCCGACGCCGCCAAATACGATGTTTCCTGCGCCAGCAGTGGCGCGCCCAAACGCAGCTCGAAAGGCCAGAGCGGCATGGGCGCCACCGACGGCATGGGCATCTGCCACAGTTTCACACCGGACGGGCGCTGTGTCGCCCTGCTGAAGATCCTGCTGACCAATTTCTGCCTGTACGATTGCCAGTACTGCGTCAACCGCCGCTCCAGCGACGTGCCCCGCGCACGCTTCACACCCGAGGAAGTGGTCACCCTGACCCTGGATTTCTACCGCCGCAACTGCATCAGCGGGCTGTTTCTCAGCTCCGGCATCATTCGCTCGGCCGACTACACCATGGAGCAGCTCAACCGGGTTGCCAAGCTGCTGCGCGAAGAGCACGAGTTTCGCGGCTACATCCACCTCAAGACCATTCCCGATGCCTCCCCTGAGCTGATCGCCGAGGCGGGCCGCTACGCCGATCGCCTCAGCGTCAACATCGAGCTGCCCACCGAAACCAGCCTGATCCGCCTGGCACCGGAAAAGAGCGTGGCGCCGATCAAGCAGGCCATGGGCACCATTCGCAATGGCGTCGAGGAGGCCGACAGCGAGAAACGCGCGCCGGCCTTCGCACCGGCCGGGCAGAGCACGCAGATGATCGTCGGCGCCGATGCCACCGACGACAGCACCATCCTGCACACCGCCCAGTCGCTGTATGGCGATTTTCGCCTCAAGCGTGTCTATTACTCGGCCTTCAGCCCGATTCCGCAGAGCCCCAAGAGCGTGCCCTTCGAGGCGCCGCCGCTGCTGCGCGAACACCGCCTGTACCAGGCGGACTTCCTGATGCGCGGCTACGGCTTCAAGGCCACCGAGCTGCTCGACGGCCCCGGCAACCTGGCCCTGGATATCGACCCCAAGCTGGCCTGGGCGCTGAACAATCGCCAGCACTTTCCCGTCGACCTCAACCGCGCCGACGTGACCCTGATCGCCCGCATCCCCGGCATCGGCGTGCTCAGCGCCCAGCGCCTGGTCGCCCTGCGCCGGCAGAAACGCATCCGCTTCGCGGACGTCGGCCGCCTGCGTTGCGTGCTGGAAAAGGCCAAGCCGTTCATCGTCACCCAGGATTATCGCCCGGCTCAGGCGACCCGTGAATCCCTGGTGCTGCGTCAGCAATTGAGCGAAGCGCCGCAGCAGATGGGGCTGTGGTGATGCATTCGGTGTGTTTCGACGGCAGCTTCGCTGGCTGGCGAGACGCGGCCAGAACGCAGCTGCGCCGCGGCATGGCCCCGCATCAACTGAGCTGGGTGCAGGACAGCCAGGAAAATCACGACCTGTTCGGCCAGCTGGACGAGCCGCAACCGGCCGTGGCGGCTGATCGCCCGGTGCGCGTACCGCGCGCCTTGATCGATCAGCTGGAAAGCGCCGCACGCTTTCGCTGCGCCCAGCGCTGGGCGCTGCTGTACCGCATCCTCTGGCGCGTCGCCAACGGCGACCAGGCCGCCATGCTGGCGGGTGATATCGATGGCAGCGAACTGCACGCCCGCCTCAAGGCGGTCCGTCGCGAGGCGCACCACCTGCACGCCTTCCTGCGCTTCAAGCCGCGGGACGCCAGCGCCGGCGGGCCGGAACTGGTGGCCTGGCACGAACCGGCCCACGACATCCTCGCCAGCGCCTCGGGGCACTTCGCCGAGCGCCTTGGCCGGCAAACCTGGTTGATCGCCACGCCGGACGACGGTGTGTACTGGGATGGCGAGAAGCTGCACCACGCCGACCCCTGCCCACCGCAATGGCAGCAACTGGCCCAGGGTACCGATGACCGCAACGAAGCGATGTGGCTGGCCTACTATGGCAGCACCTTCAACCCGGCCCGGCTCAATCGCAGCGTGCTGGAAACCAATATGCCGGTGCGCTTCTGGCGCAACCTGCCCGAAGGCCCGCTGATTCCCCGCCTGATGAGCCAGGCTCGCGCCGGCGCCCAGGCTGACGGCCAGGCCCAGGCAGTCGCCGCCCAGCCGGGAAAACGTATCCATGCAGATGCGGAGAAAGTGCTGCCTATACGGCAGTGAACATTGGCCAGCCAGCACAGCTCTGCCTTGTTCTTTTCTTATCTGCCTACGCGGCAGTGAACGTGGTGCTGATCGTGCTCGAGCAGGTGCACCATTTCTAAGCTGCCGTGTAGGCAGCTCAGAAACCGTACCCTGTAAGCGGTGAGCAGAAGCCGGCATTTTACTGCCGCATAGGCAGCCCCGAGTGACCAACGAAAAACCCGCCGAAGCGGGTTTCGTTCTGTACGAGCCAAGCAGCCCAGCGATCAGCGGAAGCGCCGCCCCTGATCCTCGTCGCTGATTTCCAAAGACAGCCCCTGGGAAACGCTGGTCAGGTGCTCGCCGTCGGTTTCCGAGCCGAGCTTGATCATCAGGCGCAGGTCGTTTGCCGAGTCGGCGTACAGCAGGGCGTCTTCGTAGGTGATCTCGCCCTGGCTGTAGAGGTTGTAGAGCGCCTGGTCGAAGGTCTGCATGCCGTGTTCGGTGGAGCGTTTCATCAGCGCCTTGAGTTCGTGCACCTCGCCCTTGCGGATCAGGTCAGCCGCCAGCGGGGTGTTGATCAGTACCTCGATCACCGCGCGGCGGCCCTTGCCGTCGGGCGTGGGGATCAGCTGCTGGGCGACGATGGCCTTGAGGTTCAGGGACAGGTCCATCCACACCTGGTTCTGCCGGTCCGCCGGGAAGAAGTTGATGATCCGGTCCAGCGCCTGGTTGGCGTTGTTGGCGTGCAGGGTGGCCAGGCACAGGTGGCCGGTCTCGGCGAAGGCTACGGCGTGGTCCATGGTCTCGCGGGTCCGCACCTCACCGATGAGGATCACGTCCGGCGCCTGGCGCAGGGTGTTCTTCAGCGCGACTTCGAAGGAGTCGGTGTCGATACCCACTTCGCGCTGGGTGACGATGCAGTTCTGGTGCTGGTGGATATACTCGATCGGGTCTTCGATGGAAATGATATGGCCGCTGCTGTTCTTGTTGCGGTAGCCGATCATCGCCGCCAGGGAAGTGGACTTGCCGGTACCGGTGGCGCCGACGAACAGCACCAGGCCGCGCTTGGTCAGCGCCAGCTTCTTGAGGATCTCCGGCAGTTTGAGGTCGTCCAGCGTCGGGATGTTGGTCTCGATACGGCGCAGCACCATGCCGGCCAGGTTGCGCTGGTAGAAGGCACTGACCCGGAAGCGACCAATGCCACGGGCGCTGATCGCGAAGTTGCACTCATGGTTTTCGGCGAAATCCCGGCGCTGCTGCTCGTTCATCACCCCGTGCACGGTTTCACGGGTCATTTCCGGCGACAGCGGGGTCTTGGTCACCGGCATGATCTTGCCGTTGACCTTCATCGACGGCGGCACGCCAGCGGTGATGAACAGATCGGAGCCGCCCTTCTCGACCATCAGGCGCAACAGTTTTTCGAATTCCATGGGTGCTTACCTAAATGCGCTGGCGCGATGTTCAATTGCCGGCGGATGGCTATCCGCCGGTCGGGCCAAGAATCTGTTCACGATCTTGCGAGCTAGAGCGATACAAGGCAAAAACAAGCGAGGAAGCGGAGTTTACGAGTGGTAAATGAGCATTCCGAGCTTGTTTTTAACGCAGTAGCGCCGACGCGCAGCTGATCGTGAATAGATTCTCAGAAATTTTCCGGTGTCTTGGCTTTCTCACGGGCACTTTCACGGCTGACCAGGCCTTTGGAAACCAGCCTTTTCAGGCAGGCATCCAGGGTCTCCATGCCCAGCGCACCGCCGGTCTGGATGGCCGAGTACATCTGCGCCACCTTGTCTTCGCGGATCAGGTTACGGATCGCCGGGGTGCCGATCATGATTTCGTGGGCCGCTACCCGACCGCCGCCGATCTTCTTCAGCAGGGTCTGGGAAATTACCGCCTGCAGCGACTCGGAAAGCATCGAGCGCACCATGGACTTCTCTTCGGCCGGGAACACGTCGACCACCCGGTCGATGGTCTTGGCGGCGGAGGTGGTGTGCAGGGTGCCGAACACCAGGTGACCGGTTTCCGCGGCGGTCAGCGCCAGGCGGATGGTTTCCAGGTCGCGCATCTCGCCGACCAGGATGATGTCCGGGTCTTCACGCAGTGCCGAGCGCAGGGCTTCGGAGAAGCCGTGGGTGTCGCGGTGCACCTCACGCTGGTTGATCAGGCACTTCTTCGACTCGTGAACGAATTCGATGGGGTCTTCGACGGTGAGAATGTGGTGGTACTTGTTGCTGTTGATGTAGTCGAGCATCGCCGCCAGGGTGGTGGATTTGCCCGAACCGGTCGGCCCGGTCACCAGCACCAGGCCGCGCGGCACGTCGGAGATCTTCTTGAAGATCTCGCCCATGCCGAGGTCTTCCATGCTCAGAACTTTCGAGGGAATGGTCCGGAACACCGCACCACTGCCGCGGTTCTGGTTGAAGGCGTTGACCCGGAAGCGCGCCACCCCCGGCACTTCGAAGGAGAAGTCGGTCTCCAGGAACTCTTCGAAATCCTTGCGCTGCTTGTCGTTCATGATGTCGTAGATCAGCGCGTGCACCTGCTTGTGATCCAGGGCAGGCAGGTTGATCCGGCGTACATCGCCGTCGACCCGGATCATCGGCGGCAAGCCTGCGGAAAGGTGCAGGTCCGACGCGCCTTGCTTGGCGCTGAAGGCAAGCAGCTCGGTGATATCCATGGGACTCCCTAATGACGGTAGAATGCCGCGTAACTTAAGGATAGGGGCCTTGGGGGATCACCAGGCGGCTGCGCGAGCACGCCCTTGGCAGAACACCGTGGGGCCCGCAGAAACGCTCAGGCGGCAGGCGCAGGTAATGTCCACGATAGCAGAGAATATTGCAAAGGTCGGTGTGCGGATCCGTGAGGCGGCGCAAGCCTCGCAGCGAGATTTTTCCTCGGTCGGGCTGCTGGCGGTGAGCAAGACCAAGCCCGCCGGAGCGATTCGCGAGGCCCACGCGGCCGGCCTGCGGGATTTCGGCGAGAATTACCTGCAGGAAGCCCTCGACAAGCAGGCGCTGCTCGCCGACCTGCCGCTGACCTGGCATTTCATCGGCCCCATCCAGTCCAACAAGACCCGCCCCATCGCCGAGCACTTCGCCTGGGTGCATTCGGTGGATCGCCTGAAGATCGCCGAACGCCTGAGTGCCCAGCGCCCGGCCGAGCTGCCGCCGCTGAACATCTGCCTGCAGGTCAACGTCAGCGGTGAGGCCAGCAAGTCCGGCTGCCGCCCCGACGAGCTCGCGGCTCTGGCACAGGCGGTTACACAACTGCCCAACCTGCACCTGCGCGGATTGATGACAATCCCCGAGCCCACCGACGACGCCACCGCCCAACGGGCTGCCTTCGCTCGCTTGCGCGCCTTGCGGGACGGCCTGAACCTCGATCTCGACACCCTGTCCATGGGCATGAGCCACGACCTCGAAGCGGCCATCGCCGAGGGCGCGAGCTGGGTGCGCATCGGCACGGCGCTGTTTGGCGAACGCGACTACGGCAAGGCCTGAATCACCGATATCGACCCTCTAGACAGGAACCTCACCATGACCACTCCCCGCATCGCCTTTATCGGCGCCGGCAACATGGCTGCCAGCCTGATCGGCGGGCTGCTCGCCCAGGGCCTGCCGGCGGGCGCCATCCGCGCCAGCGACCGTGGCGCCGAGCAACGCGAGAAGATCGCCGCCGAACAGGGTATCGACGTGGTGGCCAGCAATGCCGAGGCCTGCCGTGACGCCGACGTGATCGTCCTGGCGGTCAAGCCCCAGGTCATGAAGGACGTATGCCTGGACCTGGCGCCCCATGTGCAGGCCGGCCAGTTGATCGTCTCCATTGCCGCCGGCATCACCAGCGCCAGCCTGGAAAACTGGCTCGGCCCGCGCGCCATCGTGCGCTGCATGCCCAACACCCCGTCGCTGCTGCGCCTGGGCGCCAGCGGCCTGTACGCCAATGCCCAGGTCAGCGGCGAACAGCGCCAGCAGGCCGAGCAACTGCTTAGCGCTGTCGGCATGGCGGTGTGGCTGGACGAGGAAAAACTGATCGACGCGGTCACCGCCGTGTCCGGCAGCGGCCCGGCCTACTTCTTCCTGCTGATCGAGGCGATGACCGCCAGCGGCGAGAAGCTCGGCCTGCCCCGCGGCGTCGCCGCCAAGCTGACGATGCAAACCGCCCTGGGCGCCGCGCAGATGGCATTGAACAGCGACGTCGACGCCGCCGAGCTGCGCCGCCGCGTCACCTCGCCGGCCGGCACCACCGAGGCGGCGATCAAGACATTCCAGGCTGGCGGCTTCGAAGCCCTGGTCGAGCAGGCCGTCGCGGCCGCCGACCGGCGCTCGGCCGAGCTGGCCGAACAACTGGGTCAATAAGGAGACAATCAATGATCGGTCTGAACACCGCAGCCGTTTACATCCTGCAGACCATCGGCAGCTTCTACCTGCTGATCGTGCTGCTGCGCTTCATCCTGCAACTGGTCCGCGCGGACTTCTACAACCCGCTCAGCCAGTTCATCGTGCGCGCCACCCACCCGCTCCTCAAGCCGCTGCGCCGCATCATCCCGAGCATCGGCGGCCTCGACCTGGCCTCCCTGGTGCTGGCGCTGATCGTGCAGTTCATCTTGATGGCCCTGACCCTGATGCTGATGGGCGTCGGCGTCGGCGATCCGCTGCTGATCCTGGTGTGGTCGATCATTGGCGTCACCGCCCTGCTGCTCAAGGTGTTCTTCTTCGCCCTGATCATCAGCGTGATCCTCTCCTGGGTCGCCCAGGGCACCCACAACCCGGCTGCATTGCTGGTGAACCAGATTTGTGAGCCGCTGCTGGCACCGATCCGCCGCATCCTGCCCAACCTCGGCGGCCTGGACCTGTCGCCGATCGTGGCGTTCCTGATCCTCAACCTGATCGACATGCTGGTGATCCGCAACCTGGCGATCAGCACCGGTATGTTCAGCGGCCTGAGCCTGGCGATCTAAAAGCGGTGGCGTTCTTCCGCTGGGACGGCGCTGCGTTGATCCTCGACTGCCACCTGCAGCCCAAGGCGAGCAATGACGTTTTCGCCGGGCTGCACGGCGAGCGCCTGAAGATTCGCCTCACCGCCCCGCCGGTGGACGGCAAGGCCAATGCACAGCTGCTGGCCTTTCTGGCCAACGCCTTTGGCGTCGCCAAGAGCCAGGTCAGCCTGCTGAGTGGCCAGCAGAGCCGCCAGAAGCGCGTGCGTATCCAGGCGCCCGCCCTATTGCCCGCCGAACTCGGCCTGACCGCTCGCCCGGCCTGAACGACCATCAGGTACCATTACGAGCAGCCGCCATTGACGCCGCCGCGCGCCCTCCCATAATGCTTGGCAGCCCGCATCAACGCCGATGCCCTGTCAGGGAACCCACCAATGAGCATGGAACGTCTCAGTGAACAGGTCGATGCCTACGTCGCCTGGAAGCGCGAACTGGTTCGCGAGATCACTCGCTACCGGAGCTGGCTGGCCCATAACCGGCTGAGCAGCGAGGGCGTCGAGGCGCGCCTGGAGCGGGCACTGCGCCTGCTGCGCACCGACCACATCACCCTGGCCTTCGTCGGTGAGTTCTCCCGCGGCAAGACCGAGCTGATCAACAGCCTGTTCTTTTCCGAATACGGCCAGCGCCTGCTGCCCTCCCAGGCCGGGCGCACCACCATGTGCCCGACCGAGATCCTTTTCGATCCGGGCGCCGCGCAGCCCTATATCCGCCTGCTGCCCATCGAGACACGCATCGCCGACGCCAGCGTGGCGCAGTTCAAGCGCACGCCGCGCCACTGGGTGAATGTCGCCCTGGACACCGGCGACCCGGACGGCATGGCCAAGGCCTTCGCCCAGGTCGCCGCCAGCAAGCGCATGCCGGTGGAGAAGGCCATCGCCCTGGGCTTTCACCCGGACAACCTGGAAAGCACCGAACAAGCCGGCCAGGTGCTGGTACCGGCCTGGCGCCACGCCATCGTCAACTTCGATCACCCGCTGCTGCGCCAGGGCCTGCGTATTCTCGACACGCCAGGCCTCAATGCCCTGGGCTGCGAGCCGGAGCTGACCCTGTCGATGCTGCCCAGCGCCCAGGCGGTGATCTTTCTGCTGTCCGCCGACACCGGCGTGACGGCCAGCGACCTGGATATCTGGCAGCAACATGTGCAACCGCTCGACGAGGAGCGCCAGGGCTGTCTGTACGCGGTGCTGAACAAGATCGACGTGCTGTGGGACGACCTGGCCGGCGAGGCCTTTGTGGCCAACGCCATCGAGCGGGTGCGCATGCAGGCCGCCCGCCACCTGGGCATTGCCGGCCGGGACATCCTGCCGCTGTCGGCCAAGCAGGCGTTGCTCGCCAAGGTGCGCCAGGACCCGGCGCTGCTGGCGCGCAGCCAGATGGCCGAGCTGGAGACGCTGCTCTGCGAGCGCATCGTCGCGCAAAAGGAACAGCTGCTCGAAGAGCGTGTGGTGCGCCAGGTGCTGGCCATGCTCAACAACAGCCAGCACGTGCTCGGCCTGCGCCTGGCCAAGGTCAACGAACAGCTGGAGCTGCTCGACGAGCGCCGCCAGGACAACGGTCAGATGCTGATGGAGCTGACCAGCCGTACCAAGGACGATCACACCCTGCACCACAAGCGCCTGGTGGCGCTGCGCACCAACCAGCGCCTGCTGCGCAACCAGGGCGAGCGCCTGAAGACCTCCGCCCAGGCGGAGAAGCTCGAAGCGCACCTCGCCCAGCTGCGCCGCCAGCTCAACGGCGCCTGGACGACCCTGGGCATCAACCAGTCGATCCTGAATTTCTTCACCGCGGTCGAGGACGACCTGCACAGCCTGGCCCACGATGCCGACATGGCCAACCGCATGGTCGAGGCCATCTACCGCCGGCACAACGAGGAAAATCCGCTGCAGGCGGTCGATGCGCCGCGTTTCGAGCTGGCGGGCTACGTGCGCGAACTGCGTCATTTGCAAAAGAAGGGCGACCGCTTCCGCCTGCGCCTCAAGACCCTGCTGACCGAGCAGCGCAGCCTCGGCCGGCGCTTCTTCGCCACCCTGGTGCAGGAAGTCATCGGCCTGCACCGCCGGCTGCGCCGTGATGCCGAGCGCTGGGCCGACGAGGCGCTGATGCCGCTGATGCAGCACACCCTGGAGCACAAGCAATTGCTGGAAGGCCATATGCTGCGCCTCAAGGCCCTGGCCCAGGACACCCAGCACGGGCGTCAGCGCCATCAACAGCTGGCCCAGTATGCCGAGGAGCTCAAGGGGCAGCTGGCCCAGGCCGGCGACATGCTGCGCGTGATGCGCCGCCCGGCGCCCATCCAGCGTCAGGCCAAGGTGGTCACCCTCAAGGGCATGCCACGCCCGGTCGGCAACCTCGAGTAGCCTGCAGCGGCAAAGGCCTCGCTAGCAGGCTCGGCCAGCGCGGCCAGCAGTTTCCTTGCCGCTGACAGGCGCGCTCTGTAGCAGGCCGTTGAAAAACGTAGGCGAGGCAGCCAGTGCAAGGCCTGGGCGGCCCCACAAAAACAGCCGAAAAAGCGCAGTTTACGTGCTGTAAATGAGCATTTTGAGGCTGTTTTTTTACGCGGCAATGGCAACGTAGGTAGTTTTTCAACGGCCTGCTAGACTGCTGCTCTTTTTCGTACCTACCTAGCCGAGCAGAGTCGATGTCGACTGTTTTTCCTCAAGACTCCGTTGGCCTGGTGACGCCGCAGATCGCCAGGTTCGCCGAGCCACTGGCGCTGGCCTGCGGCCGCAGCCTGGCCGACTACCAGCTGATCTACGAAACCTACGGCGAGCTCAACGCCAATGCCAGCAACGCGGTGCTGATCTGCCACGCGCTGTCCGGCCATCACCACGCCGCCGGCTACCACAGTGCCGATGACCGCAAGCCGGGCTGGTGGGACAGCTGCATCGGCCCCGGCAAGCCGCTGGACACCAACCGCTTCTTCGTCGTCAGCCTCAACAACCTGGGCGGCTGCAATGGCTCGACCGGCCCGTCGGACACCAACCCGGCGACCGGCAAACCGTTCGGCGCCGACTTCCCGGTGATGACCGTGGAAGACTGGGTCAACAGCCAGGCCCGCCTGGCCGACCTGCTGGGCATCGGCCAGTGGGCCGCGGTGGTCGGTGGCAGCCTGGGCGGCATGCAGGCCATGCAATGGACGATCAGCTACCCGGAGCGCGTGCGCCACTGCCTGGCCATTGCCTCGGCACCGAAACTCTCGGCGCAGAACATCGCCTTCAACGAAGTGGCGCGCCAGGCGATTCTCACCGACCCCGAGTTCCACGGCGGGCACTTCCAGGACCAGGGCGTGATCCCCAAGCGCGGGCTGATGCTGGCGCGCATGGTCGGCCACATCACCTACCTGTCCGATGACGCCATGGGCGAGAAATTCGGCCGCGGCCTGAAGAACGAGAAGCTCAACTACGACTTCCACAGCGTGGAGTTCCAGGTCGAGAGCTACCTGCGCTACCAGGGCGAGGAGTTCTCCGGGCGTTTCGACGCCAACACCTACCTGCTGATGACCAAGGCGCTGGACTACTTCGACCCGGCCGCCGAGCACGACGGTGATCTGGCCAAGACCCTGGCCAAGGCCCAGGCCGACTTCTGCGTGATGTCGTTCACCACCGACTGGCGCTTCTCGCCGGCCCGCTCGCGGGAAATCGTCGATGCCCTGCTCGCCGCCCGCAAGAACGTCTGCTATCTGGAAATCGACGCGCCCCAGGGCCATGACGCCTTCCTGATGCCGATCCCCCGCTACCTGCAGGGTTTTGCCAGCTACATGAAACGGATCGAGGTATAAGCATGCGCGCCGACCTAGAGATCATCCAGGAATGGATTCCCGCCGGCAGCCGCGTCCTCGACCTGGGTTGCGGTGACGGCGAACTGCTCGCCTGGCTGGGCGCCAACAAGCAGGTTACTGGCTACGGCCTGGAGATCGACCCGGACAAGATCGCCCAGTGCATCGGCAAGGGCGTCAACGTCATCGAACAGAACCTCGACGAAGGCCTGGGCAACTTCGCCAGCGACAGCTTCGACGTGGTGGTCATGACCCAGTCGCTGCAGGCGCTGCACTTTCCCGACAAGGTGCTGGCCGAGATGCTGCGCGTCGGCAAGACCTGCATCATCACCTTCCCCAACTTCGGCCACTGGCGCTGCCGCTGGTACCTGGCCAGCAAGGGCCGCATGCCGGTTTCCGACTTCCTGCCCTACACCTGGTACAACACCCCGAACATCCATTTCTGCACCTTCGAGGACTTCGAGCGCCTGTGCCACCAGCAGAGCGCCCGGGTACTCGACCGCCTGGCCGTGGACCGCGAGCACCGGCATGGCTGGGCCAGTCGCGCCTGGCCGAATCTGCTGGGCGAGATCGGTATCTACCGCATCAGCGGTCACAACGCGCACGACGTGCGCATTGCCAACTAGGTCGCGCCATGCGCATCTCCACTCTGCTGATCGCCTTGAGTCTGAGCCTGTCGGCCGCTGCCGCCGAGCGCATGCAGCGCCTTGGTGACCTGCAGGTGCATTACAGCGCCTTCAACGCCAGCTACCTGCAGCCGCAGATCGCCAGGGCCAGCGGTCTGGTGCGCAGTGGCCAACTGGGCGTGCTGAACATCAGCGTGCTGCGCGGTGGCAAATCCACCGCGGCGGCGGTCAGCGGCGAGGTGAAGAACGTGCTTGGCCACGGCCAGGCACTGACCTTCATCGAGCAGCGCGAAGGCGAATTCGTTTCGTACCTGGCGCAGTTTCCCCTCGAATCCCGTGAGGTGCTGCTGTTCAACCTGCAGGTGAACGGCCAGCGCCTGGACTTCAACCAGGAACTCTTTCCGGAGCCATGATGCCTTTCCCAGAACTCGTCCTCGCCAGCCACAACGCCGGCAAACTCAAGGAACTGCAAGCCATGCTCGGCGACCGCGTGCGCCTGCGCTCGGTCGCTGAATTCAGCCAGGTGGAGCCGGAGGAAACCGGCCTGTCGTTTGTCGAGAATGCCATTCTCAAGGCCCGCAACGCCTCGCGCCTGTCCGGTTTGCCGGCACTGGCCGACGACTCCGGCCTGGCGGTGGACTATCTCGGCGGCGCGCCGGGCATCTATTCGGCCCGCTACGCCGATGGCCAGGGCGATGCGGCGAACAACGCCAAGCTGCTGGCGGCCCTCAAGGATGTGCCGGACGCCGAGCGCGGCGCCCAGTTCGTCTGCTGCCTGGCCCTGGTACGCCATGCCGACGACCCACTGCCGATCCTCTGCGAAGGCCTGTGGCACGGCCGCATACTCCACGAAGCCCGTGGCGAGCACGGCTTTGGCTACGACCCGCTGTTCTGGGTCGAGGAGCGCCAGTGCTCCAGCGCCGAGCTGCCGCCGGCCGACAAGAACCAGCTCAGCCACCGCGCCATTGCCATGAAGTTGCTCAAGCAACGTTTGGGGCTATGAAAGCCACAAGCCACAAGCCACAAGCTGCAAGTGAAAACGCCGCGGACAACTTGCAGCCTGCAGCTTGCAGCTTTGAGCTGCCGCCTCTGGCGGCCTACATCCATATTCCCTGGTGCGTGCGCAAGTGCCCCTACTGCGATTTCAACTCCCACGCCGCCGGCCCCAACCTGCCGGAAGAGGCCTACGTCGACGCGTTGCTCGCCGATCTCGACAGTGATCTGCAGCAGGCTCATGGCCGCCCCTGACCTCGATCTTCTTTGGCGGCGGCACGCCCAGCCTGTTTTCCGCCAGGGCCCTTGGCCGCCTGCTGGAAGGCGTGGAGCGGCGCATCCCGTTCGCCGGCGATATCGAGATCACCCTGGAAGCCAACCCCGGCACCTTCGAGCAGGAGAAGTTCGCCGCGTATCGGCGCCTGGGCATCAACAGGCTGTCGATCGGTGTGCAGAGCTTCCAGGCCGACAAGCTCAAGGCTCTGGGCCGCATCCATGATGGCGACGAAGCGATTCGCGCCGCCGACATGGCCCGTGCCGCCGGCTTCGACAACTTCAACCTGGACCTGATGCACGGCCTGCCGGATCAGTCCCTGGATGACGCCCTGGGCGACCTGCGCATCGCCATCGCCCAGGCGCCGACCCATCTGTCCTGGTATCAGCTGACGGTGGAGCCGAACACGGTGTTCTGGAACCAGCCACCGGTGCTGCCCGAAGACGACACCCTGTGGGACATCCAGGAAGCCGGCCAGACGCTGCTCGCCGAACACGGCTACGCCCAGTACGAGGTCTCGGCCTACGCGCAGCCCGGCCGCATGGCGCGGCATAACCTGAATTACTGGACCTTTGGTGATTTTCTCGGCATCGGCGCCGGCGCCCACGGCAAGCTCAGCACCCCGCAAGGGCGCATCAGCCGCACCTGGAAAACCCGCCTGCCCAAGGATTACCTCGACCCCGCCAAGCGATACAGCGCTGGCGAGCGCGTCCTCAGTGCGGACGAACTGCCGTTCGAGTTCCTGATCAACGTGCTGCGCCTGACCGATGGCTGCGCCGCCGAACTGTTCAGCCAGCGCACCGGCCTGCCCCTCGAACAGCTGGCCAAGGCCCGCGCCCAGGTCGAGCAACGCGGCATGCTGCAAAAGGACCCGACGCGCCTGGCGGCGACCCGTGAAGGTCAGCTGTTTCTCAATGATCTGCTGCAGTACTTTCTGCCCTGAATCACCGGTGCCCGCGAACCAAAAGCGCGCCGGATGATCCCAGGCAGCAGGATTCAACCGTCATGCCAGAGGAGCAACCATGGATTATGTGCTGGACCTGATCGCCACCGTTTCACGCTGGAGCCGTGGCCACCTCAGCGAGATTTCCCTGGGCCTGATGGCCACCCTGCTGGTGCTGTTCGGCCCGGCCATCAACGCCTGGATACAGGGTCGTATCGGCAGCCTCAACTTCGTGCTGCGCACCCTGATATTCGTTGCGGTCTGCGTGGTCGGCTACGGCCTGGCGCTGGTCTACCTGACGCCCCTGCTCACCCAGTTGCTGGGCCACTTCAACAACTACACCCTGGCGCCGGTATTGCTGGTGGTGATGTTCCTGATCGGCGTGCTGGCCGATCGCAGCTGAACCGCTTCAGGGCACGATCCTGATCCAGTCGATTACACCCACGTCGCCATTACGGTGGGTGCCCAGTACCTCACCGCCAACATCCTGCTCGACCGACAGGTCGGGCTCGATGGGCTTGCCACTCAGGCGATCGACCGCGGGCGCCTCGACCTGCGGGCTGAACAGCAGGTTACCGTGAAAGGCGCGCACCCGAGTGGTCGCGGGGTACTGCATGGGACCGAACTCGACCGGCTCGGTCAGCTCGGCCTGCCAGTCCAGCAACGCGCCATAGGGCCCGTCGAGCCACAGGTTCCATAGCCGTACCTCGAGCCCCTGGAAACGCACCGGCGTAGTGTCGGTTTCCAGCTGCCAACGGCCCTCCTCCACCGCGTGCACGGTCATCGGCCCCGGCCAGATGATGCCGGCGATTTGGCTGCCGGCAGCCAGTGTGCAGCTCTCCAGCCGCCATTGCTGGGGCGCAAAACGTGCGCCGGCGCGATAGCCGAAGGTAACCGGTTCCTGCGCCGAGCACTGCCAGCCGGCCAGCGCGGCATCATCAACGAGCTTGACCTCGGCCCCGGTATCGCCCAGGTCCAGGCGCCGCACGGCGGCGCCCTGCACCACGCCGGGCTGGCCGTCGAACTCGGCGCGCTGCAGGCTCTGCAAGCCATGGGGCAATGGCTCGCCACTGAGGTGCTTGCCGGGTTCCAGGCGCTCCAGCCACACCCGGGTACCGGCCGGCAGCACCAGTTCGCCCAGCACCTGTTGACTCTCCAGACGAGGACTGAGCGCGCGCTGGTCGAGCCAGTGCGCTGCCTGCCAGCGCAGGAATTCGACGGTAGGCAGGCTGCCGGCGACCAGGAATATGGCAAGCAGCCCGAACCACCAGGGGTGCGCGCGGATAAAGCGTCGGGAGCGAGCATTCAGGCAGGCAATCAGCAGCGCCGCCAGCGCCGCGACGCACATCAGCGACACCAGCAGGAACAGCGATCCGAGCATCATGGCCAGTGGGTTGATGGGGATCATGGGTGTCCTTGTAAGCTCGACGGGGCTATTTCGTGGCAGAGCTTAAAAGTCACCCCAAAGCGAATCAACACCTGGTTACACTTCAATAAAAAAGCCGACAGTCTGCCGGCTTTTCCTTCGATCAGGCGCTGATCATTTGATCAATCGCAGGCAGAAAGGATAGCGGTAGTGCTTGCCCTCACCGGCCTTGATGCCGCCGATGATGGTCAGCACCACGGTGCCGATGCACAGCAGGCCCATCAGCAGAAAGCCGATCAGCACCAGCATCAGCAACAGGCAGACGATGCCGGCGATGGCCACGGTCAGCTGGAAGTTGAGCGCTTCCTTGCCCTGCGCGTCGATAAAGGCGTGTTGGTCCTTCTTGACCTGCCAGACCACCAGCGGGCCGATCAGGTTGCCGAAGGGAAACACGAAGCCGAGGGCGGCCGCGAAGTGGCAGATCATCGCCCACTGACGCGCTTCGCGGTCAGGCTCGGCGGGCGTTACGGCGTTGTGCTCATCCATCATCACGACTCTCCTCGGTCAAAGGCCGGTCATTCGGCCAGTGCGGCCTGCTGCAGAGTGAACAGCTCGCCCATGCCCTGCTGCGCCAGGGCCAGCATGGCATTCAGTTCGGCCGGCTGGAACGGCGCACCTTCGGCGGTGCCCTGCACTTCGATGAAACCACCGGTACTGGTCATCACCACGTTGAGGTCGGTCTCGGCGGCGGAGTCTTCCAGGTAATCCAGATCCAGCACCGGTTCGCCCTGGTAGATGCCCACGGATACCGCCGCGATCATCTGCTTGAGCGGGTCGCCGCCTTTCAGGCCGCCACGTTTCTTCATCACCTTCAGGGCATCGACCAGGGCAACCATGGCGCCGGTGATCGATGCGGTGCGGGTGCCGCCGTCGGCCTGGATCACGTCGCAGTCGACATACAGGGTGTTTTCGCCCAGTTTGCTCATATCCAGTGCGGCACGCAGCGAGCGGCCGATCAGCCGCTGGATTTCCAGGGTGCGGCCGCCCTGCTTGCCCTTGCTGGCCTCACGCTGGTTACGGTCGCCGGTGGCGCGCGGCAGCATGCCGTATTCGGCGGTCACCCAGCCCTGGCCCTGACCTTTCAGAAAACGCGGTACGCCCTGCTCGACGCTGACGGTGCAAATCACCTTGGTATCGCCGAACTCCACCAGCACCGAACCTTCGGCATGCTTGGTGTAGTTGCGGGTGATGCGGATCGAACGCAACTGATCGGCGGCGCGGCCACTGGGACGTTTCATCAAAATACCTGCTCTCGAGTAGAATCTGCCGCCCATTATAGGGGCTGTTGCCGCCGGGCCGCGACCGCGACCGCCCGATGGCCCTGCCGGCGATTGGGAGCCAATGCCGCACTGCGCTACAATCGCCGCCTTTGCCCCACCGCAAACCGAGGTAAGCCGCATGATCCACAGCATGACAGCCTTCGCCCGCACCGAGCAGGCAGGTGCCAACGGCACCCTGAGCTGGGAGCTGCGCTCGGTCAACCACCGCTACCTCGAGCCCCATCTGCGTCTACCGGAAGCCTTCCGCGACCTCGAAGGCGCGGTGCGCGAAGCGCTGCGTCAGGGCCTGTCGCGCGGCAAGGTGGAATGCACCCTGCGCTTTAGCGAAGACAGTGCCGGCAAGCCGCTGCAGGTCGACCAAACCAAGGCCACCCAGCTGATCGCCGCCGCCGAAAGCGTCGCCGCGCTGATCAAGCAGCCCGCGCCACTGAACCCGCTGGAAGTGCTCGGCTGGCCCGGCGTGCTGGTGGCCGACAGCAGCGACCCTCAGGCTCTCAACAAAGCGGCCCTGGAGCTGTTCGCCAGTGCTCTGGCGGAACTCAAGAACGGCCGCAGCCGCGAAGGCGCCGAGCTGGCCAAGCTGCTCAACGAGCGCCTCGACAGCATGCTCGAGGAAGTCGCCGCCCTGCGCGAGCTGGTGCCGCAGATGCTCGAAGCCCAGCGCCAGAAGATCATCGAACGCTGCCGCGAGATGCAGGCCGAACTCGACCCGCAGCGCCTGGAGCAGGAACTGGTGATGCTCGCCCAGAAGAGCGACGTGGCCGAAGAGCTGGATCGCCTGAGCACCCACGTCACCGAAGTGCGCCGCGTGCTCAAGGCCGGCGGCGCGGCCGGGCGCCGCCTGGACTTCCTGATGCAGGAACTCAACCGCGAAGCCAACACCCTGGGTTCCAAGGCGTTCGACCCGCGCAGTACCCAGGCGGCCGTCAACCTCAAGGTACTCATCGAGCAGATGCGCGAGCAGGTGCAGAACATCGAATAAGGCCGCTAAAAACTGGCTGCGTTGCCATCGCGGCGTTAAACAGACTCAAAATGCTCATGTACCACCCGTACACTCCGCTTTTTCGTCTGCTTTGCCTTGCGCTGACTGCCTCGCCTAGATTTTTAAGGAAGCCAGATAATGGCGCCAAGGCGCCTCCCGACTTCAATCCGTTTCAGGACAGATCCATGAGCATCACCAGCGGCACGCTGTACATCATTTCCGCCCCCTCGGGCGCCGGCAAGAGCAGCCTGGTGAAAGCGCTGATCGACAGCGAACCGCTGATTCGCGTGTCGGTGTCGCACACCACCCGCGGCATGCGTCCGGGCGAGCAGGACGGCGTGCACTACCACTTCGTGGATCACGCGCAGTTCACCGCCATGCTCGAGCAGGGCGAATTCCTCGAGCACGCCCAGGTATTCGGCAACTACTACGGCACCTCCCAGCGTGCCCTGGAGAAGACTCTCGCCGAAGGTATCGACCTGATCCTGGAGATCGACTGGCAGGGCGCCCAGCAAGTACGCCGCCTGATGCCCCAGGCCAAATCGATCTTCATTCTGCCGCCAACCCTGGAAGCGCTGCGTCATCGCCTGACCAGCCGCGGCCAGGACAGCGGCGAGGTGATCGAGCAGCGCATGCGCGAGGCGGTCAGCGAGATGAGCCACTACGTGGAATACGACTACCTGGTGATCAACGACGATTTCAGCCACGCCCTCAGCGATTTGAAAGCCGTCTTCCGCGCCAACCAGTTGCTGCAGACCTCGCAGCAGCAGCGCCATGCCGGCTTGTTGAGCGAGCTGCTGGCCTGAGGATAAGCGGATGGACGGCCCGCAAACCGTCCATCTGGGCCGCGAAAATCCCTTTCTGCGCCGCGAACTCGTGCCTCTCGGCGAGTTTCGCTTCCCTTAATGCCGGCGTTTTTCTAGACTATCCAGTCCGCTCGCCCATTCGGGCCCAGCCAATTTTGCATTCGCTACGAGGAACACCATGGCCCGCGTTACCGTTGAAGACTGCCTGGACAACGTCGATAACCGCTTCGAGCTGGTCATGCTCGCCACCAAGCGCGCTCGTCAAATCGCCACCGGCGGCAAAGAGCCGAAAGTGGCGTGGGAAAACGACAAGCCGACCGTGGTCGCCTTGCGCGAGATCGCCAGCGGCCTGGTAGACGCCGAAATCGTCGCCCAGGAAGACATCATCGAAGAAGAACCGCTGTTCGCTGCCTTCGAGGAAGAGGCGAACGAGCCTCTGTAAGCCTATGCCGGGTCGAAAGCGTACGTCGCAGGTGCACAATGCGTGGCATGGGAGACTCCCATGGCGAGCATAGACGCCCTCGCCGACAGGCTTTCGGGCTACCTGGGCGACGAGCAGGTCAATCTCGTTCGTCGCGCCTACTTCTACGCCGAACAGGCGCACGACGGGCAACGCCGCCGCAGCGGCGAAGCCTACGTGACCCATCCGCTGGCCGTGGCCAGCATCCTCGCCGACATGCACATGGACCATCAGAGCCTGATGGCCGCCATGCTGCACGACGTGATCGAAGACACCGGCATCGCCAAGGAAGCCCTGCACGCGCAGTTCGGCGAGTCCGTGGCGGAGCTGGTGGATGGGGTCAGCAAGCTGACCCAGATGAACTTCGAGACCAAGGCCGAGGCGCAGGCAGAGAACTTCCAGAAGATGGCCATGGCCATGGCGCGGGACATCCGCGTGATCCTGGTCAAGCTGGCCGACCGCCTGCACAACATGCGCACCCTGGAAGTGCTGTCCGGCGAGAAACGCCGGCGCATCGCCAAGGAAACCCTGGAGATCTACGCGCCCATCGCCAACCGGCTGGGCATGCACAGCATGCGCGTGGAATTCGAGGACCTGGGTTTCAAGGCCATGCACCCGATGCGCTCCGAGCGCATTCGCGCCGCCGTGCGCCGCGCCCGGGGCAACCGCAAGGAAATCGTCACGCGCATCGAGGAGTCGCTGCTGCACTGCCTCGAACGCGAAGGCCTGAGCGGCGAAGTGGTGGGCCGCGAGAAGCACCTCTACAGCATCTACCAGAAGATGCGCGGCAAGCGTAAGTCGTTCAACGAGATCATGGACGTCTACGCCTTCCGCATCGTGGTCGACAAGGTCGACACCTGCTACCGCGTGCTCGGCGCCGTGCACAATCTGTACAAGCCGCTGCCGGGCCGCTTCAAGGATTACATCGCGATTCCCAAGGCCAACGGCTACCAGTCGCTGCACACCACGCTGTTCGGCATGCATGGCGTGCCCATCGAAATCCAGATCCGTACCCGTGAGATGGAAGAGATGGCCAACAACGGCATCGCCGCGCACTGGCTGTACAAGTCCAACGAGGACGAGCTGCCCAAGGGCAACCACGCCCGCGCGCGCCAGTGGGTCAAGGGCGTGCTGGAGCTGCAGCAACGCGCCGGCAACTCGCTGGAATTCATCGAGAGCGTGAAGATCGACCTGTTCCCGGACGAGGTCTACGTGTTCACGCCCAAGGGCCGCATCATGGAGCTGCCCAAGGGCTCCACGGCCGTGGACTTCGCCTACGCGGTGCACACCGACGTTGGCAATACCTGCATCGCCTGCCGTATCAACCGCCGCCTGGCGCCCCTCTCCCAGGCCCTGGAAAGCGGCTCCACGGTGGAAATCGTCAGCGCCCCGGGCGCACGCCCCAATCCGGCCTGGCTGAATTTCGTGGTCACCGGCAAGGCGCGCACCCATATCCGCCATGCCCTGAAGCTGCAGCGCCGCTCGGAATCGGTGAACCTCGGCGAGCGCCTGCTCAACAAGGTGCTGGCCAGCTTCGAGAGCCATCTCGACAAGGTACCTGCCGAACGCCAGCTGGCCGTGCTCAACGAATACCGCCTGGAAACCTTCGACGACCTGCTCGAGGATATCGGCCTGGGCAACCGCATGGCTTACGTGGTGGCGCGCCGCCTGCTGGCCAGCGACGGCGAGGAGCTGCCCAATGCCGAAGGCCCCCTGGCCATTCGCGGCACCGAGGGCCTGGTGCTCAGCTACGCCAAGTGCTGTACGCCGATTCCGGGCGACCCGATCGTCGGCCACCTCTCGGCCGGCAAGGGCATGGTGGTGCACCTGGATACCTGCCGCAATATCAGCGAAGTGCGCCACAACCCGGAGAAATGCATCCAGCTGGCCTGGGCCAAGGATGTCACCGGCGAATTCAACGTCGAGCTGCGTGTCGAGCTGGAGCACCAGCGCGGCCTGATCGCCCTGTTGGCCGGCAGCGTCAACGCCGCCGACGGCAACATCGAGAAGATCAGCATGGACGAGCGCGACGGCCGTGTCAGCGTGGTGCAGCTGGTGGTCAGCGTACACGACCGCGTGCACCTGGCCCGGGTGATCAAGAAGCTGCGCACCCTGCCCGGGGTCATGCGTATCACCCGCACGAAGGCGTGACCTGTCGCGCCCCTGCCTGAAAGCACACCCTCCCGCACTTTTCAGCCCCCGCTGCCTGGAAGCGTCATTGCCTATCCAAAAGGCGCAACGACGCCGGTCTTGGCTTGAGGCGGCGAACGTCAGCCTGTAGCCTGCCTGCGTCCGTCTTGCAGCCTGAGGCTGCCCCTATCGAGGAGTTCTCCATGAGCAAGAGCGTCATCAACAGCGACAAGGCCCCGGCCGCCATCGGCACCTACTCCCAGGCCATCAAGGCCGGCAACACCGTCTACCTGTCCGGGCAGATCCCCTTGAACCCCAAGACCATGGAGCTGGTGGAAGGCTTCGAAGCGCAGACCGTGCAGGTCTTCGAAAACCTCAAATCGGTGATCGAAGCCGCCGGTGGCTCGTTCAACGACGTGGTCAAGCTGAACATCTTCCTTACCGACCTCTCCCACTTCGCCACCGTCAACGAGGTCATGGGCCGCTACTTCCAGCAGCCCTACCCGGCACGCGCCGCCATTGGCGTGGCTGCCCTGCCGAAAGGCGCCCAGGTGGAAATGGACGGCATCCTGGTCATCGACTGACCTGCCCACGCCCGGAGCAACGCCTCCGGGCTCTGCCTTCAGCTGTCCTCTAGCACCGCGGCATAGCCCTCGCGATAACTGGGATACCGCGGCGCCCAGCCCAGCGACCGGGCCCGGGCATTGCTGCAGCGCTTGCTGCCGGAACGGCGCACCGCCGAATCCTCGGCCCAGTGCTCGACCCCGAGCTGCTCACGCAGCCAAGCGACCACTTCATGCAGCGGCGCCGGCTCGTCGTCCACGCCGATATAGCAGTGGTCCAGCGCCTTGCCCGCCAGATCGGCCTGCAGCAGAAAGGCCAGCAACCCGGCCGCATCGTCGACATGGATACGGTTACCGAACAGCGGCGGTTCCACCGCCACCCGATAGCCCATGCGCACCTGCTTGAGCAGCCATTCTCGACCGGGTCCGTAGATGCCCGTCAGGCGCAGCACGGTGGTAGGCACCCCACTGTTCCATGCCACCTGCTCGGCCTCGCGCATGATCCGCCCGGAATAGCTCTGCGCCTCGGCAGGCGACGTCTCGTCGACCCATTCGCCGCCCAACTGGCCATACACACCGCTGCTGGAGACGAAGATCAGTCGCCTGGGGCGCTGCCCACGGGCCTGCAGCCAGCCCAGCACATGGCGCAGTCCGTCGACGTAGGCCTGCCGGTAGCCCGCCTCGTCATGCTGGGTGGCGGCCGCGCTGTACACCAGGTAATCCAGCGCACCGCGGGGCCACTGGTCGGGACAGCCCGCCCGGTGCAGATCGCCGGCCACCGGCACGATGCCTGCGGGCAGTTCCGACACCCTGCGGCGCATGCCGTAGACCTGCCAGCCCGCATCACGCAGGCGCACGGCCAGCCGGCCTCCCACATCGCCACAACCGGCGATCAGCGCCTCTGCCACTTTACTCATCCGCCCCCCTCAACCTGGCAAGCGCTCAAAAGCGCCACATAAAGGTAATAAGATTACACCAGCACTTTCATGAACAAGAATTACTTGCAATAATGCTTAGCCTATTTTTCCGCGCGCCCCATGGCCGCGCAGGTCACCGCCCTCACATTCAGGTCCGGCAAGCATGAACTCTATCGCCCATAGCGCCAAGCCAATCACCGTCGCCGCTCGGCCGCAACGCCTCGGCGCCTCTCTCGCCCTGCTGCTCAGCCTGATGCTGGCGCCGATCGCGGGCTTCGCTGATCAGACCGCCCCGGCGCCCGCTCAACCTGCCGCCGAGCAACCGACAACCGCACAACCTGCCGCAGCCGGGCAGCAAGTACAGCCGCTGACGCCAGAGGCGGCCGCACAGGTCGATGCCCTTGGCGACAAGCTCGAAGCCCTTGGACCGCAGGCTACTCCCGAGCAGCTGAACGCAGCACGTCAGCAGTTCTTCAGCGAGAACAACATCGCTCCCCAGGATGCGGACAAGCTCAACCAGGCGCTGGCCGCCCAGCAGAGCGCCGACGCCCAGGCGCTGAACAGCGATCCCGCCGCCGAAGCCGAGCAGGTGTTCCACGACCTGTCGCCGTGGGGCATGTACCAGGGCGCCGACGTGGTGGTGAAAAGCGTAATGATCGGCCTGGTGCTGGCGTCGATCCTCACCTGGACCATCTGGATTGCCAAGACCATCGAACTGGTGACCGCCCGCCGCCGTCTGCGCCGCGAGATCGTCGAGCTCAAGGGCGCCCGCAACCTGGCCCAGGCCAGCGACCAGGCTCGTGCCAAGCACAGCTTCAGCGAAATCCTCATCGAGGACGCCCGCGAAGAACTGAAACTCTCGGCCAGCAGCCGCGAGAAGGAAGGCATCAAGGAACGCGTCAGCTTCCGCCTCGAGCGCCTGGTCGGCGCCTGCGGCCGCGACATGAGCAAGGGCACCGGTGTGCTCGCCACCATCGGCTCCACCGCGCCCTTCGTCGGTCTGTTCGGTACCGTATGGGGCATCATGAACAGCTTCATCGGCATCGCCAAAACCCAGACCACCAACCTTGCCGTGGTTGCCCCCGGCATCGCCGAAGCGCTGCTGGCGACCGCACTGGGTCTGGTCGCGGCGATTCCGGCGGTGATCATCTACAACGCCTTCTCGCGCTCGATCAGTGCCTACAAGGCCCAGGTGGCCGATGCCTCGGCCCAGGTACTGCTGCTGGTGAGCCGCGACCTGGACATGCAGCCGGGCCATGATCGCGCCCAGCCGCCTCATGTGGTCAAGGTGGGTTAAGGCCATGGGGCTTCATCTCAACGAAAACGGCGGCGACGATCTCCAGGAAAACCACGAGATCAACGTCACGCCCTTCATCGACGTCATGCTGGTGCTGCTGATCATCTTCATGGTCGCCGCGCCACTGGCCACCGTCGACGTCAAGATCGACCTGCCCGCCTCCAGCGCCAAACCGGCGCCGCGGCCGGAAAAACCGATCTACCTGAGCATCAAGGAAGACAAGAAGCTGTTTCTGGACAACGACGAGGTACAGCCGGCCATGCTCGGCGCCGCCCTGGACAAGCTGACCCAGAACGACAAGGAAAAGACCATCTTCGTGCGCGGTGACAAGGGCGTCGAATATGGCGACCTGATGGAAGTCATGGACACCCTGCGCGGCACCGGTTACCTGAAGATCGGCCTGGTAGGCCTGGAGACGGTCGGCGCGCAATGAAGAAATCCAGCCGCACGTTCTCCTGGGTCGCCAGCCTGGTCATCGTGGTTGGGCTGCACGTCGGCCTGTTCCTCTGGGCCATGTACTGGCAGCCCCAGGCGACGCCCATCGAGCTGCCGCCACCGGCGGCGATGATCGTCGAGCTGGAGCCCTTGCCGCCAGCCGCGCCCAAGCCTGCACCACCGCCGCCACCGGAAGTGGTGCCGGAGGAGCCCGAGCCGCAGCCGAAAATCGCCGAAGCGCCGAAGCCCACGCTGGCGGTCACGCCGCCCAAGCCGAAGCCCAAGCCGAAGCCGCCGAAACCCAAGCCGCCCGAGCCCAAGCCACCGGAGCCCCAGGAGCAGCCGCCAGCAGAAGCGCCGCCGGCACCGCCCGCCCCGGCCGAGGCCAAGCCGGCAGCGCCGCAGCAGGCGCCGGTCAGTTCGCCGAGCAAGGCGGAGAGAACCTGGCAGAGCGAGCTGCTGGCCCACCTGGCCAAATACAAGCGTTACCCCGAAGACGCGCGCCGCCGCGGCCTCGAAGGGGTGAACCGCCTGCGCTTCGTGGTCGATGCGGACGGCAAGGTGCTGTCCTACACGCTGGTCGGCAAATCCAGCAGCGCGTCGCTGGATCGCGCCACGCTGCAGATGATTCGTCGCGCCCAGCCGCTGCCCAAGCCGCCGGCGGAAGTGCTCAACAACGGCAGCATCGAGATCGTCGCACCCTTCATCTACTCGCTGGAGCGCGGCCGCGGCCGCTGACTCCAGCCCTGCAGCTACCCCGGCAAACGCCGGGGCAGCTGTCATCCCCTCCTGACAGTCATCGCGCTGGCTGACATTATTTGAGCGCCCTGAACAGTTGGTTCCCTTGAAGACAGCGGCTATGCTTGGCGCCATCTCAATGGATTAAGACTATGACCCTCACCGAACTGCGCTATATCGTGACGCTCGCCCAGGAACAGCACTTCGGTCGTGCCGCGGAGCGCTGTCACGTCAGCCAGCCCACGCTGTCGGTCGGCGTGAAGAAGCTCGAGGACGAGCTCGGCGTGCTGATCTTCGAGCGCAGCAAGAGCGCCGTGCGCCTGACCCCCGTCGGCGAAGGCATCGTCACCCAGGCGCAGAAGGTGCTGGAACAGGCCCAGGGCATTCGCGAACTGGCCCAGGCTGGCAAGAACCAGCTGGCGGCACCGTTGAAGATCGGCGCCATCTATACCGTCGGCCCCTATCTGTTTCCCCATCTGATCCCGCAGCTGCATCGCGTGGCCACCCAGATGCCGCTGTACATCGAGGAAAACTTCACCCACGTGCTGCGCGACAAGCTGCGCACCGGCGAGCTGGATGCGATCATCGTCGCCCTGCCGTTCCAGGAAGCCGACGTGCTGACCCTGCCGCTGTACGACGAGCCCTTCTATGCGCTGCTGCCGGCGGACCACCCGTGGACGGCCATGCAGACCATCGACACCAAGCTGCTCAACGACAAGAGCCTGCTGCTGCTCGGCGAAGGTCACTGCTTCCGTGACCAGGTGCTGGAGGCCTGTCCGACGCTGCGCAAGGGCGAAGAAAACGCCAAGCACACCACGGTGGAATCCAGTTCGCTGGAAACCATTCGCCACATGGTCGCCTCGGGGCTGGGCGTATCGATCCTGCCGTTCTCGGCGGTCGACAGTCATCACTACGCGCCCGGCGTGATCGAAGTCCGCCCGCTCAGCCCACCGGCGCCGTTCCGCACCGTGGCCATCGCCTGGCGCGCCAGTTTCCCGCGCCCCAAGGCCATCGAAGTGCTGGCCGACTCCATTCGCCTGTGCTCGGTCGCCAAGCCACTGCCGCGTAACGTCTGAGGATCGCGATGAGCGAGCTGTCGACGGTTTCCGTTACCGACCTCAAGGGCGTTGGCGCGGCCTTGGCGGAAAAGCTCGCCAAGGTCGGCCTGGAGACCCTGCAGGACATCCTCTTCCACCTGCCGCTGCGCTACCAGGACCGTACCCGCATCGTGCCCATCGGCGCCCTGCGCCCCGGCCAGGATGCCGTGGTCGAGGGCACGGTTTCCGGCGCCGACGTAGTGATGGGCAAGCGCCGCAGCCTGCTGGTGCGCCTGAGCGACGGCAGCGGCACCCTGAGCCTGCGCTTCTACCATTTCAGCAACGCCCAGAAAGAAGGCCTCAAGCGCGGCACCCAGGTGCGCTGCTATGGGGAGATCCGCCCCGGCTCGTCGGGCCTGGAAATCTATCATCCCGAATACCGCGCGCTGACCGGCGACGAACCGCCGGCGGTGGACCAGACGCTGACACCGATCTACCCGACCACCGAAGGGCTGACCCAGCAGCGCCTGCGCCAGCTCAGCGAGCAGGCGCTGGCCCGCCTCGGCCCGCACAGCCTGCCGGACTGGTTGCCTCGGCAGCTGGCCAAGGAATACGGCCTGGCGCCACTGGATCAGGCGATTCGCTACCTGCATCGCCCGCCACCGGACGCCGACCTGGAAGAGCTCGCCGAGGGCCGCCACTGGGCTCAGCACCGGCTGGCCTTCGAGGAACTGCTGACCCATCAGCTGTCGATGCAGCGCCTGCGCGAAAGCGCTCGGGCGCAACAGGCGCCCTCGCTGCCGGTCGCCAAGCGCCTGCCGCAGCAGTTTCTCGACAACCTCGGCTTCAAGCCCACCGGCGCCCAGCAGCGGGTCGGCGCGGAGATCGCCTACGACCTCAGCCAGCACGAGCCGATGCTGCGCCTGGTACAGGGCGACGTCGGCGCCGGCAAGACGGTGGTGGCGGCCTTCGCGGCGCTGCAGGCCATCGAGGCCGGTTACCAGGTGGCGCTGATGGCGCCCACCGAGATCCTCGCCGAGCAGCACTTCATCAACTTCACCCGCTGGCTGCAGCCCCTGGGCCTGGAGACCGCCTGGCTGGCCGGCAAGCTCAAGGGCAAGGCGCGGGTGGCGGCCCTGGAACAGATCGCCGCCGGCACGCCCATGGTGGTCGGTACCCACGCGCTGTTCCAGGATGAGGTGCGCTTTCGCAACCTAGCCCTGGCGATCATCGACGAGCAGCATCGTTTTGGCGTGCAACAGCGCCTGGCCCTGCGCCAGAAGGGCGTGGGCGGCCGGCTCAGCCCGCACCAGCTGATCATGACCGCCACGCCCATACCGCGCACCCTGGCGATGAGCGCCTACGCCGACCTGGACACCTCGATCCTCGACGAACTGCCCCCTGGCCGCACGCCGGTGAACACCGTGCTGGTCGCCGACAGCCGCCGCTTCGAAGTGGTCGAACGGGTGCGCTCGGCCTGCGACGAAGGTCGCCAGGCCTACTGGGTCTGCACCCTGATCGAGGAATCCGAGGAACTGACCTGCCAGGCGGCGGAAACCACCTACGAGGACCTGTCGGCCGCGCTGGTCGGCCAGCGGGTCGGGCTGATTCACGGGCGCATGAAGCCGGCCGAAAAGGCCGCGGTGATGGAGCAGTTCAAACAGGGCCACCTGCAGCTGCTGGTGGCCACCACGGTGATCGAAGTGGGCGTCGACGTGCCCAATGCCAGCCTGATGATCATCGAGAACCCCGAGCGCCTCGGCCTGGCCCAGTTGCACCAGCTGCGAGGCCGGGTCGGCCGTGGCAGCGCGGCCAGCCACTGCGTGCTGCTCTACCACCCGCCACTGTCGCAGATCGGCCGCGAGCGCCTGGGCATCATGCGCGAAACCTGTGACGGCTTCATCATCGCGGAGAAGGATCTGGAGCTGCGCGGGCCCGGAGAAATGCTCGGTACTCGACAAACCGGCCTGTTGCAGTTCAAGGTAGCCGATCTGATGCGTGACGCCGACCTGCTGCCGGCGGTACGCGATGCTGCCCAGGCGCTGCAGGAGCAATGGCCGCAGCATGTCAGCCCGCTGCTGGAGCGCTGGCTGCGCCACGGGCAACAATATGGGCAAGTGTGAGCGAGACACGGGACGATGGTCGACTCGAACGGTTGCGTCGTCAGCTTGCTGGTTATACTTGGGACGTTGCGCTCCCTTTGAAGACGGAATACGTCATGACTGAACTAGCCATCGCCGACACCTCCCCTCAACCGCCTCATGTAATCCGTCAGCTGCTGGAGAAACTCGGTGTGACTTATCAGGCTCGCCACGACCAACCCGGCATCCCGGCTGCCCAACGGGTACAGACCGTGCTGCTCGAGGACGCCGTGGGCGCCCTGCTGGTGCTGTTCCCGCAGAATCAGCTGCTCGATCTCAACCGGCTTGCCGAGCTGACCGGCCGCAAGCTGACAGCCGTCAAGCCCGAGCGCCTGACCCGCATGCTGGGCAAGCATGACCTGGCCATGCTGCCGGGCATTCCGGCCCTGACCAGCTCCCCCTGTCTGTACGACGAGCGCCTGCTCGAGGTGCCGAGCCTGTACATCCAGTCCGGCCAGCAGGGCGTGCTCCTGGAGATCGGCACCGAAGCCTTCAAGGGTCTGCTCGGCAAGGCCAGCGCGGCGCGTTTCGGCGAGCCGGCGAGCAAGGTGCGCCCCAACTTCAGCCGCCCCGAAGACGATCGCCAAGAGATCAGCCAGGCAGTGCAGGCGTTCACCGCACGCCGCATCCAGCAGCGCCTGGAAGAAACCATCGAGATTCCGCCGCTGGCCGAGACGGCGCAGAAGATCATCAAGCTGCGGGTCGACCCCAATGCCACGGTCGACGACATCACCGGCGTGGTGGAAACCGATCCGGCGCTGGCCGCCCAGGTGGTCAGCTGGGCGGCATCGCCCTACTACGCGGCGCCGGGCAAGATCCGCTCGGTCGAAGACGCCATCGTGCGTGTGCTGGGCTTCGATCTGGTGGTCAACCTGGCGCTGGGCCTGGCCCTGGGCAAGACCCTGAGCCTGCCCAAGGATCAGCCGCAGCATGCCACGCCCTATTGGCAGCAGGCGATCTACACCGCCGCCGTCATCGAGGGCCTGACCCGCGCCATGCCGCGGGCGCAGCGCCCGGAAGTGGGCCTGACCTACCTGGCCGGCCTGCTGCACAATTTCGGCAATCTGGTGCTGGCCCACGTGTTTCCGCCGCACTTCTCGCTGATCTGCCGACACCTGGAGGTCAACCCGCACCTGCCGCACAGCTACATCGAGCAACACCTGCTGGGCATCAGCCGCGAGCAGATCGGCTCCTGGCTGATGCGCTACTGGGACATGCCCGAGGAACTGGCGGTCGGCCTGCGTTTCCAGCATGACCCCACCTACGCCGGCAACCATGCCACCTACCCGAACCTCGTCTACCTGGCGGTCAGCCTGCTGCACAACCGCGGTATCGGTAACGGCCCCGCGCGCGAGATTCCGGCAAGCCTGCTGGACAACCTGGGTATCACCCGGGAAAAGGCCGAGGAAGCACTCAACAAGGTGCTGGCTGCCGAAGTCGCCTTGCGCGACCTGGCCACCCAGTTCGGCTCACCGCACTGACCCGCCGCCGCGGCCCGCCCGTGGAAGCGCGCCGCGGCAATTGCCTCAGGCCGCCTTCTGGTCGGCCGAGCGCTTCCTGGGCCGCAGGTACTTGGTCAGGCCCTGAAACCAGATGACCAGGGCCGGGTTGCCCTGAATCTGGATGTCCTTGTTCTGGATACCCTGCATGAACGCCAGTTGCTTGTTCTGGGCGGTCAGCGTGGCGTAGCCATAGGCAGCATCCTTGAAGCCGATGGCGAAGGCTGGCGCGCTGGCGGTGCCGCGCTTGCTGGTGATGCGCTGGTTGTCGACGATGAAATGACGGGCCACCTTGCCGTCCAGGGTATGCAGCTGGAAGACCAGGTCACGGCCTTCGAGTTGCTGGCGGAACGCCGGGTTGTCACGGCTGGCCTTGGCCATCAGACGACCCAGCATCCACAGAAGAAAACGAAATTTCATGGCATGGCCTGTTCGCGCGAGTGAGAGAGCCGTGCATTGTAGCGACCTACCCGAAGCCTGACAGCCGGACGTGCTGGCGGGTAGTGGAGGTCTGCTGAGATTTCAACGCTGCGGCGCAGTGGTTGTCCGGGCGGAAATCTCAGCAGACCCAAGGGTCTGTTCCCGTTTCACGCACGGCCGCGCCGGAGCCACATTTTGCGCGAGGCAAGGCACGAGATGCGAAGTTTGGCGGGCCAAATGAGCCACCGAGTAACGCCGAATCGCGCAAAAATTGGCCCGGCCCTGCGGGTTGCGCGGGAAATGACCTCCGCTGTCGTTGCAGGACTTGGCAAGGGACACCATTCCCTGCGTCCTGCGCCTAACCGGAGATCATTTCAACGCGGCTCGCGCTGAAACGGGAACAGACCCTAAGCTCAGTTGATCGAGTCCTTGAGGGCCTTGCCCGGCTTGAAGGCAACGGTATTGCTGGCTTTGATCTTCACTGGCTGACCGGTTTGCGGGTTCTTGCCGGTACGGGCGCCGCGGTGGCGCTGCACGAAGGTCCCGAAGCCGACCAGTGTGACGCTGTCCTTGCGGTTCAGTGCCCCGGTGATTTCTTCGAGAACGGCGTTGAGTACACGATTGGCCTGATCCTTGGTCAGATCAGCTTTTTCCGCGATAGCGGCGGCGAGTTCCGGTTTACGCATGATTGCCTCATTTACGGTTTGTTGTTGTTGTGTTCCGCGCCCTGGCGCCAACGCGCGCCGACAGCTCTACGCTGCGGTCAGGCCTGGGGAGAATGGCATGCTCTGGGGGCCTTCGCCAGCCCTGCACTTAGCTAAAACCGGCATTTCTGTCGAGCAGGCGACAGATCGCCTACGCCAGCAGGGCCGGCAGCTGGCGATTCAGCGCCAGGCGCTCCTGCACCGCAGCGCCGGTCAGCGCGTAGCCCAGCAGGGCACCGCTGGCATCGTGGCACAGGGCGCGGATATCGGCGCCGCTGCCTTCTACCGTCCAGTGTCCCTGGCTGCCCCGCGGCGGTGGTGACACCACCAGCGGGCAGGCCGGGGTCTTCACGGTAACCGGCATGGCGCCGTAGGCCACCTCGCTCGGCGTGCCGGCCAGGGTCCTGGCCAGCGCCCGGGCGCAGGCCATCAACGGCATCACGTAGAGCAGGCTGAGCCCTCCGACCTCGGCACAATCACCCAAGGCGTAGATGTGCTCGTGTGAGGTGCGCAGCAGGCGGTCGACCACCACGCCGCGGTTCAGCGCCAGGCCGGCTGCCGCCGCCAGCTCGGTGCGCGGGCGCAGGCCCACGGCCGAGATCACCGCATCGCAGGCAATGGTCTGGCCATCCGACAGATGCGCCTCGAGCCCGCCGCCAGCATGCTGCAGGCGGCTCAGTACGGGGCCCAGGTGAAAGCGCACACCCAGCGTTTCGAGGCCACCCTGCACCGCGGTAGCGGCCTCGACCGGCAGCAGGGCCGGCATCAGCTGCTCGCAAGGCGCCCCCAGGTCGACTTGGTAACCGCCCAGGGACAGGTCGTTGGCGAACTCGCAGCCAATCAGCCCGGCGCCCAGAATCAGCACCTTGCGCTTGCCCTCGACGGCCTGGCGAAACCGCCCATAGCCCTGCAGATCGTTGACCGTAAACAGCTGGTCAGCCGCGTCGCCCTCGACGGGTACGGCGAGCACCTCGGCGCCCCAGGCCAGCACCAGGTCGCGATAGGCCACCGCCTCTTCGCCGATCCACAGGCGGCGGTGACCGGGATCGATGCCGGTGACCCGGGTGTGGGTCCACACCTGCGCATTCAGCTGTTCGGCCATGGCGCCCGGCTCGGCCATGCACAGGCCATCGGCATCCTTGTTCTTGCCGAAGCCGGTGGACAGCATCGGCTTGGAATACGAGCGTCCGTCGTCGGCGGTAATCAGCAGCAACGGCGTTTCGCTGTCCAGCTTGCGAAACTCGCGGGCCAGGTTGTAGCCGGCCAGGCCGGTGCCGATGATGACGACGGGATCACTCATGGTTGCTCCTGTTACAGCTGTTGTCGGGTTTGATCGCTCAGTTGATTTCGATCATCTCGAAGTCCATCTTGCCCACGCCACAGTCGGGGCACAGCCAATCCTCGGGCACGTCTTCCCAGCGGGTGCCCGGCACGATGCCGTCATCCGGCCAACCCTCGCGTTCGTCATAGATCAGTCCGCAGACCACACATTGCCACTTCTTCATACAGGCTCTCCGGCGCTACTCACGGTCATTGCGCGGGCACGCTACCGCAAATGCCGCGCTATCGCCAAGCGGGCGTGACGAATGCCCAGGGGCCGGCAACGCCCATGGTAGACTCCGCGCTCCGCCCCATCGCGAACCTGTACCGTGCCCCATCCTGCCTCCCAGACACCCGCCTGGCTCACCCGCGACCTGCTACCCAGCGTGCCCTCGGCCAGCGTTTGCGACTGGCTGTTCAACGAACAATCCCTTACCCGGCGGCTGACCGAGCTGTCGGCGGGCGGTTTCAGCGTCTCCCCGTTGCGTGAAGGCTGGCTGACGCTGCGTGACGACGAATGCGCAGCCCTGGACGTACCGCCGGGCAGCCTTGGCTGGGTGCGCGAGGTCTACCTGCGCGGCAATGGCCAGCCCTGGGTGTTCGCCCGCAGTGTGGCCGCCCGGCAGGCACTGCAAGGCTCGGGCCTGGATCTTCAGCAACTGGGCAGCCGCTCCCTGGGTGAGCTGTTGTTCAGTGACCAGGCCTTTACCCGCGGCGAACTGCAGGTCTGCCGCTACCCTGGCGCCTGGCTGCCGGCAGAAGCCTTGCAGGACGGTTTGTGGGCACGCCGCTCGTGCTTTCGTCGCGGCCCGCTGGCGGTGCTGGTCGCCGAAGTGTTCCTGCCGGCCTTCTGGCCTGCGGCGAGCCGCTGACCCCGCGGCCGGCGCGGCGCCGTATAATCCGCGCACCGCGCCAGGAGAACCACCCGATGTACATCCGCATGCTGCAATCGCTCAATCGCCTGCACCCACGTACCTGGGATTTCCTGCAGCTGACGCGCATGGACAAGCCGATCGGCATCTACCTGCTGCTGTGGCCGACGCTGTGGGCACTGTGGATCGCCGCCGAAGGCGTGCCCAGCATCAAGAACCTGCTGATCTTCGTGGTTGGCGTGGTGCTGATGCGCGCTGCCGGCTGCGTGATCAACGACTATGCCGACCGTAATTTCGACGGCCACGTCAGCCGCACCAAAGCCCGTCCGCTGGCCAGCGGCAGGGTCACCGCCCGCGAGGCACTGATCCTCTTCGTCGTGCTGATCGCGCTCAGTTTCGCTCTGGTGCTGCTGACCAACGCCACCACCGTATGGCTGTCGTTCGGCGCCCTGGCCGTGGCGGCGCTGTATCCATTCATGAAGCGCTACACCTATTACCCCCAGGTGGTGCTCGGCACCGCCTTTTCCTGGGGCATGCCGATGGCCTTTACCGCCGAGACCGGCGAGCTGCCGGCGGCGGCCTGGCTGCTGCTGCTGGCCAACGTGATCTGGACCGTGGCCTACGACACCTACTACGCCATGGCCGACCGCGAGGACGACCTGAAGATCGGTGTGAAATCCACGGCGATCCTGTTCGGCGATGCTGACCGGGTGATCATCCTCGGTCTGCAGGGCATGGCCCTGCTGTGCCTGCTGCTGGCCGGCGCGCGCTTCGAACTGGGGCTGTACTTCCATCTCGGCCTGCTGGTGGCCGCCGGCTGTTTCGCCTGGGAATTCCACATTACGCGCCAGCGCGAGCCGATGGTCTGCTTCCGTGCCTTCCTGCACAACCACTGGGCGGGCCTGGCGATCTTCGTCGGCATCGTGCTGGATTACGCCTTGCGCTAAGGGTGGCCGCGCGAGGCGCCTGCCGCACGGCTGTCATATCGCTGCAATAATTCCGTTATCTAATGCGCCGCATTGACAGTTGAATGAACCGAGGCTCAACCCATGGTTGGCAAGAACATCCTGATCGTCGATGACGAAGCGCCGATCCGCGAAATGATCGTGGTAGCGCTGGAAATGGCCGGGTACGAGTGCCTGGAAGCGGAAAACACCGGGCAGGCCCACGCCATCATCGTCGACCGCAAACCCGACCTGATCCTGCTCGACTGGATGTTGCCCGGCACCTCCGGTATCGAGCTGGCCCGGCGCCTGAAGCGCGACGAGCTGACCGGCGACATTCCGATCATCATGCTCACCGCCAAGGGCGAAGAGGACAACAAGATCCAGGGCCTGGAAGTCGGCGCCGACGACTACATCACCAAGCCGTTCTCGCCACGCGAGCTGGTCGCCCGCCTCAAGGCCGTGCTGCGTCGCGCCGGCCCGAGCGACAGCGAAGGCCCGATCGAAGTGGGTGGCCTGCTGCTCGACCCGATCAGCCACCGCGTGACCATCGACGGCAAGCCGGCGGAAATGGGCCCCACCGAATACCGCCTGCTGCAGTTCTTCATGACCCATCAGGAACGCGCCTACACCCGCGGCCAATTGCTCGACCAGGTCTGGGGCGGCAACGTCTATGTCGAGGAGCGTACCGTCGACGTGCATATCCGTCGCCTGCGCAAGGCGTTGGGCGAGGCCTATGAAAATCTGGTGCAGACGGTACGTGGCACCGGTTATCGTTTCTCCACCAAGGGCTGAGCGATAGCCTGATTTTCACCACGACAGGGATTGGCTGGCGGATGAGCGAAACGTGACGAGCAACTGGCGTGGCGCCATAACCCGCCGCCTTATGCTGCTGATCGCGGCCTGCCTGGCCGCTGGAGTGATCACCGGCGAATATGCCTGGGCCATCGCCATTGGCCTGGCCGCCCACCTGCTGTGGAACCTCAGCCAGTTGCTGCGCCTGCATGCCTGGCTCAAGGATCACCAGCCCGACGAACCGCCACCCGACGGCTACGGTCTGTGGGGCGAGGTGTTCGACAGCATCTACCACCTGCAGCGCCGCAACCAGCGGGCGCGGGGCCGCCTGCAGGCGGTGATCGACCGCGTGCAGGAGTCCACCGCGGCACTGCGCGATGCGGTGATCATGCTCGATAGCCACGGCAACCTGGAATGGTGGAACAAGGCGTCGGAAACCCTGCTGGGCCTGAAAACGCCCCAGGATAGCGGCCAGTCGATCACCAACCTGGTACGCGACCCACGCTTCAAGGACTACTTCGAGCGCGGCAATTTCCTCGAACCCCTCGACCTGCCCTCGCCGGTCAACCCGCGCAAGCAGCTGCAGCTCAACATCACCCGCTACGGTAATCAGGAGCACCTGATGCTGGTGCGCGACGTCACCCGCCTCCACCAACTGGAGCAGATGCGCAAGGACTTCGTGGCCAACGTTTCCCACGAACTGCGCACGCCGCTGACGGTGATTTCCGGCTACCTGGAAACCCTGCAGGACAACGTCGACGAGATCAATCCGCGCTGGCGCCGCGCCCTGCAGCAGATGCAACAGCAAGGCGCGCGCATGCAGGGCCTGCTCAACGACCTGCTGCTGCTGGCCAAGCTGGAAGCCACCGATTACCCCTCCGACAACCACCCGGTGGCGGTCGACCTGCTGCTGCAGACCATCCGCAACGACGCCCTGGCGCTGTCTGCCGAGCGCAACCACCGCATCAGCCTGGAGGCCGACGCCGGCCTCAGGCTCAAGGGCAGCGAATCGGAACTGCGCAGCGCGTTTTCCAACTTGGTGTTCAACGCCGTGAAATACACCCAGGCCGACGGCGAGATCCGCATTCGCTGGTGGCAGGACGCACAGGGCGCGCACCTGTCGGTGCAGGACACCGGCCCCGGTATCGAGGCCAAACACCTGCCGCGCCTGACCGAGCGTTTCTACCGGGTCGATTCCAGCCGCGCCAGCCACACCGGCGGCACGGGCCTGGGCCTGGCTATCGTCAAGCACGTGCTACTGCGCCACCGCGGTGGGCTGGAGATCACCAGCGTGGTCGGCAGGGGCAGCCTGTTCACCTGCCATTTCCAGCCGGCGCAGATCGCCGCGCCGGCCCGCTGAATAGGCTCTGTTGAGGTTGCACGCACTGCCGCGCTGAATCGTCAACAGACCCTAGGTCCTATTGCAAAGCGCCCGCCCAGGCCCCACCCTTTAGCAACATCCGGTCACACGAACCCGTTATGGATCCCTCTACGAGCGTCTCCTTCTCCAGTTATTTCGCTGACATGGGCCTGGTGCTGTTCGCCCTGTTCCTGGTGCTGCTCAACGGCTTCTTCGTGGCCGCCGAGTTCGCCATGGTCAAGCTGCGCGCCACCAAGGTCGAAGCCCTGGCCAAGAAGAACGGCTGGCGGGGGCATATTCTACGCACCGTGCACAGCCAGCTCGACGCGTACCTGTCCGCCTGTCAGCTGGGCATCACCCTGGCCTCCCTGGGCTTGGGCTGGGTGGGTGAACCGGCCTTCGCGCACCTGCTCGAACCGCTGCTGAGCTCGATCGGCATCGAATCGCAGAAGCTGATCGACGGCATCGCCTTCTTCACCGCGTTCTTCATCATTTCCTACCTGCACATCGTAATCGGCGAGCTGGCCCCGAAATCCTGGGCGATCCGTAAGCCGGAGCTGCTGTCGCTGTGGACGGCGGCGCCGCTGTACCTGTTCTACTGGATGATGTACCCGGCGATCTTCCTGCTCAACGCCAGCGCCAACGCCATCCTGCGCATTGCCGGTCAGGACCAGCCCAGCGGCCACCACGAGCACCATTACAGCCGCGACGAGCTCAAGCTGATCCTGCATTCCAGCCGCGCCAGCGACCCGAGCGACCAGGACATGCGCGTGCTGGCCTCCGCCGTGGAGCTCGGCGAACTGGAGGTGGTGGACTGGGCCAACTCCCGCGAAGACCTCATCTACCTGGAACTCAACGCCACGCTGGACGAGGTGTTCAGCCTGTTCCGCCGCCACAAGTACAGCCGCTTCCCGATCTACGACGAAGCCGCGGGTGAGTTCGTCGGCGTGCTGCATATCAAGGACCTGCTGCTGCACCTGTCACTGCTGGAAATGCTGCCCTCGACCCTGCGCCTGGGCGAGCTGATGCGGCCGATCGAGAAGGTCAGCCGCAACCTGCCGCTGTCCGACCTGCTGGAGCAATTTCGCAAGGGAAGCGCGCACTTCGCCCTGGTCGAGGAGGCCGACGGCAAGGTGATCGGCTACCTAACCATGGAAGATGTGCTCGAAGCCCTGGTCGGCGACATCCAGGACGAACACCGCAAGACCGAACGCGGCATCCTCGCCTACCAACCCGGCAAACTGCTGGTGCGTGGCGACACCCCGCTGTTCAAGCTCGAGCGGCTGTTGGGCATCGATCTGGACCATATCGAAGCGGAGACCCTTGCCGGCCTGATCTACGAAACCCTCAAGCGCGTGCCCGAGGAAGAGGAATCACTGGAAGTCGCCGGCCTGCGGTTGATCGTCAAGAAGATGAAAGGGCCGAAGATTCTCCTGGCCAAGGTCATCAAGCTCGACTGAGACCAGTACTTGGGCGGCTGCGAGCGCACCCGCCCAGACGCCGATCGTGCCGCTCTGGCAACTTGACCGATCGGTCATCTATGGCGGGTGATCAGCATCACCGTCGCCTTCCAAGACAAGCACTTACGACCATTCGTCGGCTTGTTCGAATGTCGCCTGCAGCTGGGCAGTCCACCGCGGGCATCGATGGAATCGGTGCATGCCGTCACCTAAACAGACTGCCAAGGATTCAGCCATGCAAATCAGTGGAATCACCTCGAAAACCCTACTCGCCCTGTGCCTCGCCGGCGCTTCCCATGCTTACGCCGACTCGATCACCGATCCGATTTCGACCATCGGGGTGATCGGCTCGCACAATCAGTACAAACTGAGCACCTTTGGCGAAAGCGACAAGGAGCGTCTGAATCAGGGCGGTCTGTTCTACAACTTCGGCAACAAGCTGACGGGTCACGAAGGCTTCATCTACCAGGCCGGTATCGAAGGTCAGTACCGCGAGAAGGACGATGACGAATACAAGGCGGCCCGCGCCGACATCGACCTGGGCCTGCGCGCTGCGCTGAGCACCAACAACTACATCGACTTCGTCGTTGGCGGTGGCTACGACTGGGGCCGTATCGAGCAGGACGACGTCGGCCCGTTCGACACCAACGTCAAGCTGACCAGCAAGGCGCCGTTCGCCAAGGCGGGCGTCGGCTACAACTACCTGACCCCGGACTACACCGTGCGCCTGGAGGCCGGCGCACGCTACTCGCTCGACGCCGAAGCCGAGCTGAAAGTCAGCGGCGAAGGCAGCGACACCGTCGACCTGAAGGACAAGGCCAACCCCTACGCCGAGCTGACCGTGCTGTGGAACAAGGGCATCAACAACCTGCCGATCAGCACCAGCCTCTACTACACCCGCACCAATTACAAAATCGATAGCGACAGCGTGCTGGCGGAAAACAGCAAGCTCAAGCAGGAGCAGGTTGGCCTGAAGGTCGGCCTGGCGTTCTGATCACGCCGCCGTAATCGAATCGCCCGGCCTGCCGGGCGATTTGCATTCAGGTCGCCATACACCGGCAAACCGGCCCTGGGTGCCAGGCGTCGGGTATACTGCGCCATCGTTTCAGCACCCACGAAATCCCTTAACGCCTCTCTCACAGCTCCCCCTGATCCCATGTCGCTCAGCATCGCCTCCATCAATATCGAACGTTCCAGGCACCTGTCGCGGGTCGCCGCCTTTATCGACCGTGAGCGCCCGGAGCTGCTCTGCCTGCAGGAGCTCTGCGAGCGCGACATCCCCTTCTTCGAAGCCCTGATGGGCGGCGCCATGGCCTTTGCGCCCATGGCCCGCTATCCCGAGGAAGGCCCCGCCAATGTGGTGGGCGTCGGCATGCTGGCCCGCGGTGGCGCCCTGGCGAACCTGAGGGCCGAGTACTACTCGGGCAGCCCCGAGGGCATTCAGGAGATGGCCTTCGTCACCCTCGAGGGCAAGCGCATGGCCGACCCGCTGAGCATCGCCGAAGTGATGCTCAGCGCCACGGTCGATGGTTTCCGCGTCGCCGTCACCCATCTCAACGTCACCCCGTTCGGCAGCTCCACGCCGTACCAGCGTGAAAGCGCCGGCAAGCTGATCGCCCTCGCCGAGGCGCAAGCCACAGCAGCGGGCGGGCTGCTGCTGACTGGCGACTTCAACGCGCCGCGCGGGCGCGCCACCTTCGACCTGATCGCCGAACACTTCATCGACGGGATACCGGCGCATTACACCAGCAGCATCGACGGCTCGCTGCACCGCGCTGGCGACATTCCGTTCATGGTCGATGGGCTGTTCCATACGCCGAACTATCGGCTGGAAGACGCCAGGCTGACCACCGGCGTGTCCGACCACTGCGCAGTGAGCTGCCGCCTGAGCAAGGCCAGTTAGCCGAGGCCGAAGGCCTCAGTCGCCACCCACGGCGAAATTGGGCAGGCTGTCCACCGGCTGGGCGAACTCGAAGGGGATCGACTCCAGCGCCATGCCCACGTTGCGCTGCACCACGAAGTGCAGGTGCGGGCCGGTGCTGTTGCCGGTATTGCCGGAGCGGCCGATCGGCGCGCCGACCGGGACGCGCTGCCCCTCACGCACGTTCACCGAGCCCTGCATCAGGTGCAGGTACACGCCCATGGTGCCGTCGTCATGCAGGATGCGCACGAAGTTTCCCGAGGGATTGGTGCCACGCCCGCTCTGGTCGTTCTCGGTCTTGACCACCACCCCGGCACGCGCCGCGACGATCGGCGTGCCCTCGGGCATGGCGATATCCAGGGCGTAGCGGCCCTTGGGCGTGAAGTGGCTGTACTGGCCATTGGCGCCCTGGGTCAGGCGAAACGGCCCACCGCGCCACGGCAAGGGGTACGGCTGCTTGATCGGCAGCAGCCGGGGGTCGCCCAGGGCGTAGTCGAGCTTGGGCGTGTAGCGCAGCGGCTTGGCCGGGTCCAGCGGCGCCAGGGTGGCCAGGCGGATCTCGCTGCGCGGCGGCAGCACCCAGTTGATCGGTTTGCCCGGCGCGCCACTGACGTTGCTCAGCTGTTCCAGCCTGAGCTCCACCTGCACCGGCGCATACAGATCATTGCGCACCAGCAGGGTTTCGCCGGCGGCGTGCTTGCGGGTTTCCAGCTTTACCTGGTTGTCGAGCTTCTCGACCATACGGTCGCTGAACACGAACACCTTCGCACCGGGCGCCGCCTGGTCACTGTAGGTGACCACGCCATTGGCATCGGTGTACTTGTAGACGGTCAGCGCACTCGCCTGGCAGGCGAACGCAGCGAGTCCCAGCAGCAGTGAGAGGCGCCCTAGCGTACCTAGCATAAGATTCGATCTGGTTATCAAGTGTTCGGCAGGGCAAGACTAGCAGCGTCTCGATGGCCGGGCGACTGCCGGCGCTGCGCTTTGCGACAACCGGCACAGGCCTGGCGAGCCTGGCGCACAGAACGCACCCGGTGCTGCCGCCCACAGCCGGCAGCCGCGCTCAACCCACCTCGATCCGGTTGCGCCCGCCGCGCTTGGCGCGATACAGGGCCTGGTCCGCCCGCTCGAACACCTGCTCGCTGCGCTCGGCGCTGCTGAACGAACTGATGCCACCGGACAGGGTGATGGTCACGCGTTCGCCCTTGAAATGGAACGGGCAGTTCTCGATCGCCGAGCGCAGCGTGTCGAGCAGCTTCAAGCCGCCCTCCATGGGCGTGGACGGAACCAGCAGCACGAACTCTTCGCCGCCGAAGCGGGCGATGAAGTCGGTCTTGCGCAGCCGCTTGAACAGCTCGCCGGCGATGATCTTCAGCACCTTGTCGCCGGCCAGGTGGCCGTAATCGTCGTTGATGCGTTTGAAGTGATCGATATCCAGCACCGCCAGCAGCAGGTCGCCGCCATAACGCTGCAGGCGCGCCAGCTCGAGATCCAGGCGTTCGGTCCAGGCCGCCCGGTTGGGCAGCCCGGTGAGCGGGTCGAGCAGGGCCTTCTGGCGTTGCTCTTCAAGGTGGTCGCGAAAGCCCTTGGCCTCCAGCTCCATGCTGGCCACCCGATCGACCAGAATCTGCAGGCGCTCGCCAACCTGCAGCTCGCGGGCATCGCGCTGCTGCTGGTACTGGCTCATGGTGCCAAGCAGGCCGCTGAGACGGTTTTCCACCAGTTCCTTGAGATTGTCGAGATCGGTAGCCTCCTGCACGCTGCTGTGCAGACCGTCGACCTGCTGGCGCAGCTCGCTGTCCAGGCTGCGCGCGGCCTCGGCGGAATCGGTGTAGTCGGCGTGGACGTCCTGCAGGCTACCCTGGAAGGCAGCCAGGCGCTCGTTGAGCTGCTTGAGGTAGCCCTCGAATTCGCGCTGGCCGACATCGGCGATCGCCAGCATCAGCACCGCCAGGTCATCGAGCACCGGCACCAGCTCGTACATGTTCAGCCCGGCGGTGATGCGCTGGCGCAACGCGTCAGCCTGGCCCTGGTGCCGCTCGGGCAGCGGCAACTCCTCGAGCAGCTTCAGCAGGCTGCCTTCCACATGGCCGGCGATGGCACTGTAGCCCGGTTCGGGCGCTGGTGGCAGGGCGTACTCGGGATCGGCCTGGGCAACCGCTTCGTTGGCCGCGGCCGCCTCGGGCGCCACCTCCTGGATCGGTCCCGCCACGGCGGCGGAGGCTGCAACCGGCTCGGCCGGCGCGTTGGCCGCCGGCGATGGCATCAGCAAGGCTGACGACAGCGGCAGACTGTCCAGCATCACACGGCTGACGACAGCCGGCGCGTTGGCAGCAACTCGGGCTGGCGCCATGGCGGGTTGTGGAGAGATTTCGGGAGACGGCGACGGCGCTCCGGGGACAATGGCAGGCGCCTCTTCTGTCTCGGCCGTTGCGCTTTGCGGCTCCCGTTCGGCCGCCGACTCGGCCACTGCTTGAGCGACAGCCTCGCCAGGCGCACTCGCGGTCTGATCGCCCGGCTCTCCCGGCGCAGTGGCCACCGCAGGCTCGGCGTTGACCGCCGGGCTGGCGTTATCGCGGCTACCGAACAGCCGCTCGATAAAGCCCGGCCGCGCGACCTGTTCGCCGCCCAGCGCCTGCAGCGCCTGCTGCTGCAACTGGCTCAACTCGGCCAGCAGGGCGGGCATTTCCCGGGCCTGCCGGGCCCGCTCCTCGACCTGCTTGGCATAGCGCTTGAGCGGTTTGCGCACGTCACCCGGCAGATCCATCTTCAGCAACTGCGCCACCAGGCTGGCCAGGCCGCTGGCAACCTGCTCGATGCGCTGCTGACGGCGCTGCTCGGAGTCCAGCACGGTCTTTTCCAGACGCGGGATCAGGGCACTGAGGCCGGCGTCCATGTCGTCACGGCGCAGGATCTCGCGCAGATCCTGCATGCACTGGTCAACCGCCTTGTCGGCACCCTCGGCCGCCAGGCTGCTGCGCACCAGCCCGCGACGCAGCAGGTCGATGCGCATGTCCCAGCGGCGTTCGAGCTTTTCCTGCTGCTCGATATTGGCAAGGTACTTCTCGCGCCAGCGTTTGGCGTCGTCGGCCATGCTCAGGGCTCCTGTACACGGGGCGTCAACGGTGGCGTGAGGGCATTGGGCAGGCGAATCTCCACGGCCACCGGCAGGTGGTCGGAGATCGGCTGCGCCAGTACCTGAAAGCGCTCGAGCTCCAGACCGGGGCTGAGCAGAATATGGTCGAGACAGCGCTGCGGACGCCAGCTCGGAAAGGTCGCCTCGACCTGGGGGGCGAGCAAGCCGAGATCGCGAAGTGGCGAGTGCTCCAGCAGGTCGATGGCGTGGGTGTTCATGTCGCCCATGAGAATCTGGTGGCGATAGCCGCCGATCAGCTCACGGATATAGGCCAGCTGCCGGGTGCGGGTACGCGCACCGAGGGCCAGGTGCATCATCACCACGGCGATGGCGTCGTCGCCTTCGCCGATGCGCAGCAGGATCGCGCCGCGACCGGCCGGGCCGGGCAGCGGGTGATCTTCCAGCAGGGTCGGCCGCAGGCGGCTGAGCAGCCCGTTGCTGTGCTGGGCGAAACGCCCCAGGTTGCGGTTGAGCTGCTGGTACCAGTAGGGGAAGGCACCCATGCGTGCCAGGTGCTCGACCTGGTTGATGAAGCCGGAGCGCACGCTGCCACCGTCGGCCTCCTGCAGGGCGACGATGTCGTAGTCGCCGAGCAGGTCGCCGATGCGCTGCAGGTTGCCGGCACGGCCCTGATGGGGCAGCAGGTGCTGCCAGCCGCGGGTCAGGTAATGGTGATAGCGCTCGGTACTGATACCGACCTGGATGTTGAAGCTGAGCAGGCGCAAGCGCCCGTCCTGCGGCCACTCGCTATCCTGGGTGCAGTCGGGGTTGACCTGTGGATCACACAGGCCAGCCTGACGGGGCATCGAGCGGCGACGCAGCATGGCAGGCGCTCCGATAGATCGATTACTTGGCGGCGCGCTCTTTGGCAATCAGGTGATCGGCGACCTGCAGGGTCTGCTCCGGGCCACCCGAGCTGGAGATGTCGAAGCGGTACTTGCCGTTGACGATCATCACCGGTACGCCATTGATCTGGTAGGCCATGGCCAGTTTCTTGGCCTTTTCCATCTGGCTCTTCACCCCGAAGGAGTTGTATGCCTTGAGGAAGGCGTCACGGTCGATGTCCTGGGTGACCAGGAAATCCGCCATTTCTTCCGGCGTGGCCAGCTTGCGACCTTCCTTGTGAATGGCGCGGAACACGGCGTCGTGCACCTTGTGCTCGACCTTCATGCTTTCCAGGGTGATGAACATCTGCCCATGGGCGTTCCACAGGCCGCCGAACAGGGCGGGAATGCGCACGAAGTTGACGTCGGCCGGCAGCTTCTCGACCCAGGGGTTGAGGGTCGGTTCGAACTGATAGCAGTGCGGGCAGCCGTACCAGAACAGCTCGACGACTTCGATCTTGCCGGGCTTGGAAATCGGTACCGGGTTGCTCAGTTCGACGTACTGCTTGCCGGCCTCGATATCGGCGGCGTGGGCGCTAACGCCGAACAGGCTGGCAGTGGCCAGAACCGCGGAAAGGATCAGATTACGCATGCATGACTCCTAACGATGAAGGTGCTGCGGACAGCTCTGGTTCGACTGGTCGCCACCCGGCAGGTTCCTCTCATTGTAGCGGGCTCGCCAGCGAAAAAGGGTGGCCATCGCCACCCTTTTTGTTCACCGTCAGGCAAAAGCCGATCAGGGCCTCAGTGCAGGCCCTGAACATAGCTCGACAACGCCTCGATATCCTTGTTGCTGAGCTTGGCGGCGATGTCGCGCATGATCATGGCGTCGCCATCATTGCTGCGCTCGCCTTCACGGAAGGCGGTCAGCTGCTTGGCGATGTAATCGGCGTGCTGGCCGCCCAGGTGCGGGTAGCCTGCCGTGGCGATACCGCTGCCATCGGGCGAGTGGCAACCGCTACAGGCCGGCATGCCTTCGGCCAGCTTGCCGCCGCGAAACAGCGCCTGGCCGCGCTCGACCAGCGCCGCATCGGCCGCCCCCACGCTGATCTTCTGGCTGGCGAAGTACGCCGCGACGTCGGTCATGTCCTGCTCGTTCAGCGGCTCGAGCATGCCGGTCATTTCCAGCACCGGACGGGCGCCGGACTTGATGTCCTGCATCTGCTTGAGCAGGTAGCGCTCGCCCTGGCCGGCCAGCTTGGGGAAGTTGGCCAGCGCGCTGTTGCCATCGACTCCGTGACAGGCCCCGCAAACCAACGCCTTGGCCTGCCCCGCGGCCGGGTCACCCGCCGCCTGGGCCGTTCCGGCCAGGCCCAGCGCCAGCAGCAGACTCACTATTGTCTTGTTCATCAGCTCATCCAAACGGCTAAGAGAAGTGTTATGAACCGGGGCGTTCCGCCCGCCCTGTCAGGCACGGCAGTGCTAAAGTACTCAAGCCGCGCGTTTCTGCACGAACCTCGGGGCAGCATGGCGTGAGGCAGGCGCACCAATCAGCACGCCGCCCAGCCCTGCACCCTAACAGCCTGGTTACCACTCGGCACCCGCCATGATTGCTCAACGTCGCGGGCGCGATAATGACCGGCATCAATCACCCGAGCAGATTACCGCTCGGTTAGCCCGCTCGGCTGACGCCGGGATAAAACGCCAGGCATAAAAAAACCGCGCCAGGCGCGGTTCTTTTTTGATGGAGCGCGGATCAGGCCTTGCAGCTGGCCGGTGCCCAGTCGCCCATGTCCGGGTTGTTGCACACGTCGCTGATCAGCGTACGGCCACGGCTGGCCACCTGCTGGCTTTCCTTCTGCTTGGCCTGGGCCTTCTGCAGCGATTGCTCGGTGGTGATCACTTCCTTGGTGACCTTGGCGGTAGGCTTCGGCTGCTTGGCGGTGGCCACCTTGGTCACTTCCTTGCGCTCGACACCCACGGTCTGCAGGTCCTTCTCGTAGGCCTGGGTGTAGGTGTTGACGTTCTCGCCGGTGCGGCCGTCGACCTTGGCCAGCAGCGCGTTGGTCTCGTTCAGGCCGCTGACGATCTCGGCCAGGCGCTTGCGGCCATCGGCGTCGCTGATCTTGTTGGCCTTGCGATCGGCGCGCAGCTGGGTGAACGCCTGCTGGTAGCAGCTTTGTGCGGCCGTGGCGTAGCGGATGTTGCGGTCGATGTTCTGGTTGTTGGTGTTGATGTCGGTGGCGTAGGAGGCCAGGCGCGCATTGTCGTCGCTGATCTGCTGCTGACGCTGGTTGTAGTACGCCAGGGCGCCGCCGGCCAGGGCGCCACCGGCAGCACCGATGGCGGCATTGCGGCCACGCTTGTCGTCATCGACCAGGGCACCACCGAGGGCGCCCATCAGCCCGCCGGTAACGGCGCCGATGGCGACGCTGCGACTCATCGCTTCGTCGGAGCTGCGCAGCTGGGTGACCGGCTCGTAGCACTGCGGGAAGTATTCGGCCTTGGTGGTCGAGGCGACCTGGGAACTTGGCGAACCGGCGCAACCGACCAGCAGCACGCTGGTGCAGGTAACGGCAGAAAGCAGCGCAGTGCGTATCGAGGAAAAAGCGGGGGCCTTGTTGAAAGTTTGCATCGTCGTCGATCTCGTACTTGAGTGAGCGTTTATTCCATTCAGGCGGGGCCGGGTGACACCGCCTGCGTTTTCACGGCGACAGCCGTGGAGTTGCCACATCGGCACCGGCCGCTCGCCAGTGCCTGAATCCGTAACGGCTGGGCGACCCGATCAGGGTGCCAGCAATTGCTTGAGAATCACATCCGCATCAGCCTTGCGGTTCTTGCGGTATTCACCCACGTGCCGCACGAACAGCGTAGCTCGGGTTACCAAGCTTTTGCCCAGCACGGGTTTGCGCGCCAGCTCTTCCTTGGTGCGCTGGAATTGCGCCTGGATGACCGCGTTGCTGTAGCGCGTACCGTTGGCCAGGTTGTCGATGTAGATCGCCAGCGCACCGTCCAGTGCACTCTGCCCATTGGCCATGGCCGCTTCGAACAGTTTCGCCGAGGCTTCATCCTTGGCGCTGCGAGCCTCGTCACGGCTCTTGCGAAGATTGGTCAGGCGAATGTTGTAGTTGTTGATGGTTTCGGCCACCAGGGCCGCCGACTGGATCAGGTTGCCGGCGGCATCCTCACGCTGCTTGGCGATCAGCGAGACGCTGCGCTTGAGTTCCTCGTTGACGATCGCCAGGCGGTCGCGCAGCTGCGGATCGTCGCTGTTGGCGATCAGCCCATCGAGCAGTTTGGTGGCGTCCTGGTCTTCGTCGATCTCGTCGGTGAGCGTGCTAACCCGTCCTTCGTCCTTCCATTGCGCAAACAGTTCCTTGTATCGCGAACGGGGCGCCGACAGTGCGCCAATCGACACGCGAAAACCGGTAGTTTCATTGCGCTGCTCGCTGCCATCAGCGCCGAACAACGGGTACTCGCGGCGCATGCCGGTGAACAGCGTCATCTCCCCTTCCAGATAATTGCCGCCCTTGACCACGAAGCCGCCGTAGGTGCCCTGGCGGCGCCCGGCATGCACCAGCTGAAAGGATTCCTGGACCATCTCCGCAGCGTTGCCGATCACATCGAACAGGCCGACCGGATTGGGCTTCTTCAGACCGATGGGCAACAACCGCGCGTTCTGCCCGGTGCCGCCGGCGACCTGGTTGAATACCGCCCAGTCGCCCAGGGGGCCATCGCTCTCGCTGCCCTCCACCGGGCGCGGGAAAAGCCGCGCTTCCAACTGCTGGCGGCTTACCGCGTGACCGCCACGGGCGGCGTATTCCCACTCCACTTCGGTGGGCAGGCGCACGAACGCCTGGCCGCCGTCTTCACCCTTGCCGCTGCGCCCGCTGACCGGCAGCAGGTCGCGATGGTTTTTCAGCAGCCAGGCGCTGTACACCGCAGCGAACCGCTCGGCGTCGAAGCGCGACAGGTTGACCTTGGGCAGCCGCGCGGCCATCCCGGCTGCCGTCGCGCAGGCCGGCGGCTCGCCCTCGCCGGCCAGGGACGGCGCCTGGGCCATCACCAGGTCGTACTGGCGCTGGGTCACCTCGTACTTGCCGATGAAATACAGCATCGGCTTGAGCGGGGTCACCCCGTCGGCCTTTGGCAGCTCGCCGCGCACCTTGGCCTGCCAGTCCTTGGACAGGTCGCCAAGGGTGAACTGGCCGTTGATGTAGTCGCGGCGGTACCCGGAGATGAAGGACTGCTGATAGCCCGGCTCGCCTTCGCTGAAGGGGTAGCCGAGGGTGACTTCGTGGTCGTCCAGCGAGCCCTTGGCCAGCACGTAGACGTGGCGGAACACCATTTCCCCGTCGCAGGGCAGCGGCAGACTGACGTCGCCCTTGAGCGGCTTGGGGTTGTAGAGCGGATCGGCATCGGGCTCGGCCCAGGCAGCACCGGCCAGGCACGAGAGAACCAGGGTGGCGCTGAGCACCTTATACATGACGCAATCCTTCCGAGGCTTGCAGATGAGCCGCCCGCCAGCCCCCGGCAGCGGCGGCGAGCACGCAGCACAGCAGGGTGGCCGCCGCTGCCAGCAGATAATGGGAGAGCAGCAGTCGGCAAGCATATTCGCCCGGCGCCGACTGGAACAACAGGTTCAGCCCGCTGGCGGCCAGGCCATACAGCAGTGCCGAGAGCAGGAGGCTGGCGATGCCGGTATAGAGCGCCTGCAGCACCACGAAGGCGACCAGCGCCACGGCCGGGAAGCCCAGCAGGCGCAGCACCGCCAGCTCATGACGCTTGCGCGCCACCGCGCCCAGGGTGCCGGCGGCCAGCGCGGCGAAGGCGCCAGCCAGGGACAGGCAGGCCACCGACCAGAACACCCATGCCAGATTGCGGCTCAGCGCCTGCACCTGGGCGACCGCCTCGGCCTGGGTCGCCACCGCCTGGCGCGACTCCTGGAAATACTGGCGCAGGCTTTCCACCCCATCCAGATCCCGAGCGTACAAACGAAAGCTTGGATAGACCCGCTCGCGTTGCGCCTCGGGCTGCTCGCCGAGCCAGCCGAACGACGGCACGGCCAAGCCATCGCGATAGTCCTCGGCGGCCTCCAGCAGGCTCAGGGACGTGAACAATGCATCCCGAGAGAACGCCGCTACCGGCAGGACAGCCTGCACCCGCAGCCTGGCCTGGGCCACTTGCGGCTGGCCGGCCACGCTGCGTCCGAAACTGGCCCGCAGCTCATCGCCTGCCGACAGGCCGAGTTTTTCCGCTGCACTCTGGCTAAGCAGCACGCTACGCGCATCGAAGGGCGCAGGCAGACTACCGAGCAGCGGGTCGCCCTCGGCGGTCGGCAGCATTTCCACGGTGAGCGTCTGCCCTGGCCCCTGCAACTCGGCGGTCGCGGCAATCTGCCGAGTACGCGGGATCACGAAACCGACATCCTCGCGCAAGGCCAGGGCGTCGATGCTTTGCAAATTGAAGCGGGCGCCGCCAAGGGGAATGATCTCGCGCACCGCGGGGTCTCGCTCCAGGCGCTCGGTCAGGGTGGTGACCACGCCGAACTTGAGACCGAACAGCACCAGCAGGGGTGCGATGACCGCCGCCAGGGCAAGGATCGCGCACCAGGACAGCCGCGCGTCGCAGCGATAATCCTGCCAGGCCAGGCGGGCGAACAGCGCCAGGCGCATCAGCCGCACTCCGCCAGGCGCGCGACCACCAGGCCGTCGCCCTGCTGCTCGACCCGCAGCTGCATGGAGGTCAGCCCGTAATGCTCAGCCAATGCCTGATCATGGGTGGAGATCAGCAGGCATAGATCACGGGCGGCGGACTGCTCCACCAGCAACTGCATCACTCGCTCGGCGTTCAGCGGATCGAGGGAAGCGGTCGGCTCGTCGGCAAGCAGGATGGCCGGCCGATGGGCCAACGCCCGGGCGATGCTCACCCGCTGGCGCTGGCCGACCGACAGGCGACCCGGCTGGCGGTCGAGCAGCTCGGCGATGCCCAACTGCTCGGCCAGTTGCTCGACGGCGTCGCCCGGCGGCAGGCCGAGTAGCTCACGGGGCAGCTGGATATTGCCGCGCACGCTCAGAAAGCCCAGCAGCCCGCCGGTCTGCAGCACGTAGCCAAAGGCCCGGGCACGCAGTGCGGCCAGTTGATCGTGACGGCCCTGGCGCCACAGCTCGGCAAGATCGAGGGATTGCCCACCGTCGTCCCAACGCAGGACGCCGCCCGGGTCGGGCGACAGCACCAGGGCCAGCAGGTCGAGCAACGTGCTCTTGCCGCTGCCGCTGGCGCCGATCAGGGCGATGCGCCGCCCGGCGCGCAATTGCAGCGCCGGAATTTCCAGGCGATAGCGCTGCCCGTCGGCGCCGCGGGTCCTGCTGATCGCCTCGAGGCCGAGCATCAGGGCAACGTCGACAAGGGCACGCGATACAGCGCGTCGCCGGGGGCGGCATCGCCGAAGCGAACCCAACTGGCCGTGTCGTTGTGGAAGGTTTCGTAGAGGCGGATCTTGGAATCCAGCTCGTCGATGAAATCTTCCTGCTCGGCGACGCTGAGCGACAGCCACAGGTCCTGGCTCATGTTCAGCACCTTGCTGCGGTACGGCAGGCCGTCCAGGTACTCGCCGAGCACGCCGCTCTGCGCCAGGTTGCCGCCCTTGACCAGGGCCGAGGGGTCGCGGCTCATGTGCGCGCTGGCGCTGGCGATTTCCTGGAAGAAGTCCTTGGGCGAGCTCTGGGTGCGCCGCGCCGCATCGACCACCATGCGTAGCGACTGCTGCAGGTCGTTGAGCTGCAGCTTGGTGAGCAGCACGCAGACCTGGAAGGCCGGCAGCGCCGGGTCGGTAATGTCTCGGTCGCTGGTCCAGGCGGTGACCACCTGGGGCGCACGGGCCTGGCTCTGGTGGCCGAGAAAATCCATGTGCATGGCGTAACCGACCGCCGCGGACTTGTCGGCGATGCTCGCGCCGCCCTTGGGTTCGGGCAGGCTGCTGTCGGTACGCACCTGGTGCACCAGGTCGGCGAAGCTCGTGCCGATCTGCGCCACGCTCTGCCCGAAGGCATTCACATCGCCGCCGGCCACCGGCACGTACAGGTCGCCGATGCGCGGGTTGGGGTCGGCGGTCAGGCTGCGGTACTGCTGCTCGGCGAAGCCATGGTTGCGCTTGCCGGCCGGGGTCTTCAGGTGCAGGGCGTAGATCTTGATCTGCTTGCGCAGGGCGGCCTCGCGCACTTCGGCCTCGTTCATCTGGGTCAGGCCCAGTGGGTCGCTCTTGCGCAGGGCGCCGGCATCGCTGACCAGCAGAATCAGGCGGCCGCCGTAGCCGTTCCAGTCCATGCCGTCGACCGCCTGCATGACACCGGCAAAGGCGTCTTCGGCGAAGTCGTGGCTGGACACGTCGGTGGCCTTGATCTGCTGCGCCAGTTGCAGGAAGCGCTCGGGGTCGCGGCCCTGTTCCAGGCTCACCAGGGTCTTGGCGGTATATTCCAGGCCCGGGGTCTTGCTGGTGTTGCTGCGGAAGCCGACCATGCCGAAGCTGACGCTGTCCAGGTCGCCGCGCTTGGCGATCTGCCCCTGCAGCTCGTGCACCACGTCGCGCACGCGATCGATATAGGGCTGCATCGATACGGAGGTGTCGACCACCAGCACGATGGCCGTCCTGAAGCCTTCCGGCATCGCCGCAGGCGTGCTCTCGGCCCCGGCTTGCGGGGCACTGCCCGGATCGATGGAGGCGACGTTGAGCAGCTGCAGCGGCTGGCCGTTGGCGTCGAAGGTTTCCTCGGAGTCGAAGATCGGCAGCAGGTAGAACTGATCCTGGGGCACCGCGCTGCCGCCCGGCTCGACCGCCACCACGTTGTGGCCGGTGCCCTTGAGGGCCTCGCGCAAGGCCTCACGAGCCCGGGCTGGCTCGGCCAGCAACTGCTCCAGGGCCGAGGCGTCACGCACGAACATCACCGGCGCACGACCGGAACGCTCGGTGAACTTGAGCACCAGGCTCTGCTTCCAGTCGCTCACCGCATTGGCCGGCAGCCAGCCATCACGGCGGCCATCGGTGGACGCGCCGATCTGCAGCCAGGGCTGACCGTCGATGTCCTGGCGGGCGTAGACGTAGAACACCGAGAACGCCGGCATGTCCTTGCCGCCGCTGCCGCCGGCTTCATCGGCCAGCTTGGCGCCCGGCTTGCTCAGCACGCGCTGGAACAGGGTCTTCTTGCCGGGCATCAGCAGCGGGCGATCACCGCCGTCGCTGTCGGCCAGCGCAGAGATCGGCCCGGCCTCGCCGCTGGGCTGGGCCAGTGCCTGGGACTGAGCCTGCGTCTGGCTCTGGGCCGGCTGACCGGTCAGCGGCGGCGAAGCGGGCTCTGTTGCTTCCGAGCCGAACAGCCAGTAGCCGCAACCGGCCAGCAACAACACGCCCGCCAGCGAAACGCCGAGAATCAGCGGTTTCCTGCTGGCGCCGGCATTGCCCTGGCGTACCGAAGACGCCAGCGGCGACGGCTGCGGTCGCGGCGCTGCCGTGGGCTCGGCAGGTGCGTGGGTGGGAATCTCCACCGATACCGGCGCCAGCGGCGGTACGCTGGTGTCGTTCGCTTTGTCAGCGCTCGGCAGCACCAGCGGCTGGAACAGGGTGGCATCGTCGGCCGGGACCTGCAGACGATCCAGGGCGGCGATCAGCTCGGCGGCACCGGCGAAGCGTGCGCTGGGATCCTTGGCCAGCAGGCGCTCGAGAATCGGCTGGTAACGGCCATGCACCATGGGCAGTGCCGGCAGCGGCTCGGTCAGGTGCGCCAGCGCCGTGGACAGCGAATCGCTACCGGTATAGGGCAGCTTGCCGGTAAGGATTTCATAGAGCACCACACCCAGGGCGTAGAGGTCGGCGCGACCATCGATGTCCAGGCCGCGGGCCTGCTCGGGGCTCATGTAGCTCGGCGTGCCGACGGCGAAGCCGGCCTGGGTGAACTGGGTGCGATCATCCAGCGCCTTGGCGATGCCGAAGTCGCTGAGCACCGCGGTGCCGTCGGCGCGGAACAGGATGTTGGCGGGTTTGACGTCGCGGTGCACCATGCCCTGGGCGTGTGCATAACCCAGGGCCGAGGCGATCTGGCGGATCCACAGCAGCCCCTGGTCGATGCCCAGGCCCGCGGCGATGCGTTCCTTGAGCGTGCCGTTGGGCAGGTACTCCATGGCCATGTAGTAGAGGCTGCCGACATTGCCGATATCGTGGATGGTCACGGTATTGGGGTGCGACAGCCGCGCCAGGGTCTTGCCCTCGCGCAGGAAGCGTTCGCAGAAGGTCGGGTCGGCGGCCAGGGAGGCGGCCATCACCTTGAGCGCCACCTTGCGGTCGAGGGAACGCTGGGTCGCCAGGTAGACCACGGCCATCGCGCCATCGCCCAGCTCGCGTTCGATGTCGTAACCCGGTATTTGCATGTCCATGCTATCTGGTCTTCCGAGGCCACCCCGGGAGCCCCGGGTGTGGCGGATGTCTTGGATGGTGAGTGGAGCAGAGGCCGTGGCGGCCTAGCCGGCCTTGATCACCACGGCGGTAATATTATCCGGCGCGCCCCGGGTCAAGCCAAGGTGCACCAGGCTGCGCACCACCTGGTAGGGGTCTTCGTGGCCCAGCACTTCACGCAGTTCGTGATCCTCGACCGTCTTGTTCAGGCCGTCGCTGCACAGCAGGAAGGTGTCGCCGGGGCGCACCTCCAGGGTCGCCGTTTCCAGCTCCAGCTCATCCTGCACGCCCAGCGCACGGGTGACGATATTGCCCATGGGGTGGCTGCGCGCGGCTTCGTCGTCGAGCAGGCCGCTGTCCACCAGCTCCTGCACGTAGCTGTGATCGCGGCTGATGGGCTGCAGGTCGCCATTGCGCAGCCGGTACAGGCGGCTGTCACCGGCCCACAGGCAGAGCGCTTCGGCGCCCCGCGCGGCGAGTACCACCACGGTGCTGCCCATGGTCGCGCCACCGCGCTTCTCGGCTTCGACGCGCACCTGCCCGTTGACCTGATCCAGAGTGTCGATGATCGCCCCGCGGTAGGTGTCGAGCACCGCGCTGGGCGGCAAGGCCCGCAGGCTGTCGATGATCAGGCTGCTGACGAAGTCGCCACTGGCATGCCCGCCCATTCCGTCCGCCACGGCCCACAGACCGTTGTCCGGGGCGTCCAGGCAGGCGTCCTCGTTGATCTTGCGCACCATGCCGACATGGGTATGCCCGGCCGACCGGTAGCGCGTCACGCTCGACGGGCTCATGGCTGGTCTCCCGCAGACTCGCTGAGCAGGCGGCAGAAGGCCTCAGCCGGTGGCAACCCAGTGAAGCGGACCAGCCCGGGCGATACGCGCTCGGAGCCATTGCCCCACCACAGGCTGGCGCCATTCCAGGCCTGCTGCATCAGGGCCAGGCCGCGGCCCTGGGGGTTTTCCACAGACCATATAGCGGCGCCGCTGGCGTCCTGGCGCTGTTCACTGCAGGCGGCCAGCATCGGGCTGCCCAGTGCCTCGACGCCGCGCTCGAAGGCCTCGGCATCGGCACCCTCCTCCAGCGTCGACAGCAGCAGCCCTTCGGCGCGCTCGAACCAGTCGTCAACGCCGCTGACCAGTTGGCCGAGATCGGCATCGGCCGGCAACGGCAGGGCGATGGTCAGCGGAAAATAGCGTCCCACCCGGTCGACGCTGGGCATCATTACCCCGCACACCGGCTCTGCACCGAGCAGGCCGGGCGCCACGGCGAAACGCCACAGCGGGCTGACCAGGTAGGCGTCCAGCCAGGCCTCGCCGAGGGTCTGCCGGCTGGCCGCCAAACCCGCCGCCAGCCAGGTATCCCAGGCCTCGATGAACGCCGGGCTCAAACCGCGATGAATGAAATCTCCCCGTACGGCCAGCTTGCCGTAGAAACCTGGTGTACTCACAAACGCTCCGGCAGGCTGAAACCGCTCACCACCTGGCGGCGGAATGGATTGAACGCGCTGCTGGCGCGCAGCTCGCTGGAAATGCTGGCGTTGTCCACCCGCATGCGCAGGGTGAAGCGATCCGGTGAATTACCCTGGGCCAGGTCCGACTGATCGAGCAGGCGGAACCAGGCCCACGGCCCTTCCAGGGTGATGCCGGAGCGACCGGTGACCGCCGCCGGCGAAATGTTCAGGCGCACCACGCCCGTGCCGTTGGCGCTCGGCCACTGCATGGCCACCGGGCGCGCCGGGCCATGGTCGTAAGTGAACTGCTGGCCATCGAGGTCGAGCTGGAACTGCTCGATGCTGGCATCCATGGCCACCGGGCGCAGTTCGAAGCGCACCATCGGCTGGGTGCCGCCGGAGCGGAAGAAGGCTTCGCGAATACTCGCCGCACGCTGGAAGGTCTGCAGCACGCCGCTGCCGATACCGAGCTTTTGCGCAGCGCCCGGCTGCCAGCGCCAGGTACTGGCCGAGGTGTCCACATAAGGCTGCAGGTAGCGGCGGAAATAGCTGTCGAGCACCCCGCCCTGGCCGAAGAAATGGCCGAAGTCGTCCAGGGTCGCGTCGCGGCTGCTGCCGCGATCCAGCGGATAACGCCCGGCCAGGGACTGGCGGTAGACGCTGACCACTTCGCTCATCCAGGCAGCGTTCAGCTGGTTGCGGATGCCGCCCATCATGGTGCCGGTGGTCGAACTGACCACCGACTTCAAAAAGCCCTGCACCACCGGCGGCTGGCGCTCGGCGCTCAGGCGCACCTGGTCGGCGGCGGCAGTGGTCTGGTTGCGCGACTCGCCCAGCAATGCTTCGCCACTGGCGCCGCTCATGGCACTGACCTGCACGTACAGCGCGTTGAGGTCCTGCAGCAGCGCGTCGATGGCCGGCGGCTGGCCTTCGGCATCCTCGACCAGGCTGTTGAGCTCGGCGAAGTGGGCGGTGATCGGGTCCATCTCGGTGGCCAGCACCTGGGCTGCGCCCTCTTCCGACTGGCCGACCAGCGAGCCGAGCTGCTGCTTGAGACGGTCGACGGTATCGCCGCCGCGCTCCTTGAGCTTCTCGGCCACCAGCCGCTCCTCCTTCTGCAGGTCGGTTTCCTTGGCCACCGCCTGCAGGAGCTTCTTCAGCGGCGAGGTGGGGCCCGACAGCACGCGCAGCACGTCGGCGGCCTGGGCCACGCTGGTCACCGGCACGAAGTCGAGGTCGGCGAGCAGCGCATCCCACTGGCGCATGTAGTCCTGAACGTAGAGGCGCCGTACCTCCAGGGCCAGGGCAGCGGCGTCCTGACCATCGTCCAGGCTGCGGCCCAGCACCCACTGCTCCTCGGCCAGCGTGCCGGCCTGGCTGACGCTGCCGACCAGGAACGCTTCGCGATAACCGCGCTGGGTGTAGAAGCCGCTGAGCGGCTCGTTCAGGGGCTTGCCGCTCTTGCGGGTGAACACCAGCGCGGCGTCGCGCCCGGCAGCTTCGCTGACGCGAAAGTCGGGAATGCCGTCCGGCAGTTTCTGACGCTTGACCCGGTCGTAGGCGCGCTGGGCGACGGACAGGCGCTGCAGCTGGCGGCGCACGTCCTCGATCAGGTGCTCATCGAGGCGCACCACCGGCGGCTGGCGGTCGTACAGCGCCGCCAGGTGCGCGTTGAGCGCTTCGCGCTGCTCGGGCAGCAGGTCGCGGGGCAGGCTGCGGTCCCAGTCCAGGGCAATCCAGGCCTTGATGAAATCGGCGTCGTAGCGCTCGGCTTCGCCCAGCATCAGATAGGCCTTGAGGCCCTCGTAGAGGAAGTCCGAATGGCCGCCGCCACGCAGCTGTTCTTCCAGGCGCGCCAGCACCCGTGGCGCCATGACCGCGATCAGCAGCTTGCGATAGACGCTGGAGGCTTCGCTGTCGAGCATATCGCCCTGGTACAGGCCGAAGCCCTCGGCCCAGCCTGGCGCATCGCCACTGACATTGCGGATGGCGTTGAGCAGCGGCTGCACCGCCAGCACCTCGCGCTGCGCCGGGCTGAGCGCCTGCAGCTCGCCACGCAGCGGCTGCACACGGGCATCCACGGCGGCGATATAGGCCTGGTTGGCGCGGAAGCTGGCGAACCAGACGGCGGCGGTGCCAAGCACCAGCACCACGGTCGCGGCGATCACCCCGCGGGCCAGCCAGCGCTTCTGCCGCTCGACCTTGGGGTTGGCGCCGACCAGGCCGCGCTCGCCGAATACCACGTCACGCAGCAGCTGCTCGATGAAGTAACTGCGCCCGGTGCCGGTCTGGCGGGCCAGGTGCTGGCGGTCCAGGCTCATGCTCTGGGCCATGGCGCCGATCAGCCGGTCGATCGGGCTGCCTTCCTGGGTGCCGCTGGTCAGGTAAACACCGCGCAGCAACACCCGTTCCTCGTAGGGGTTGGGCTTGAACACGCCATCGAGAAAGCTCGCCAGCGCTTCGCGCAGCGCCGCGAACTGCTGGGGGAAGCCGTAGATCAGGTCACGGCGCGCCGGGTCGCGCTCCTGCTGCAGGCGCTCGACCAGGCGCTCGTTGAGGCGTGCTTCCAGGGCGTCGAACTCGCTGCGAAACACCTGCAGCGGGCCCTCGGCGCTCTTGCCGTCATCCAGGGTGAAGGTCATGCCCCAGACCTGGGCGCGCTCCTCCTTGCTCAGGCCCTCGAAGAACTCCATGAAACCGGGCACCAGGTCCAGCTTGGTGAGCATCACATAGACCGGGAAACGCACGCCGAGTTGGGTGTACAGCTCCTGCACCCGGGAGCGGATGGCCACCGCATGGGCCGCCCGCTCGCTGTCACTGCCGAGCAGCAGGTCGGACAGGCTGATGGCCACGAACGCGCCATCGATGGGCCGGCGCGAGCGCTGCTTCTTCAGCAGGCCCAGGAAGCCCAGCCAGGCGGCCTTGTCGACCGCCGCGTGGCTGTCCTGGGTGGTGTAGCGGCCGGCGGTGTCGAGCAGCACCGCTTCGTCAGCGAACCACCAGTCGCAGTTGCGGGTGCCGCCCACGCCGCGCACGGCGCCGGCGCCCATCTGCTCGGCAAGCGGGAAACGCAGCCCGGAGTTGGCCAGCGCGGTGGTCTTGCCGGAGCCGGGCGGGCCGATGATCACGTACCAGGGCAGCTCGTAGAGATTGCGCCGCTCACCGCCGCCCAGTTTGGCGCGCTTGAGCAGGTTAAGCGCTTCGTCCATGCGCTGGCGCAGGGTGGCCAGCTCTTCGGCGGTGGCCACGCTGGTGGGATCCGGCGCGACCTCGACCAGCCCCTGCATGACCTTGGCCGCATTGCGCCGCGCCTGGAGGATGCGCATTACCCGCCAGGCCGCCCATGCGGCGAACAGCAGGATGATCAGCGTCCAGCGCGCCGTAGTGCTCGCCAGTGGCTCGAAACCGCCGATGGCGATCAGCGGGCCGATGAACCAGATCACCAGTGCCAGCGCGATCAGGCCCAGCACCGGCATGACCCAACGGGCCATGAAACCGAACAACGCCTTCACTCGACGCCCTCCGCAAAGACTGTGATTTCCACCCGGCGGTTACGCGCGCGGCCTTCTGCCGTGTCGTTGGACGCCACCGCCTCGGTATCGCTGCGCCCCTCGGCGCGGAAGCGCGCGGGCTGGCCGGTCTTGGCCGCCAGCACGTCCATCACCTGCTGGGCGCGGTCCTGGGAGAGCTTCCAGTTGGACGGATAGCGCAGCGTGGCGATGGGTCGGTTGTCGCTATGGCCGGTGACCAGCACCCGGCCGTTGACCTTGCGAATGGCTTCGGCGATGCGCAGCAGCAACGGCTGGAAGTCGTCGGCGATCGACGCACTGCCGGAGGCGAACAGCTGGTCGCCGCGAATGGTCACCACCGAGCGGTCGACGGCATCTTCCACCGCCACCTTCTGGGCGCGAATCTCCTCGGCCAGGAAACCGGCCAGGCGCGGCCGCTCGACGATCCGTGGCTGCTGGGCCGGGCGGTCGATGGTCTGCACCGGCACGTCACCCAGGGCATGCAGGTTGCGGAACACCGGTTCAGCCTCGGCGGCGAGCTTCATGCGCAGGCCGAACAACAGCACCAGCAGGATCGCCAGGCCGATGGCCACCGCCACCCAGGGCGGCAGGAACTGGCGCAGGCGATCACGGGCGACCACCAGGCCGCGCCAGTGCGGCGACAGCTCGCGCTCGATCTCGCCACGGCTGCTGCGGATGGTCGCCGCCACCCGCTCGCGCAGGGCGTCGAGCTGGCTGCGGCCGTCCTGCATGACCCGGTAGCGGCCTTCCATGCCGAGGCTGATGCACAGGTACAGGAGCTCCAGCAGGTTGAGGCGCTGGCGGGGGTTCTGCAGGCAGTGGTCGAGCAGCTGAAAGACCTTTTCGCCGCCCCAGGCTTCGTTGTGCAGGGTGATCAGCAGGCTCTGCTTGCTCCAGTCGCTGGCGCTACCCCAGGGCGTGCTGAGCACGGCTTCGTCCAGGGCGGTACAGAGTACGTAGCGCGCCAGCATCACTTCGTCCTGAGCCACCCCGGCGGCGCGGGCCTTGTCTTCGAACTGGCGCAGGTAGCCGAGCAGTTGGGCGCGCAGGCTGGCCGGCGCGGGATGGGAAATGGTGCTGCGCAGGCGGGTGAGCAGCGCCAGCATGGGACCTGCGGCGGCTTCGATGGGGTTCAGGCCCAGGCCACGGGCAGCCAGCGGCGGCGCGCTGGGCATGGCTGGCGGCGGCGAGCCGGCGGGCGCCGGACGCGCGGGTTCGGCGGTGCGGCCACCGGGGCGCGGCATGATCATGGTGCGGTCGTTGCCCGCCGGGTCGCTGCCCTTGCCGGTCTGGCCGGGCAGGGCGCCAAATGGATCGTCGATGGTCATCGCGCGTCAGCCTCGGATGGCCCAGAAGGCCAGGTTCAGGCCCGGGAACTGGCCTGCGATATGGAAAGCGAAACCGCCGGAGTGGATCAGCTGCTTCCAGTGATCGCTGCCCCGGTCCAGTTCGAAATAGTTGGAGCCGGCGTGGTACGGCAGCTGGCGCGGCGCCACCGGTAGCGGCAGCAGGCCGATGCCCGGCAGTTGCAGATTGACCAGGTCGCGGATGTGCTCCACCGAGCCGATCTTGGCCTGCTGCGGGAAATGCCCACGCAAGCTTTCGCCCGGCACGTCGGCCCGCACCACGAGGATGAAGCTGGCCGAGTCGAGCAGCGACTTGTCGGCGAGCATCGCCACGTGCACGCCGTAGGATTTCTCGACGATGGGAATCGGGATGGCGCGGCTGTCGATGACCATCGACAGTGCCTGACGCAGCGCCAGCATCACCGGCGCGAAGGTGCTGGTCAGGTCGTCGTGTTCGTACACCGGGTACTCGCCCGGCCGGCGTTCGGCCGCGGTAAAGGTCGAGAACTCACCGGCCAGCGCCACCAGTTCGCGGTACAGCACTTCCGGGTGCAGCGGGGCGATGCGCGCCAGGTGCGCGACCAGCGGCTGGGCGCGGTTGACCAGTTGCAGCAGCAGGAAATCGGCGATTTCCGAAGCGCCGCCAGCGCCGGACGCCACCACCCGCCCGGCCAGAGCTTCGCCGCGCTGATGCAGCAGGCCGAGCAGTTCGTGGCGAAAACCGGACAGCGGCCGCGAGACGCCAACATCGAGCAGCGGCGCAATATAATTGTCGTCGAGCAGCAGGCTGCGGTCCTCGCGCTTCTCCACCACGCGCACTACGCCGATCGCGGCATGCTCATCAAGGCCGTCGCGCTCGGTGATCAGGCGCAGCGCCAGGGAGCCGATGGCCACTGGCGCACGGCTTTCCAGCGAGGAGTTGTCGTCACGCACTTCATGCACGCTGCTCAGGTAGCGCGCCGAGCCGAGCGGCTCGCCGGCTTCCACGGTGTCGCGCAGACCGGCGCGGCGCAGCGGCAGAGCGAGGTAGACGATGCCGTCACGCAGGTTCTCGTCGATGTTCAGCGGCGCTGGCGCAGCATCGTTCTCGGGAATGTTGAAGGGTGTGCCATCCGGCAGCAGGCCGCGCGCCGAGAGGATCGCCAGCTTGCCCTGGGCCAGCAGGGCGCTGTCGATCAGCAGTTGGGAAAAGCCCCAGGCGCCGGGCTGCACGGCATGGCTGCGGCTTTCGACCAGGGTTTCGATGTAGCGATCCTGCTGCTGGAAGTGCTGCGGTCGCAGGAACATTCCCTCCGACCAAACCACACGATTGTTCCAGGACATGAACGGGTCTCCAGTCACTCAAGAGGGGGCAGCGGCGCGGCGCTGATGGCATAGGCGTCCAGCTGCAAGCGCAGGGCGCTGGCCTGATGGGCAGGAATTTCGATGACCTGGCGCCAGATCGAACGATCGAGGGCACGGTAGGCCACCACCACGCCAAGGTGGCGGGTAGCGTCGTCGAGGGTCAGCGATCTGCGTTGGGTTTCGCCGGGGCGCATCACGAAACGCTCGGTTTCGATCAGCTCGCCAGCCAGGGTGGCGTCGGCGCGGTCGACCAGCGAGAAGAAGTCGGCACGGGAAAAGGTCGAGGCATTGCGTAGCTGGTAGATCTGCACCCAGACCGGTGAAGCCGCGCTGTCGAGCGCCGGGTTGAGGTCGCGGCTGGCCTGTAGCTGCAATTCGACGGTGGTGGGCACCGGCTCCTTCGGCCCCGAGGCGCAGGCGCCGAGCAGCAGAAAGACCAGCAGTGTCAAAATCCTTGGCATAACGCTTCCTCGATGGTTACCGCTGGCCCCTCACGACGCGGTGGGCCGTGTGGCCTCAACGGCCCCTCAGTCTCGCAATGTGTTCTTCGTAGGCACGGCTGAATTCACGACCGAACAGTTCCTGGAAACCGTCCTCGGCCTCCTGGGAAATGGTCGCGTACAGCTCGGTAAACAGCTCCCAATAGTGCGCCCGACGGCCATTGGGCAACAGTGCCGAGAGCCCGCTCGGCTTGTTCAGACGCCCTTCCAGTTCACGCGGTTCAAAGCGCGCGAGCAAATACTTGATGGCCGCCTGCACGCCCGCCATCAGCGCCAACTGGTGGGCGCGCAGGTCGTCGAAGCTTTCGCCCACCGCCTGATCCGGCGCCATGAATGCCTGGTTGTCATGACGCAGCAGCATCAGCAGCGCTTCGTCGACGTTGGGGGCGAACTTCAGCGGGTTGTTCTGCACCGGCTGGATCATGGTCTGCGCCATGCGGAATTCGCCCTTGAGGCTGGCCCGCGCACGCAGCACGTCGATCAGCCCCTCGACCATCAGCCGGTAGCTGCGGCCGATGGCCTCCATCTGCGCCGCTGCGGCCGCACGGTCCAGACGCAGGTGCTGCAGGCCGGCGCCGCGCAGAAAGGCCTCCAGCAACTGGTCATCGCCAAGTGCACCCTGGGCAGCAGGTGCAGGTTGGGGCGTCGTGACGGGTTCGACACTGGGCAGTGGCTGCACCGGCGACTCTTGCACGGCGAAGGGCGGGATTTCCACCGCCGGCATCGGTGCCAGATCGGCGAACGGATCCGGGATCGGCGGGGCCTGCGCCTTCGGCGGTTCGGCGAAGGGATCGGGAATCTGCAACGCATCCACTTGCGGTGGCGCGGCGAAAGGACCAGGAAGGGGTTGAGACTTCGACGCGGCCTGCAGGTCGGCGAACGGATCCCAGTCCCCCGGGATCACCGCGGCCGGCGCCGCGTCGGGCACGGCGGCAGGCGCCGGCTGCGAAGGCCGCGGCGGGCGGAAGTCGTGCTGCTGCGCCGGCACATGGTCGGACACCGATGGCGCCACCGCCGGCGGCGGGCTGAGGAAGTCGAACAGATCCGGCTTGGTGTCGAACGGCGAATCGCGACGCGGCGCCGGTGCAGCAGGCCCAGGACTGACCGGCGGCATCTCCAGCGGCTGGGCACTGCGGCTGAGCAGCGCCTCGAAACTGTTGAACGGGTCGTCGGCCATGCCGGATGCCGGCGGCGCGGCAGGCGCCACACTGATGCCGCTGATCTGCACGCGAATCTCGTACTCGCCGATCTTCAGCACCTCGCCATCTGCCAGCGGCTCGCTGCTGCCGCGGCGCAGGCGGGTGCCGGCGTTCTGCAGGATCACCCCGTTGGTGCTGGTATCGGTGATGTAGTAGGTGCCGTCGCGATACTGGATGACGCAGTGCTGACTGGAGACCAGCCGCTCCGGGTCGGGCAGCACCCAGTCATTGCCGGCGCTGCGCCCGATCTTCAGCTCACCGCGATCGAGCTCGACCTCGGCCCGTTGCCCGGGGGTCAGCTTGTGGTACGTGGTGATGAACAAGCGCAACGGCATTGCGGCTCCTTGCAGTGCGGCCGGAAAAACTAAAGCGCCATCGACGAGGGCAATCGTCAATAGCCAAAGCGCTCTATTTTTTTCCCTTAATCGAGACGGTTCAATGGTCGGACGGGAATAAATTCGAGACGGTTGTGAGTCACCGCACAGAAGACAGAAATACTGTGCATCGCGACAGTTTCTACCGCCTTGCCCTCGCTTGACAATGCTCAAAGAGCACTCGGAGAATGGCGCCGATCTGCACCGAACCCCGCCTGAATAGTGGCATTTAGCCACCTTCGTCATGAGCACGGGCCGCCAGGCTGTTTGCGGCGAGCGCTCATTAGACCCCTGGGCCTGACATGGAGAGCACCTGACGTGGTGGATGTGTCGCACCTGCTCAACCCGGTATCCGACGAACTCCCCCACGGGGACGACCTGGAATACGACGCCGATTTTCTCGAGCTCGAGCGCCTCGCCCAGGGCCAGCCGGAGCGCCAGATGGGCCAGTCGGTCATCGCCGCCGAGCCGCCGGACTGGCGGCAGGTGCGTGAACGCGCCAGCGACCTGTTCGCCCGAAGCAAGGACCTGCGCCTGGCCAGCCTGTACCTGCAGAGCGCCATCGCCCTCGACGGCCTCAACGGCCTGGCCCAGGGCCTGACCCTGGTACGCGAGCTGCTGACCCGGTACTGGGAGGGCGTCTACCCGCAGCTCGACGCCGACGATGACAACGACCCGACCATCCGCATCAACGCGCTCAATGCCCTGAGCGCCGAGCCGGTGATCGTGCTGCTGCGCGAAGCCAGCATCACCCGCTCGCGGGCCTTTGGTGCGGTGAGCATTCGCGCCGCCCTGAACGCCGCGGATCTGCAGCGCTTCGCCAGCGAGACCCTGTCACCCGAGCAGCTGCGCGGCGCCTTTCTGGATACCGACGCCGAGCTGCTCGACAGCACCCGCGTCGCACTCGACGAAGCCGCCGCGGCGCTGGCCGATATCGAAGGGCTGCTCAGCGAGCGGGTTGGCTCGGCGCAGAGCGCCAATCTGGAATCGCTCAAGCAGGTGCTGCGCCACGCCCGGCAGATCTTCAATGACCAGGCGCCCGCGGCCGGCGATGACGCCCCGTCCACGGACGAACTGCCCGCGCACCACGATTCAGACGACAGTGATGCCAGCCCCCAGCAGGCGGCGCACCAGGCACCCGCGGCACCGGGTCGTATCGCCAGCCGCGACGACGTGCTGCGCACCCTCGATCGCCTGCTCGAATATTACGCCCAGCACGAACCTTCCAGCCCGGTCCCGGTCTTACTGACGCGCGCGCAGAAGCTGGTCACCGCGGATTTCGCGGAAATCGTGCGCAATCTGATTCCCGACGGTATGTCGCAGTTCGAAAACCTGCGCGGCCCCGAATACGACTAACGTGCGGCGGATCTTCAGGGAAGGCCTACGCACACAGCTACCGGCCATTGGCCGCAGAAGCCAGTGCCCATGCACAGGAGGAGCAACATGAGCAACACCACCAGCAGCCAGAAATTCATCGCACGCAACCGCGCCCCGCGGGTGCAGATCGAGTACGACGTGGAGCTGTACGGCGCCGAGAAAAAGGTGCAGTTGCCCTTCGTCATGGGCGTGATGGCCGACCTCGCCGGCAAGCCGGCAGAGCCCTTGGCCGCCGTCGCCGACCGCAAGTTCCTGGAAATCGACGCCGACAACTTCGATTCGCGCCTCAAGGCCATGAAGCCACGCGCGGCCTTCCACGTGCCCAACGCGCTGACCGGCGAAGGCAACCTGAGCCTGGACATCACCTTCGAGAGCATGGACGACTTCAGCCCGGCGGCCATCGCCCGCAAGGTCGACTCGCTCAACCAGCTGCTCGAAGCGCGCACCCAGCTCGCCAACCTGCTGACCTACATGGACGGCAAGACCGGCGCCGAGGAACTGATCATCAAGGCGATCAAGGACCCGGCCCTGCTGCAGGCCCTGGCCAGCGCGCCCAAGCCCCAAGACAACGAGCCACAAGCCTAAGAGGACGCCCCCGATGAGCCAACAGACCCAGGCGTCCGAGCAGTCGCTCGCCACCTCCGAACAGACCAGCGAATTCGCCTCGCTGCTGCTGCAGGAATTCAAACCCAAGACCGAACGCGCCCGTGAAGCGGTGGAAACCGCCGTGCGCACCCTGGCCGAACATGCCCTGAGCAAGACCGACCTGATCTCCGACGACGCCATCAAGTCGGTGGAATCGATCATCGCCGCGATCGACGCCAAGCTCACCGCCCAGGTCAACCTGATCATGCACCACCCGGACTTCCAGCAGCTGGAAAGCGCCTGGCGTGGCCTGCATTACCTGGTCAACAACACCGAGACCGACGAGCAGCTGAAGATTCGTGTGCTCAACATCTCCAAGCCGGAGCTGCACAAGACCCTGAAGAAATTCAAGGGCACCGCCTGGGACCAGAGCCCGATCTTCAAGAAGCTCTACGAAGAGGAATACGGTCAGTTCGGCGGCGAGCCCTACGGCTGCCTGGTGGGCGACTACTACTTCGACCAGTCGCCACCGGACGTCGAACTGCTCGGCGAGATCGCCAAGATCTCCGCGGCCATGCACTCGCCGTTCATTTCCGCGGCCTCGCCGACGGTCATGGGCATGGGTTCCTGGCAGGAACTGTCCAACCCCCGCGACCTGACCAAGATCTTCACCACCCCCGAGTACGCCGGCTGGCGCTCGCTGCGTGACTCCGAGGACTCGCGCTACATCGGCCTGACCATGCCGCGCTTCCTGGCGCGCCAGCCCTACGGCGCGAAGACCGATCCGGTCGAAGAGTTCGCCTTCGAGGAAGAAACCGACGGCGCCGACAGCAGCAAGTACACCTGGGCCAACTCGGCCTACGCCATGGCGGTGAACATCAACCGTTCGTTCAAGCTCTACGGCTGGTGCTCGCGCATCCGCGGCGTGGAGTCGGGCGGTGAAGTGCCGAACCTGCCGGCGCACACCTTCCCCACCGACGACGGTGGCGTGGACATGAAGTGCCCGACCGAGATCGCCATCTCCGACCGCCGCGAGGCCGAGCTGGCGAAGAACGGTTTCATGCCGCTGCTGCACAAGAAGAACACCGACCTGGCCGCCTTCATCGGTGCCCAGTCGCTGCACAAGCCGGCCGAGTACGACGATCCGGACGCCACCGCCAACGCCAACCTGGCCGCGCGCCTGCCGTACCTGTTCGCCACCTGCCGCTTCGCCCACTACCTGAAGTGCATCGTGCGCGACAAGATCGGCTCGTTCAAAGAGCGCGACGAGATGCAACGCTGGTTGCAGGACTGGATCCTCAACTACGTCGACGGTGATCCGGCGCACTCCACCGAAACCACCAAGGCCCAGCACCCGCTGGCCGAAGCGGAAGTGGTGGTCGAGGAAATCGAGGGCAACCCCGGTTACTACAGCTCCAAGTTCTATCTGCGCCCGCACTACCAGCTCGAAGGGCTGACCGTGTCGCTGCGCCTGGTATCCAAACTGCCTTCGGCCAAGGGGGCCTGAGGCTCGTCACTGTGGCGCCCGCACCGGCGGGCGTAGCTGAAACAGAGTGGCAAAAGCCACGAAAGGAGGAATGATGGCTGTTGATATGTTCATCAAGATTGGCGACGTCAAGGGCGAGTCCAAGGACAAGACCCACGCCGACGAAATCGACGTGCTGGCCTGGAGCTGGGGCATGAGCCAATCCGGCTCCATGCACGTTGGCGGTGGCGGCGGTGCCGGCAAGGTCAACATTCAGGATCTGTCGCTGACCAAGTACGTCGACAAATCCAGCCCCAACCTGATGATGGCCTGCTCCAGCGGCAAGCATTATCCGGAAGCCAAGCTGACCATCCGCAAGGCTGGTGGCGATTCTCAGGTCGAGTACCTGATCATCACCCTGAAGGAAGTAATGGTTTCGTCCATCAGCACTGGCGGTAGCGGTGGCGAAGATCGCCTGACCGAAAACGTCACCCTGAACTTCGCTCAGGTGCTGGTCGACTACCAGCCGCAGAAAGCCGACGGCGCCAAAGACGGCGGCCCGGTCAAGTACGGCTGGAACATCCGCCAGAACGTCAAGGTGTAACACCGCCCGCCTTGCGGGTACACAGCGATGCCCGGCACTGCGCCGGGCATCGCTGGTTCTGACCAGAACGAATTTCTCGATGGCGCGCCAGCCCTTGCCCACGCAGGAAGGGCGCGCCGAAGGATCACCGCAGTACAGCGGTGACCGCGCCAGTACAGGGACCGACGATGACTGCCGAACAATACCTGCGTAACGCACAGCTCGACGATGCGCTGAAGGCGCTGCAGGATCAGGTTCGGGCGCAACCCGCCAAGGCCGAGCTGCGGGTATTCCTGTTCCAGTTGCTGGCGGTGATGGGCCAATGGAGCCGCGCGCAGAACCAGCTGAAGGTGGCCGGCGAGCTGGACGCCGCCTGCCTGCCCATGGTGCAGACCTACAGCACGGCGCTGAACTGCGAAGCCCTGCGCGAGCAGGTGTTCGCCGGCAAGACCACGCCCGTGGTGCTCGGCCAGCCCGCCGAGTGGGTGGCGCCGCTGATCCTCGCCCTCGAGCAGGATGCCCAGGGCAATGCCGCTGCGGCCCAGAGCCTGCGCGACCAGGCCTTCGAAGCCGCTAGCGCGGTGCCGGGCAAGCTCGACGACAGCGCGTTCACCTGGCTGGCCGATGCCGACCCGCGCCTCGGCCCGGTGCTCGAGTTGATCGTCAACGGCCGCTACGTCTGGCTGCCCATGGAAAACATCGCCAGCCTCAGCGTCGAAGCGCCCAGCGACCTGCGTGATCTGGTCTGGCTGCCGGCCCAGCTGACCCTGACCAACGGCGGCAGCACCGTGGCGCTGATCCCCAGTCGCTATCCTGGCACCCATGCCAGCAGCGATGGTGCGTTGCGCCTGGCCCGCAAGACCGAATGGCAGGACAACGGTGTACCGCTCGGCCAGCGCCTGCTGGCCTTCGATGAGGGCGAGAAGGCGCTGTTCGATCTGCGCACGCTGAGTTTCGAGCACGGGAATGCTGCGGCATGGCCGACCTGAAACGCCAGGAACGCCTGCAGCCCGCCCTGCTCGACCGTCTGCTCGACGACGACCCGAGCAACCCGGCGGAGAGCGTCGACAAGCGCGTGCTGACCCTCAACCAGTTGCGCGCCTCGGTGCTGCGCGACCTGGCCTGGCTGTTCAACACCATCGCTCCGCTGACCAGCGACGACGAGGCCCTGACCCGGGCCGGCAGTTCGGTGGTCAATTTCGGCCTGCCGCCATTGGCCGGGCACAGCGCTTCGAGCATCGACATCCCGGCGGTCGAGCGCCTGCTGACCAAGGCCATCGCCGACTTCGAGCCGCGTATCGTGCGCTCGTCATTGCGCGTGCGCGCCCGCCAGGAAGCCGAGGAAATGAGCCACAACTCCCTGAGTTTCGAGATCGAGGGTGATCTCTGGGCGCACCCGATGCCGCTGCGCCTGCTGCTGACCACCGAGCTGGACCTGGAAACCGGGCACGTCCAGGTGCTGCCCGCCGACGCCTCACGGAGACGCCGATGAACCCGCGCCTGCTCGGTTACTACAACCAGGAGCTGCAGCACATCCGCGAAAGCGCGGAGGAGTTCGCCGGCGAATTCCCGAAGATCGCCAGCCGCCTGAGCCTGTCCGGGGTCGAATGTGCCGACCCCTACGTGGAACGTCTGCTCGAAGGTTTCGCCTACCTGACGGCACGGGTGCAGCTCAAGCTCGACGCCGAATACCCGACCTTCACCCACAACCTGTTGGAAATCGCCTACCCGCACTACCTGGCGCCGACCCCGTCGATGACCGTGGTACAGCTGTGCGCCGATCCCAACGAGGGCTCGCTGAGCAGCGGCTTCACCCTCGAGCGCGGCGCCTCACTGCGCGGCGCCCTGGGCAGCGAGGCGCAGACCGCCTGCGAATACCGCACCTGCCAGCCGGTCACCCTGTGGCCGCTGGAGGTCACCCAGGCCAGCTATTTCGGCAACCCGAGCACCCAGCTCGGCCGCCTGGCCGCCAGCGAGCCCGGCGCCAAGGCCGCCGTGCGGCTGCGCCTGCGTACCGGTGCCGGTTTGGCGTTCAACGCCCTGGACCTGGATACCCTGACCTTCTTCCTGCACGGCGCCGACGAGCAGCCGTTCCGCCTCTACGAACAGCTGATGGGCAATGTCTGCGCGCTGTTCGTGCGCGCCGTGGACGGCTCCTGGGTCGAGCGCCTGCCGCCGGACAGCCTGCGCCCGCGCGGCTTCGACGACCAGGACGCCGCCCTACCGGTGGTGCCCCGCGCCTTCCAGGGCTACCGCCTGCTGCAGGAGTACTTCGCCCTGCCCAACCGCTTCCTGTTCGTCGAGCTGACCGGCCTCAAGCGCGCCGTGCAGCGCAATGCCAGCCAGGAGCTGGAGCTGGTGGTGCTGTTCAACCGCCTCGACAACAGCCTGGAAAACAGCATCGGTGCCGAGCAGTTCCGGCTGTTCTGCACCCCGGCGATCAACCTGTTCGCCCGCCGTGCCGACCGCATCCACCTGAGCGATCGCGTGCACGAGCACCAGATCATCGCCGACCGCACCCGGCCGCAGGACTTCGAGATCCACTCGATCACCGAAGTCAGCGGCCATGGCAGCGGCCCCGAGCAGCCCTTCCAGCCCTTCTACGCGGTGCGCGATCCGTCACGCTATGGCCGTGAACAGGCCTGGTACAGCTTGCGTCGCGAACCGCGGGTGCTGTCGAGCAAGCAGCGGCGCAACGGCCCGCGCTCCACCTACGTGGGCAGCGAGACCTTCATCTCCCTGGTCGACGCCAACCAGGCGCCCTATCGCCACGACCTGCGCCAGCTGGGCATCGGTGCGCTGTGCACCAACCGTGACCTGCCACTGTCGATGCCGACCGGTGGCACGCGCAGCGATTTCACCCTGGAAGACAGCGCCCCGGTAGTCGCCGTGCGCTGCCTGGCCGGCCCCAGCCGCCCACGGGCCAGCCGCGCCCACGACGCCAGCGCCTGGCGCCTGATCAGCCAGCTGTCGCTCAACTACCTGTCGCTCAGCGAGCAGGGCCAGGGCGCCGCCGCCCTGCGTGAACTGCTGCGCCTGTACGGCGATGCCGGTGACAACGCCCTGCAGCTGCAGATCGACGGCCTGCGCCAGGTCACCGCCCAGCCCTGCACGCGACGCCTGCCGATGCCGGGGCCGATCGTCTTCGGCCGGGGCCTGGAGATCGGCCTGGAGTTCGACGAGAACGCCTTCCGTGGTACCGGCGTGTTCCTGCTCGGCTCGGTGCTGGAGCGTTTCCTGACCCGTTACGTATCCATCAACAGCTTCACCGAGACGGTGCTGCGCACCAGCGAACGCGGTGAAGTGATGCGCTGGAGGGCCAAGCCCGGATGTCGGCCGACGCTGTGAACAGCCTGGCGGCGATGGCCGACGCGCCCTGGAACTATGACTTCTTCCAGGCCATGCGGCGCATCGAGTGCGAATACCCCGAAAGCCCGCGCCTGGGCCATTCCGTGCGCCTGGTCGACGACCCGCTGCGCCTGGGCCAGAAGCCGGACTGCGGCTTCGCGCCCTCGACCCTGGCCAGCGTCATCCACGACAGCACCGGCACGCCGCGCATCGAGCAGTTCTTCTTCGGCCTTACCGGGCCCAACGGGCCGTTGCCGATCCACCTGACCGAGCATGCCCGCGAGCGCCAGCGCCATCACGGCGACGCTACCTTCAAACGCTTTCTCGACGTTTTCAATCATCGCCTGCTGACCCTGTTCTACCGCGCCTGGGCCGAGGCCCGGCCAACGGTGGCCCAGGATCGCGCCGCAGACGACTACTGGTCACCGCGCCTCGGCGCACTGTCCGGCCGCGGCATGCACAGCCTGCTCGGCCAGGGCCCGATCCCGGATGCGGCGCGCTATTACTTCACCGGCCATCTGGCCGCCCAGACCCGCTACCCCGATGGCCTGCAGGCCATCCTCGCCGAGTACTTCGGCGTGCCGGTGGCGCTCGAGGAATACGTCGGCCAGTGGCTGCCGTTGCCCGAGTACAGCCGCCTGGGCGCCAGCACTTGCACCCTCGGCATGGACCTGTGCCTGGGCACCCACGTGTGGGACCGGCAGCACAAATTCCGCTTGCGCATCGGCCCGCTCAGCCTGGCGCAATACCGCCGCTTCTTGCCCTATCAGCCGCTGCTCGCCGAGCTGGGGGCCTGGGTCGCCGAGTACGTCGGCATGGAACTGGACTGGGACACCAACCTGGTGCTCAAACAGGAGGAGGTACCGCCCGCATCGCTGGATGGCGGTTGCCGACTCGGCTTCGATACCTGGCTCGGCAAACCGGGCGAGGATGCAAAGGATCTGCTGCTGGACCGACACCATGTCGCTACCCAGCCGCTCACTACCCCGAATTAGAGGACAGGAAAATGGGTGAAATCAGTCGCGCCGCGTTGTTCGGCAAGCTCAACAGCGTCGCCTACAAGGCCATCGAAGCCGCCACCGTATTCTGCAAGCTGCGTGGCAACCCCTATGTCGAGCTGAGCCACTGGCTGCACCAGATCCTGCAACTGCAGGACTCCGACCTGCACCAGATCATCCGCCAGTTCAGCATCGAGCCGGCGCGCCTGGCCAAGGACATCACCGAGGCCCTGGATCGCCTGCCGCGTGGCTCCACCTCGATCACCGACCTGTCCTCCCACGTCGAGGAAGCGGTCGAGCGCGGCTGGGTGTACGGCAGCCTGATGTTCGGCGAAAGCCAGGTGCGCACCGGCTACCTGATCGTCGGCATCCTCAAGACGCCAAGCCTGCGCAACGCCCTGCTGGCCATCTCCCGGGAGTTCGACAAGCTCAAGGTCGAGACCCTGACCGAGCGCTTCGACGAAGTGGTCGGCACCTCGCCGGAAAACGCCCTGGCCGCCACCGACGGCTTCCAGGCTGGCGCTGCACCCGGCGAAGCCAGCGGCGCCATCGCACCCAGCGCCATGGGAAAGCAGGAAGCGCTCAAGCGCTTCACCGTCGACCTCACCGAGCAGGCCCGTAGCGGCAAGCTCGACCCCATCGTCGGCCGTGACGACGAGATCCGCCAGCTGGTCGACATCCTCATGCGTCGCCGGCAGAACAACCCGATCCTTACCGGTGAAGCCGGCGTCGGCAAGACCGCGGTGGTCGAAGGTTTCGCCCTGCGCATCGTCGCCGGCGACGTGCCGCCGAGCCTCAAGGACGTCGAGTTGCGCAGCCTGGACGTCGGCCTGCTGCAGGCCGGCGCCAGCATGAAAGGTGAATTCGAGCAGCGCCTGCGCCAGGTCATCGAGGACGTGCAGAGCTCACCGAAGCCGATCATCCTGTTCATCGACGAAGCCCATACCCTGGTCGGCGCCGGTGGCGCGGCCGGTACCGGTGATGCCGCCAACCTGCTCAAGCCGGCGCTGGCCCGCGGCACCCTGCGCACCGTGGCCGCCACTACCTGGGCCGAGTACAAGAAGCACATCGAGAAAGACCCGGCCCTGACCCGCCGCTTCCAGGTGGTGCAGGTGGACGAGCCTTCCGAGCACCGGGCGATTCTGATGATGCGCGGCGTCGCCGCGACCATGGAGAAGCACCACCAGGTGCAGATTCTCGACGAGGCCCTGGAAGCCTCGGTCAAGCTATCGCACCGCTACATCCCGGCGCGCCAGTTGCCGGACAAGTCGGTGAGCCTGCTCGACACCGCCTGCGCCCGCGTGGCCATCAGCCTGCACGCGGTGCCCGCCGAGGTGGACGACAGCCGTCGGCGCATCGAAGCCCTGGAAACCGAGCTGGCGATCATTGGCCGCGAACAAGCCATCGGCGTGAACATCGGTAGCCGTCGCCGCGACAGCGAGTCGGCGTTGGCCGAGGAGCGTAGCCGTCTGGCCGGCCTGGAGGCACGCTGGAGTGAGGAGAAGGCACTGGTCGACGAACTGCTGGCCACCCGCGCCAGCCTGCGCGCTGCCGCCGAGCCGGTGGACGACACCAGCCGCGAGACGGGCGACGCCCACCTGAGCGACGAGGAGCACGCCGCCCTGCGCAGCAAACTGGCCGATCTGCAGAGCCGCCTGAGCGCCTTGCAGGGCGAAGACCCGCTGATCCTGCCGACCGTCGATTACCAGGCGGTGGCGTCGGTGGTCGCCGACTGGACCGGCATTCCGGTCGGGCGCATGGCCCGCAACGAGATCGAGACCGTTCTCAAGCTGGATGCGCACCTGAAGAAGCGCATCATCGGCCAGGACCACGCCCTGGAAATGATCGCCAAGCGTATCCAGACCTCCCGCGCCGGGCTCGACAACCCCAACAAGCCGATCGGCGTGTTCATGCTCGCCGGCACCTCCGGCGTGGGCAAGACCGAAACTGCCCTGGCCCTGGCCGAAGCCCTGTATGGCGGTGAACAGAACGTCATCACCATCAACATGAGCGAGTTCCAGGAAGCCCACACGGTGTCCACCCTCAAGGGCGCGCCACCGGGCTACATCGGCTACGGCGAGGGCGGTGTGCTGACCGAGGCGGTACGCCGCCGCCCTTACAGCGTGGTGCTGCTCGACGAGGTCGAGAAGGCCCACCCGGACGTCCACGAGATCTTCTTCCAGGTGTTCGACAAGGGCGTGATGGAGGACGGCGAAGGCCGCCAGATCGACTTCAAGAACTCCCTGATCCTGCTGACCACCAACGCCGGCACCGAGATGATCGCCGGGCTGTGCAGCGACCCGGAGCTGATGCCCGAACCCGAAGGCATCGCCAAGGCCCTGCGCGAGCCGCTGCTGAAGATCTTCCCGCCGGCCCTGCTCGGCCGCCTGGTGACCATCCCCTACTACCCGCTGTCGGACGACATGCTCAAGGCCATCACCCGCCTGCAGCTCGAGCGCATCAAGAAGCGCATCGAAAGCACCCACAAGGTGCCGTTCAGCTACGACGACGCGGTGGTCGACCTGGTGGTATCGCGCTGCACCGAGAACGAGAGCGGCGGCCGGCAGATCGATGCCATCCTCACCAACAGCATGCTGCCGGACATGAGCCGCGAGTTCCTCGGCCGCCTGCTTGAAGGCAAACCGCTGGCCGGCGTGCAGGTGAGCGTGCAGAACCAGGACCTGCATTACGAGATCGCGGCTACGCAGTAACCGGTAAGGGGAGCATGATGGCAATCACCCAGGCAACTCGCATGGCCGTGATCACCAGCCCCCTGGGCGGTGACACCCTGGTACTGGAACGGCTCGAGGGCCATGACGAACTGGGTCGGCCATTCAGCCATGAACTGGCGCTGATTTCGGAAGACGACGGGCTGTCCCTGGACGCGTTGCTCGGCAAGCCCATGGGCCTGGCGGTGCAGCTGGCCGACGGCAGCGACCGCTACTTCCACGGCATCGTCGCACGCTGCAGCCAGACCGCCCACCGTGGCCAGTTCGCCAGCTACCAGGTCACCCTCAAGCCCTGGCTGTGGCTGCTGTCGCGCACCTCCGACTGCCGCATCTTCCAGGGCAAGACGGTGCCGGACATCGTCAAGCAGGTGTTCCGCGACCTGGGTTTCTCCGACTTCGAGGACGCCCTGACCCGCTCCTACCGCGAGTGGGACTACTGTGTGCAGTACCGCGAAACCAGCTTCGATTTCGTCAGCCGGCTGATGGAGCAGGAAGGCATCTACTACTACTTCCGCCACGAGAAATCCCGCCATGTGCTGGTGCTGTGCGATGCCTACGGCGCTCACCACACGGCGCCCGGTTATGCCAGCGTGCCCTTCTACCCGCTCGACGACCAGATGCGCGAGCGCGACCACATTCACGACTGGCGCATGGCACGCGAGGTGCAACCTGGCTCCCTGGAGCTCAACGACTACGACTTCCAGCGCCCCAGCGCGCGTCTGGAGGTGCGATCCAGCATTGCCCGCCCACACAGCAATGCCGACTACCCGCTCTACGACTACCCGGGCGAATACGTGCAGAGCAAGGACGGCGAGCAATACGCCCGCAACCGCATCGAGGCGATCCAGACCCAGCACGAGCGGGTACAGCTGAAAACCAACGCCCGCGGCCTCGGCGCCGGCAACCTGTTCAGCATGACCGGCTACCCGCGCGAGGATCAGAACCGCGAGTACCTGGTCGTGGCCGTCGCCTACCTGATCACCCAGGAGCGTTACGAGAGCGGCAGCGACAGCGTGGCGTTCCAGTTCGACAGTGCCTTGACCTGCATCGATGCCAGCCAGGCGTTCCGCCCGCTGCCGCTGACCGTACAACCCATAGTGCAGGGCCCGCAGACGGCCATGGTGGTCGGCCCCAAGGACGAGGAAATCTGGACCGACCAGTACGGCCGCGTGAAGGTGCACTTCTACTGGGACCGCCACGACCAGTCCAACGAGAACAGCTCCTGCTGGATTCGCGTGTCGCAGAACTGGGCGGGCAAGAACTGGGGTGCGATCCAGATTCCGCGCATTGGTCAGGAGGTCATCGTCAGCTTCCTGGAAGGCGATCCCGACCGGCCGATCATCACCGGTCGCGTCTACAACGCCGAACAGACGGTGCCCTACGACCTGCCCGCCAACGCCACCCAGAGCGGCACCAAGAGCCGTTCGAGCAAGGGCGGTACGCCGGCCAACTTCAATGAAATCCGCATGGAGGACAAGAGGGGCGAGGAGCAGCTGTTCATTCACGCCGAGCGCAACCAGGACATCGAGGTCGAGAACGACGAGACCCACTGGGTGGGCCATGACCGCAGCAAGACCATCGACAACGACGAGACCGTGAAGGTCAAGCGCGACCGCAAGGAAACCGTGGATCGCCACGAGACCATCACCGTGCACGGTAACCGCAGCAAGACCGTCGACAAGAACGAGACGGTCAAGATCGGCATGAACAAGTCCGAGACCATCCTCATGGCCTCGCTGCAGAACGTTGGCATGGGGCGCATGGACAACGTCGGCCTGGGCTACAGCCTCAACGTCGGCATGATGATGAACACCTTGGTGGGCCTCAACCAGAGCACCCAGGTGACGAGGAAGAAGACCACCTCGGTGGGCGAGCAGTACGCCATCAGCGTAGGCGGCAACGACGATGGCTCGAGCGTTACCCTGGACGGCAAGAGTATTCGCCTCGGCGCCCAGACCATCGAGCTGACCGCCGACCAGGAGATCCGTCTTAGCTGTGGTCAGAGCACCATCCGCATCACCGCCGGCGAGATCGAGATCCTGTCGCCAAAGGTCGACATCAACTGCTAGGCACAGGCATGGCTCGCGCAAGCGAAGAACAGCGATATGCGAGGCGGTGTGAGGCCGTACGCGCTCTTCTCCCCGCGATCCGCGTGTCGCCGTGGCAATACGGGCCAGCCCCCAGGATAGGAAATCATGAGCATGTCATCCGTTACCCTGCATAAAACCCAGTCATCTGCGCGCCACGCATCCGCAGGGCTCTCGCTATGAGCGGTTCCGGGCTGCCGGTTTCTCATGTCGGAGAGAAGGTCGCCGGGGGCGTGATCGCCACGGGATCACCCACTGTGCATGTTGGCAGTACAGCGGTAGGTATCGCAGACCGTGTCTCGGCCTGCCTGCCGAGCGTCGGCCAGCCCGTCAATCCCATGCTGGGCTGCAAGCTGCTGCCCGAAGAGGTCGATTTCGCCCTGGCCGCACCAGACACCTTCGCCTTCGCGCGCGGTTATCTGTCCAGCAACCCGCGTGTCGGCAGCCTCGGGCAGGGCTGGTGGCTGCCTGGCGAAAGCATGCAGTTGCAGCTGAGCGAGCAGGCCTGCGTATTGGTGGATGCCCAGGCACGGCACATCAGCTTTCCCGCCCTGGCGCCTGGTGTGTCCTTCTATTCAGGCAGCGAGCGCCTGTGGATCCGGCGCGGCGGCCAGGATAATGCAACGTCCCAGCGCTGGCGCCCATGGGATGCCCGCTGGGCCGCCATTGCCGAAGCCCAGCAGCGGGACGAAAGCGCGATTTTCCTGCTTGACGGCAACGACCACTTTCATTTCCAACGCCATACGGACGGCATCTGGCGCCTGCATGCCACCTTCGGTCGCAATGGCTATCGCACGGAGTATGTCTGGGGTGAACGCGGCCACCTGACCAGCATCCGCGACAGCGCCGACCGTAGTTACGTGCTGGTCTACCAGATGGTCTGCGACCCAGGCGAGCATGATGACGGCATGCGCCTGTTCGGCGTGGTTCTCGCCAGCCATGCCGGCCCCACGCCCCTCATCGACCCACAGGCACCGGGCCTGGACTGGCTGGTGCGTTATGAATTCAATGACAGCGGTGACCTGATCGCAGTACGCAATCGCCAGGGCGAGGTGGTCAGGGTGTTCGCCTGGTGCAACCACATCATGATCGCCCACGGTGAACCGGGCGGGCTGGAGGTGCGTTACGAATGGGACGAGCACACCCCTGCTGGGCGAGTGGTGCGGCAAACCGAAAAGGACGGCCTGGCTCGCGAATTCCGCTACCACGAGGGCAGCACCGAGGTCATCGACAGCATCGGGCGCATCGAGCACTACCACTTCACGGGTGAAGGTGGAGAACGGCGCTGGACGGCGCTGATACGCGCCGACGGCAGCCGGTTCGAATTTGACTACGACCTGTTCGGCCGTCAGGTGGCTTTGCGCGATCCACTTGGCCGCGAGACACGTCGTCGGCTAGACGGCCAGGGGCGCTTGCGTGAAGAACAGTCGCCGGGCCGACATCGCTATCGCCAGGTGCTCAACGAGCAAACCGACCTGCTCGATGAGCTGGTGGATTTCGCGGGGCGAACCTGGCGCTTCGAGCGCGACACGCGAGGCAATCTGCTGCGTGTCGAAGGCCCTGCGGGCGCGACGCGCTACACCTACGGCGACCCCAGGCTCCCGGATCGCCCAACGTCCATCACCGATCCCTGGGGTGGCGTGCGCCTCATGCAGTGGAGCCCCCTAGGCCAGTTGACCAGCCATACCGACTGCTCCGGCCATACCACCCGCCACGAATACGACGCCGAAGGACGGCTCGTCGCCAGCCAGGATGCCATGGGGCAGGTCACCCGCTGGCAATACGATGCGCTCGGCCAGGTCACGACGGTGATCTTTGCCGATGGAACCCGCCTGCACTATCGCTACGACGCCCAGGGCCGGCAGACCGCAATCGGCGACGACGCCGGCAATGCCACCCAGTTCGTCTGGGACCATGCCGGTCGCCTGGTACAGGCGACCGATCCTGCTGGCCGCACGCAGCACTACCAGTACGACGCAGCCGGACGCCTGTGCGCGCTCACCGATGAGAACGGCGCACTGGCCCGCTTCGTCTACGATGTCGTGGACCGCCTGGTGGAACAGACCGGCTTCGATGGTCGCGTGCAGCGTTACCGCTACAACGCCGCCGATGAGTGCATCACGCGGATTGAGGCCGACGGCCTGGAAACCCGCTATGTCTATGATCGCGATGGCCGCCTGACCGCCCGTGAACTGCCAGGCACCCCTTTCGCAGCACCGAGCCGCGAGTGCTATTGCTGGCACGCCGATGGTCGCCTGGCCAGTGTCAGCAACCCCGAATGCCAGGTTCATTTGGCCTACGACAAGGCTGGCAACCTCTGCCTGGAAAACCAGGTTCACGCCGATGGCTGGGTCTACGACGTTGCCCATCAGCACGATGAACAGGGTGTGCGCCAGCTCAGCCGCTATGGCGATGCCCCGGTGCTGGCCTGGCTCACCTACGGCCCTGGTCATCTGCACGGCGTGCGCGTGGCCCATGTGGAAATGGCCTTCGAGCGTGATGCCCTGCATCGCGAGATACACCGCGACGCTCGACGCCTCGACCAGGCCGGTGTGCTGTTCGAGCGGACACAAGGCTACGACCCGCTGGGGCGGCTGGCCCAACAGCGGCTGACCACAGTCAGCGCCGCCTGGCAACGTCGTTACCGGCATGATGCCTGGGGTCAACTGACAGCCGTCGATGATGATCAATACCTGCCGCGCCGCTACCAGTACGAGCCCGGTGGGCGTCTGGTCGCCAGCAAACAGGGCGACGCCATACCGTGCCGCTACGTCTTCGACCCAGCAGGCAATCGCCTGGACAGTAGCGGTGAGCTGGCTGGCGGCCATGCCCGGTCGAGTCACCACGACAGCGAGTTATACCGCTCCGGCTACCAGCATACCGAGCGTGAACAAGAGCCGGGGATCTCTTCCGGCGCTACCAGGTGGCCGGGCAATCGCGTCACCACCCACGGTGGCAACCAGTATCGTTTCGACGCTGCCGGCAACCTGATTGAACGCGTTGGAGCGGATGGTCATCGGCTGCTGCTGGGCTACGATGGCGCGCAGCGGCTAGTGCAGCTCACACGCCACGAGGCGGATGGCAGCAGCCTGGAGGCCCATTACCGCTATGACGGCTTAGGAAGGCGCATTGCCAAACGGGTGCGCCAGGGAGGCCGTGACACACTGACCCGCTACGGCTGGGACGGCGATCGCCAATGTGCCGAGGCGGACGGCACGCAGGTGCGCACGCTGGTGCACGAGCCCGGTAGCTACATCCCTCTGCTGCGCCTGCAGCAACGCTGCGCGCCACTAAGCGAGGAGCTACTGCAGGTGCGACGCGCGCTGGCTTTAGAGGGCGAAGCCTTGCCCGATGCCTGCCGGCCAGTGCTGGACACGCCGCTTATCGCTTTCTTCCATAACGACCAGATCGGCACGCCCCTGCGCCTCAGCGATGACAAGGGTCTGCAGCAATGGCGCGCCGACCCCGATGACTGGCAAGCGGTACGCGATGAAACCGGCCCAGGCGAGCAGCCAGTGCGCTTCCAGGGCCAGTACCACGACAAGGAAAGCGGTCTGTACTACAACCGCCATCGCTACTACCTGCCGGAGCTCGGTCGCTATGCCAGCCAGGATCCGATCGGCCTGGCCGGTGGCAGCAACCCCTATCAGTACGCCCATGCCAACCCGGTGGTGGCTTACGACCCTACCGGCCTGATCGTGCCGCTGGTGATAGTGGCCGGTTTCCTTGGCCGTGCCGCGTTGGGTGCCGCAATCGAAGTGGGCATGCAGGGCGGCAAACAGATCCTCGGCCAAATGAAAGACAACTGGGACAACGACCGCTCGCTGACCGATATCAAACTGAGCTGCATCGACATCAACTGGAAACATGTGGCCGCTTCGGCGGCCGTTGGCACAGTCGCGCCCGGTATGCTGAGCACCGGCAAGACGGTCTACCAGTCGAGCAATGCGCTCAAGACGCTCTCCGGGCAGGCCGCCAACACCGCCAACCGCGCGGCCAAACTGGCGGCGCGCAAGGCCGCACACCGCAACACCATCAAGGAGGCCGTGGCAGTCCAGGCGGCGTGGCAAACCGGCAAGGCCGTGGTCAAATGTCCATTGAAAGACGAGCAAGAGGAGTGTCCGCCCCAGTGATCAAACGCTATCTGATCTACACCGCGCTGTTCATCCCGGTGGCGCTGCTTTACGTCGTGCTGGAGCACTACTTCGGCGACAGCTGGCTGACCGTGGGCATCTTCGTGGTGATCTTGCTGGCAGGCAGGATTGGCTTGCTGCTTTACCGACGTGCCAAGGGCATCCACGACAGCTGGCTCGACGGCTGAAAAGGTCTGCTGATCACCGCGCAGCCTGTGAACCGCTGCATCCCACAAGGCCGTTCACTCCAGACTGGAAAATTTCCGATGACCCAGGATCTGCCCAGCTTTCGCCACCTGCCTATATGCAAGCGTTGAGCACAGATGGCAACCCGACCGGATATCTGTTCCGCTGCGTGCGCTGCGGCACGTATCGGCTGCATACCGACGGCACCTGACCCTTGAGCCCTGCGCTAGAATCGCCCCATGAAAAGCCCACGCTCCAGCTTCCTGACCGTTCTGTCCATCTTCGCCATCGCCGCCACCGTGACCGGTGGATTCTGCCTGATCGGTTTGGCCATTTACCTGTTCTTCACGGGCGCGATCTTTATCGATGGGGTAGCCAGTGCCGCGGTCTTGCTGGCGTTCGCCGCCATTGCCTGGAAGGCGCACATCACCTGGGCGAAACCGGTGGCGGCGGCGGTGCTGATTGCCATCACCGCCTATGTCGGGATGTTCCTCGATGCCCGCGGCAATCCGGTCTACAACAAGCCGCTGGAGTGGTTGTTCGCCCCGGCGGGGGCGCAGTTGCAGACCCGAGAGATCGTTACCCACGGCGGTGGCAGCACCGGGGTCAATTACGATTTCCACTTCGTCGGTACCCGCGGCCAGTGGGTGGATGAGCTGAGCAGCTGGGTGGTGTTGCCCTTTCGTTTCCTCGAGTACCTGCTGATCCTGTCTGCACTCATGTGGCCACTGACCTGGCTGCGTGGCCGGTTCGGCCGATCGCACTGGTTGCCGCCACCGTCGCGCCAAGGCTCGCGCACCGCTCGCAAAACCCTTACCTGCTTCCAGCCTATCAGGAATCTTCATGGTCAATCCCTACGCGATCAATACGGCCGAATCCGGCACTTCCCATGAAGCCCGCCAACCGTCGCGACTGCCCATACGCCTGCTGTTCACGGCACTGGCGTGCTGTACGGCAAGCCTGGTGATCCACTGGGTCATCATGTGGCTGACCCTGGAGCCGGAGCATTTCCAGGCCTACCTGAACAACCTGTGGCAGCTGGGCGCCTATTGGCTCAGCGCCCTGGCGGTCGACGGCTGCAGCGCACTGCTGCTCGCCCGCTACTACCTGCAGCGATACGCGCTGGTGGATGTCAGCCGCCCGGCGCGGCTTGTCGCGCTGTCAGTAGGCCTCTACCTGGTGGCCATTTTCGTCGTCGGTTTGCTCTACAACCTGTTGTGGGCGCAGATAGGGCCCTGGCTGTACGAGAACGCCAGCGGCCTCTCGCCCACCCTGCTCATGCTGCCACTGAACCTGGTGTCCTACATGCTGGCGACCCTGTTGCCGCTGTGGCTGAGCCTGCAGCTGATGCGCCGCACGGGCCAGTTCCAGAGCGGCCCCACTCGGATAAGCCGTGGTGAAACCGCACTGGCCTTCGGCCTGCTGTTCGTCGTGTTCTACACCAAGCTGCTGACGCTGCTGCCCTCCACCGCCATCAGCCCCTACGGCATGGAGTGGATGCTGGGGCTCAGCAGTGCTGTCGGGTTGGTGTACGGCCTGGTGGCGCTGATCGCCGCCCACCGCTCCCTGCCGGCGCAGTTGCCACGGCTGGCCATCGGCCGCCTGCTGGTGAGCGTCCTGGTGTGCATGGCGATCTGGCTGCTGGTGGCCGGCGTACTGGGTTTCGTGTTGCTGGTGGCCCTGTACGCCGGCTCGGAAATTCTGGTGCTGGTGCTGATGGTGCTGTTCGGGATCCTGCTGCTGGCGCTGCTGTGGCCGCTGACTCACCTGAGCCTGCGCTGGATCTATCGCCCACTCGCGGCCTGAGTTGCCGGGGGCCTCGGGGTGCGGGACAATCCGCGCCGATTCAGGCCAGCGGATACCTTCACATGCAGCAGCGCACCGTTCTCTTCGACCTCGACGGCACCCTCACCGACCCACGTGAAGGCATCACCCGCTCGGTGCAGTATGCGCTGTCGAAACTGGATATCCATGAGCCCGACCTGGTGGCGCTGGAGCACTTCATCGGCCCGCCGCTGCTGCAGTGTTTCATGCATACCTACAGCCTGACGGAGGCGCGCGCCTGGGAGGCGGTGAATCACTACCGTGATCGCTTCCGCGAGGTCGGGCTGTACGAGAACCAGGTATTCGACGGCGTGATCGAGTTGCTGCAATTGCTGCAGGATCAGGGCCGCATCCTGTACATCGCCACCAGCAAGCCCACGGTGTTCGCCAGGGAGATCGCCCGGCACTTCGATTTCGCGCGCTACTTCAAGGCCATCTACGGCAGCGAGCTGGATGGCACGCGCACCAACAAGGTGGAACTGATCGCTCACCTGCTCGAACAGGAAGGGCTGGACCCGGCCGATACGCTGATGATCGGCGACCGTAAGCATGACCTGATCGGCGCCCATAGCAACGGCGTGCAGGCGGTGGCGGTCGGTTACGGGTTCGGTAGCCTGGAAGAGCTGAGCAGCGAGCGCCCGGCTCACCATGTGCAGACCCTGGCGCAGCTGCGCCAGGCATTCGCCGGCTGAAACGATAGCGGCGTGGGCCGCTACATCATTCGCGAGCCGGTCAGGTCGTTGCGCTGGTAGATCACCTTGCGGCTGCCACCGTCGCAGGTGCCGATCACCATGGTGTCGTCCTCGACCTCTTCGTTGGGCACGATTTCCAGGGTATAACTGGCCACGCCCGCCGCCTGGATCTTCACTTCGATTTCCTGCTTGAGCTCTTCACACGATTTGGGCGCCGCCCAGGCGCTGCCGCTCACCACGCCCAGCACCAGCATCACCGCCGTCCATCCTCTCATCACGACCTTCCTCTGCGTCTAGTTGGTTCTGACCCTACTCTGGGACAGCAGCCAACGCCTGCAGTTGTATAAGCCGTTGCGCTGGCGGCAACGAACCCAGGTCGGCGACCCGCCGGTAGAAGGTCGGCCAATCGCCGTTGACCTCGGCGAACAGCCTGGCGAACGCCGCGACCCACTGGTCGTAAAGCCCGAAAGGCAGCAGCTTGGCGTTGTTCAAGGGACCGTTGATCCAGGCATCGTAGTAACCCACGCCATTCCACTGGCTGGCGCGCAGTTGCCGATACTCGGCGCGCAGGCGGTCGAATTCCGCCTGCTTGCCGGCACGCATCGCCTCGTTACCCAGGTCGCTGGCGTAGAGGGTTTCCAGACGCACGCGGCTGGCCAGTACCAGCTCGGCGAACTGCTCCCGCGGCTGCACGCCGAGCGTCTTGGCGGCTGGCAGACCACGTGCGGCGCGCCATTGCCGCAAGCCCTCCTGCTCGACGAAGGTGGCATAGGACTCGTTGAACGCCGTGTCGCCGGCCAGGTAATACTGCTGGTGCGCCAGCTCATGGAAGATCACCGCCACCAGGCGCTCGTCGCTCCAGCGCAGCATGGTGTTGAGGATCGGGTCATCGAACCAGCCCAGGGTCGAATAGGCTTCAATGCCACCCAGATAGGTATCCAACCCCTGGGCCTCGAGCAAGGCTGCCGCGCCGCGGGCACGGCTCTGCTCGTAGAACCCGCGGTAGGCCACGCAGCCGGCAATGGGAAAACAGTGCAGCTGTGGTTGCAGCGAGAACTCGGGCGTTGCAAACAGATTCCACACCACGAACGGCCGCTGCAGATCGGCATACAAGCGATAGCTGCGATTGTCCGGCAGCGCCAGCTGCGCACTGGCGAACCGGCGAGCCTCCTGGGAAAGCGCCAGGCGCTGACGCACCTGTGCATCGGTCGCCGGGTCGTCGATCACGGCCTGCATCGGTTGCCGTGCATTGAGCAGTTGCAGTTGCCCGCGCGCCAGTTGCCCGTAGTAATCGACCGTGCTGCAGCCGGTCAGCAGCAGCGCCAGCAGGGGAACCCCAGCGCGGCGCGGCAGGTCGAGAAGAAGAGAGGTGCACTGCTCGAGCATGGCCGTCGTCATGTAAAGGGTAAGCGCCTCATCCTACCGCGAAGTCGCGGTTGCTTTGCGCGATACTGCTGCATCTGCACAATCGCCTACCGGAGACACTTCGATGCGCCAGCCCCTATTGCTTGCCAGCCTGTTGCTCCTCGGTGCCTGCGCGTCGCCGCTGCCACCCGCCGACCCGAACATGGCCTGGATCGACCTCAAGGGTGAAGGCATCGACCTGCTGATGGCCGAGCGCCTGGACCGCGAGCGCGTCAATGACGGCCGTTATTTTCAGGTGACCCCTGGCGCCCATGAGCTGGAAATGCGCTATCGCTTCGAAGTGGCCGGCGGCGGTGGCGCCTCGATGATGTCCGAGCCCCAGCAACTGACCTGTGATATCCGCATTCGCTATGACGACTTCAAGGCCGGCCAGCGCTATCGCGTCGAGGCCCGTTCGGTGGTAATGCGCGGTCAGGCGGTGCTCTACGATGCCGAGCGCAACGTATTGGCACAGGGCAAGAATCTGCGCTGCGGCAGTTTCTGAATAAAGTGGAACAAGCGGTCTGAGCCGCGCGGGGCGGCTCAGCGGCTGGAAGACGAGAAGCCGGTCAGGCTTCCAGTACGGCTTCCAGGGTGATCTCGGCGTTCAGGACCTTGGAAACCGGGCAACCGGTCTTGGCGGTCTCCACCGCTTTTTCGAAGGCGGCGCGATCAGCACCCGGAATCCTGGCCTTGAGCGACAGGTGCACGGCGGTGATGGCGAAGCCGCCGTCCTGCTTGTCCAGGGTCACTTCAGCCTTGGTATCGATGCTTTCGGCAGTCATGCCCGCTTCGCCAAGCTCCTTGGACAGCGCCATGGAGAAGCAGCCGGCATGGGCCGCACCGATCAGCTCTTCCGGGTTGGTGCCGGGCTTGTCTTCGAAGCGGGTATTGAAGCCGTAGGGCTGCTCGGAAAGCACCCCGCTCTGGGTGGAAATGGTGCCCTTGCCGTCTTTGATGCCGCCCTGCCAGTGGGCCGATGCTGTCTTCTTCATCTCGCTGCTCCGGTTGATGAGGGGTACAGGATTGAGAGAGACAGCGGCCAGGCAAGTTCGAGTTTTTTGGGCTGTGCCGCCTCGATCAACGCAGGCTGGCAAGGATATCGAAGGCGTGCAGGCGGTCGGCGAAATCATAGTGGTCGCAGGTGAAGATCAGCTCGTCGGCCTCGGTCTGCTCCAGCAACACCTCCAGCCGCGCGCGAATCTTCTGCGGCCCGCCGATCACCGCCATGCCCAGGAAGCTGCCCACGGCATCGCGCTCGTGGGGCAGCCACAGGCCGTCCATCGACTCCACCGGGGGGCGCTGCACCAGGCTCTGGCCGCGAATCAGCGAGAGGATGCGCTGGTAGGCGGAGGTGGCCAAGTGTTGCGCCTGCTCGTCGGTATCGGCGGCCAGCAGCGGCACGCCCAGCATCACGTAGGGCTTGTCGAGCACCTCGGAAGGCTGGAAGGCATTACGGTAGACCCGGATCGCCTCATGCACGTATCGCGGCGCGAAGTGCGAGGCGAAGGCATAGGGCAAGCCTCGCTCACCGGCCAGCTGGGCGCTGAACAGGCTGGAGCCGAGCAGCCAGATCGGCACGTTGGTGCCGGTGCCGGGTACGGCGATGACACGTTGATCCGGTGTGCGCGGGCCGAGGTAACGCTGCAGCTCGGCGACGTCCTGGGGAAAGTCGTCAGCGCTGCCGGAGCGCTCGCGGCGCAACGCATGGGCGGTGAACTGATCCGCCCCGGGCGCGCGCCCCAGCCCCAGCTCGATACGCCCCGGATACAGGGTCGCCAGGGTGCCGAACTGCTCGGCGACCACCAGCGGCGCGTGGTTGGGCAGCATCACCCCGCCCGACCCCAGGCGAATGCGCGAGGTGCCGGCCGCCAGGTAGCCGAGCAGCACGGCGGTCGCCGAGCTGGCGATGCCATCCATGTTGTGGTGCTCGGCGACCCAGAAGCGGTTGAAGTCCAATGACTCGACATGCCGGGCCAGCGCCAGCGAGTTATGCAGCGCCTGCTGCGGGCTGCCGGTGTCGCGGATCGGCGCCAGGTCGAGAACGGAGAAAGGAAGTTTCGCGAGTGCGGACATGAGAGAACCCTTGCTGGTGGATAACGCCGGGGCTTTATCCGAGTGAAACAGTAGGTCTTATCCTACGCTTCCCAATCGGCTCAGGCCAACTCATGACAAATCGCAGGCAGTAAAAAGCCGGCATCGCAGAGGCTGCGAGCCGGCTTTCGAGCCTCGTCATCAGTTGCGCTGGTAGACGATTTCCTTGGTGCCGCCATCGCAGGTGCCGACCACCTGGCGATCGGTCACGCTGCCTTTGTCGACGATTTCCAGGGTGTAGGACGATACGCCGTTGGCCTGGATCTTCGCATCGATCTCGTCTTTGAGCTCTTCGCAGTCTTTTGCCGCGAAAGCGGAACCCGCGAGTGCCATCAGGCCTGCTGCAAACAACACTTTCTTCATCACAAACGCTCCCTCGTAACAGTGAACAACACCGGGCGCCAAAAAAGTGGCCCGGCTCAATAAAGCCGCAGATCACCGTTATGGCAAGTGACTGCGGCTAACCCAGGCTCGCCATCATCAGCTGTTGGCGATGCGGAACCCGACTTTCAAGGTGACCTGATAGTGAGCCACCGCACCATCGGCGATATGCCCACGGGTCTCGGTGATTTCGAACCACTCCAGATGCCGAATGCTCTTGCTGGCCTCGGTCAGGGCATTGTTGATGGCATCTTCGATACTCGAGGTGGAAGAGCCAACCAGCTCGACCTTCTTGTAAGTGTGATGATCCGACATATCCGCCTCCAGGGCTGGTAAATACAGATGGGCCGATCGCCCTTAATCAATCAGTCACTGGAGGGCGCTGCTAAGTTCAGGTTTTCGCTAGCAGGATCGGGGCAGCATCCTTGACATGCCTCGATTCGCGCTCGACCCGCGCCAGGCAAGCAGCGCGCTGCCAACCATTTCGCGCACCGCTGAGGACACCGGATGCTTACCCGGCTGACCAACCGCCGACCGCCATGTTCACCATCGGCCAGATCCCAGCCGCTCGCCGACTGCTCCAGCTTACCGGCTGGAACGTGAGGATCGGTTGGCTCGCAGATGCCGTTCAGCCTGTCGCGGACCTCTTGGGATTGCCCGGCCCAGGCAGTAGAATCCGCCGCTTTCCCAGGCGATCACGACCATGCAACCAGGTGACTCCCCGCGTAACGGCGAACTGATCTACGGCCTCGAAGACCGCCCGCGCCCGCTGGTGGCGATCCTCGCCGCCCTGCAACACCTGCTGGCGATCATCGTGCCGATCGTCACACCGGGCCTGCTGATCTGCCAGGCGCTGGGGGTGTCGGCCCGCGACACCAACCTGATCGTGTCCATGAGCCTGGTGATTTCCGGCATCGCCACCTACGTGCAATGCCGCCGCTTCGGCCCGCTGGGTGCGGGTTTGCTGGTGGTGCAGGGCACCAGCTTCAACTTCGTCGGCCCGCTGATCGCCGGCGGCGCGCTGATGGTCAAGCAGGGCACCCCGGTGGAGGGCGTGATGGCGGCGATCTTCGGCGTGGTGATCGCCGGCTCGTTCGTGGAGATCGGCATCTCGCGCATCCTGCCGTTCGTGAAACGGCTGATCACCCCGCTGGTGACCGGCATCGTGGTGCTGATGATCGGCCTGACGCTGATCAAGGTCGGCCTGATCAGCATGGGCGGCGGCTACGGCGCCATGGCGGGCGGCACCTTCGCCAACGGCGAGAACCTGCTGCTGTCCGGCGTGGTACTGGCGGTGATCGTGGTGCTCAACCGCGTTCCCGTGGTGTGGATGCGCAGCTGCGCCATCGTCATCGCCCTGCTGGTCGGCTACGCCCTGGCCGGCTACCTGGGCCGCCTGGATTTCACCGGCATGCACCAGGCCGAGCTGTTCCAGGTGCCGACACCATTGCATTTCGGCCTGGGCTTCTCATGGAGCCTGTTCATCCCGATGCTGGTGATCTATCTGGTGACCTCCCTGGAAGCCATCGGCGACGTCACCGCCACCAGCAAGGTGTCCCGCCAGCCGGTGGAAGGCCCGCTGTGGATGCAGCGCATCAAGGGCGGCGTGCTGGTCAACGGCGTCAATTCGCTGCTGGCCGGCGTGTTCAATACCTTTCCCAGCTCGATCTTCGCCCAGAACAATGGGGTGATTCAGCTGACCGGCATCGCCAGCCGCCATATCGGCGTGTGGATCGCCCTGGCGCTGGTGATTCTCGGCCTGTTCCCGGCAGTAGCCGGCGTGATCCAGGCGGTGCCCGAGCCGGTGCTCGGTGGCGCGGCGATGGTCATGTTCGGCGCCGTGGCGGCCTCGGGCATCAACATCCTCGCCGGCATCGAGCTGGATCGTCGCGCGCTGCTGATCATCGCCGTGTCCCTGGCCCTCGGCCTGGGCGTTTCCCAGGTGCCGGAGTTCCTCGCCCATATGCCGGCAGCCCTGCGCAACGTGCTGGAGTCCGGCGTGGCCACCGGCGGCATCTGCGCGTTGGTGCTCAACTGGTTCCTGCCGGAGAGCACGGCCAAGGCCGACCTGCACGACTGAGAATCTGTCCACCGTCTGCTGCGCGTCGGCGCTACTGCGTTAAAAACAAGCTCGGAATGCTCATTTACCACTTGTAAACTCCGCTTCCTCGCTTGTTTTTGCCTTGTATCGCTCTAGCTCGCAAGACCGTGAACAGATTCTGTGGCCCGTCATCGCCAGGGTGCGTGCCACCCTGGCGGACTTCAGCGCAACTTCTCCAGCATCTGGTAGTACCACATGCCCGCCGCCAGCATCGGGTTGCCGAGCTGGTCGCCCAGGGGCACCTTGATGTGCTTGCAGGCGGCGAAGGTGTCGAACTGCTCCAGGTCGCCGGTAATCGCCTTGGCCATGATCTCGCCCATGATGTGACTGGTCGCCACGCCATGGCCGGAGTAGCCCTGGCAGTACCAGACGTTACCCGACAGCTTGCCCAGCTGCGGGATGCGGTTCATCACGATGCCCATGGCGCAGCTCCACTGAAAGTCGATCGGCACGCCCTTGAGTTGTGGAAAGGTGCGCTCGATGCACGGGCGCAGCTCGCCGGCGATGTCCCGTGAATCACGCCCGGAGTAGTTGGCGCCACCGCCGAACAGCAGGCGGCCATCGCCGGTGAGGCGGTAATAGTCGAGCACGAAGCGGCAGTCGTACACCGCCAGGTCCTGGGGGTTGATCTCTTGCGCCAACTCACCGAGCGGCGCGGTGGTGACGATACCGCCCATGGCCGGGAAGATCAGGCCCTTGAGCTGGCGGCGCTCCAGTTTGTGGTACACGTCGCCGGCCAGCAGCACCTGTTTGGCTTCGATGCGCCCGCCGGTGGTGACCACCGCCGGACGCGGGCCGTGGACGATTTCCAGCACCTTGGAATGTTCGAAGATCAGCGCCCCCAGGCGCTCGGCCGCCCTGGCCTCGCCGAGGCAGAGGTTGAGCGGGTGCAGGTGCATGTTGCGCGTGTTCTTCAACGCGCCGCAGTACAGGTCGCTGCCCAATTGCGCACGCACGCCGGCGGCGTCGAGTAGCGTCACGTCATCACCCATGCCACGGCGCAGCGCTTCGTCGTAGGTCGCCTTGAGCTCATCCATATGGCTGGCTTTCATCGCCGTATGCAGGTGGCCGTGCTTGAGGTCGCAGGCGATGTCGTACTTGGCCACGCGGCTCTTGATGATTTCATGGCCGCGCCAGCGCAGGTGCCAGATGAAGTCGTCCACCTCCTCGCCCAGGGTGTTGCCCATCTGCTTGCCCATGGCCTCGTCGCCGGACAGGCTGCCGGTGACCTGGCCACCGTTGCGCCCGCTGGCGCCCCAGCCGACCTTGTGGGTTTCCACCACGGCCGCCTTGAGGCCGCGCTCGGCCAGCTCCACCGCCGTGGCGATGCCGGTGAAACCGCCGCCGATGGTGGCCACGTCCACGCTCACGCTACCCTGCAGTGTCGGGTAGTCGCTCTCGAAGTTGAGCGAGGCCGCGTAGTACGACGGCGCGCGCTCGGCGGCGGGTTTGACGGGTTGATTGCTTGCGTTCATTGCTTGTCCTTGGGGTGCGTTCACACCGATAAATCAGCTATGGGGCTAAAGCCCCTCCCACGGAGCGCCTTATGTGGGAGGGGCTCCCCCAATCCTTGCAAAGAGGCGCCCTTAGGCGTTGCTCAGGTACCAGCGCCAGTCCTGCTCGCCGACCTCGCCCATGAACTGGCGGTATTCGGCGCGCTTGACCGCGAGAAAGACCTTGAGGAAATCGGCGCCGAAGGTTTCGTGCGCCCACTCGGATTGCTCCAGTGCCTGGATTGCCGCCGACCACTGGGTAGGCAGATGCTCGGTAGCCTGGGCATAGCCATTACCCTCGACCGGCGCACCAGGGTCCAGCGCCTGGCGGATGCCACGGTGAATCCCGGCCAGGATCGCGGCGGCGGCCAGATAGGGGTTGGCATCGGCGCCGCAGATGCGGTGCTCGACGTGCCGGGTATTCGCCGGGCCACCGGGTACGCGCAGGCTGACGGTGCGGTTATCCACACCCCAGGTGGGCGCCAGCGGCGCATAGCTGTTGGCCTGGAAACGCCGGTAGGAGTTGGCGTTGGGGCAGAACAGCAGCAGTGAGTCGAGCAGGCTGGCGAGCATGCCACCGACCGCCTGGCGCAGCAGCGGCGTGCCGGCTGGGCTTTCACTGGCGAACAGGTTGTCACCCTGCCCATCGGCCAGGCTCACGTGCATATGCATACCCGTGCCGGCCAGGTGATCGAAAGGCTTGGCCATAAAGCACGCCTGCATGCCGTGGGCATGGGCGACGCCCTTGACCAGGCGCTTGTAGCGCACCGCCTGGTCCATGGCCGCGAGCGCCGGGCCGTGCTCAAGGGTGATCTCCACCTGGCCGGGGGCGTATTCGGAAATCGCCGTGCGCGCCGGGATGCCCTGGGCCTTGCAGGCCCCATAGAGATCCTTGAGGAACGGTTCGATCTGCTCCAGCTCGCGCAGGCCGTAGACCTGGGTCTGCCGTGGCCGACCGCCGTCGCCGTCCAGCGCCGGCTGCGGGCGGCCGTGGGCGTCGCGTTTCTGGTCGAGCAGGTAGAACTCCAGCTCGCAGGCCATCACCGGGTGGTAACCGTCGGCTTCGAGCTGCTCGATCACCCGCTGCAGCAAATGCCGCGGGTCGGCCGGCGTAGCTGGCATTCCCTCGGTCGGGTGCATCGACACCTGCACGGCGGCGGTGGGAATCTGCCGCCAGGGCAAACGCACCAGGCTGCCGGCCAGCGGGTAGGCGCGGCAGTCGATATCGCCCACCTCCCAGACCAGCCCGGTGTCCTCGACGTCTTCGCCCTGGATGGACAGACCAAGCATCGTACTCGGCAGCGGCCGGCCACTCTGGTACAGCGCCAGCAGTTCCTCGCGGTGCAGCAGCTTGCCGCGCGGCACGCCATTGGCGTCAAGGATGAACAGCTCGATCAATTCGATATCGGGGTTAGCGGCCAGGAAATCCTGGGCTTGCTGCACAGCGGCAAAACTCGTCATATCGCACTCGCTTGCGCCAGTGGGGCGCTCGGTGTCCGCACGGCCGGCTCGCTTGGCGAACAGGTGGCGCAGGCAGACAGACAAATAGGCATCAGCGGCTGCGGACATGGCGCAGCCATCGGAATCAGCGGGCGAGAAGGACGTCAGGCGGGCGGGCGTGGCGGCAATGCCAGAGCGCCCAGAAGGCGAGGATCTGCGGCAGCGCCGTGGGTTCGGGCGCCCGGCCCCGCGAGCGCAAGGCTGGCAGGGCAAGAACGTGGGCAGGGCTGCAGACCGGGATAGACATGCCCCGAGGCTCGCACACCGCGACAGTCAGGTTAAATCGTTATTGCCGCACCTTCAGGTAGCCAGCGGCTAAACAATCGCAATCACGGCTCCGGCTTGTAGCCCAGGCGCAAGCCGCCCCAGTGCTTGCCCTGCACCCGGATCGGCACCGACAGGTCATGCATCAGTTCGCCGGTATCGCGCATGTAGGTCTGCAGCAGCACGCGCTGCTGGTGGCTGCCGCAACGAATCCCGGTGCGGTCGTTGAACAGCCGCTTGCTGCGACTCTTCACGGTGTCCACGGCGCGCTCACCGGTGGGCGGATGGTTGAAGGCCTGGTTGTGGGTCGGCACGTAGCCTTCGGGCGTGGTGGCGATGGCGAACACCAGGCCTTCGTGGCGCTTGAGCAGCGGCTCCTGGATGGCCGGTAGCACGCCATCGGCGTAGCTGTCGAAGCGCGTGCGGAACTTGGCCGGGAAGCTGCCTGGTATCGGCTGGTACTGACGGTCGAACAGGTCCGCCAGGCTGATGCGCCCGGCCTGGATATCGGCCTCGAATTGCCGGGCAATCGCCGTTGCACCTTCCAGCGCCAGGTCGTAGATGCGCTGGTGGTAGTCGTCGAGCCCGACGCTGGCCAGCTGCTCGCTGACGCTTTCCGCCTGGCCGACCAGTTGCTCGGCGGCCTTGCCCAGCTGGCGGGTCCGGTCCTCGCTGCTGCGCACGTCGCCACGCAGTTGCTCGACGGCCACCAGCAACTCGGCCAGATGCCGGTGATTGCTCGCCGTGCCGGCGCTGATCTGCTCCACCTGGGCGTCGACATCGGCGGCCAGGTCGGCGATGCCGCGCAGTTGCTCGCCGGTGAATTCGACCTGCCGGGCGGCCGCTTCCAGCTCCTCGGCCTGGCGCTGGATATGGCTGACCACCGCAGCGCTCTGCTGGCGGATATCGGCGACCATCTGCCCCACCTCGCCGGTGGCGCTGGCGGTACGCCCGGCCAGGCTGCGCACCTCGTCGGCGACCACGGCGAAACCGCGGCCCTGCTCACCGGCACGGGCGGCCTCGATGGCGGCGTTGAGCGCCAGCAGGTTGGTCTGGCTGGCAATGGACTGGATCACCTGGGTGACCTGCTCGATCTGCTCGGTCCGCGCGCCAAGGCCGTCGATCAATTCGCGACTGGCGGCGGCCTGGGCGCTGAGCTGCTGCATGCGCGCGATGGCCTGCTGCAACTCGGTCTGGCCACTGGCGCTGCTGGCGCGTACCCTCTGCGCGGCCCCAAGGGTCTGGCCGGCCCGTTCGGCATTGCTCTGCTCGGTGCGGGTCACGGCGTGGGCACCTTCGCTGATCTGCTCGACCGCGGCCAGCTGCGACTGCAACCGGCCAGCCAGCTGCTGCACGGTGAAGGCCACCTGGGCGGCGGACAGCGCGTTATGGCAGGTGTGCTGCGACAAGCTCTTGCTCAGCTTGTCCAGCGAGGCCGCGGGGGCGGCGGTAGACGCCGTTGCAGCCGGGCGTCGCCAGGGGCCGAGCCAAGGCCACAGCGCCAATCCAAACAAGGCGATGACGAATACATAGGCAGACAGCTGCACCTGCTGCCAGACCACCAGCAGCGCCAGCAAGCCCAGAACATGCAAGGCCAGCGCAAGCCGATCACGAGTAGTACCAGTATCCATGGCGAACCTCGTTGTTCTTTTTATGCGGTAATAAGGCTACAGGGCCCTGGCAACGGAAGCCGCCCTTCTCTTCAGCTCATCGACCGTGGGACGTAAAACTGTAGCCATGTATCGAACCGCTGAGTTGACCATTCCACGCCACATCGGGCTATGGCACTTTGGTCGCAGAGGGCGAACGCCGGTCAGCGTTCGAGGCGATGGCGTTTTACGAAGGCGCGGTCGAAGTAGTCCTTGCAGCGCCCGTAGAGCTGCCCACCCCCGCTCCACTGGTGCCAACCCAGCAGGGCGCCGCCATCGCCACTGGCCAGCAGCAGGGGGCGTTGGCCGTGCGCCTTGTAGTCACGCAGCGCGCCGCCGCGCAGGGCCGCAGCCAGGTTGGCGGCGAGCACCGGCACCTGGCGCATCGAGTACAGGCCGCTCTTGCGCACCCCGGGCAGGCTGGCGCAGTCGCCGACAGCGAACACCTGGGGGTGGGAATGGCTTTGCAGCGTGGGGGCGATGTGCACGAAGCCGTCGCCGTCGCAGCTCAGGCCGCTGGTGGCGATCCACGGCAGCGCCTGGGCGCCGCTGGCCAGCAGCAGGCGGCCACCGTGCCACACCGGGGCCTCACCGCTGATCAGGCAGTTGCCGTCGATACGGCTGATCGGGCAGTGCTCGCGCACCTGCACGCGGCGCATGCGCAGGTGCCCCCAGGCGCGCATGCGCAAACCGGCGCAGTGACCGGCCAGCAGCGGCTCACCGCAGAACAGCGCCAGCTGCGGCACCTGATCGGCGAGCGCCAGGGCCATTTCCACGCCCGCCACACCGCCACCGAGAATGGCCAGGGGTTGCGGGTCGCGCTGCCAGGCCTGCCAGCCGCTGATGAACTGATCGACCGGCTTCACCGCCAGCACGTCCAGGCCCTCGCCTTCACGCGGCGGGCAGGCAACCCGGTCGCCGACGTTGAGCGACAGCCAGTTGCCCTGCAGCACGCAGCCATCGGCCAGGGTCAGCTGGCGCGTGGCGGCGTCCAGCGTGACGACGGGCGCGACGATCAGCTCGACCTGCGCTGCCTGGCACAGTGCGCGCAAGCCGATCTGGCAATCCTCGGGGGAGTAACGACCACCGACCAGCCCGGGCAGCATGCCGGCGTGCCAGGTGTGCTCGGCACCCGCCACCAGGGCGATACGACCCCCCGGCCGCTCGATCAGCGCCCAACGCCGCAGAACCCCGAGATGGGCCGGGCCTGCGCCTACCAGCAACAGATCGTGGTCAATCATCTACACCGATATCCTTGAGAGCCTGGGAGCGACGTGCAGCCACCTCGGGCAATGCACCGCAAGCTTTGACCCAAACAGGCGCGCAATGATCCCGCCCACGACGGGTTGATGGAGCATGGCGGCGGCAGGCCGTTTCGAGCAAGAGAAGAGACGCTTGCGGCGGCCTTTCGGCACATTTTTCCTGCAGCCATTACGCGCCGCAGGTCGCCGCGGCCCGGTCGAGCGCTGCAGCGTCCGGGCTACAGGGGCGGTATAAATCGCAGGCAAAAAAAGACCCGCCGAAGCGGGTCTTTGCAACGGCGTGGCTTACGCCAGCTCGTCGAAGCATTCGGCCACGATGGCGATGCCTTTTTCCAGCTGGGCGTCCGGAATGGTCACCGGCATCAGGAAGCGCACCACGTTGTAGTAGGTGCCGCACGACAGCAGGATCAGACCCTTCTCGCGCGCCTTGGCGACGATCTTGCCGGTCAGTTCGGCAGCCGGCTTGCTGTGGTCGCCGCCCTCGAACAGCTCGATGGCGACCATCGAACCCAGGCCGCGCACGTCGCCGATCACCTTGTGCTTGGCAGCGATGTCACGCAGGCCCGCCTTCAGCTTCTCGCCAACGGCGTTGGAGCGATCCAGCAGCTTCTCTTCGTCGAATACCTTCAGCACGGCCAGGGCCGCGGCGCAGGCGATCGGGCTGCCGGCATAGGTGCCGCCCAGGCCACCGGGGGCAATCTTGTCCATGATCTCGGCCTTGCCGCTGACACCGGAGATCGGGAAGCCGCCGCCGACGGACTTGGCGAAGGTGGTCAGGTCCGGCACCACGCCCAGTTGTTCGGTGGCGAAGAAGGTGCCGGTACGGCCAGCACCGGTCTGCACTTCGTCAGCGATCAGCAGGATGCCGTGCTGGTCGCACAGGGCACGCAGGCGTTGCATGAAGGCTGGCGAGTTGACGTAGAAACCACCTTCGCCCTGCACCGGCTCGATGATGATCGCGGCGATGTCCTGGGGCTGGGCATCGTTCTTGAAGATGCGCTCGATGCTGGCGATGGATTCGTCTTCGCTCACGCCATGCAGCTCGCACGGCGCGATGGCGCGGTACACGCCAGCGGGCATCAGGCCCATGCCGGCGGAGTACGGCACCACCTTGCCGGTCAGCGACAGGGTCATCATGGTGCGGCCGTGGTAGGCGCCGGTGAAGGCGATCACGCCGGCACGACCAGTGGCGGCGCGGGCGATCTTCACGGCGTTCTCGACGGCTTCGGAGCCCGAGGTGACCAGCAGGGTCTTCTTGGCGAAGTCGCCCGGTACGCGCTTGGCGATTTCCTCGCACAGCTCGATGTAGGGCTCGTAGGCCAGCACCTGGAAGCAGGTGTGGGTCAGCTTGGTCAGCTGTTCCTGAACGGCGGCAACCACTTTCGGGTGCAGGTGGCCGGTGTTGAGCACGGCGATACCACCGGCGAAGTCGATGTACTCGCGGCCTTCGACGTCCCACACGGTGGCGTTCTCGGCGCGCTCGGCGACGATCGGGTGGATCTGGCCGACACCACGCGGTACGGCGGCTTGGCGGCGTTGCAGCAGGGATTCGTTGGTCTTGCTCATGGCTTCCTCATTCACCGCTCATCGTCGGTGTGGTTCAAGGATGAAATGACCGGGTCAGCGCCGTCGCAGCATACGATGATCGACTGCAACACTCGCCCCGATCACAGGGACTATTTTTGCTTTCACGCACTATCGGAGCGTAGCGAGCGAAGGTCAGGCAAGGCGGCGGGGTCGGGAAAAAGCGGAGTTGGCTGTTGCCAATGAGCATTTTTCCCGGCCCCGCCAACGCAGCATCACCGAAGCGCAGTAGCGACTACCTAGATGCTCAGGCAGAGGTACTTGATTTCCAGATAATCCTCGATGCCGTACTTGGAGCCTTCACGGCCCAGGCCCGAGGCCTTGATGCCGCCGAACGGCGCCACTTCGTTGGAGATCAGACCGGTGTTGATGCCGACCATACCGTATTCCAGCGCCTCGGCCACGCGGAATACGCGGGAGAGGTCGCGGGCGTAGAAGTAGGAGGCCAGGCCGAACTCGGTGTCGTTGGCCATGGCGATCACTTCGGCCTCGTCCTTGAAACGGAACAGCGGTGCCAGCGGGCCGAAGGTTTCGTCCTTGGAGACCAGCGCGTTCTTCGGCACGTCGCCCAGAATGGTCGGTTCGAAGAAGGTGCCGCCCAGGGCGTGGGTCTTGCCACCGGAGAGGATCTTGGCGCCTTTGGAAACGGCGTCCTCGATGTGCTCCTTGACCTTGGCCACGGCCTTCTCGTCGATCAGCGGGCCGGTGGTGGTGCCGTCTTCCAGGCCATTGCCGATCTTCAGTTTCTCGACCGCGACCTTGAGCTTCTCGGCGAAGGCATCGTAGACGCCATCCTGCACGTAGATGCGGTTGGCGCACACGCAGGTCTGACCGTTGTTGCGGTACTTGGAGATGATCGCGCCTTCGATGGCCTTGTCCAGGTCGGCATCGTCGAACACGATGAAGGGCGCGTTGCCGCCCAGCTCCAGGGATACCTTCTTGATATCCTGGGCGCATTCGGCCATCAGCTGGCGACCGATCTCGGTGGAGCCGGTGAACGACAGCTTGCGCACGATCGGGTTGCCGGTCAGCTCGCCGCCCACTTCACCGGCGCTGCCGGTCACCACGCTGAACACGCCAGCCGGGATGCCGGCACGGGTGGCCAGCTCGGCCAGGGCCAGGGCGGAGTAAGGGGTCTGCGAAGCTGGCTTGAGCACCATGGTGCAGCCAGCGGCCAGCGCCGGGCCGGCCTTGCGGGTGATCATCGCCGCCGGGAAGTTCCACGGGGTGATGGCCGCGGTGACGCCGATCGGCTGCTTGATGACGATCAGGCGCTTGTCAGCCTGGTGGCCCGGAATGGTGTCGCCGTACACGCGCTTGGCTTCTTCGGCGAACCACTCGATGAACGAGGCAGCGTAGGCGATCTCGCCCTTGGCTTCGGCCAGCGGCTTGCCCTGCTCGATGGTCATCAGGCGCGCCAGGTCGTCCTGGTTCTCCAGCATCAGCTCGTACCAGCGACGCAGCTTGGCGGAACGCTCCTTGGCGGTCAGTGCACGCCAGGCCGGCAGCGCCTTGTCGGCCGCTTCGATGGCACGACGGGTTTCGGCGGCGCCCATCTTCGGCACGCTGCCGATCACTTCACCGGTGGCCGGGTTGGTCACCTTGATGGTCTGGCCGCTGTCGGCATCAGCCCAGGCGCCGTTGATGAAAGCCTGCTGGCGGAACAGTTGCGCGTCTTTCAGTTGCATGGCGATCTCCTCTATCCCGGCACCATGGCGCCGGGAGATGACGAAAGAAGCTGGGAGCGAACCCAGGTAGGGTAGAGCGACAGATTAGCCACTGCCTGGCAGTTCGAACGGCGTGTAACCGGGAGCTCAGCCTGGTAAACACCGACGTTTGAAATATCAAACAGATCCTAAGATCAGCTCGCCAAAAGGGCAATAGGCTGTTCGAGAAAATTAACAGCCCCAGATGGATGGAAGTCGAGCCGGCTTTTCTTATAGCCCAAACCCGCTGCTAAGGCCCACCAAACGAGCCTCTCGCGCAGCATGGACGCACGCCAGCGACACGCGTATGATGGCGCCCCGCAACGCACTCGTAGCTCAGCTGGATAGAGTACTGCCCTCCGAAGGCAGGGGTCGTGGGTTCGAATCCCGCCGAGTGCGCCAGATCGCTGCTTTCCCTTCACCCGAGAGGCGATGAGAAAGCACACACGAAGCCCGCCATGTGCGGGCTTTGCCGTTTCTGGCGCTTGCTCCTTTGTTGCTCTGAATCGTTATGAGGCACTTGCCTCAGCGTTTGGGCCACCCTTGCACCACTGCGTCCGATGCAGTGCTTACGCCTGTGCATATCGGGTCGAAGCAGTTGCCTGATGACCAGGCAAGGAGGCGAATCCCTCGTCGCTTCTGCCATGCCCTCTACCGAAAGCCTGTGGTCAATCAATCGAAACCGCGATCCATTTGTGGGTGTCCACTGCATCACTATCGACTCTACCCACTCAGGATGCTCAGCATGTACAACCCGGCCATTCACGCCAAAGGCGAACTCTCCCGAGGCGTCGTCTGGCTCGCTCGGACTGGCTATGCGGCGCGTGGCGTGGTGTACCTGATCATCGGTACCTTTGCGCTGCTCGCCGCCAGAGGGAGCGGTGACACGGTCGGCACCAAAGGCGCCATTTCGCAGCTGATGGGGCAACCATTCGGCGAAACGCTGCTGTGGATCATGGTGGTCGGGCTTGTCGCCTATGCCGCCTGGCGGCTGACCCAGGCCGTCACCGACCCGGAAGACCACGGCACCGACGCCAAGGGGCTCGCCGCGCGTGCAGGCCTTGTCGGCAGCGCCATCAGTTACAGCCTGCTGACCCTGTTCACACTGGGCCTGCTGGGCAGCTCGCTCGGCGAGTCCTCCGGGGGTGGCAGTGGCGGCGAAGACTTCCTCTCCGGCATCCTGGGCTGGAAGTATTCAAACTATCTGGTCTACCTGGTCGCGCTGGTGCCCTTGGGCGTCGGTATCGCCCATATCATCAAGGGCTGGAAAGCCAAGTTCGAAAAGTACTTCTCGGCCTCGGACGAGGTCATGCGTTGGGTAACGCCCATTTCCAAAGCAGGCCTCATCGCCCGCGGCGTTTCCTTTCTCGTGGTGGCCGGCATGCTGTTCAGCGGCGGTACCCGTTACCAACCCACGTCTCCACCGGGCCTCGAGGACGCGCTGCACGCATTGCAATCCTTGCCCTTCGGCACCTTTTGGCTGGGCTTGATTGGCGCGGGCTTGATCGCCTTCGCGCTCTACAGTTTTGCCGAAGCGATCTGGCGGCGTATCGACACGGCGGCGGTCTTTGATTGAAGCCTCGCGCCCCAGAAAAGCGTCGGTATCCTGTTTTGTTTGGCGAACAGTGTCGGTAAGAATGCCAGGCAGCAAATCCCGCTATAAATGGGCTCTGTTGCTCTCGAGTAGGTAAGTCCAGGCATCACTATGCCCGGCTTTGCGACATGTTCCGTATGCAAGGCAGGCAGGTATTGAACTAGCCAGTCCCTGGGTATACGCCTTCAGCTGATACAAGCTACGAGCCATACGCAGATCCGTAGGGTGGAAGACGCTTCATCCTTCCACCACTATGTCGCTGCGGTGCACAGGCCCCTACGAGTCGGCCCGTAGCTGGTTTGAGCGCAGCCATACAGGGGGACATGCGAATCGCCTTTGTGGATCCGGTTTTCCCGCTCTGAAAAGACGAAACCCCAGATCTCTGTCGAGACCTGGGGTTTCTTATAGAAGCTTGACGATGACCTACTCTCACATGGAGAAGCTCCACACTACCATCGGCGATGCGTCGTTTCACTACTGAGTTCGGGATGGGATCAGGTGGTTCCAACGCTCTATGGTCGTCAAGCAAACTGGTTGCTGCTTCGGGTTTAGCCGCTGCAGCGAATTGGGTATGTGATATCGGTTGGTAGTGCGTGTTCTCGCAAATTTTCGGCATTACTGTCGACTTCAACCGTCTAACAGCCAAATTGTTTGGGTGTTATATGGTCAAGCCTCACGGGCAATTAGTACTGGTTAGCTCAACGCCTCACAACGCTTACACACCCAGCCTATCAACGTCGTAGTCTTCGACGGCCCTTTAGGGAACTCAAGGTTCCAGTGAGATCTCATCTTGAGGCAAGTTTCCCGCTTAGATGCTTTCAGCGGTTATCTTTCCCGAACATAGCTACCCGGCAATGCCACTGGCGTGACAACCGGAACACCAGAGGTTCGTCCACTCCGGTCCTCTCGTACTAGGAGCAGCCCCTCTCAAATCTCAAACGTCCACGGCAGATAGGGACCGAACTGTCTCACGACGTTCTAAACCCAGCTCGCGTACCACTTTAAATGGCGAACAGCCATACCCTTGGGACCGGCTTCAGCCCCAGGATGTGATGAGCCGACATCGAGGTGCCAAACACCGCCGTCGATATGAACTCTTGGGCGGTATCAGCCTGTTATCCCCGGAGTACCTTTTATCCGTTGAGCGATGGCCCTTCCATACAGAACCACCGGATCACTAAGACCTACTTTCGTACCTGCTCGACGTGTCTGTCTCGCAGTCAAGCGCGCTTTTGCCTTTATACTCTGCGACCGATTTCCGACCGGTCTGAGCGCACCTTCGTACTCCTCCGTTACTCTTTAGGAGGAGACCGCCCCAGTCAAACTACCCACCATACACTGTCCTCGATCCGGATAACGGACCAGAGTTAGAACCTCAAGGTTGCCAGGGTGGTATTTCAAGGATGGCTCCATGAGAACTGGCGTCCCCACTTCAAAGCCTCCCACCTATCCTACACAAGCAAGCTCAAAGTCCAGTGCAAAGCTATAGTAAAGGTTCACGGGGTCTTTCCGTCTAGCCGCGGATACACTGCATCTTCACAGCGATTTCAATTTCACTGAGTCTCGGGTGGAGACAGCGCCGCCATCGTTACGCCATTCGTGCAGGTCGGAACTTACCCGACAAGGAATTTCGCTACCTTAGGACCGTTATAGTTACGGCCGCCGTTTACCGGGGCTTCGATCAAGAGCTTCGCGTTAGCTAACCCCATCAATTAACCTTCCGGCACCGGGCAGGCGTCACACCCTATACGTCCACTTTCGTGTTTGCAGAGTGCTGTGTTTTTAATAAACAGTCGCAGCGGCCTGGTATCTTCGACCGGCATGTGCTTACGGGGTAAACCCTTCACACTCACCGGCGCACCTTCTCCCGAAGTTACGGTGCCATTTTGCCTAGTTCCTTCACCCGAGTTCTCTCAAGCGCCTTGGTATTCTCTACCTAACCACCTGTGTCGGTTTGGGGTACGGTTCCTAATTACCTGAAGCTTAGAAGCTTTTCCTGGAAGCATGGCATCAACCACTTCATCGTCCTAAAGGACAACTCGTCATCAGCTCTCGGCCTTGATTTCCCGGATTTACCTAAGAAACCAGCCTACCACCTTAAACACGGACAACCAACGCCGTGCTGGCCTAGCCTTCTCCGTCCCTCCATCGCAGTAATTAGAAGTACGGGAATATTAACCCGTTTCCCATCGACTACGCATTTCTGCCTCGCCTTAGGGGCCGACTCACCCTGCGTCGATTAACGTTGCGCAGGAAACCTTGGTCTTTCGGCGTGCGAGTTTTTCACTCGCATTGTCGTTACTCATGTCAGCATTCGCACTTCTGATACCTCCAGCAAGCTTCTCAACTCACCTTCACAGGCTTACAGAACGCTCCTCTACCGCTCAACTTACGTTGAACCCGTAGCTTCGGTGTATGGTTTGAGCCCCGTTACATCTTCCGCGCAGGCCGACTCGACTAGTGAGCTATTACGCTTTCTTTAAAGGGTGGCTGCTTCTAAGCCAACCTCCTAGCTGTCTAAGCCTTCCCACATCGTTTCCCACTTAACCATAACTTTGGGACCTTAGCTGACGGTCTGGGTTGTTTCCCTTTTCACGACGGACGTTAGCACCCGCCGTGTGTCTCCCGTGCTGACACTTGCTGGTATTCGGAGTTTGCATCGGTTTGGTAAGTCGGGATGACCCCCTAGCCGAAACAGTGCTCTACCCCCAGCAGTGATACACGAGGCGCTACCTAAATAGCTTTCGAGGAGAACCAGCTATCTCCGAGCTTGATTAGCCTTTCACTCCGATCCACAGGTCATCCGCTAACTTTTCAACGGTAGTCGGTTCGGTCCTCCAGTCAGTGTTACCTAACCTTCAACCTGCCCATGGATAGATCGCCCGGTTTCGGGTCTATACCCAGCGACTAAACGCCCTATTAAGACTCGCTTTCGCTACGCCTCCCCTATTCGGTTAAGCTCGCCACTGAATATAAGTCGCTGACCCATTATACAAAAGGTACGCAGTCACCCAACAAAGTAGGCTCCCACTGCTTGTACGCATACGGTTTCAGGTTCTATTTCACTCCCCTCTCCGGGGTTCTTTTCGCCTTTCCCTCACGGTACTGGTTCACTATCGGTCAGTCAGTAGTATTTAGCCTTGGAGGATGGTCCCCCCATATTCAGACAAAGTTTCTCGTGCTCCGTCCTACTCGATTTCATTGATAAGAGCATTTCGTGTACGGGGCTATCACCCACTACGGCGGCACTTTCCAGAGCCTTCCACTACACTCTAATCAACTTAAGGGCTAGTCCCCGTTCGCTCGCCACTACTAAGGGAATCTCGGTTGATTTCTTTTCCTCAGGGTACTTAGATGTTTCAGTTCCCCTGGTTCGCCTCATGCACCTATGTATTCAGTGCATGATACCCAGCTTATGCTAGGTGGGTTCCCCCATTCAGAGATCTCTGGATCACAGTCTGTTTGCCGACTCCCCAAAGCTTATCGCAGGCTACAACGTCTTTCATCGCCTCTGACTGCCAAGGCATCCACCGTATGCGCTTCTTCACTTGACCATATAACCCCAAGCAATCTGGTTACTGTCTATAACGTGAAGACGACATTCGCCGAAAATTTGCACTTGAGAACAACGCAAATTTTACCTTGACCAGATCAACTGCCAGTGAAAGCAGCCAATCAGTCACTTCTATCACATACCCAAATTTTTAAAGAACGATGTATCGACTGGTCAAAGACCAGAAATCAACATTCTCTCTGCCACCGGCAGGAATGCTCATTTCTGAACTCTCAACGTAACGACTGTAACCCGAAAGTGGTGGAGCCAAGCGGGATCGAACCGCTGACCTCCTGCGTGCAAGGCAGGCGCTCTCCCAGCTGAGCTATGGCCCCGTATCATCTGCACCTGAATTGGTAGGTCTGGGCAGATTTGAACTGCCGACCTCACCCTTATCAGGGGTGCGCTCTAACCAACTGAGCTACAGACCTATAACAGGGCGGCACCAAGCCGACCTCACCCTACTCTCTACAACAGCGTGGGGTGCGCTCCAACCAACTGAGCACCGGCCTAGGCAAGGCGTTACAGCATCGTCTTCTACAATGAATCAAGCAATTCGTGTGGGAGCTTATGAATAAGCTGCGATCTTCGATTAAGGAGGTGATCCAGCCGCAGGTTCCCCTACGGCTACCTTGTTACGACTTCACCCCAGTCATGAATCACACCGTGGTAACCGTCCCCCCGAAGGTTAGACTAGCTACTTCTGGTGCAACCCACTCCCATGGTGTGACGGGCGGTGTGTACAAGGCCCGGGAACGTATTCACCGTGACATTCTGATTCACGATTACTAGCGATTCCGACTTCACGCAGTCGAGTTGCAGACTGCGATCCGGACTACGATCGGTTTTATGGGATTAGCTCCACCTCGCGGCTTGGCAACCCTTTGTACCGACCATTGTAGCACGTGTGTAGCCCTGGCCGTAAGGGCCATGATGACTTGACGTCATCCCCACCTTCCTCCGGTTTGTCACCGGCAGTCTCCTTAGAGTTCCCACCCGAGGTGCTGGTAACTAAGGACAAGGGTTGCGCTCGTTACGGGACTTAACCCAACATCTCACGACACGAGCTGACGACAGCCATGCAGCACCTGTGTCTGAGCTCCCGAAGGCACCAATCCATCTCTGGAAAGTTCTCAGCATGTCAAGGCCAGGTAAGGTTCTTCGCGTTGCTTCGAATTAAACCACATGCTCCACCGCTTGTGCGGGCCCCCGTCAATTCATTTGAGTTTTAACCTTGCGGCCGTACTCCCCAGGCGGTCAACTTAATGCGTTAGCTGCGCCACTAAAATCTCAAGGATTCCAACGGCTAGTTGACATCGTTTACGGCGTGGACTACCAGGGTATCTAATCCTGTTTGCTCCCCACGCTTTCGCACCTCAGTGTCAGTATCAGTCCAGGTGGTCGCCTTCGCCACTGGTGTTCCTTCCTATATCTACGCATTTCACCGCTACACAGGAAATTCCACCACCCTCTACCGTACTCTAGCTTGCCAGTTTTGGATGCAGTTCCCAGGTTGAGCCCGGGGCTTTCACATCCAACTTAACAAACCACCTACGCGCGCTTTACGCCCAGTAATTCCGATTAACGCTTGCACCCTCTGTATTACCGCGGCTGCTGGCACAGAGTTAGCCGGTGCTTATTCTGTCGGTAACGTCAAAATTGCAGAGTATTAATCTACAACCCTTCCTCCCAACTTAAAGTGCTTTACAATCCGAAGACCTTCTTCACACACGCGGCATGGCTGGATCAGGCTTTCGCCCATTGTCCAATATTCCCCACTGCTGCCTCCCGTAGGAGTCTGGACCGTGTCTCAGTTCCAGTGTGACTGATCATCCTCTCAGACCAGTTACGGATCGTCGCCTTGGTGAGCCTTTACCCCACCAACTAGCTAATCCGACCTAGGCTCATCTATTAGCGCAAGGCCCAAAGGTCCCCTGCTTTCTCCCGTAGGACGTATGCGGTATTAGCGTTCCTTTCGAAACGTTGTCCCCCACTAATAGGCAGATTCCTAGGCATTACTCACCCGTCCGCCGCTGAATCAGGGAGCAAGCTCCCTTCAACCGCTCGACTTGCATGTGTTAGGCCTGCCGCCAGCGTTCAATCTGAGCCATGATCAAACTCTTCAGTTCAATACTGCTTGGGTTTTGAGAAAACCCTAAACTTGGCTCAGCAATCGCAAACCTCTCTATCGCTAGAGAGTTAACTCTCGAATTAACGAGTGCTTACTTGTGATGCTGATAATCTTGCGATCAGTCAGTCTTAACCCACAAGCACCCACACGAATTGCTTGATTCAGTTGTTAAAGAACGGTTGGCTGAGGCTTTCGTCTCAACCGAGGCGCGCATCTTACAGCACCCTCATTTGCTGTCAAGCTGCTTTTGAAGAACTTTTTCTTTCTTCTCAACACCTTGCAGCGCCCGACCAGATCATCTTCTCTCCAGCGGGAGGCGCATTCTACAGCGTTACAAACCGCTGTCAACACCCTCTTTACCGCCTTCGATCAAACCTGATCGAACCATCAACAGCGCCACTCAAACCACCCTGTCGATGCCGGCGCATTCTACTCGAATTCGCCGTCCGTGCAACCTTTATTTTCATCTAACTCGTTGATCTACAAGGAGTTTTCAGATCAGGCTGCGCCGGAAGTGGTGCGCATTATAGGCCCCCAGAAACTCAGGTCAACCGTTTATTTCATCGAATTGAAATAAAGCGGCTAAACGGGCTTTTCCCATATAGGCAGCCGCCTCCAGCCGGGCTATCTGAGTCCCAACCGCCTGGCCAGGCGCTGCAGGTTGGCACGATCGACCGCGAGCTCGCGCGCCACGTCTGTCCAGCGCCCGGCATGACGCTCGAGCGATGCTTCTATAAGACGCCGCTGGTAGTCATCCACCGAGTCGCGAAGCGGCTGGCCCACCGACGGCACCTCGGACTCAGTCGCCCTACTCACCTGTTCTTCTATATAAGTGGGATGTGCGGGGTGCAGATCCAGTGCGCGACTGTCGATGGTCAATATCTGCGGGCGCTCGGCGCAGGCCGATAGCGCCTTGATCGCCGCACGGCCGATCAGGTGCTCGAGCTCACGTACGTTGCCGGGCCAGTCATGCTGCAGCAGCGTCTTCTGCGCATCCGGCGCAAGACGCAGGCTACGAAGCCCCAGGCGCGCCCGGTTGTCTTCAAGGAAGTAACCCGCCAGCAGCAGCACGTCACGACCCCGCTCACGCAGGGCCGGCACCTTGAGCGGATATACGCTCAAGCGGTGGTAGAGGTCAGCGCGAAAACGCCCGGCACGCACTTCTTCGGCCAGATCACGGTTGGTGGCCGCCAGCACGCGGACATCTACCCGATGTTCCCGGTCCGAACCGACACGTTGCAACTGCCCACTCTGCAGCACCCGCAGCAGTTTGGACTGCACCGTAAGAGGCAGCTCACCCACCTCATCGAGAAACAGGGTGGCGCCGTCAGCCAGCTCGAACTTGCCACGCCGCTCGCTGACTGCCCCGGAAAAGGCACCGCGCACATGACCGAACAGCTCGCTTTCCACCAGGGTATCCGGCAAGGCTGCACAGTTGATGCTGACCATTGGCCTGGAGGCACGGGACGAAGCCCCATGCAGCGCCTCGGCCACCAGTTCCTTGCCGACGCCCGTCTCGCCGCTGATCAGCACCGTCAGGTCACTGCTGCCGACCAGCTCTATTTCCTGCAGCAGCGCCTTGTGCCTGGGGCTCTGGCCGATCATCTCCCTTGGCCGCACGGCGGCAGCTGCTTGCTTATAAAGGTCGGCGCGGCGCTGCTCATCTTCCACGCGCCCCATGAGCAGGGAAATGCGCTCACTGGCCGCCACGGTCGCCGCCGCCAGGCTGGCGAAAGCTTCCAGCATGCCCAGATCGACACGACCGAAGCTGCTTGACTGCAGTGAGTCCAGGGTCAACAACCCCCACAACTGCTCCTTGACGTAAAGCGGGCACCCCAGGCAGTCGTGTACCTCCAGGTGCCCGTTTTGGCCCTCCAGCAGGCCATCGTAGGGATCGGGCAGCTCGCAGTCAGCGGCGAATCGAGTAGGCCCGCGGTGCTGCAGCAGTTCATGCAGCCGGGGATGCTCGCTTACCTTGAAGCGGCGCCCCATGGTGTCGGCACTCAGCCCCTCTACGGACAGCGGTACCAGCACCTCGCCATCGAGCCTGAGCAGTGCCACGGCATCGCAGGGAAACAACTGCCGTAGCGCCGCGAGCAGGCGCCGGTAACGCTCGCTTTCAGGCAGATCCCGGGAGAGGTCATCGACCAGCGGAAGCAGGGCAACCAGCAGAGGATTGGAAGTCATAAAGACACCTGAAGAGTCATAAAGACACATAACGCATGCGGTCAAAATGACTCATAACATGCACAGGCCCAGTAATCCAGCAGGTTTGCCAGTTGGCACGGGATATGTAATGGCCATGGCAGATCCCATTCATGCCTTGCCACAGGAAACCATCACCATGCTGAGCCACCAACAACGCGCCATCATCAAAGCCACCGTCCCGTTGCTGGAAACCGGGGGCGAAGCCCTGACCCGGCACTTCTACGCGATGATGCTGGAGGAGTATCCCGAGGTACGTCCGCTGTTCAACCAGGCCCACCAGGCCAGCGGTGCCCAGCAGCGTGCGCTGGCCAATGCGGTCCTGATGTATGCCCGCCACATCGATCGCCTCGAAGCGCTCGGCCCGCTGGTGAGCCAGATCGTCAACAAGCACGTGGCGCTGCAGATCCTCCCGGAACATTACCCGATCGTGGGCAGCTGCCTGCTGCGCGCCATTCGCGAAGTGCTGGGCGAGGAGACCGCCACCGATGAAGTGATCCAGGCCTGGGGCGTGGCTTACGGGCAACTGGCAGACATTCTGATCGGTGCGGAGGAAAGTGCTTATAAGGAGCACGAACAGGCGCCGGGGGGATGGCGCGGCTCGCGGGACTTCAAGGTAGTGGCCAAGACGCCCGAGAGCGAAGAGATCACCTCGTTCCTTCTGGCGCCAGTGGACGGCGGTACGGTGCTGCTTCAACAGCCGGGGCAATACATCGGCCTGCGCATGGTCATCGACGGCCAGGAGCAGCGCCGCAACTACTCGCTATCCGCTCGGGGCAATGGTCGCCAGTACCGGATCAGCGTCAAGCGCGAAACCGACGGCAAGGTCTCCAACTACCTGCACGACCGTATTCAGGTCGGCGATACCCTGGAGCTGTTCCCGCCGGCGGGCGACTTCGTGCTACGCCCCTCAAGCAAGCCCCTGGCGTTGATCACCGCAGGCGTAGGCATCACCCCGGCGCTGGCGATGGTGGAAGCGGCCCGCGAGAGCGGCCGGCCCATTCACTTCATCCATTATGCCCGCCACGGCGGTGTGCATGCGTTCAGGCAGTGGATCGAGGCGCAGAGCCGCGACTACCCGCAGATCAGCTATCGCTTCTGCTACAGCGACCCGCGCGACGGTGACCAGCCCCATGCCCAGGGCGTGGTTAGCCGCGAGCAGCTGGCCGAGTGGCTGCCCGAGGATCGTGATCTGGATGCCTACTTCCTGGGGCCCAAGCCCTTTATGGCGCAGGTGAAACGGCATCTGAACGATCTGGGCGTACCCGCTGGACAGTGCCGCTACGAGTTCTTCGGCCCCGCCTCCCAGCTGGACGCCTGACGCCGATGTCCCTGGGGCGCTGGAGATAGGTCAGATCACGCCCTGGCTGCGCAGCGCCTCGATCTGCCCGGCGTCCAGCCCCAGCACCTCGCCTAGCACCCGCTCGGTATGCTCACCCAGCAGCGGCGGCGCCTGGCGGTACTCGACGGGGCTGGCCGACAGGCGCAGGGGGCTGGCCACCTGGGGCGTACTGCCCGCCAGGGGATGCGCCAGGTCGAGCCGCAGGCCCCGGGCAATCACCTGGGGATCGGCGAATACCTGCTGCAGATCGTTGACCGGGCCGCACGGCACGCCCGCGGCCTCGAGCAGCGTCACCCACGCAGCCGTGGTGCGGAACACCGTGGCCTGGCGGATCAGCGGGATCAGCTCGGCCCGGTGGGCGACACGTTGGCCGTTGCTGGCGAAACGCGGGTCCACGCCCCACTCGGGATGGCCGGCCACCTCGCAGAATTTGCGGAACTGGCTGTCGTTGCCGACGGTAAGGATCAGGTCGCCGTCGGCCGTCGGGAAGGCCTGGTAGGGCACGATATTCGGATGGGCATTGCCCAGGCGCTTCGGCGAAACGCCGGTGGTGAGGTAGTTCATCGCCTGATTGGCCAGGCACGCCACCTGCACGTCGAGCAGGGCCATGTCGATGTGCTGGCCTTCGCCGGTCTTCTCCCGGTGCGCCAATGCGGCGAGCACGGCGACCGTGGCGTACAACCCGGTGAGGATATCGGTCAGCGCCACGCCGACCTTCACCGGGCCCGCGCCGTCGCTACCGTCGGGCTGGCCGGTCAGGCTCATCAGGCCGCCCAGACCCTGGATCATGAAGTCGTAACCGGCCCGCTTGGCATAGGGGCCGCTCTGGCCGAAACCGGTGATGGAGCAATAGATCAGCCGGGGGTTGATCGCCTCGAGGCTGGCGTAATCCAGCCCGTAGGCCGCCAGCCCGCCGACCTTGAAGTTCTCGACAAGGATGTCCGACTTGGCCGCCAGCTCGCGCACCAGGCGCTGGCCCTCGGCCTGGGTGAAATCCAGGGTCAGCGACTGCTTGTTGCGGTTGGCCGCGAGGAAATAGGCCGCCTCGCTGGTATCGCGCCCCTTGCTATCACGCAGGTAGGGCGGCCCCCAATGGCGGGTGTCATCACCGACCTTGGGGCGCTCGACCTTGATCACCTCGGCGCCAAGGTCGGCCAGGTTCTGCCCGCACCAGGGGCCGGCGAGCACGCGGGACAGGTCGAGCACACGCAGATGGGACAGGGCACCGGACATCGCAGAGGCCTCGTACAAGGGTGGACGCAGGGCGTCACCGGCAGCGTTCCCACGCGGACGGTTCGACGGGGGAACAATAGACAGCTCAGAGCCGGGTATTAGAAGAAGGCCTGGATGCCCGTCTGCGCCCGCCCCAGAATCAGCGCGTGCACGTCGTGGGTGCCTTCATAGGTGTTGACCACCTCGAGGTTGACCAGGTGGCGGGCCACGCCGAACTCGTCGCTGATGCCGTTACCGCCGAGCATGTCGCGAGCCATCCGGGCAATATCCAGCGCCTTGCCGCAGCTGTTGCGCTTCATGATCGAGGTGATTTCCACCGCCGCCGTGCCTTCGTCCTTCATCCGCCCCAGGCGCAGGCAGCCTTGCAGGGCCAGGGTGATTTCGGTCTGCATATCGGCGAGCTTCTTCTGGATCAGCTGGTTGGCTGCCAATGGGCGGCCGAACTGCTGACGGTCCAGGGTGTACTGGCGCGCCGTGTGCCAGCAGGCTTCGGCGGCGCCCAAGGCGCCCCAGCTGATGCCATAGCGGGCGGAGTTCAGGCAGGTGAACGGGCCGCGCAGGCCGCGCACGTCCGGGAAGGCGTTCTCTTCAGGGCAGAACACGTTGTCCATGACGATCTCGCCGGTGATCGACGCACGCAGGCCGACCTTGCCGTGAATGGCAGGCGCCGAGAGACCTTCCCAGCCCTTCTCCAGCACGAAGCCGCGGATCTCGCCGGCGTCATCCTTGGCCCAGACCACGAAGACATCGGCGATGGGCGAATTGGTGATCCACATCTTGCTGCCGCTCAGGCGATAGCCGCCGTCGACCTTCCTGGCGCGGGTGATCATCGAGCCCGGATCGGAGCCGTAGTTCGGCTCAGTAAGGCCGAAGCAGCCGATATATTCGCCGGTGGCCAGCTTGGGCAGGTATTTCTGCTTGGTGGCTTCGCTGCCGAATTCATTGATCGGCACCATCACCAACGATGACTGCACGCTCATCATCGAGCGGTAGCCGGAGTCGATACGCTCCACCTCGCGGGCGATCAGCCCGTAGCACACATAGTTGAGGCCGCTGCCGCCATAGGCTTCGGGAATGGTGGCGCCGAGCAGGCCGGTTTCGCCCATCTCGCGGAAGATCGCCGGGTCGGTCTTCTCGTGACGGAAGGCTTCGAGCACCCGCGGCGCCAGCTTGTCGGCGGCGAACTGCTCGGCGCTGTCACGCACCATGCGCTCTTCTTCGCTGAGCTGCTGGTCGAGCAGCAGCGGGTCGATCCAGTTGAAGCTTGCCTTGGCGGCCATCGCAAAATCCTCGGGCAGTAACCTAGTGGGCTCAGCCTAAGAGCCTAGTCGGCTGGCCGCAAACGACTAATCCGCACGCCACTGTGCAAAAAACTCACTCCGAGATAGCCTGGGGAACCCGAATAACCACTCATGAGTGAGGCGTTTGCACATGCGGCGCAAGATTCCCAGCACGGCGGCGCTGGTCGCCTTCGAGGCCTCGGCTCGCCACCAGAGTTTCACCCGCGCCGCCGACGAACTGGCGCTGACCCAGGGCGCGGTGTGCCGGCAGATCGCCGGCCTGGAGGCATTTCTCGGCGTGGAGCTGTTTCGCCGCTCGCGCCGTGGCGTGCTGCTGACCGAAGCAGGCACCGCCTACGCGGCCAAGGTCGCGGCGCAGCTCGATGCGGTGGAGCGCGACACCCTGGCGCTGATGGGTGCCCAGGGCGCCATGGGCCTGGAGCTGGCCGTGGTGCCGACCTTCGCGACGCAGTGGCTGCTGCCGCGCCTGAAGGATTTCCAGCGCCTGCACCCGGAGGTCACCGTGCACCTGACCAACCGCACCCGCCCGTTCCTGTTCGCCGATACCGGCTTCGACGCGGCGATCTACTTTGGCGATGGCGACTGGTCGGGTACCGAAGCGCATTTCCTGATGCACGAGCACCTGATGCCGGTGTGCAGCCCGGCGCTGCTCGGCGGCCAGCCGGCCAGTGCCGAGCGCATCGCCGAGCTGCCGCTGCTGCAGCAGAGCACCCGCCCCTATGCCTGGCGCCAGTGGTTCGCCGCCCAGGGGCTGAACGTCAGCCGCGACATGACCGGGCCGCGCCTGGAACTGTTCTCGATGCTTGCCCAGGCGGCCCGCCACGAGATGGGCGTGGCACTGATCCCGCCCTTTCTTATCCAGCGGGAACTGGCCGATGGCAGCCTGATGGTCGTCCTCGACCGTCCGGTACCCGACGGCGGCCGCGCCTATTACCTGACGGTACCGGAGCGCAAGGTCGAGTCGGCGGCGTTGCAAGCCTTTCGGGACTGGTTGTTGGCCGAGGCGAAGCAGTATCGGGAGGTACACTGAAGAAACGGCGTTTAGCTGCAAAATGGTAAGAGTAGGCATTGGTCCGCTTTTTGTGGGAGCGGGCGGGGTCCATGCGCGAGAATCACGGGCATGGCTCGTTCCCACAGAAAAAATGCGCACCAACGACGGCTCCCACCAGAGAGCTGCCTACGTAGCCCTGGCAACATGGAAGGGTTCATGGCATCCGTAAATAGCCTCCATCACGGCTGATCGGCGGAAGCCTCAAGTTTGGGCAAATGCAGTATCCTGCGCATCGATCTAGATGACTGCCAGAACTGCCTTGTCCCTAATCGCCTCCAGCAAGACCCTTGTGTTCCGGATCATCGCGCTGATGCAGCGCCATCCGGGCGTGATCGCCATTTTCGGGTTTCTCTCCGGTGTCGCCAGTTTCGTGCTGGTCGACCGCCAGGCCGGGCTCGCCAAGGTGCTGGCCCTGGTCCTGCTGGTCAGCTGGCTGTGGCTGATTCTGGAAAACGTGCTGCGCGAACGCATCGCCGCGCGCTTCGGTTTCGAGTTGCCGCGCCCGCTGCTGCGCTACGCCACGCAGATGATTCACCAGGAAAGCCTGTTCTTCGTTCTGCCGTTCTTCTTCATCACCACCACCTGGAACAGCAGCCAGGCCCTGTTCAGCGGGTTGCTGGCCGCGGCGGCGCTGGTGTCGATCACCGACCCGCTGTACTACAAGTGGCTGGCGCCCAGGCGCTGGATCTTTCTCGCCTACCACACCCTGGCCCTGTTCGCGGTGATGCTCACGGCGCTGCCGATCATCTTCAAGCTCAACACCACCCAGAGCTATCAGTACTCGCTCGCCGCCGCGGTGGTGCTGTCGTTTCCGAGCCTGTTCAGCATCATCACCGTGCGCAAATGGTGGCGCGGCCTGCTGCTGGTCGGCCTGACCCTGGCCATCGGCGCCTTCGGCTGGGTGACCCGTACCTGGGTGCCGCCAGCCACGCTGTGGCTGACCGAGGTGGCGATCACCACCGAGTTCGACAACCAGAACCGCTCGCCCGGCGAAGGCATCGATCAGCTGACCGCCAGCCAGCTGCGCAGCACCGGCCTGTATGCCTACACGGCGATCAACGCCCCACGCGGCCTGGACGAGCGCATCTACCATGTCTGGGAACATAACGGCCAGGAGCTGGAGCGCATTGCCCTAGATATCCACGGCGGCCGCGAGAAAGGCTACCGCGCCTGGACGCACAAGCAGAATTTCCCCCAGGACGTGGAGGGTGACTGGCAGATTCAGGTGCTGACCGACGCCGGGCAGATGATCGGCGTGCTGCGTTTCGAGGTGACGCCTGACACGGCAGCTGGACAAAGCCCCGCCGCGGGCGCGGATCAGGCGCCGACGGAGCCGGAATCGGCAACGCCTGCGAGCGGCGAGGCCGAGCCACCGGCAGCTGTCGAGCCAGACGAGCCCGAAGCCCAGCCCGGGGCTCAGCCTTCAGAGATGCCCGAAAGCGCTGGTCAACCAAAGAACCAGTAACACACCGCGATCGCCGCGATGACCCCAGCCAGTTCGGCGAGCAGTGCGCATCCCACGGCATGCCGGGCGCGCTGGATGCCCACCGCACCGAAGTACACGGCCAGCACGTAGAAAGTGGTTTCGGTACTGCCCTGCACGGTGGCCGCCACCAGCGCCGGGAAGCTGTCGACGCCCTGGCTCTGCATGGTTTCGATCAGCATGGCACGTGCCGCGCTGCCAGAGAACGGCTTGACCATGGCGGTGGGTAGCGCGTCGACGAAGCGGGTATCCCAGCCGCCCCAGGCGACCAGCCAGCGAATGCCGTCCAGCGCCATTTCCAGGGCTCCCGATGCACGCAGCACACCGACGGCGCAGAGCATCGCCACCAGATACGGCAGCAGGCTCTTGGCCACATCGAAGCCTTCCCTGGCACCCTCGATGAATTGTTCGTATACCTGAATCTTGCGCAGTGCACCGAGGACCAGAAAGGCGATGATCACGCCGAACAGCGTCAGGTTGCCGAGCAGCGACGACAGCGCCGCCAGGGCCGTCGCCGTCATGCCCGCAAGCAGCGCCATAAAGCTGCCCAGCAGCAGCGCACCGGGGATCAGATACGCCAACACCACCGGATCCCACAGGCGCAGGCGCTGCATGATAGCTACCGAGAGCAGGCCGACCAGCGTCGAGGCACTGGTGGCCAGCAGGATCGGCAGGAACACCAGGGTCGGATCCGGTGCGCCCTGCTGGGCGCGGTACATGAAGATGGTGACCGGCAGCAGGGTCAGCGACGAGGCGTTGAGCACCAGAAACAGAATCTGCGCATTGCTCGCCGTGTTGCTGCTGGGGTTGAGATCCTGCAGGGCGCGCATGGCCTTGAGGCCGATGGGCGTCGCGGCGTTATCCAGGCCCAGGCCATTGGCGGCGAAGTTCATGGTGATCAGGCCGAGAGCCGGATGGCCACGCGGCACCTCGGGCATCAGCCGGGCGAACAGCGGGCCGAGCAAGCGCGCCAGGGCATCTACCAGGCCGGCCTTTTCGGCGATACGCAGCAGCCCCAGCCACAGGGTCAGGGTGCCGAACAGCACCACCATCACCTCGACCGAAAGCTTGGCCATGGCGAACAGGCTTTCCACCATGGCGGCGAATACCGCCGGGTCGTCCGCCAGCAACCAACGGCTGAGCCCCGCTACCGCTGCCACCACGAAAAAGCTCAGCCACAGGCCGTTGAGCATAGGTCACCCCCCTTGAACGTAGCGGCTGATGATAGCGCGCCTCGGCTCGAGAAGAAGCAGGCAACGGCATGCGGATTGGGGACTACAGAGGGAGCAACGGCGCCAGAAGGCGCCGTTATAAGCATCAGTACCAGTCGGGATCTTTCTGCAACTGTTCCTGTAGCAGTTGCTTGACGCCGTCATCCGGCTCGCCGAGCCAGCGCAGGTCAGCGTGCTTACTGGGCGCCTTGTCCTTCGGCAGACCTTCGGGTACCTGTACCCAGAGGGCGTAAGCATCGTCCTTGTCTGGTGTGAAGGCGACATATAGGCGTTGATTGAAACAGTTCGAGGTTTCGCACAACTGCCCGACCAGATATTGGTCACCGTCTTCTTCCAGGGTTTTCATCGGTGTGGCTACGCCACTGAGGTTGATCACCCATTCGGGCAGACGCTCCTCATCCTGAATCAGATCCTGCCAGGCTTCACGATAGTCCGGGTTGCTCCCGAGCAGCTCGTTGAGGCGGAACGCACCATCCGTATTGGCGGCCAAGGCCGCCGCGCTGCCACCCAGCATAAGGGCAGCAGCGAGCGTCTTGAATCGATTCATGGTCATGCCTCGCCTAGCCTCGTGGGCGGCGGCCCATGATGAAGGAAACGATGAACATGACCAGGAACACCACGAAAAGGATTTTCGCGATACCTGTGGCAGTGCCCGCGATACCACCGAAACCCAGTACAGCGGCAACAATGGCGATGATCAGAAAGGTAATGGCCCAACTCAGCATGGCGTTTCTCCTTGGTTTTTTGAGGTCTTACGGGTGTAACACTGAAAAGTCGGTGAAGGGGGGCTGTCAGAACACCCAACGGGTTTGCTTGGCAGGCACTTCAACAGAGTCGGCACGTACCCAATCACTGTCGCTGTGCGCCGTCGACGCGCTAATGGTTTGCAGAGAGGCCGCCGCGTGAATCGCGGCTGGGCGGGCTTCGGACCAGCCTTCGACCGAAACGGGCATGACCGCCTGGGCAGACACCTGTGGCGTCAGGACGTGCTGCTCAGGCGCCTTGGTCGCCACGCTCACCAACAGCACCAGTACGGCAGCGACGGCCAGAATCAGGACCTCGGTATGGGCGCGGTGAAGGTTCATGCTGGGCTCCTCAAGATCGTCGACGAACGGCTTGTCGTTCAGTTCATGAGGGGATAATTGCAGCCTGCGTGCCAGTTTTTTTAAAAAACTATTCCTTTTAAAAACAGATACTTAACAGAGATAAACCAAATGCCATCATTGGCATCCTGCACGATGCGCACCTGCGGCTCGGGCGTTCTGCACGACGCCGCAGACAGCGCTATCAGGCGTTCCTGAGTTCGCGCATGCGTTGATGACAGGCGCGCACCTTGGGCATCTCCACCGCGAGCAGCGCCTGGACGTCTGGTTGGGCGGTTTCCATGGCGTCTTCGAATGCCTCCAGAATGCGATCTTCGGCTTCTTCAAGCTGGGCGACGTAAGTCGTCTCCTCATCACTCGATAACGTGGCGCGAGCATCGGCATAGGCCTGGCGCAGCTTGCCGACGAGGGTGCCGCTGTCGGTAGGTTCCTCATGGTTGGCCGCGACCTTGACGGACAGCGCCTGGATAATCTGATGCTTGGCCTGGGCCATGTCTCGGCACAGGGCCTTGAGTTGCTCATTGCTGATTTCGTCGTGGGCATGCTCGTAGAAGCGCTGGCCGTCGCGGATGATGGCGATCAGCTCGTTCAATTGCTCTGTCTTGTGGCTCATGGTGGCTCTCCTGGTAAGGCCTGCAGCGCCGGTGGCACTGAATAGGGCAGTATGCGAGCCGGAGGGCCCGCCGTGCTGAGGGTGATTAGCTGGCGATGCGCAGTGCGTCGGCGTCGACGCCACGCACCCCGCGGATGTTGCGCGCAGTTTCCACGGCCAGGCGCTTTTCGGCATTGCTGAGCACCGTGCCGCTGAGACTGACGAAGCCCTCGCGGGTATCGACCTTGATGTTCAGGGCGTCGAGGTTGCGGCTATAGAGGAAGCTGGCCATCACCTTGTTGGTGATCCAGGTGTCGCTGATCGAGGCCGCTGCATCGTTGGCGGCGTTCTGCGCTTCGGCGGTGGCACTGTCGGCCGTGTTGATGCTGAGGTGGTTGTGTACCTCGCGCACGCCTTCGGTGTTGGTGACCAGTTCACCGGCCAGTTCCTTGGCAGCCGGCGTTCCGGCATTGCCACTGAGGCTGACCACGCCATTTTCGGCACGCACCTGGATGTCGAGCCCTTCGGTGTTGCTGTTCCACAACAGCTTGGACTTCACCGTCGCGGCCAGGGTCGCATCATCGAAGCGTTGGGCCAGGGTCTTTTCGGTAACGATCCTGGCCTGCTTTTCGATCACTGGCGGGGCCAGGTCGGGATCGATCTGCAACTGATTATCGACCTCGCGAACCCCTTCGATGCTGCTTGCCAGTTCGCTGGCAAGTTCCTGTTCGGCGGTGTTCTCCACCACTCCCGTCAAGGTGGCGACGCCATCTTCCACGGCCACCGCGATATCGAACGGGTCGAGATGCCGATTAAGGGCGAATGCGGTGTCGATGGCCCCCTGCTGGCGGGCATCGCTCAATTGCCGCGAGAGGTCGCCTTCGGCTGCCTGCACGAGCGGAGCCAGGGTGATCAGACCGGTAACGGCCATGGCCAACGTGCTTTGTCTCAACAGCATGTAACGCCTCCTTCTTTGCCAAAAAAAGCTGCCCGCAAGCGGACCGAGGAGCGTCGCAAGGGCTATGCCAGCCACCAGTAAAAATAAAAACCAACTAAAATCAGCTGGTTAAATCCAATGCCTGGCTAATGACCGCTTGCACGATGCAAGATCGCGTCATACTAGCCGTGCAACTTGCACGAAGATTTCCCGATAATCTCTGCCATTCACCCCATGGAGCACGTAAATGGAAGCAACAGGTCAGAGCGGACGCATTCTATTGGTCGACGACGAAGCGGCTATCCTGCGTACCTTCCGCTATTGCCTGGAGGACGAGGGCTATCAGGTCACGACCGCCAACAGCGCCGCGCAAACCGAATCGCTGCTGCAGCGCCAGGTATTCGACATGTGCTTCCTCGATCTGCGCCTGGGGGATGAAAATGGCCTGGACGTGCTCGCCCAGATGCGTGTCCAGGCGCCCTGGATGCGGGTGGTGATCGTCACCGCGCACTCGGCCATCGACAGTGCGGTGGACGCCATGCAGGCCGGCGCCGCCGATTACCTGGTCAAACCGTGCAGCCCCGACCAGTTGCGCCTGGCTGCCGCCAAGCAACTGGAAGTGCGCCAGCTGTCCGCACGCCTCGAAGCCCTGGAAGGCGAAGTGCGCAAGCCCAGCGATGGCATCGACTCGCACAGCCCGGCGATGATGGCGATCCTGGAGACCGCCCGGCAGGTGGCCGCCACCGACGCCAACATCCTCATCCTCGGCGAGTCGGGCACCGGCAAGGGCGAGCTGGCACGCGCCATCCACGGCTGGAGCCGCCGCGCCAAGAAGTCCTGCGTGACCATCAACTGCCCGTCGCTGACCGCCGAACTGATGGAAAGCGAGCTGTTCGGCCACAGCCGCGGCGCGTTCACCGGCGCCAGCGAAAGCACCCTGGGCCGAGTCAACCAGGCCGACGGCGGCACGCTGTTCCTCGACGAGATCGGCGACTTCCCGCTGACCCTGCAGCCCAAGCTGCTGCGCTTCATTCAGGACAAGGAGTACGAACGGGTCGGTGACCCGGTGACTCGCCACGCCGACGTGCGCATCCTCGCGGCGACCAACCGTGATCTCAACGAGATGGTCAAGGAGGGTCATTTCCGCGAAGACCTGCTGTATCGCCTCAACGTCATCACCCTGACCCTGCCGCCGCTGCGCGAACGAGCCGACGACATACTGACCCTCGCCGACCGCTTTCTGGCCCGCTTCGTCAAGGACTACGCCCGCCCGGCGCGGGGCTTCAGCGAAGACGCCGTCAAGGCGTTGCTCGCCTACCAGTGGCCCGGCAACATCCGCGAGCTGCGCAACGTGATCGAGCGCGCCAGCATCATCTGCCCAGGCGAGTGGGTGGAAGTCGCCCACCTGGGCATGAGCGCGCCAGCCGCCAACAGCGCGCCACGGGTGGGTGCCGACCTGAGCCTCGAGGAGCTGGAAAAAGCCCATATCGCCGCGGTGCTGGCCAACAGCGACACCCTGGACCAGGCGGCCAAGACCCTGGGCATCGATGCCTCGACCCTGTATCGCAAACGCAAGCAGCTCGGCCTATGAAGCTGCGCAGCAAGCTGTTTCTCAGCACCAGTGCGCTGCTTACCGTGGCCTTGCTGGGGCTGAGCCTGGGCATCTTCAGCGTGCTGCAGCTGACTCAGTCCCAGAGTCGCTCGCTGGCCCACAACCTGGAAGTCATCAGCACCAGCCTGGATCTACGCCAGGAACTGGGCCGGCAGTTGTTCCTGATGCTCGGCGAAGACTTCGACGAGCGCACCGTGCAGAGCCTGCAGGAGTCCGACCAGCGCATCCGCCGCTGGCTCGATGACAGCCTGAAAGGCAGCATGACCGAGAATGACCGCCGGGCGATTGTGGAGATCCAGACGGCCTACCAGAAGTTCAGCACCTTGCTCGAAGACCCGATAACGGTCCGTCACGAGTTGCTGACCAACGACGACTTCGCCAAGACCATCGAAACCGTCCGCGATCGCCTCAACTCCCTGCAGGTTCACTACGTCTCCACCGTCAAGGAAGCGGAGGCGCAGTCCCACGAACGGGCCTGGCTGATCGCTGGGCTGCTGGGCCTGGTCGGTCTGGCGGTGCTGGTGATCGGTTTCATCACCGCGCACACCATCGCCCGCCGGGTCGGTCAGCCGATCGATGCCCTGGCCCGCGCCGCCGATCAGATCGGCCGTGGCGACTTCCAGGTCACCCTGCCGATCACCCCGGTTGCCGAACTGTCGGCACTGAGCCGCCGCTTCGGCCTGATGGCCGAGAGCCTGCGCCAGCTCAAGAGCAGCAACGTCGAAGCACTGATGTCCGAGCAACGACGGCTGCAGGCGGTGCTCGACAGCATCGACGACGGCCTGCTGATCTTCGGCCGTGACGGCCTGCTCGAACATTTCAATCCGGTGGCCCAGCGCCAGCTGGGCTGGGACGATCAGCCGCTCGGCCAACGCCCGAGCCAGGCCCTGGGCCGCCCCGAGCTGGACGAGCAACTGCGGCACGTTCTCCTGGGACACAACCTGGAGCAGCGCCTGGCGGATCTGCAGGTCGAGGCCAATGGCGAGACGCGCCTGCTCAACTACAGCCTGACGCCGGTGAGCCACAGCCAGGGGCATATCCTCGGCGCGGTGATGGTGCTGCATGACGTGACCGAGCAGCGCGCGTTCGAACGGGCGCGTAACGAGTTCGTGCTGCGCGCCTCCCATGAACTGCGCACGCCGGTGACCGGCATGCACATGGCCTTTGGTTTACTGCGTGAACGCAGCAAGTTCGCCGAGGAATCCCGCGAAGCCGACCTGGTGCGCATCGTCGACGAGGAAATGGAGCGGCTGGTGCACCTGATCGAGGATCTGCTGAATTTCTCGCGCTACCAGAGCGGCGTGCAGAAACTCGAGCGGGCGCCCTGCGACATCCCGGAGCTGCTCGAAAACGCAGCCAGGCGCCACCGCGGCAAGGCCCAGGCCCGCGAGATCCATATGGAAATGGAAGTCGGCGATACCTTGCCGCGAACCCACCTGGACCGGGCGCAGATCGATCGGGTGCTCGATCACCTGATCGACAACGCCCTGCGCCACAGCCCGGAAGGTGGCACCCTGCGACTGTCCGCCCAGCGCCAGGACGAACGCCTGCTGATCAGCGTCGAGGACGAAGGCGAAGGCATCGCCTACGGCCAGCAGGCCCGCCTGTTCGAGCCATTCGTGCAGATCGGCCACAAGAAGGGCGGCGCCGGCCTCGGCCTGGCGCTGTGCAAGGAAATCGTCCAGTTACATGGCGGGCGCATCGGCGCCGAATCCCAGCCGGGACAGGGCGCGCGCTTTCACCTCGCCCTGCCGCTGTAAGTCCCCCGGGCCTACCCGGCGGGCGGTTCAGCCCCTGGCCAGGCGGTTGACTTCCAGCAGCAGGGCTGCGGTTTCCGCATCCGGCTGGCCGTCGTAGAGCGCCTGTCGGTACTTCATCTGGAAAGCACGAATCACGTTGCGCGTGGCTTCGTCCAGGACGCCAGTGCTCGGCACCTCATAGCCCTGTTCCGCCAATTGCTGCTGGAACCAGGCGACACTCGGTAGGCTGGTGCTGAACACGGCCTGTTGGCGAGCGACCACCTCGGCATTCGGCCAAGGCATCAGACCGGCGTCGGCCAGCTGCTTCCAGGGAAACAGCGGGCCCGGATCCACCTTGCGCTGCGGCGCGATATCGCTGTGGCCGATGATGCTGCCCGGCGGCAGGTTGTGGCGCTGCATGATGTCCTTGAGCAGCACGATCAGTGCGTCGATCTGCGCCTGGGCATAGGGCTGCCAGTAACGGCCCCTGGGCGTGTCGAAATAGCCCTGGTTGATCAGCTCGATGCCGATGGTCGTGCCGTTGAGCCAGGTGCGCCCCTGCCACTCGCTGACCCCGGCATGCCAGGCCCGGCGGTTCTCGTCGACCAACTGGTAGATGGTCGGCGGCACGGCGTTGATCAGGTAGTGGGCGCTGACCTCTTCCTCGGTCAGCAGCTGCAGCGAGCGCGGCAGGTCGGCCGAGGTGTAGTGCAGCACGATGTACTGCACGCGGCTGCTCTGCCCGCTGGCGGTGTAGCTGTGGTCGATGCGCGGGCCGCTGCTGCAGCCGGCGAGCAGGAGTACGAACAAGGCAAGGCTGAGAAATTTCATGGCTGGATATGCAATACGCTCTGAATGTTGTCCAGCAGCATGTCGACGCTGAGCATGATCAACAACATGCCCATCAGTCGCTCCACTGCGGTCAGCCCGCGAGGGCCGAGGAAGCGCTGCAGGAAAGAAGCCTGCAACAGGATGAATGCGGTCGCGGCCCAGGCCATGATCAGTGCCAGGTAAAGCTCCCAGAGCGCGCCTTCGTGGGTGTTGCGCAAGGTCATCAGCACCGCCAGGGCCGAGGGGCCGGCAACCGCCGGGGTGGCCAGCGGCACCAGCATCGGCTCGCCGTCCGGCACGTCGCCCAGTACGCCCTGGGGGCTGGGGAAGATCAAGCGCATGGCGATGACGAACAGGATGATACCGCCGGCGATCGCCGTTGCCTCCCGCGACAGGCCCAGCGCGCTGAGCACTTTGTCACCAAAGGTAAGGAACAGCAGCAGCAACGCCAGGGCGAACAGCAGCTCCCGCGCGGCCACCCACAGCCGGCGCTCGGGCGCGACGTTCTTCAGGGCAGCGATGAAGATGGCGATGTTGCCGAACGGATCGGTGACCAGAAACAGCAACACGGCGATGCTGAAGATATCCATTGTACGGGGCTCCTGAAAAACAGCCGCGTAGTCTAGTGGCTGCAGCCGCTCGCGTCAGTCAGCAACGCGCCCTCGACCCGTCTTCGATAACCACCGGTCGCCGCCGGACGGTGCTGAACTTGTCGTACCTCTATGCGATCAACATAGAGTCGACTATGAGGGAACATGCCATGCGCGCGCTGCTCTGGTTCAAACAGGATCTTCGCCTCGATGATCACCCCGCCCTGCAGGCCGCACTCGCGTCCAATTGTCTGCTGCCGCTCTACGTGCTCGACCCGGCACTGCTGCAATTCGACCAATTCGGCAGCCGGCGCATCGGCGTGCATCGCGCACGCTTCCTGCTGGAAAGCCTCACCGCCCTGGACAGCGCGCTGCGCCAGCGCGGCTCCAAGCTGCTGGTGGCGACCGGCAAGCCGGAAGAGGTGATCACCCAGCTGGTCGGTCAGTTCGACATCCGTCAGGTGCTGACACTCGACGAAATCGCCCCGCAGGAACGTGCGGTTCTCGCCCGCGTGCGTGACAGCCTGGGCAGCGTGCCGCTGCGCACTGCCCAGGGCAATGGCCTGTTCAGCGAAGCGGAGCTGCCCTGCCCGCTCGATCAGCTGCCCCAGGTCTACAGCCAGTTCCGCGCGCTGATCGATGCCCGCCAGTACGTGTTCCAGCCGCAAGCGGCCCCCGACCAGCTACCACCCTTGCCGGAAGGCCTGGACGCCCACGCCTACGCCCTGCCCACCCAGTCGCAGCTGGGCCTGGGCGATGCCCTGAGCGTGGTACCCAGTGCCTTCCCCTTCTCCGGTGGCGAAACCGCCGCCCTGGCGCGCCTGCGCGATTACCTGTGGGACAGCCAGCACGTGCGTACCTACAAGGACACCCGCAATGGCATGATCGGCAGCGAGTACTCCTCCAAGTTCTCGCCCTGGCTGGCCAATGGCTCGCTGTCGCCACGCCGCACCGCGGCCGAGTTGCGGCGCCATGAGTCGCTTTATGGCGCCAACGAGTCGACCTACTGGCTGTGGCTGGAACTGCTGTGGCGCGAATTCTTCCGCTGCACCCTGCAGCGTTATGGCCAGGCGCTGTTCGAGGCCGGGGGCCTGAAAGCCACCGAGCGGGCGCCGCAGCAGATCGACGAGCGTTTCGAGCACTGGACCCAGGGCCGCACCGGCATGCCGCTGGTGGATGCCAACATGCGCGAGCTGATCGCCACCGGCTATATGTCCAACCGCGGCCGCCAGGTGGTGGCCAGCTACCTCGTCAGCGATCTGCAGCAGGACTGGCGCCACGGCGCGGCCTGGTTCGAGGAACACCTGATCGACTACGATCCGGCAAGCAACTGGGGCAACTGGGCGTACCTGGCGGGTGTGGGCAGCGACCCTCGGCTCAAACGCACCTTCAATGCGCTCAAGCAGGCGCGCCAGTACGACCCCAAGGGCGAGTACGTGAGCCTTTGGCTACCGGAGCTGCGCCAGCTGCCGGAGCATCTGCGCCACACGCCGTTCCTGCTGCAGGCACAGCAGCTCGATGCCATCAACTACCCACGGCTGGAGCGGATTCCGGAAGCCTGGCAACGCCACCTCAACGAAGTGGCTTGAGCGAGAGCCAAGCGTGCTCGATGGCCGCTCGGCAGCTGGCTGGCAGCCCTGATCAGGCGCCCGGGGAGAAGTGTTTCTGGGCGGTACCACGGGCGATCAAGCGGGACAGGTAGTCCATCTTCTGTGGGTCGCGGTCGACGAAGCGAAACACTACCTGCAGCCATTCGCTGTCCGGCTTGGGCTCGAAGGCGGAAACGCTGTGCAGGTAGCCATTGAGCCGCGCCACTTCCGAGGCTTCACCCTGCTCGAGGTCGAGCACCGCACTTTCCAGCACCTGGGGTAGCAATTCGCCTCGCTTGACCACCAGCAACGCTTCCTTGAGGCTCAGGGCCTTGACCACGCAGGCCATCATGCCGCCCGGCAAACGCAGTTGCCCCTGGCCGCGCCCGGCTGGCGCCGCGGCAGCCTTGGCAGGCGCAGCTGCAGGATTCGGCGCAAAGGCTGCCGCAGGCGTGGGCGCAGCAGGCCGCACCACTTCGGTCTTGCCACCCGTCAGCGCGGCCAGCGAGTCGTTGGCAAAGGCACCGCTGCTGAGCATCTTCGGCGGTGCCGCCGACATCAGCGCGGCCAGCTTGCCAGCGCGCTGCAGGGCTTTCTTGACCTTGGTGATCAGTTGCTCGTTGGAAAACGGCTTGCCGATGAAATCGGAGACGCCGGCCTGAATGGCCTGCACCACGTTTTCCTTGTCGCCACGGCTGGTGACCATGATGAAGGGCACGCCTTTCAGCGCATCCTGCTCGCGGCACCATTGCAGCAGCTCGAGGCCGGACATTTCCGGCATTTCCCAATCACAGAGAATCAGATCGATCGGATTGCGGCCGAGAATCTGCTGGGCCTTGCGCCCGTTGACCGCTTCCTCGATCTGGATACCGGGCAGGTTGTCACGCAGCCCCTTCTTCACCAGATCGCGGATAAAGGTGGCGTCGTCCACCACCAGTACACTGACTTTGCTCATCGACCACTCCCTCGAATGGCCATTAGCATAGACGTGTGCACTGGCTCATTGCCAACACTAAAGCACATCCCCGGGCGAGCGCGCACAACCAGAGCATTCGCTGCGCAGACCTGCGCCCGCCGGACCGCCATCACTCCTTGGCGCCGCCCCGCACTTCTTCCTGCATGCGGGTCAGGCCGATGTGTTTGACGTCGGTGCCGCGCACCAGGTAGATCACCAGTTCGGCGATGTTGCGCGCGTGGTCGCCGATACGCTCCAGGGAGCGCAGCGCCCAGATCACGTTGAGCACGCGGGAGATCGAGCGTGGGTCTTCCATCATGAAGGTGACCAGCTCGCGCAGGGCGGTCTTGTACTCGCGGTCGACGGTCTTGTCGTACTGGGCGACCGACAGGGCCAGGTCGGCGTCGAAACGGGCGAAGGCGTCCAGTGCTTCCTGAACCATCTTGCGCACCTGGTCGCCGATGTGGCGAACCTCGACGTAACCGCGTGGCGACTCGCCCTCTTCGGTGAGCAGAATCGCGCGCTTGGCGATCTTGGTGGCTTCGTCACCGATGCGCTCCAGGTCGATCACCGACTTGGAGATGCTGATGATCAGGCGCAGGTCAGAGGCGGCCGGCTGGCGACGGGCGAGAATGCGCACGCATTCTTCGTCGATGTTGCGCTCCATCTGGTTGATCTGGTCATCGATCTCGCGCACCTGCTGGGCCAGGCCGGAGTCGGCCTCGATCAGCGAGGTGACCGCGTCGTTGACCTGCTTCTCGACCAGGCCACCCATGGCCAGGAGGTGGCTGCGCACTTCCTCCAGCTCGGCGTTGAACTGCTGGGAGATATGGTGGGTCAGGCTGTCTTTGTTGATCATCGGGTTCGCTCCGCGAGCCACAGGCTGCAGGCTACAGGCCGCAGGCTGTCAGTGATTGTCTGTACCATCGAGTCGGCGCATCGGCTTACGGCCTGTAGCCTGTAGCTGGCACGCAACGCGTGCCTTAACCGTAGCGGCCGGTGATGTAGTCTTCGGTCTGCTTCTTGGCCGGGTTGGTGAACAGCGCGTCGGTGTCACCGAACTCGATCAGTTTGCCCATGTACATGAACGCCGTGTAGTCGGACACCCGCGCGGCCTGCTGCATGTTGTGGGTCACGATGACGATGGTGTACTTGGATTTCAATTCGTAGATCAGCTCTTCGACCTTCAGCGTGGAGATCGGGTCAAGGGCCGAGCACGGCTCGTCGAGCAGCAGCACTTCGGGCTGCACCGCCACGGTACGGGCGATCACCAGGCGCTGCTGCTGGCCGCCGGACAGGCCGAGGGCCGACTCGTGCAGACGATCCTTCACTTCGTCCCACAGGGCGGCGCTCTTCAGGCCCCATTCGACGGCCTCGTCGAGGACGCGCTTCTGGTTGATACCCTGGATGCGCAGGCCGTACACCACGTTCTCGTAGATGCTCTTGGGGAACGGGTTGGGCTTCTGGAACACCATGCCGACGCGGCGACGCAGCTCGGCGACGTCCTCGCCCTTGCGGTAGATGTTGCGGCCGTCGATATTGATCTCGCCTTCCACGCGGCAGCCGTCGACCAGATCGTTCATCCGGTTGAAGGTGCGCAGCAGGGTCGACTTGCCGCAGCCCGACGGGCCGATAAAGGCGGTCACACGCTGCTTGGGGATGTTCATCTTGACGTCGTACAGCGCCTGCTTGTCGCCATAGAACAGGTTCAGGCCCGGTACTTCGATGGCCGTGGTTTCCTTGGTCAGGTCGAGGCTCTGCTTGTCACGGCCCAGTGCCGCGAGATCGATGCCGTGGGTAGCGGTTTCGTGTTGCATAGGTGCTCACTCCGTTCGCAGCGGCAAGCTGCAAGCTACAAGCTGCAAGCCCTTTCGCCACGCTTCTGCGGGAAGCTTGCGGCTCGAGGCTTGCGGCTCGGATTTAATGATCCAAGGCCTTGTATTTCTCGCGCAGGCGGTTGCGCAGGTAGATGGCCGTCAGGTTGAGAATCGCGATGACCAGCACCAGCAGCAAGGCTGTAGCGTAGACCAGGGGGCGCGCCGCTTCGACGTTGGGGCTCTGGAAGCCGACGTCGAAGATATGGAAGCCCAGGTGCATGATCTTCTGGTCCAGGTGCAGATAAGGGTAGTTGCCGTCCACCGGCAGGCTCGGCGCCAGCTTGACCACGCCCACCAGCATCAGCGGCGCGACTTCACCGGCGGCGCGGGCCACGGCGAGGATCAGGCCGGTCATCATCGCCGGGCTGGCCATCGGCAGCACCACGCGCCACAGGGTCTCCACCTTGGTCGCGCCCAGGGCCAGGGAGCCCTCACGCAATGCCCGTGGGATACGCGACAGGCCTTCCTCGGTGGCAACGATCACCACCGGTACCGCGAGCAGCGCCAGGGTCAGCGAGGCCCACAGCAGGCCGGGGGTGCCGAAGGTCGGCGCTGGCGCGGCTTCCGGGAAGAACAGGCGGTCGATCGAGCCACCCAGGACATAGACGAAGAAGCCCAGGCCGAATACGCCGTAGACGATCGCCGGCACACCGGCCAGGTTGTTCACCGCGATGCGGATCACCCGGGTCAACGGGCCCTGCTTGGCGTATTCGCGCAGGTAGATGGCGGCAATCACCCCGAATGGCGTGACGATCACCGCCATGATCAGGGTCATCATGATGGTGCCGAAGATCGCCGGGAAGATCCCGCCCTCGGTGTTCGCTTCGCGCGGGTCGTCGCTGACGAACTCCCACAGCTTGCTGCCGTAGAAGCCGAGCTTGTCCAGCGTGGTCATGGCGTTGGGGCGATAGGCCCGTACCACCTTGCCGAGGCTGATTTCCTGCTCGCGACCTTCGGCCGAGCGCACGGTCACGCTGTCGCGGTTGAACTGCTGGTGGCGGGCGTTGAGCTCCTGCTCCAGGACCTTGTATTCGGCGTCCCAGCGGGCGCGCTCGGCGGCCAGATCGGCTTGCGCGGCCTCGGTCAGCTGACCGTCGAGTTCCAGCCGGCGGGTCTGCAGGCGGACCCGCTCGAGACCGGCGTTGATACGGCCGATATCGCGCTTTTCCAGCCTGACGATTTCGCCGTGCAGCTTTTCGACACGCGCCAGGCGCTTCTGCAGCTCCGGCCAGGCTGCCTCGCCTTCGGCGACCAGGCGACCCTCTTCCTTGACGTTGACCACATAGCCATAGAAGTTGCCCCACTCGCGCCGCTCGAAGGCAGTCATGTCCCTGGGCTTGCGCAGATCGGTCAGCCATTCGCCGACCACCCAGGAGAAGTCCGCGCCATAGAAGTCACGGTTACCCACCTTGAGCAGTTCACGGGTCATGAACTCGCCACCATCGACGTTCACCGGCAGCCCGGCGGAGGCCAGGCGGGCGCGCGGAATCTCTTCCTTCTGCACCACTTCACCGGCCATGACCGTGGCGGCCTGGCCGGGTATCAGGTAGCTGCCCTCGACGATATCGGCCGGCCAGAAATGCGCCAGGCCGCGCACGGCGATCACCGCCAGCAGGCCAATGACCATGACGATGGCGATGGATACCGCACCGGCATTCATCCAGATCCACGGCGAGCCGCTCTTGAACCAGGATTTGAGGTTGTTCTGTTTCACGGACATGGTCTTGCAGTCCTCAGAGCGATGCGTACTTGACGCGCAGGCGTTGACGCACCAGCTCGGCCAGGGTGTTCATGAAGAACGTGAAGGTCAGCAGCACCAGCGCGGAGAGGAACAGCACGCGATAGTGCGTACCGCCGACCTCCGACTCGGGCATTTCCACCGCCACGTTGGCCGCCAGGGTGCGCAGGCCCTGGAAGATGTTCATGTCCATGATCGGCGTGTTGCCGGTGGCCATCAGCACGATCATGGTCTCGCCGACGGCGCGGCCCATGCCGATCATCAGCGCGGAAAAGATGCCCGGGCTGGCGGTCAGGATCACCACGCGGGTGAGGGTCTGCCAGGGCGTGGCACCCAGTGCCAGGGAACCGAAGGTCAGGCTCTTGGGCACGCTGAACACGGCGTCCTCGGCGATCGAGTAGATGTTCGGAATCACTGCGAAGCCCATGGCCAGGCCAACCACCAGGGCGTTGCGCTGGTCGAACGGAATGCCTAGGTCATTGGTCAGCCAGGCGCGCATGTTGCCGTCGAACAGCCAGTTTTCCAGGTGCCCGCTCATGCTCAGGGAGAACGAGCCGACCAGCAGGATCACCGGAATCAGCAAGGCTGCTTCCCAGCCATCCGGCACGCGCAGGCGAATGGACTCCGGCAGGCGGGACCAGAGGAAACCCGCCAGCAGGATGCCGACCGGGGTGAAGATCAGCAGACTGAATATCCCGGGCAGGTGTCCTTCGACGTAGGGCGCCAGGAACAGGCCGGCGAAGAAGCCGAGGATCACCGTCGGCAACGCTTCCATCAGCTCGATGACCGGCTTGACCTTGCCGCGCATGGCCGGGGCCATGAAGTAGGCAGTATAGATCGCCGCGGCGATAGCCAGGGGCGCAGCCAGCAACATGGCGTAGAAGGCAGCTTTCAGGGTACCGAAGGCCAGCGGAGCCAGACTCAGCTTGGGCTCGGCATCGGTACTGGCGGAGGTCGACTGCCAGACGTACTCCGGCTTGTCGTAGTTCTCGTACCACACCTTACCCCACAGCGAGCTCCAGGAAATCTCCGGGTGGGGGTTGTCGATCAGGATACGCTCGATCTTGCCATTGGCCTCGACCAGTGCACGGTTGGCTCGCGGCGACAGCGCGGCGATGTCGTGGCCTTCGGCCACCGGCTCGACCAGCAGGGTTCGGTGCGCAGTACTGTGGAAGATCCCCAGGTTGCCCTTCTCGTCCAGGGCGATGAAGCCCTTGCGACGCTCCTCGGAGAGGATCTGGCTGACCGGGCTGTCGGCCATCTGGAATTCACGCACCTGCTTGAGTTCGGACTTGCCGTCTTCGTCGCGCACCATGAACCACTGGCCGATACCGCCGGTGCTGTCGCCGATGAGCAGCGAGATGCCGCCCAGCAGCGAGGTGGCGTGGGTCACTTCGCGAGCGCCATCGTTGAGCAGCTTGTAGCGGCCGTTGAGGGCCTTGGCGCGCAGGTCGAATACATCGGCGGTGGCGCGACCGTTGATCACGAACAGCCAGTGCTGACGTGGCTCGATGATCAGCTCCTTGATTGGCTCGGCGATCTGCGGCAGCGCCAGGCGCTCCTCGCTGACCTCGACCTCGCCGGTCATCATGTTTTCCTCGCGGCTCAGGCTCAGCACCTGCAGCTCGCTGCCCACGGAGCCGGCGATCAGCAGCGTGCCGCTGTTCACACTGATGCCCATGTGCTCCAGCGGACGGCCTTGGGGATCGATGGTCAGCGGCGCCTCACCGAAGGGGTAGGCGATGGACGGCGTGATGGTCTTCACGTCATCGGGATAGGTGATGCGGTAGGCATGTTCGAACACCAGCGCCTGGCCATTGGACAGACCAAGGGCGACACGGTGGCTGCCTGGCTGATCCTGCCCGACGGAAACCACTTCGGTGCCGGCCGGCAGGGGCAGGTCGATCGCGGTCAGGGCTGCCATGCTCTTGGCATCGAAGAACTGGATCTTGCCATCGTTGGCCAGGCGCATGCCGACCTGGTTCTGCTCCTCCAGCGACATCAGCAGGGGCTTGCCGGCATCGGCCAGCCAGGCTGGCTGAACGGCATCGCGTTTCTCGAGATCGGCGCCCTGGAACATCGGCAACACGACATAGGCAAGATAGAAGAAGATCAGGGTAATGGCACCCAATACAGCCAGGCCGCCAATGGATACGCACCAGCGGGCCAGGCGATCCTTGAAGGCGCGTATGCGCCGCTTGCGTTTCAGGGCCGGCGTGTTGAAGTCCAGCCCGAGGGAATTGGGAGAGGCGGTCATGGGTTCACTTGCCAAGTCATTCATAATGGAGAGCGTCTCTGCGCGGCCATGAGCGCGCCGTATTTTTCGTCTGTTTCACGAGCCGGACAATCTAGCCGGCTCATGTGACAGAAAAGTTACAGCACGGTGACGTAGCGAAGCCCACCTCTCGAGGAGAGGCGGGCTTCGGTGTCGCTGATTAGGATCTGATTACAGACCCAGTTCCTTGCGGGTCTTCTCGATGACCTTGAGCGGCAGCGGGATGTAGCCGTCCTTGACCACCACGTCCTGGCCCTGCTTGGACAGGATCAGCTTGAGGAACTCGGCATCCAGCGGGCTCAACGGCTTGTTGGGCGCCTTGTTCACGTAGATGTAGAAGAAGCGAGCCAGCGGGTATTTGCCCGACAGCGCGTTGCTCTCGTTGGCTTCCTCGACTTCACCCTTCTTGTTGACCAGGGGAACGGCGCGCACGCTGGCGGTGCGGTAACCGATGCCCGAGTAACCGATGGCGTTGACGGTGCTGGAGATCGACTGCACCACGGAGGCCGAACCCGGCTGCTCGTTGACGTTGGACTTGAAGTCGCCTTTGCACAGGGCTTCTTCCTTGAAGTAGCCGTAGGTGCCGGATACCGAGTTACGGCCGAACAGCTGGATCGGCTTGGCCGCCCACTCACCGCTCAGGCCCAGTTCGCCCCAGGTTTTCACGTCCTTGGCTTCACCGCACAGACGGGTGCTGGAGAAGATGGCGTCGACCTGCTGCATGGTCAGCTGCTTGATCGGGTTGTCCTTGTGTACGAATACCGCCAGGGCATCGATGGCGACCGGCACGGCAGTCGGCTTGTAACCGAATTTCTGCTCGAAGGCCTGGATTTCGCTGTCCTTCATCGGGCGCGACATCGGGCCGAGGTTGGCGGTGCCTTCGGTCAGCGCCGGTGGCGCGGTGGAGGAGCCGGCGGCCTGGATCTGGATGTTCACGTTCGGGTAGGACTGCTTGTAGCTCTCAGCCCACAGGGTCATCAGGTTGGCCAGAGAGTCGGAGCCGACGCTGGACAGGTTGCCCGATACACCCGAGGTCTTCTCATAGGTCGGCAGAGCCGGATCGACAGCGGCAACCGCGTTGGCAGTGGCGACGCCAGCGGCGACGAATGTCATGGCGGCCATCAAACGCTTCAGTTTCATGCCTTGCTCCTAGCAGAGTGGTAATCAGTGAAAGGCTGGCTGCCGTGGTCGTAGCGCCCGATCTACCGCCTTGTCACGATTGGGTCGTGTTGGTTGGAACGGTGCTCAGTATCGTCAGCCCATGTGACCACTCTATGTAACAAATATGACAGTCGGATGACGGCGCAGACGGGCATGGCGGATTCGTGAATCGGCGCGCGCAGGCGTCTGCAATGCGCTAAGGTCGCGGTGCGACCACCCAGCCGGTATACTTTCCCGGCCCCTGCCTGCAGGGCCCACCACTGCGCCGCGAGCCGTGAACAGATGAAAGACCTCGAACAGGAAGACCCGATACCGCAAGGCGACCTGGCCCTGCAGATCACCGCCCTGCCGCGCGAAACCAATGGCTTCGGCGACATTTATGGCGGTTGGCTGGTTTCGCAGATGGACCTGGCAGGCACCGCCATGGCCACCAAGGTTGCAGCAGGCCGCGTGGCGACCGTGGCGATCGATCGCATGGCCTTCCTGGTACCGGTGCCGGTCGGCGCACAGCTGTCCTTCTATACCCAGACCCTGGAAGTCGGCCGCAGCTCGATCCAGATGCTGGTGGAAGTGTGGAGTGACGATCCGCTGTCCAGCGAGTGGCGCAAGGTGACCGAAGCGGTATTCGTGTTCGTCGCCATCGACAGCAGCGGCCGCACCCGCGCCGTATCGCGCCGCTGAGTTCGCGCCGCGCCTGATGCGCGGCGTCCTGCGGTAGGCTAGCGACCCTGCCCTAGCAACTCGGTGACCCGCAGACGATCCGCGGCAAAGGTTTTCTGCGCCTGCGCACGCGCCGCCTGATAGCGCTCAATGTCCTTTTTCACGCGAACTTGCTCATCGCGCTGGCTGGCGATCTGGTCCAGCAAGGGTTTGGGCACTTCGCGCCCGGCCCGCTCGTGATCCGCCGCCTGCTTCTGCAGGTTGGCCTGCTGCTGGCGCACCGACTGCAGATTGCCCTTGGCCACGCCGATCAGGCCGTCGAGCTCGGCGAGCTTGCGCGCCTGGGCGCGATCGACGTCCTCGAGGCTGCTGTACAGACGCAGCAGCTGGGCATCGGATTTCGCTCGTTCGCGATCGGCGAGAATCTTCTGCATCTCTTCGGCGGTCGGCGCCGGCGGCACCACGCGCACCACACGACCCTGCTCGTTGAGCACCTCGTAGCCCTTGGCGATGAACTCGCTGGGCACGCCCTGGCGGTCGATCACCGTGATGCCCTGGGCATTGGTGTAGCGATACATCTCCGCCGCATTCGCCCATAACGGCAGCAACAGACCAAGCCAGAGGGTACGGCGCATCAGGTGCAAGGTGGACATAGGCACGTTCTCTCGGCGAGCCGCCGGTCAGATGCCGAATTCGGCCCGGTAGGCTTCCACGGCTGGCAGGTGTTGTTTCAGTTCAGCATCCTCGGCCAGATATTCCAGCACCTGCTGCAGGGAAACGATGCTGACCACCGGAATGTTGAAATCGCGCTCGACTTCCTGGATCGCCGACAGCTCGCCGCGGCCACGCTCCTGGCGATCCAGGGCGACCAGTACGCCAGCGGCCTGGGCACCCTGGGCCTGGATGATCTGCATCACTTCGCGGATCGCCGTGCCGGCGGTGATCACGTCATCGATGATCAGCACGCGGCCACTCAGCGGCGCACCGACCAGGGTGCCGCCCTCGCCGTGATCCTTGGCTTCCTTGCGGTTGAAGCACCAGGGCGTATCCACATCATGGTGCTCGGCCAGGGCCACACCGGTGCTGGCGGCCAGCGGGATGCCCTTGTAGGCCGGGCCGAACAGCACATCGAAGGAAATGCCGCTGTTCACCACTGCCGCTGCATAGAAACGCCCCAGCTTGGCCAGCGCCAGGCCGCTGTCGAACAGCCCGGCATTGAAGAAGTACGGGCTGACGCGACCGGACTTGAGGGTGAACTGGCCGAAGCGCAGAACGCCTCGCTCGATGGCAAATCGAATGAAATCGCGCTGATACGTTTGCATGAAAGACCTTGAGGCAGCACAGGATGTGGCTTTGAATTACTAAACGACGTCTAGCTCAGGTATCATACACGCACGTGTTTTTGGGGGCCATTTATGCGGATCATCAGTGTGAACGTGAATGGTATTCATGCTGCAGTCGAGCGCGGTTTGCTCAGTTGGCTGCAAGCACAGAATGCCGACGTGATCTGCCTGCAGGATACCCGTGCCTCCGCCTTTGAACTGGACGACCAAGCCCTCCAACTGGATGGCTATTTCCTCTATGCCTGCGATGCAGAAGTACCAAGCCAGGGTGGCGTGGCGCTGTATTCGCGGTTGCAACCCAAGGCGGTAATCAGCGGGCTCGGTTTTGAAACGGCCGATCGCTACGGGCGCTACCTGCAGGCTGATTTCGACAAGGTGAGTATCGCCTCGCTGCTGCTGCCATCGGGCATGGGCGGTGACGAGAACCTGAATCAGAAATTCAAGTTCATGGACGATTTCTCCAAGTACCTGGACAAGCAACGCCGCAAGCGCCGCGATTACATCTATTGCGGCTCGCTGTACGTCGCCCACCAGAAGCTGGACGTGAAGAACTGGCGCGACTGCCAGCAATCACCTGGCTTCATGGCGCCCGAGCGCGCCTGGATGGACGAGGTGACCGGCACCATGGGTTATGTCGATGCCGTGCGCGAGGTCAATCGCGAGGCCGATCAGTTCAGCTGGTGGCCGGACAACGAGCAGGCGGAGATGCTCAACCTGGGCTATCGCTTCGACTACCAGTTGCTCACCCCGGGCATGCGCCGCAGCGTGCGCAGCGCCCGTCTGCCACGCCAGCCGCGCTTCTCGCAGCACGCGCCGCTGATCGTCGACTACGACTGGACGCTGACCGTCTGATCGATGCCATGCGGACGAAAACGCCCCGACCTGTACGGGGCGTTTTCATTTGCGCCGCGCTGTAGAGCGCCTCTAACAAGGTTGGCGAGTTTTCAGCGGTGCTCTGTATGGGGAAAAACGCCACTAACTGTGGCGTGTCACCCGAGCCCATACGCGTTAGCCTTCCGGTCCGCATACCACCACCCGAGGCCGCGCCCATGACACCCAAGGACATCCTGCTGGCCGCCGTGGTGATCGTCGCCTGGGGCGTCAACTTCGTGATCATCAAGGTCGGCCTCGAGGGTGTGCCGCCCATGCTGCTCGGCGCTCTGCGCTTCATGCTCGCCGCCTTTCCGGCGATCCTCTTCATTCGCCGCCCGGCCATGCCACTGCGCTGGCTGCTGGCCTACGGCCTGACCATCTCCCTGGGGCAGTTCGCCTTTCTGTTCTCGGCCATGTACGTCGGCATGCCCGCCGGGCTGGCGTCGCTGGTGCTGCAGGCGCAGGCGTTCTTCACCCTGGGTTTCGCCGCGCTGTTCATCGGCGAGACCGTGCGCCGCAGCAGCCTGATCGGCCTGGTAGTAGCGGCGGCGGGCCTGCTGCTGATCGGCAGCGAGAGCGGACGCGCCTTCACCCTGGCCGGCTTCGTGCTGACCCTGTGCGCGGCGGCGATGTGGGGGCTGGGCAATGTGGTCACCAAGCGCATCGGCAAGGTCAACCTGGTCAGTCTGGTGGTCTGGGGCAGCCTGATTCCGCCACTGCCGTTCCTGGCCCTGTCGCTGATAATGGAAGGCCCGGCGCAGATCGAGACGGCATTGCGCAGCATTTCCCTCAGCTCGGTGCTGGCCATCGCCTACCTGGCCTTTATCGCCACCCTGCTCGGCTACGGGCTGTGGAGCCGCCTGCTGTCGCGCTACCCGGCCAGCCAGGTGGCGCCGTTCTCCCTGCTGGTGCCGGTGGTCGGCCTCAGCTCGGCATGGCTGTTTCTCGGCGAGGCACTGAGCACCGTGCAGTGGCTCGGCGCGGCCATCGTCATGCTCGGCTTGCTGATCAACGTGTTCGGCCCGCGCCTGCTGCAACAACTGCGTGGCGCGACGGCCTGATCAGCCCTGCCGCGACATGCGCCAGCAGAACCAGCCCGCCCCGGCCATGGCAAAGGCGATCAAGCTGTGCAGCAGCAACGTCAGGCAATAGCCCAGTGGGTGGGTGGCAAGCGGGTAAAAGGTCGCCGGACCGATTCTGGACGGTGAGATGGCCACGCCGCTGTGCAGCGCCTGCCCCACCGTGAACAGCAGCGCCGCAGCGCAGACCGCCATGACCAGCGCAGTCACCGGCAACAGCAGGCGCGCTGCCCAGGCCGCGCGAGCGCTGGGCTGGGGCATCTGCCATTGCGGGCGATGGCGTGCATGGCCGGCGCGGCGGGCCTGACGTCTAGGGTCTGTTGCCGTTTCACGCACGGCCGCGCCGGAGCCCGTTTTGCCGCGAGGCAAGGCACGAGCCGCGAAGTTTGGCTGGCCAAATGAGCCGGCGAGAAGCGCCGCATCGCGACAAAACAGGCCCGGCCCTTCGGGTGGGGCCGCCTAGGTTGCGCGAGAAACCTCGCCTGGCGAGATTTCTCGCAGCAACGCGGCTCGCGTTGAAACGGCAACAGACCCTGGACAGGCGAGTCATCGGCTCAGTCGATGCGCTCGAACTTGAGGTCCCATACGCCGTGCCCGAGGCGCTCGCCGCGACGCTCGAACTTGGTCACCGGGCGCTCGGCCGGGCGTTCGACGCAACGGCCATCGGTGGCGAGGTTGCGATACCCCGGCGCCACGTTCATCACCTCCAGCATGTATTCGGCGTAGGGCTCCCAGTCGGTGGCCATGTGCAGCACGCCGCCCACCTTGAGCTTCTGGCGTACCAGCTCGGCAAAGGCCGGCTGGACGATGCGGCGCTTGTTATGACGCGCCTTGTGCCAGGGATCCGGGAAGAACAGCAGCACGCGGTCGAGGCTGGCATCGGGCACGCACTGACGCAGCACTTCCAGGGCATCGCAACTGTAAACACGCAGGTTGGTCAGGTTCTGCGTCATCACGCCGTTGAGCAAGGCGCCCACGCCCGGCCGGTGCACTTCCACGCCGATGAAGTCCTGTTCAGGCGCGGCGGCAGCCATTTCCAGGGTAGAGTGGCCCATGCCGAAGCCGATTTCGAAGGTACGCGGCGCCTGGCGTCCGAATACCGCGTCGAAATCCTGCATGCCATCGTTCAACTCCAGGCCGAATTTCGGCAGCCCCTGGTCGAAGCCACGCTGCTGGCCTTCGGTCATGCGCCCGGCACGCATCACGAAACTCTTGATGGCGCGCATGTGCCGTGGGGTTTCTTCGGCTGGGGTTTGTTCGATATCGCTCATTGGAACACTCGGCAACGCAGGTATTAAATTGATAAAGGGAGGGCAACTAATAACGATCTTGCGAGCTAGAGCCTGTTTTCAACGCAGCAGGGCCGACGCGCAGCTGATCGTGGAGAGTCAGCGGATCAGCCCCTCCAAGGGGGACGACGCGCTGGCATAGAGTTTCTTCGGCATGCGCCCGGCCAGGTAGGCCAGGCGGCCTGCCTCGATGGCGTATTTCATGGCCTGGGCCATCAGCACCGGATGCTGGGCATGGGCGATGGCGCTGTTCATCAGCACCGCCTCGCAACCCAGCTCCATGGCGATGGTCGCGTCGGACGCCGTGCCGACGCCGGCATCGACCAGCACGGGCACCTTGGCTTCCTCGAGGATGATGCGCAGGTTGTAGGGGTTGCAGATGCCCAGCCCGGTGCCGATCAGGCCGGCCAGGGGCATCACGGCGATGCAGCCCATCTCGGCCAGCTGGCGCGCGATGATCGGGTCATCGCTGGTATAGACCATTACGTCGAAACCTTCCTTGACCAGCACCTCGGCGGCCTTGAGGGTTTCGATCACGTTGGGGAACAGGGTCTTCTGGTCGGCCAGCACTTCCAGCTTGACCAGCTTGTGGCCGTCGAGCAGCTCGCGGGCCAGGCGGCAGGTACGCACGGCCTCGATGGCGTCATAGCAACCGGCGGTGTTGGGCAGGATGGTGTAGCGATCCGGGGAAATCACGTCGAGCAGGTTCGGCTCGCCCGGGTTCTGGCCGATATTGGTACGGCGCACCGCCACGGTGACGATCTCCGCGCCCGAGGCCTCGATGGCGTCGCGGGTCTCGTCGAGATCCTTGTATTTACCGGTGCCGACCAGCAGGCGCGACTGGTAGGTGCGGCCGGCCAGGGTAAACGGCTTGTCACTGACAGCGTGGCTCATGGAGATTCCTCTGCAGAAAGTGGGAAGGGCGTGGCGCGGGGCTCAACCGCCGCCGATGGCATGGACCACTTCGAGGCGGTCACCGTCGGCCAGCGCCGTGCTGGCGTACTGGCTGCGCGGCACGATATCGAGGTTACGCTCGACCGCCACGCGACGCCCGCTCAGTTCCAGGCGCTCGATCAGGTCGGCGACGCTGGCACCTTCGGGCAGCTCGAGGGATTCACCGTTCAACTGGATATGCATGGCGACCCGTCACAACAGGAGAAAGGGCCGGCATTCTAGCCCGATCCCCGGCGATGACCAAGGCGCAGGCCTGCCATTGGTCTCATGTCGTCTCAGAGCCTGATCAGGATCTTGCGAGCTAGAGCGATCCAAGGGCTAGGCGCCCCCGCAAAAACAAGCGAGGAACGGACTGGGCTCGCACTCGAGTTTACGAGTGGTAAATAAGCATTACTCGCTTCGCTCGCCCTTCGGGCCGCGCTAAAGCGCGTTAGCCGCAAGCGGCTTTCCGACTGGGCTGGCAATCCAGCTTGTTTTTAACGCAGGAGCGCCGACGCGCAGCAGATCATGAAGAGGCTCTCAGGCCATGCGCCAGGCAAGCAGCCCCAGGCAAGTCCAGCCGGCCAGAAAGGCCAGGCCGCCAATGGGCGTGATGATACCCAGCTTGCCGATACCGCTAAGGGTCAACAGGTAGAGGCTGCCCGAGAACAGCAGGATACCGACGGCAAAGCAGGTGCCTGCCAGGTTGACCAGGCGCCCTGGCGCGACCAGCGCCAGGATGGCCACGCCCAGCAGAGCCAGGGCATGGATCAACTGATAATGGGTGCCGGTCTGGAACACCGCCAGGTACTCGGCGCTCAGCCTGCTCTTCAGGCCATGGGCGGCGAAGGCACCCAGTGCAACTCCGGTAAAGCCGGCAAAGGCCGACAGCAACAACCACAGGCGAACCATAACGCTCTCATCGATGCGAAAAATGAGCGTGCAGTTTACGCCCACACCCGCCCGACCGCGCGCCCCGGATTGCCGCAGCGTTGTCCGCAACCTCACCAGGCGCCGTATACTAATCGGCCAATCAAGCCTGGCTACCTGCGCATGCTCCGATCCCTTCGCCGCCTCCTGCTGAAGTTGCTGCTCTGGTTCATCGCCGGCTCCTTCCTGCTGGTGCTCGCCCTGCGCTGGGTGCCGCCACCGGGCACGGCGCTTATGGTCGAGCGCAAGATCGAGTCCTGGGTCGACGGCAAACCCATCGACCTGCAGCGCACCTGGCGCTCCTGGGATCAACTGCCGGATGACCTGAAGATCGCGGTCATCGCCAGCGAAGACCAGAAGTTCGCCCAACACTGGGGCTTCGACGTCGAGGCGATCAAGGCGGCACTGTCCCACAACCAGCAAGGCGGCTCGGTACGCGGCGCCAGCACCCTCAGCCAGCAGGTGGCCAAGAACCTGTTCCTGTGGTCCGGCCGCAGCTGGCTGCGCAAGGGTATCGAGGTGTGGTTCACGGCGCTGATCGAACTGTTGTGGCCCAAGGAGCGCATCCTCGAGGTCTACCTCAACAGCGCGGAATGGGCGGACGGCGTGTTCGGCGCCGAGGCGGCGGCTCGGCACCATTTCAACATCGGCGCCGCCTACCTGTCGGCGCGCCAGGCCAGCCTGCTCGCGGCGGTGCTGCCCAACCCGCGGCAGTTCGATGCGGGCCGCCCCAGCGGCTACGTCAACCAGCGGGCCAACTGGATTCGCCGGCAGATGCGCCAGCTAGGTGGCAGCCACTACCTGGACCAGTTGCAGGCGCCACGGCCGGGGTGGTGGGCGAAGTAAGCTCAGGAAACGACGCGGCTCAAGGTGGGAGCGCCCGGGGACGCCTAGTCCATGCCCGCGAAAGGAGCGTCCACTCACAAGTGTGGAATTCGCGGGCATGGCCCACTCCCACAATCCCCACGATAATTAAAATCCGCAGTAGATCTAAATCGCCACCCCCAAAAAAACGCCCCGAACAGGTCGGGGCGTTTTGGGTGTTGCTGTAAGGATCAGGCGGCGATGGAGCCCTTGAGCTTGTTCATCGCATTCTTCTCCAACTGACGGATACGCTCCGCCGAGACGTTGTACTTGGCCGCCAGCTCGTGCAGCGTGGCCTTCTCTTCGGCCAACCAGCGCTGCTGCAGAATATCGCGGCTGCGCTCGTCGAGCGCTTCGAGCGCCTCGTGCAGGTTGGCACTGGAGGTGTCGCTCCAGTCCTCGTCTTCCATCTGCCGAGCGGGATCGTAGCGGTGGTCTTCCAGGTACTGGGCCGGGGACTGAAAGGCGCTGTCGTCGTCGGCATCGGCAGCCGGGTCGAAGGCCATGTCCTGACCGGTCAGGCGGCTTTCCATCTCGCGCACCTCACGGGCCTCGACGCCCAGGCTTTCGGCCACGGCGTTGACTTCGTCGTTATTCAGCCAGGCCAGGCGCTTCTTCTGGCTACGCAGGTTGAAGAACAGTTTACGCTGGGCCTTGGTGGTCGCGACCTTGACGATCCGCCAGTTCTTAAGAATGAACTCGTGGATTTCGGCACGGATCCAGTGCACGGCGAACGACACCAGGCGCACGCCCATTTCCGGGTTGAAACGCTTGACCGCCTTCATCAGGCCGACGTTGCCTTCCTGGATCAGGTCGGCCTGGGCCAGACCGTAGCCGGAGTAACTGCGCGCGATATGCACCACGAAACGCAGGTGAGCCAATACCATCTGGCGGGCTGCATCGAGGTCCTGCTTGTAGAAGAGATTACCGGCCAGTTCACGCTCCTGCTCGGGCGTCAGCAGCGGAATGCTGTTAACGGCATGCACGTAAGCTTCCAGGTTGGCGCCTGGAACCAGAGCATGAACAGGTTGCAAAGAAGTGGACATTCGAATCCTCCGATTCACGAAACATACGCAGTGTAGCACTGCGCAATATGACCGGAAGCCACCATCCTGGTTCCCCGGTCAATAGTCAATATCAACCAAATCAATATGTTAGCGAAACGCCTAACTGGCACGTCAGCGAGGAGCAAGCTCCCTGAGATGCCGCGCCACCGCCAGCCACGCACCGATATACCCCAACAGCACCGCCCCCAGCAATAGGGAGAAGCCGTCACCCGCCGGCACACCGGCCAGGGCGAAATCACTGCCATACAATCCGGACAGGCGCACCACGGCATCGTTCAACCAGTTCAGCCCAAAGGCCAGCACCAGCCACGACAGCACGCCGGCGCCCAGGCCATACAGCGCACCCATATAAAGGAATGGGCGGCGTACGTAGCTATCGGTGCCGCCGACCAGCTTGATCACCTCGATCTCGGTACGCCGGTTCTCGATATGCAGGCGGATGGTGTTACCTATCACCAGCAGCAGCGCCATGATCAGCAAAACCGTGAGGCCAAAAACGAAACGGTCGCCCAGCTTGAGGATTGCGCTCAAACGCTCGACCCAGACCAAGTCCAGCTGTGCCTGCTCCACGCCGGGCAGCTCTGCCAAACGCAAACGCAACGCCTCAAGAGTGGCTTTGTCGACTTCCTTGGGCGTTACCAGCACAGCACCAGGCAACGGATTGTTCGGCAACTCCTTGAGGGCTTCGCCCAGCCCGGACTGCTGCTGAAACTCTTCTAGCGCCTGCTCGCGACTGATCCATTCGGCTTCGGCCACGTCGTCCATGCCGGCGATTTCTTCGCGCAGAGCCTGGCCCTGACTATCGCTGGCGTCGATATTGAGGAACACCGAGATCTGCGCAGCACGCTCCCAGGTGCCACCCAGGCGCTCGACGTTGCCGAGCAGCAACGACAGGCCCATGGGCAGGCTTAGGGCCACGGCCATCACCAGGCAGGTAAAGAAGCTGCCGATCGGCTGCTTGCCCAGGCGGCGCAGGCTGTCGACCAGGCTGGAGCGGTGGCTTTCCAGCCAGGCGCGGGTCAGGGTGCGAAAATCCGGTTCGTTATCCGGCCCCTGGGGCTCGGCGTTCTTGGGTGCCGCGCCGACGCGCTGGGAGGGCTGCGGTGGTGGGATGCGCGACGCACTCATTCGCCGGCCTCCCCATCGCCGATCAGGCGGCCACGTTGCAGGGTGAGCATGCGGTGACGCATGCGCGCGATCAGTGCCAGGTCGTGACTGGCGATCAGCACGCTGGTGCCGAGGCGGTTGATGTCTTCGAATACGCCCATGATTTCCGCCGCCAGACGCGGGTCGAGGTTACCGGTGGGTTCGTCGGCCAGCAGCAGGGCCGGACGATGGACGATGGCACGGGCGATGCCGACGCGCTGTTGCTGCCCGGTCGACAGATCGCCAGGGTACAGCTCGGCCTTGTCGCTCAGCGACACCCGCTCCAGGGCAGAACCGACGCGGCGGCCGATATCGCTCTTGGACAGGCCGAGGATCTGCAGCGGCAGGGCCACGTTGTCGAACACGCTGCGGTCGAACAGCAGCTGGTGGTTCTGGAACACCACGCCGATCTGCCGGCGCAGAAAGGGAATCTGCGCGTTGCTGATCTGCCCCAGGTCCTGCCCGGCCAGCAGCAGCTTGCCCGAGGTCGGGCGCTCCATGGCCAGCAGCAGGCGCAGCAGGGTGCTCTTGCCGGCGCCGGAGTGACCGGTGACGAACAGAAACTCGCCGCGGCGCACGCGAAAACTCAACTCATGCAACCCGACATGGCCGTTGGGGTAACGCTTGCCGACCTGCTCGAATCGGATCATCACTGCTCCCGTTGCTGGAAAAGCGCCTGAACGAAGGGTTCGGCCTCGAAGGTACGCAGATCGTCGATACCTTCGCCAACACCGATGTAGCGAATCGGCAGGCCGAACTGCTTGGCCAGGGCGAAGATCACCCCGCCCTTGGCCGTGCCATCCAGCTTGGTCAGGACCAGGCCGGTCAAGTTCACCGTCTGGTTGAATTGTTTGGCCTGGTTGATGGCGTTCTGGCCGGTGCCGGCATCCAGCACCAGCAGCACTTCATGGGGGGCGCTGTCGTCGAGCTTGCCGATCACCCGACGGACCTTCTTCAGCTCCTCCATCAGGTTGTCCTTGGTGTGCAGACGGCCGGCGGTATCGGCGATCAGCACGTCCATGCCACGGGCCTTGGCGGCCTGCACGGCATCGAAGATCACCGAGGCCGAATCGGCGCCGGTGTGCTGGGCGATGACCGGGATCCTGTTGCGCTCACCCCACACCTGCAGCTGCTCGACGGCGGCGGCGCGGAAGGTATCGCCGGCGGCGAGCATGACCTTCTTGCCCTCGCCCTGCAGCTTCTTGGCCAGTTTGCCGATGGTGGTGGTCTTGCCGGCGCCGTTCACACCGACCACCAGGATCACGTAGGGACGCTTGGCGCCGTCGATATGCAGCGGTTGCTCGACCGGGCGCAGCATGGCGGCCAGCTCTTCCTGCAGCGCCTTGAACAGTGCATCGCTGTCGGTCAGCTGCTTGCGCGCGACCCTCTGGGTCAGGCTGCCGATGATCGCCGTGGTGGCTTCGACGCCTACGTCGGCGGTAAGCAGGCGGGTCTCGATCTCGTCGAGCAGATCGTCGTCGATGGTCTTCTTGCCGAGGAACAGACTGGCCATGCCTTCGCCGATGCTGGCGCTGGTCTTGGACAGGCCCTGGCGCAGGCGGGCGAACCAGCCGCCCTTGTTGTCCGAGGGTTTGTTCTGCTCGACCACCGCCTCACTGACCGCCTCGGCCGGTGCGGTGAGCACCGCGGCCGGCGTGGCGGGGACGGCATGCTGCACGTCGCTGCCGGTGGCCAGCTCAGGCGAATGCTCGGGCTGCGCCGCCGGCTGCTCGGCAACCGGCTCTGGCAGGGCTTCAGGGCCATGACGGGTGGCGTCGTCCACCACGGGCTCGGCGGCGACGGCCGGCTCGCTGACAGCCGGCGCGTCGACGGCAGCGCCCTGCACAGCCTGAGGCGCTTCGGCCGGCTGCTCTTGCGGCGACGGCTCTGGCTGGCTCTGCGCCGCTCCCTCCGGCACCTCGGCCTGGGGCTCGGAGGCGGCTGGCGCGGGCTCGGTCGGCTTCTTGCGCAGCCAGCCAAACAGACCGCGTTTTTCGGCTTTCTCGGCAACCGGCTCGGGGGCCGGAGTCTTGTTGTCGTCTTTTGAACCAAACATGGAGGACGGCTATCTCACTGGGGCGAACGCCATGGCGCCCTTGCACGGATGGGCTGAGGGGCTTGCAGATGGCTAATCGCAGACTGCCACCGCATAGACGTGGTCGCCGTTAAAACGGATGCGTATCCTAGCACCTCCGCAGCTGCCACGGCTAAGCCACGCGACCGTCATGACGGCCTGCTCCGGCGACGCTGCTCCGCGCTCACACCCGACCGCAATCCCACGCCCGGCGTGGTTCAACGAGGAGAGAGGTTTGTCCAGTTCACTTGCCCGCCATCTCGCCGGCCTGCTACTGGCCGCCTGTGCCCTGCCCTTCGGGGCGCAGGCCGCGGCACCGCAACCCACCCACGAATTCACCCTGGAAAACGGCCTCAAGGTCATCGTCCGCGAAGACCATCGCGCCCCCGTGGTGGTCTCGCAGATCTGGTACAAGGTCGGTTCCAGCTACGAGACCGCCGGCCAGACCGGCCTGTCCCATGCCCTGGAACACATGATGTTCAAAGGCAGCCGCAAGCTCGGCCCCGGCGAAGCCTCGCGGGTGCTGCGCGACCTGGGGGCCGAGGAGAACGCCTTCACCAGCGACGACTACACCGCCTACTACCAGGTGCTGGCCGCCGACCGCCTGGGCGTCGCCTTCGAGCTGGAGGCCGACCGCCTGGCCAGCCTGCGCCTGCCGCCGGAAGAGTTCGCGCGCGAGATCGAGGTGATCAAGGAAGAGCGCCGCCTGCGCACCGACGACAAACCCTCGGGCCTGGCCTACGAGCGCTTCAAGGCCATGGCCTACCCGGCCAGCGGCTACAGCATCCCGACCATCGGCTGGATGGCCGACCTGGACCGCATGAGCGTGCAGGAGCTGCGTCACTGGTACGAAACCTGGTACGTGCCCAACAACGCCACCCTGGTGGTGGTCGGCGACGTCACCGCGGACGCCGTGAAGGCCCTGGCCCAGCGCTATTTCGGCGCGATCCCCAAGGGTGACGTGCCGGCCGCGAAGATCCCCCTGGAGCTGCCGGCGCCGGGCGAACGGCAGATCACCCTGCACCTGAAGACCCAGCTGCCGAGCCTGATGATGGGCTTCAACGTGCCGGGCCTGGCCACCGCCGAGAACCCGCGTGACGTGCATGCCCTGCGCCTGATCGCCGCCCTGCTCGACGGCGGCTACAGCGCCCGCCTGGCCACCCGCCTGGAGCGCGGCGAGGAGCTGGTTTCTGGCGCCGGCGCCTGGTACAACGGCTACACCCGCGGCGACAGCCTGTTCACCCTCTCCGCCACCCCCAACGTGCAGACCGGCAAGACCCTGCAACAGACCGAAGCGGGCATCTGGCGCGAACTGCAGGACCTGCAGAACACCGCGCCCTCGGCCGAGGAGCTGGCCCGCGTACGCGCCCAGCTGATCGCCGAACTGGTCTACGACCGCGACTCGATCAGCAGCCAGGCCACCGCCATCGGCCAGCTGGAAACCGTCGGCCTGTCCTGGAAGCTGATCGATCAGGAACTGGCCGAGCTGGAGGCCGTGACCCCGGCCGACATCCAGAACGCCGCCAAGACCTATTTCACCCGCGATCGCCTCAGCGTCGCCCATGTTCTGCCCGAGGAGAAGCGCGATGAGTAAGCGCAACGGCCCGCGCTATGCCCTGCTGGGCCTGTTCCTGATCGCCCTGCTGGCGGCCCTGGCCTTTACCGTCAAACGCGCACCGGACGCCGCCGAGCCTGCTGGCCAGGCCGCACAAGCCGACAACAGCCAGCTGCAGTCGCTGGGCGAGCTGGACGGCAAGGAACCGGCACGCCGCAAGCTGGACATCCACAGCTGGCAGACCGCCGAAGGCGCCAAGGTGCTGTTCGTCGAGGCCCGCGAGCTGCCGATGTTCGACCTGCGCCTGACCTTCGCCGGCGGCAGCAGCCAGGACGGCGACGTGCCCGGCCTGGCGCTGCTGACCAACGCCATGCTCAACGAAGGCGTGCCCGGCAAGGACGTCGGCGCCATCGCCGCCGGCTTCGAGAGCCTGGGCGCCGAGTTCGGCAATGGCGCCTACCGCGACATGGCGGTCACCAGCCTGCGCAGCCTTAGCGCCGCCGAGCAGCGTGAACCGGCCCTGAAGCTGTTCGAGCAGGTGATCGGCCAGCCGACCTTTCCTGCCGACTCCCTGGCGCGCATCAAGAACCAGATCCTCGCCGGCTTCGAATTCCAGAAGCAGAACCCGGGCAAGCTGGCCAGCCTCGAACTGTTCGAGCGCCTGTATGGCAAGCACCCCTACGGTCACCCCAGCGAAGGCAACGCGCAGTCGGTTCCCGGCATCAGCCGCGAACAGCTGCAGGCCTTCCATGCCAAGGCCTACGCTGCCGGCAATGCGGTGATCGCCCTGGTCGGCGACCTGTCCCGCGAGGAAGCCGAGGCCATGGCCGCCGAGGTCTCCGCCGCGCTGCCCAAGGGCCCGGCGCTGGCGAAGACCATCGAACCGCAGGCGCCGCAGCCCGGCCTGACCCATATCGATTTTCCGTCCAACCAGACCCACCTGCTGATCGCCCAGCTCGGCATCACCCGCAATGACCCGGACTACGCAGCGCTGTACCTGGGCAACCAGGTGTTCGGCGGTGGTGGTTTCGGCACCCGGCTGATGACCGAAGTGCGTGAAAAACGTGGCCTGACCTACGGCGTGTACTCCGGTTTTACCGCCATGCAGGCCCGCGGCCCGTTCATGATCAACCTGCAGACCCGCGCCGAACAGAGCGAAGGCACCCTGCAACTGGTCAAGGACCTGCTGCGTGAGTTCGTCGCCAACGGCCCGACCCAGCAGGAGCTGGACGCCGCCAAGCGCGAAATGGCCGGCAGCTTCCCGCTGTCCACGGCCAGCAACGCGGCCATCGTAGGCCAGCTCGGCGCCATCGGCTTCTACGACCTGCCACTGACCTACCTGGAAGACTTCATGGCCCAGGTGCAGGCGCTCAGCGTCGAGCAGGTGAAAGCCGCCATGGCCAAGCATCTCGACCCCGAGGCCCTGGTGATCGTCACGGCCGGGCCGAAGGTCGCGCAGAAGGAACTGCCTCCGCCCACCGACCAGCCGGCAGAGATGCCCGCTGCCGTACCGGAGCACTGATGGCCAGACGACCGACTTCCGGCAAGGCCCCCGTCGCCCACGGTGGCGACGGGCAGCTGCGCATCATTGCCGGGCAGTGGCGCAGCCGCCAGTTCGCCTTCCCCATGGCCCACGGCTTGCGCCCGACACCCAACCGCGTGCGCGAGACGCTGTTCAACTGGCTGGCGCCCTACGTGGACGCCGCCCGGGTGCTCGACCCCTTCGCCGGCAGTGGCGCGCTGTTTCTCGAAGCGCTGTCGCGTGGCGCCGCCAGTGCCCTGGCGCTGGACCTCAACCCGGCGGCAGTGACCAGCCTGCGCGGCCACCTGGCCACCCTGCGCTGCGACAACGGCCAGGTGCTGCAGAGCGACGCCCTCGTCTACCTGCAGAGCCAGCCGGCCACGCCGTTCGACCTGGTGTTCCTCGATCCGCCATTCAGCCAGGACCTGCTGCTGCCCGCCTGCACGCTGCTCGAAGCGCGCGGCTGGCTGGCCGACGATGCCTGGGTCTACACCGAAAGCGAGCAGGTGCCCTCCAGCCTAGGTATGCCCGGCAACTGGCGCCTGCACCGTGAGCAGAAGGCCGGGCAGGTGCATTACGCGCTGTGGGAGCGCCGCGCGGCCTGAGGGCCGCCGGTGGCCTGCACATGGGCGTGCGAGCAGCGATGAACCACGGCTTCCGGCCGGCCTGGTGGCTGCCTGGCCCCCATCTGCAGACCCTGTGGGGCTCGCTGTGTCGCCGCCTACCCGCACTCGAACGCCAGCGCGAACGCCTGTGGCTGGAGGACGGCGACTTCCTCGACCTCGACTGGCATGGCCCCCATGAGGCCCACGCGCCCCTGGTGCTGGTGCTGCACGGCCTGACCGGCTCTTCCAGCTCCCACTACATGCTCGGCCTGCAACGCCAGTTGGCCGCCCGAGGGTGGGCCAGCGTGGCGCTGAACTGGCGTGGCTGCTCGGGTGAGCCCAACCTGCTGCCACGGGGTTACCATTCCGGCGCCAGCGAAGACCTGGTCGAAACCATTCGCCACTTGCACGCCAAGCGGCCCATGGCCCCGCTGTATGCAGTGGGCTATTCACTGGGCGGCAACGTCTTGCTCAAGTACCTGGGGGAAAGTGGTGCGCACAGCGGCCTGCAGGGGGCTGCCGCGGTATCGGTGCCCTTTCGTCTGGATCAGTGTGCCGACCGCATCGGCATCGGCTTCTCGCGGGTCTATCAGGCGCACTTCATGCGCGCCATGGTCGCCTACGTGAAGGACAAGCAGCGCCTGTTCGCCCATCAGGGCCAGGCCGACCGCCTGTCGACCCTGGAAAAGCTCGGCCCGTTGGACGGCATGCGCACCTTCTGGGATTTCGACGGCCGCATCACCGCGCCGCTGCACGGTTTCGAAGATGCCGACGACTATTACCGACGCTCCTCGAGCCGCTACTACCTGGGCCGCATCCAGACGCCGACGCTGATGATCCAGGCCACCGACGACCCCTTCGTCTACCCCCACAGCCTGCCAGAGGCCAGGGAGCTGGCCGACTGCATCCGCTTCGAACTGCATGACAGGGGCGGCCACGTCGGTTTCGTCGACGGCTCGCCGCGGCGGCCCGGCTACTACCTGGAAAGGCGCATTCCAGACTGGCTGCAAAGCCTCGGGGCGGCGTGAAGAAATCGCCTCGAAATAAGGCGTTCCCTCTGGGTTCGGCGCGATAAACGCCCATATCCGGGGTCGTGAACGGGTCACCGACTTGGCCCGCCCCGGCGTGCTGCGCTACCATCCGACTCCCTAACGCGCCTGCCAGGACGTCACGATGAATCGAGTGTTATACCCAGGCACCTTCGACCCCATTACCAAGGGGCATGGCGATCTGGTCGAGCGCGCCGCGCGGCTGTTCGACAGCGTGGTCATCGCGGTTGCCGCCAGCCCGAAGAAGAACCCGCTGTTCTCTCTCGAACAGCGCGTGGAACTGGCCCGGGAAGTCACCAAGCACCTGCCCAACGTCGAAGTGATCGGCTTTTCCACGCTGCTCGCCTCGTTCGCCAAGGAACAGGGTGCCAACATCCTGCTGCGCGGCCTGCGCGCGGTATCGGATTTCGAATACGAATTCCAGCTGGCCAACATGAACCGTCAGCTGGCGCCGGAGCTGGAAAGCCTGTTCCTCACCCCGTCGGAAAAGTACTCGTTCATTTCCTCTACCCTGGTGCGGGAAATCGCCAACCTGGGCGGCGACATCGGCAAGTTCGTGCATCCGGCGGTTGCCGAGGCGCTGACCGAACGCTTCAAGGCGCGCTAAGCGCTCCATCCGGCGCACTGGCGTGCGCTGGCGGCGACAATCCGGCACAATCGCGGCTAGCAGGCCGTTGAAAAACGTGATCGAGGCAGCTAGCGCAAGGCAAAAATAGGCGAAAAAGCGGAGTGTACGAGTAGTACATGAGCATTTTGAGCCTGTTTTTAACGCCGCGATAGCAACGTAGATAGTTTTCCAACAGTCTGCTTTCGTTCGACTGTGGCCCGGCGGGAGCTTGCCTTTCATGTCCCTGATCATTACCGACGATTGCATCAACTGCGACGTCTGCGAACCTGAGTGCCCGAACGCGGCGATTTCCCAGGGCGAGGAGATCTACGTGATCGACCCCAACCTGTGCACCGAATGCGTGGGCCACTACGACCAGCCGCAGTGCCAGCAGGTCTGCCCGGTGGACTGCATCCCCCTCGACGAGAACAACGTCGAGAGCAAGGAGCAGTTGATGGCCAAGTACCAAGCCCTCACCGGCAAGGCCTGAGGGTGCGCCGCCCCCTTCGCGGCCTCTCCTCCCTGCGTGCCCTGTCCGGCGCGCTGTTGCTGCTGTTCAGTCTCGGCCTGCAGGCCGCCGAGCGCCCAGGTAGTAGCGCCATCGCCACCGCCCACCCCGCCGCCACGGTCGCCGGCAAGGAAACCCTGGCGCTGGGCGGCAATGCCTTCGACGCCGCGGTGGCCATCAGCGCCGCCCTGGCGGTGGTCGAGCCCTATGGTTCGGGGCTGGGCGGTGGCGGTTTCTTCCTGCTGCGCAGCGCCGACGCCCGCTACGATTTTCTCGATGCCCGCGAGCGCGCCCCCGGCGCCGCCCATGCCGATATGTATCGTCGCGATGGCCAGGTGCAGGCGGCGCTGTCCCGTGATGGCGCGCTGGCCGCCGCAATTCCGGGCTTGCCCGCCGCGCTGGTCGAACTGGCCGAGCAGCACGGCAAACTGCCCCTGCGCGACAGCCTGGCGCCGGCCATCCGCCTGGCCCGTGAAGGTTTTCCGGTCGACCGCGTGTACCGCGATCGCGCCACCATGCGCCTGGCGGCCATGCGCGACGACGCGGAAACCGCGCGGCTGTTCCTCAGCAGCGGCGAGATTCCGCCGGAAGGCACGTTGCTGCGCCAGCCGGAGCTGGCCGACACCCTGCTGAGGCTGGCCAAGCATGGCCGTGACGGGTTCTATGCCGGCCCCCTGGCCGAGCGCCTGGTGGCCGGCGTGCGCGCCGCGGGCGGTATCTGGACGTTGCAGGATCTGGCCGGCTACCGCACTGTCAGTCGCCAGCCGATTCGCGTGCCATTGGCCGAAGGCCGCGAGTTGATCAGCGCACCGCCGCCCTCGGCAGGTGGCGTGGCTCTGGCCCAGAGCCTGTTGATGCTGCAGAACCTGCCCTGGCGTGAAGCCGACCCCGTGCAGCGCACCCATCTGGTGGTGGAAGCCCTGCGCCGGGCCTACCGCGATCGCGGCCAGCTGGGTGACCCGGACTTCGTCGGCAATCCTGCTGCGCGCCTGCTCAACCCGGATTACCTGCAAGGCCTGAGCCGCGATATCGAGCCGTACAGGGCCACCCCAAGCAGCCAGCTGCCGCCGGCCAAGCCCTGGAAGGAAGGCGATCACACCACCCACTTCACCGTGCTGGATGCCGACGGCAACGCGGTGAGCGCCACGTTGTCGATCAACCTGCCGTTCGGTGCGGCCTTCACGGTGCCCGGCACCGGCGTGCTGCTCAACGATGAAATGGACGATTTTGCCGCCGACCTCGCGGGCGCCAACGCCTATGGCCTCGCCGGCAGCCAGGCCAACGCCATCGCCGCGGGCAAACGCCCACTGTCGAGCATGAGCCCGACCTTCATCGACAGCCCAGGCGAATTCACCAGTTTCGGCACCCCGGGTGGCAGCCGTATCCCGAGCATGGTGCTGCTGTCGATCCTGCAGTACCTCGACGGCCAGCCCATCGCCAGCTGGCCGGCGGTGCCACGCTACCATCACCAGTACCGGCCGGACGTCATCGAGCACGAGCCGCAGACCTTTAGCGCCGCCCAGATCGCCGAGCTGCAGACGCGTGGCTATACGCTAGAGAAGCTGGAGCGCGAGTACGGCAACCAGCAGGTGCTGCGCTGGAACAAGGCCAGCGGCCAGGTCGAAGCGGCCAGCGATCCGCGCGGCATCGGCAACAGCGCGGTACAAGCCACTCGCTAAAGCTGCCAAATATCAGCTGCGTAGGGCGGACCGGGACGCCGGCCGGAAGCGACTCACCTGCAGAAGCGGGTCACCGGCCTGCCACGGCGCGCTGCCTTCGGCGAGTACGCCGTACAGTCTGCAGGCAATAAAAAGCCCCTCGTCGAGGGGCTTTTTATTGGGCGCCAGGCGCGATCACTGACGCTGGTTGTAGCCGTCACCGGTGCAGCCCAGGCAACGCACGAAGGCTGCCTTGCCCGGCTCGACCACCAGCGCACGGCCGGTGGCGCCGATGCCGCCGCCCAGCGCCGAGAACGGCAGGGCAACGACGAACGCCGCGGCGCCGATGGCGGTGGCGCCGATCAGCAACGGACGGGCGATCAGCAGATCACCGATCATGGCGAAACCATCCGGCGCCTGAACGGTATAGAGCGGGTCACCGCTGGCGTTCTGCTGCACCTCTTGCGCATTGGCGGTCAGCGCCAGCGAGGCAGCAGTCAGCGCCAGAACAGCAGCGCAAGAGCGAAACAGTTTCATGGGGCGATCCTTCAGAGGTATACGGGACGATGCCGGTAACTATAACAGCGCGGCGGCAATTGTCGCGTGATGGCCGTCAATCGCTGAACAACTGGTCACGTCAGCGGATGAAACGGCTCAGCGTTGGCATTTCGGGCAGTAAACGCTGGCCCGCTGGCCCAGCTTCACCTCGCGCAGGGTACTGCCGCATACCTTGCAGAACTGCCCGCCGCGGCCATAGGCGAACAGCTCCTGCTGGAAGTAGCCGGGCTGGCCATCGCCGCCGATGAAATCGCGCAGGGTGGTGCCGCCTCGCTCGATGGCGTGGGCCAGTACCCGCTTGATCTCCCGGGCCAGGCGCACATAGCGCGCCCGTGACACCGTACCGGCAGCGCGACGCGGGTCGATGCCAGCGGCGAACAGCGCTTCGGTCGCATAGATATTGCCCACGCCGACCACCACCGCGTTGTCCATGATGAACGGCTTGACCGCCACCGCCTTGCCGCGCGACAGCTGATACAGGCGCTCGCCGTCGAACAGCTCGGTCAGCGGCTCGGGGCCGAGGCGCAGCAGCAGCTCATGCTCCAGCGGCAACTCGCTCCACAGCAGCGCCCCGAAGCGCCGCGGGTCGGTGTAACGCAGCGACAGCCCGGACTCCAGTTCGATGTCGACGTGTTCGTGCTTGGCTGCCGGCAGCCCGGCCTCGACCAGGCGCAGATTGCCCGACATGCCCAGGTGGCTGATCAGCGTGCCGGTCTCGGCCTTGATCAGCAGGTACTTGGCGCGCCGCTCCACGGCTTCGATGCGCTGGCCGGACAGGCGCACATCGAGGTCTTCGGGAATCGGCCAGCGCAGGCGGCGCTCACGGACGATCACTCGGCTGACGCGCTGGCCGATCAGGTGGGGGGCGATACCACGGCGCGTGGTTTCGACTTCTGGCAATTCAGGCATGACGGACTCGAAACGGATTCAGGGACGGCGCCTCAGGCGGCGCCCAGGTCGCGGATGCTCTCGCGCAGGCTCTCGAAGTCGTACCCGGAAAGCCCCACGTAATCGAGAATCAGCGCCTCGATGGCCTGCCATTCGTGGTCTTCGCTCTGGTTGCCCAGCACCTGATAGCTGCGGCAGATGTGCTCGGCCATCTTGAGGATCGCCAACAGGTTCTTGAGCTGCGCGTCGTTGTCGTTTTCCTCGGCGAAGATGGCCAGCACGTTATGGTGATTGGCGATGGCCTGGCACAGGTGCAGCGGCAGGTTCCACGACTTGGCGGTGTAGTAGCCGACCACCGCGTGGTTGGTGTTGAGCAGGCGGTTCTCGGTGTCGACGATACGCCGCTCGGCATTGGCGCTGGCGTAGGACTCCTCGAGCACGCTCATGTAGTCGGGGAAGCGCTTGAGCATCAGCGGAATGCCGCAATTGTGGAACAGGCCCAGGGTGTAGGCCTCGTCCACGGACTCGTAGCCGATGCGCTTGGCCAGGGTCAGGCTGGTCATGGCCACGTCCTGGGCGGTGTCCCAGAAGCGGTTGAGGGTCACGATGGTCTCGTCGCTCATCTCGCCGCGGATCGACAGGGCGTTGACCATATTGATCACCGAGCGGCTGCCCAGCAGGTTGACCGCCCGCTGGATCGAGCCGATGCGGTTGGCCAAGCCGAAATACGGCGAGTTGACGATTTTCAGCAAGGCGCCGGACAGCCCCGGGTCCTGGCTGATCAGCCGCGCGATGGCCTTCAGATCCGGGTTGGGCATGTACTGCTCGAACTGCAGATCCACCATGATCTGCGGTTGCGGCGGCACGCTGATGCCTTGCAGAAACGCCTGTATCTGCTCGGCCGAGAGTTCTTTTTCCATGGAGGCGGCAAGGTAAGAATGTGATGGAGCGCGCAGTCTACCCTGAGCGCGATGACTTTGGATCGAACGGTTACAGAACAAATCTGCAGGTCGTCGCCTGGCCTGAACTTAGCGGCTCGCAATGCCCCGAAAGTACTCACTCCAGCCTATTCAGAGAGGTGTTTTCGATGAGCAAGTCCCTCACAGGCAAGCGTATCGCTCTGCTGGTTACCGACGGTTTCGAGCAGGTCGAACTGACCGGCCCCAAACAGGCACTCGAAGAACTCGGCGCCACCGCTGAGATCCTGTCCAGCCAAGCCGGAGAGGTCACCGGCTGGAACCACACCACCCCGGCCGACACCTTCACGGTCGACAAGACCTTCGATACCGCCAGGATCGACGATTACGACGCCATCGTGCTGCCCGGCGGGGTAGTCAATGCCGATACCATTCGCCTCGACGAGATGGCCGTGGAGCTGGTCAAGGACGCCGCCAAGGCCAACAAACCGATCGCCGTGATCTGCCACGGTGCCTGGATTCTCGCCACGGCCGACCTGCTCATGGGCAAGACCCTGACCAGCTACCCCTCGCTGACCGACGACCTGAAGAACGCCGGCGCCACCTGGGTGGACCAGGAAGTGGTGGTCGATGGCAAGCTGATCAGCAGCCGCACCCCGGATGACCTGCCGGCCTTCAACGAGAAGCTGATCGCCGCGCTCGCCGCCTGAGCCGGGGCGCCGCCGTGGGCCACGGCCGTACCTCCACGCCATCGCAACTGCGGCAAGCAGCTGCCGGGCTCCTCGTTTAGAATGCGCGTTTTTTACGACGGAGCCCACCATGTCCCTGCCTAGCCTGCGCCTGAAAGCCAACGCCGACCGACGCCTGCGCGCCGGCCACCTGTGGGTCTACAGCAACGAGATCGATGTCGCCGTCACGCCGCTCAATGCCTTCGAGGCCGGTGACCAGGCCGTTCTCGAAGCCGCCGGGGGCAAGCCCCTGGGCATTGTCGCCCTGAGCCCCAACAACCTGATCTGCGCGCGCCTGCTGTCGCGCGACGTCAAGCACGTGCTGGACAAATCCCTGCTGGTGCATCGCCTCAACGTGGCGCTGAGCCTGCGCGAGCGCCTGTTCGACCAGCCCTGCTACCGCCTGGTGTACGGCGACTCCGACCTGTTGCCGGGCCTGGTGGTCGACCGTTTCTTCGACATCCTCGTGGTGCAGCTGGCCTCGGCGACCATGGAACGCCACAGGGAGGACGTGCTGGCGGCGCTGATCCAGGTGATCAAGCCCAGCGGCATCCTGTTCAAGAACGACTCCGCTGCCCGCGATGCCGAAGGCCTGGAGCGCTACGTGGACACGGCCTTCGGCGTGGTGCCGGAGTGGGTCGCCCTGGAAGAAAACGGCGTGAAGTTCGAAGCACCGGTGATCGAAGGCCAGAAGACCGGCTGGTTCTATGACCACCGCATGAACCGCGCGCGCCTGGCGCCCTACGTCAAGGGCAAGCGCGTACTCGACCTGTTCAGCTATATCGGTGGCTGGGGCGTGCAGGCGGCGGCGTTCGGCGCCAGCGAAGTGTTCTGCGTGGATGCCTCGGCCTTCGCCCTCGACGGCGTGGAGCGCAACGCCACGCTCAACGGCTTCGCCGAGAAGGTCACCTGCGTGGAAGGCGACGTGTTCGCCGCCCTGCGTGAGCTGAAGGCGGCCGAAGAACGCTTCGACGTGGTGATCGCCGACCCACCCGCCTTCATCAAGCGCAAGAAGGACATCAAGAACGGCGAAGCGGCCTATCGTCGCCTCAACGAAACCGCCATGCGCCTGCTGGGCAAGGACGGCATCCTGGTCAGCGCCAGCTGCTCCATGCACCTGGACGAGGACAACCTGCAGAACATCCTGCTGACCAGCGCCCGCCATCTGGACCGCAATATCCAGCTGCTCGAGCGCGGCGCCCAGGGCCCGGATCATCCGGTGCACCCGGCCATCAATGAGACCCGCTACATCAAGAGCCTGACCTGCCGCCTGCTGCCCAACAGCTGACGACACGCTGTGCGCACCGCCCGCCGGGGCGGATGCCGCACCCTACAGGGCCCATCGCGGCCCTCGGCCCAGGGTTGCGCGGCCCAGTTCAACCGCCTGAACGGGCAGCCCTGCCGCCGCACGGCTACCATGCCGATGATTCGATCTCCCCTGCAAGCACCCGCGGCCTGATCGCCAGCGCTCGCCGCTACCAGCCGCCGCCGGCACCCTGGGTGCCCCCAAGAACCAGCGCATTGCCGCACGCCGCGGCGCGACAGCCTAGCGGCTGATCGCCGCAGCCTAGGCACCGGGCATCGGGTTCCGCCACATCCTGCACAAACCAGCTAGCGTTAATCGAAAGCCAGGCCGATCGACCTCGATGCCGACCAGGCGTCGTACCTGTGCCCTATCGTCCAGGCGAATTTTCCCGAGGCCCGCCCTGTTCAAGGATGCACCGATGATCCAGCTACTGATCGCCGACGACCACAGGCTCATGCGCGAAGGGCTCAAGCGCCTGTTCGAGCTGTACGAGGATGTGCAGGTTGTCGCCGAAGCCGCCGATGGCACCCAGGCCCTGGAGCAACTGCGCAGCGTTTCGGTCGACCTGCTGCTGCTCGATATCAGCATGCCCGGCCTGAGCGGCGAAGCCCTGATCGCGCGCATCGCCGACCAGAACCCTGCGCTGCCCATCCTGGTGCTCAGCATGCACAACGACCCCCACGTGGCCATGCGACTGATGCGCGGGGGCGCCCGGGGCTACGTCACCAAATGCCAGTCCCCGGAAATTCTCGTCGAGGCGGTGCGAACGGTCGCCGGCGGCAACCGCTACATCGATCCGTCGCTGATGGAGCCCATTGCCCTTAGCAGCCTCAAACCCGCCAGCAGAAGCGGGCTCGACAGCCTGACCAGCCGGGAATTCCAGATCATGCGGCTGCTTGCCGCGGGGCTGAGCGTCAACCAGATCGCCAGCCAGTTGACCATCAGCAACAAGACCGTCAGCACCCACAAGATAAATCTAATGGAGAAGATGAAGTTCTCCACCAACGCCGACCTTATCCGCTTCGCCTCCAGCCTGCTGAGTTCTGACATTGCATAAGGAAATCCCTAGATGTTTGCGGCCACAAAACCCGGATAAATGTCGGTTAAATCCGATGCCCCCATCGATGATGCTTCATGCATCCTGAGTACAGCCCAAAGGAATGCATGGTTATGGTGCCGGAGCTCTGCCCGCCTGAAACCCGTTCCGCCAGAGCCCGAGCCAGTTCGCCACGGAGCCGTAAATGCGCCAAACCCCAGTTTCCCTGCTAGCTCCCCTGCTGGTCCTGGCCGCCGGCATGGCCGCCGTAGTGCTCGTCGCCCAACAGCTGGTGAGCATGCTGCCAGCCCTGTTCGGGCTGATCCTGGTCGGTGCGGTGGCCACCGTCGGCTTGCGCCACAAGGGCGCCGAGTCTGGCGCCCTCTCTCAGGCACATGCCCAGGGGGCCGCACCTGCTGACACGGATGACAGCGTCGAGCGGCTCTGCGGCCAGGTGTTGCCGCTGTGGTCGCAGCACATCGAGAACGCTCGCAGCCACACCGAGGAATCCATCAGTTCCCTGAGCGAACGCTTCGCCCAGCTCGCCACGCGCATCCAGAGCAGCCTGGGCGGCAGCACCGAACGCGAAGCCGGCAAACGTCTGGTGGCGCTGTTGTCGAGCTGCGAGAGCGAACTGGACATGATCATCGTCGCCCTGCGCGACGCCCTGGCCAGCAAGGAATCGCTACTCAAGGAGATCACCCAGCTGTCCAGCTTCACCGAGCAATTGCAGGACATGGCCCAGGACGTCGCCAATATCGCCAAGCAGACCAACCTGCTGGCGCTCAACGCGGCCATCGAAGCCGCCCGCGCCGGCGAGAGCGGCCGCGGTTTCGCGGTGGTCGCCGACGAGGTGCGCAAGCTGTCGTCGATGTCGGGTGATACCGGCCAGCGCATCGGCGAAACCGTGGTGATCGTCAACGACGCCATCCACAAGACCCTGGACATCTCCCAGGAATACACCAAGACCGACACCGTCACCCTGAACAAGGCCAGTGACGTGATCGCCGGGGTGATCAGCCGCTTCAAGCAGAACGCCAGCGACATCGTCCAGCACAACGAGACCATGCGCACGCAAAGCGAGTCCGTCGCCCAGGACATCGCCGAGGTGCTGGTATCGCTGCAATTCCAGGATCGCATCAGCCAGACCCTCGGCCATATCGTCGCCGACCAGGACAAGCTGCATGCCCATATCCAGAATCGCACGGCGCAGCGCCAGCAGAGCCTGGCGCCGGAACCCCTGGACGCCGACCGCTGGCTCAGCGAGCTGGCCCAGACCTACACCACGCCCGAGCAGCACGGCATCCACCGCGGCGACAGCAGCAGCAAACGCAACGACTCCGACATCACGTTTTTCTGAGGTTCCCCCATGAGCAAGACCGTACTCATCGTCGACGACTCCGCCTCCATCCGTCAGGTCGTCAGCATCACGCTCAAAGGGGCCGGTTATCAGGTCATCGAGGGTTGCGACGGCAAGGACGCGCTGAGCAAGCTCGACGGTCGCAAGGTGCACCTGATCATCAGCGACGTGAACATGCCGAACATGGACGGCATCACCTTCGTGAAGAACGTAAAGCAGCTGCCCGCCTACAAGTTCACCCCGGTGATCATGCTCACCACCGAGGCCGGCGAAGCGCGCAAGGAAGAAGGTCGCGCAGCGGGTGCCAAGGCCTGGGTGGTCAAGCCCTTCCAGCCGGCGCAGATGCTCACTGCCGTCTCCAAGCTGATCCTGCCATGACCGACACGCCGGCCGAGAGCCTCTACCGCATCCTGCCGCTGGAAGGTGGCCTGACCATCTACAGCGCCACCGAGCACCTGCAGTTGCTGATGCAGGCGCTGGCCTGCGACGTGGAAGTGGAGCTCGACCTCGGCGCCGTCGACGAACTGGACTGTGCCGGCCTGCAACTGCTGATCCTCACCAAGCAGGAGGCGGCGCGCATGAACTGCGCCTTGCGCCTGACCAACCACAGCCCCGCCGTAATCGAGGCCTTCGAGTTGAGCGGGCTGGGCACCTTCTTTGGCGACCCCATCCTGATCAAGCCGGCCAGCGAGCAATCACCATGAACATGGACGAAGTGCTGCAGGTGTTCATCGCCGAGAGTCAGGAACTGCTGCAGCAGATGGAAGAAGCCCTGCTGCAGTTGGAGAACGATCCCGACGACGCCGACACCATCAACGCCATCTTTCGCGCCGCCCATACCATCAAGGGTTCGGCCGGGCTGTTCGGCCTCGACGTGATCGTCGCCTTCACCCATATCGCCGAGAGCGTTCTGGACCGGGTGCGCAACGGCGAGCTGCGCTTCGACAAGGCCATGACCGCCCTGTTCCTGCAGGTCGGCGACCACCTGGCACGGCTGGTGGCGCTGGTCGACAGCGGCGCCGACCTGAAAGACCTCGACGCCGATACGCAGATCGCCCATCAGCAACTCGGTGAACAGCTGTCCCGCTACCTGGCGCCTGCGCCGCGCAACGAGCCGGTACCCGCGGCAGCCCCGCGCGTCGAGCGCACCCCGGAAAACGGGGTTGGCGCCGACCACTGGCACCTGTCCCTGCGCTTCGGCCCGGACACCCTGCGCAACGGCATGGATCCCCTCGGCCTGTTCCGCTACCTGAATACCTTCGGCCATATCATCAGCATCGTCCCGCTGCTGGACCGCATCCCAGGCGCCGCCGAGATGGATCCGGAAACCTGCTACCTGGGTTTCGAGGTGGCCTTCGCCAGCGAGGCCGACAAGGCCACCATCGAGGGGGCCTTCGAATTCGTGCGCGAAGACAGCCTGATCCGCATTCTGCCGCCCAACAGCAAGTCGGACGAATACCTGGAGCTGATCCGTGCCCTGCCCGAAGAGGACATGCGCCTGGGCGAGATCCTCATGCGCTGCGGCACCCTGACCGCCAACGAACTGCAGGAAGTCCTGCATGCCCAGGTGCAGGGCCAGCAACGCGACGAGCCGCGCCCGATCGGCCGGGTGCTGGTCGAGGAAAGCCTGGTGCAGCCGCCGGTGATCGCCGCCGCCCTGCAGAAGCAACAGCAGATCAAGGAAAACCGCAACAACGAGAACAGCCTGATCCGCGTCGATGCCGGCAAGCTGGACAAGCTGATCGATCTCGTCGGCGAACTGATCATCGCCGGCGCCGGGGCGCGGATGACCGCCCAGACCTGTGGCCACCCGGAAATGCTCGAAGCCACCGAACTGCTCTCCCGGCTGGTCGAAGAGGTGCGCGATTCGGCCCTGCCGCTGCGCATGGTGCAGATCGGCAGCACCTTCAACCGCTTCCAGCGCGTGGTGCGTGACGTCTCCGGTGAGCTGGGCAAGGACATCGTCCTGTCCATCAGCGGGGCCGACACCGAACTGGACAAGACGGTCGTCGAACGCATCACCGACCCGCTTACCCACCTGGTGCGCAACGCCATGGATCATGGCATCGAGCCGGTGGAAACCCGCCTGGCGCGCGGCAAGACCGCCCAGGGCAAGGTGTCGCTCAACGCCTATCACGATGCCGGCAGCATCGTGCTGGAAGTCAGCGACGACGGCGGCGGCCTCGATGCCCAGCGCATTCTCGCCAAGGCCCGCGAGCGCGGCCTGGTCGGTGACGGACAGACGCTGGCGGAGAAAGACATCTTCGCACTGATCTTCGAGCCCGGTTTTTCCACCGCCGAGCAGGTCAGCAACCTGTCCGGCCGTGGCGTTGGCATGGACGTGGTCAAGCGCAACATCACCGCCCTGCGCGGCACCATCGAACTGGACAGCACCCTGGGCCAGGGCACGCGCATCCGCATTCGCCTGCCGCTGACCCTGGCGATCATCGACGGTTTCCTGGTCAGTGTCGGCCAGGCCGGCTACGTGATTCCCCTGGAGCTGGTGGAAGAATGCATCGAGCTGCCCGCCGGTACCGCATTCAGGCGTGGCCACCTGGAACTGCGCGGGCAGATGCTGCCCATCGTGCGCCTGCGTGACCTGTTCGAGGAAGCAAGCCAGCCGCCGCGCCGTGAAAGCGTGGTGGTGGTGCGCCATGCCGGGCTTCGCGCCGGGCTGGTGGTCGACCACCTGGCCGGCGAGTTCCAGACGGTGATCAAGCCGCTGGGCAAGGTGTTCGAAGCCTGCCAGGGGCTTGGCGGCTTCACCATTCTGGGCGACGGCAACGTGGCCCTGATCCTCGACATTCCCAGCCTGCTGACCCAGCTGACCAGCGCCTCGGAAACGGCACGTGCCGAGAGGCTTGAAGCATGAACACCCTCGCCAACGGCACCCGGGAACCGGCCCAGCAGTACCTCACCTTCGTGCTGGGCGACGAGCACTACGCCGTCGATACCCTGCATGTGCGGGAAATTCTCGAATGCACGCGCTTCACCCCGGTACCCCGCATGCCGGCAGCGGTACGCGGTGCGACCAATCTGCGCGGCTCCGTGGTGCCGGTGATCGACCTGCAGGCGCGCTTCAACGGCCAACTGACGCCGTTGGGCAAGCGTACCTGCATCGTGATTCTCGACTTGCCGGACGAGCAACGCCCGCAGCCCATCGGCGTGCTGGTGGATGCGGTCAGTGCGGTGCGGGAAATCCACCCGGCCGACATTCAGCCGGCGCCGTCCTTCGGCAGTCATTTGCGTAGCGATTTCATCACCGGTGTCGTGCGTCTGGAGGAACGCTTCGTCACCTTGTTGGCTCTCGCCCAGGTACTCGATCTGGAAGCACTCGGCAGCCCGCCGAATACAGAAAGCGACTGAGCCGACGGGCTTGACCTCATCAGCGACCTCCACTCGAAAGGATGTGCACCATGTTCAGTAACTTCAAGATCGGTACCCGGCTCATCGTCGCCTTCATTCTGGTCGCCGGGATCAGTGTCATCGTCGGCCTGGTCGGCCTGTCCAATGCCTCGAGCATCAACGAGCTGGCCGACAAGATGTATGCCAGGGAGCTGATCGGGCTCTCCAAGATCAAGGATGCCAACATCAACCTGATCTACATCGGCCGGGCACGTGCCAACTACCTGCTGGCCACCACCCAACAGGATCGTGAACGCATTGCCAGCGAAATCGCCCATAACAGCGAAACCGCCCGGGCATTGATGGACGAAGCCCGCAAGTTGTTTTCCAGCGATCGCGCCATGGAGCTGTTCCGCGAATCCGACTCGGTGTGGAAGGACTATCAGGATAGCCTGACGCAGACGCTGAGAACGGCAGCGTCTCAGAACCTGTATGTCGAAAACCCGGAACTGCAGCGGCAGATGACCGAAACCCGCGCCCATGGCGACAAGATCGGCGCGATCTTTTCCGAGCTCTCCCAGATCAAGGAAGCCAACGCCAGCGCTGCCAGTGTAGAAACCACCGATATCTACAACGCCAGTCGCACGGTCCTGATCTGTCTGATCATCGGCGGCGTATTGCTGGGAATCGCCCTGGGCTTTTTGATCAGCCGCAGCATCACCCGCCCGCTGGGCCGTGCCGTGGACGCGGCGAACCTGCTGGCCGAGGGTGACCTGCGGGTCAACCTGGACAGCAAGGCCCGCGATGAAACCGGTCAGTTGCTCAACGCCATGAGCAACATGAGCGCCAAGCTCGCGCAGATCATCGCCGAGGTGCGCAGTTCGGCCGATTCGCTGTCCAGCGCCTCCGAGGAGATTTCCTCCACCGCCCAGAGCATGAGCCAGGCCGCCTCCGAGCAGGCTGCCTCGGTGGAGGAAACCAGCGCCTCGATGGAGCAGATGTCCGCCTCCATCGCGCAGAACACCGAGAACGCCCGGGTCACCGATGGCATGGCCAGCAAGGCCGCCAACGAGGCCGGTGAAGGCGGCCAGGCGGTGAAGGACACCGTGCGCGCCATGAAGACCATCGCCGACAAGATCGGCATCGTCGACGACATCGCCTACCAGACCAACCTGCTGGCCCTCAACGCCGCCATCGAAGCGGCCCGTGCCGGCGAGCACGGCAAGGGCTTCGCCGTGGTGGCCGCCGAAGTGCGCAAGCTGGCCGAACGCAGCCAGGTGGCCGCCCAGGAAATCGGCGAGGTGGCCAAGAGCAGCGTGGCCCTGGCCGAACGCGCTGGTACCCTGCTCGACGAGATCGTGCCGTCCATCGCCAAGACCTCCGACCTGGTGCAGGAAATCGCCGCGGCCTCCGACGAGCAGAGCAGCGGCGTCGGCCAGATCAGCACGGCGATGAACCAGCTCAGCGAACTGACCCAGCAGAATGCCTCGGCGTCCGAGGAGCTGGCCGCCACCGCCGAAGAAATGAGCGGCCAGGCCGAGCAGCTGCAACAGCTGATGGACTTCTTCCGCCTCACCAGTGCGGGCGAGCGCATCACCGTAGCCAACCCGCCGCGCAATCGCCCCCAGCCCCCGCGCGGCAATGGCCCGACGCGCCAGCCCCGTGACGACGATGGCCACACCGGCGGCCTGCCAGCCGGCTACGTGCGCTTCCAGGAGTAGCCCATGAGTGAGCCACGGCTGCTCGACAACGCCACGGCGGAGTCGGGCCAGTACCTGACCTTCACCCTGGCCCACGAGCTGTTCGCGGTGGAAATTCGCGCCGTGCGCGAGATCATCGAGTACGGCCGGCTGACCACGGTACCGATGATGCCGCCGAGCATTCTCGGCGTGATCAACCTGCGCGGCGCCGTGGTGCCGGTGGTGGACCTCGGCCAGCGCTTCGGCGGGCAAGCCACCGCCATCGGCTCGCGCACCTGCATCGTGATTCTGGAGATCGCCGGGCCAGGCCATACCCAAGTCATCGGCATCGTCGTCGATGCGGTCAATGAAGTACGCGAGCTGGGCGCCGAGCATATCGAGCCGACGCCTGCCTTTGGCGGCAGCATTCGCGCCGACTTCATTCGTGGCATGGGCAAGCTGGATGGCCGCCTGGTGGTGATGCTGGATATCGGCCGGGTGATCTCGGCGGAGGAATACGTCGCGCTGAACCAGGCCCAGCAACAGGGGGCTGACCACTGACATGCCCACGTCGAACCAAGCCGCGCTTTCTGATAGCGAGTTCAGCCAGTTTCGCCAGTTGATCCACGATATCGCCGGCATTCACCTGTCCGATACCAAGAAGACCCTGGTGGCCGGCCGCCTCAACAAGCGCCTGCGCTCGCTGGCCATGGGCTCCTATGGCGAATACTTCCGCCTGGTCGGCAAGGACAAGGCGGAGCTGCAGACCTGCGTGGACCTGCTCACCACCAACGAAACCTACTTCTTCCGCGAGCCCAAGCACTTCGACTTCCTGCGCGAGCTGCTGCAAAGGCCCGGCGCGATTCCCAGCGGTCGTCCCCTGCGCATCTGGAGCGGCGCCTGCTCCAGCGGCGAGGAACCCTACACCCTGGCCCTGCTGCTGGCCGAACGCCTGGGCGAGCGCCCCTGGGAGATTCTCGCCTCGGACATCAGCCAGCGCATCCTCTCCCAGGCGCGCAACGGCGTGTACGACCTCGAGGACGGCCAGAACATCCCCCGTCATCTGCTGGTCAAGCACTGCCTGCGCGGCGTCGACGACAACCAGGGGCGGATGATGATCGCCCCGTCCCTGCGTCAGCGGGTGCGCTTCGCCCAGATCAACCTCAACAACGCGCTGCCGGATATAGGCCTGTTCGACGTGATCTTCCTGCGCAACGTGATGATCTACTTCGACACCGAGACCAAGCGCCAGGTCGTCGCGCGCCTACTCAACCACCTGCGCCCGGGCGGCCATTTCATCATCAGCCACTCGGAGAGCCTGAACGGCGTCAACGACACCCTCAAGGTCATAAAACCCTCGATCTACCAGAAGCCAAATGCCTAAACGCCCTGCTATTACCGAAGTTTATCTGCAACCCGGCGGTTATCACTTCGGCGGGCTCTACACCCGCGTGCGCACCCTGCTCGGCTCCTGCGTGTCGATCGTGCTCTGGCATCCCCAGGCACGCCTGGGCGGCATGTGCCATTTCATCCTGCCCACGCGTGGCCGCCCCAGCACCCAGCGCGACGGGCGTTATGGCGACGAGGTGATGAGCCTTTTGTGCGACGCGATCAGCCAGAGCGGCACAGCGCTGGGCGACTACCAGGCACGGATATTCGGCGGCGCCCACATGTTTCCCGAACTGGCCCACTCCCGACGCCAGCATGTGGGCCAACACAACGTCGCCATGGCCCGCCGCCTGCTGGCCGAGCGCAACCTCGACTGTTACGGCGAGCATGTCGGCGGTACCCGCCACCGCAATCTCATCTTTGATATCTGGAGCGGCCAGGTCGCCCTGAAGCAAAGCCTGCCACTCAACGCCCCCGGGCTCCGCGCTGGACAGCATTGGAAATGAAAAGCATAAAAGTCATGATCGTCGACGACTCGGCCGTGGTGCGCCAGGTGCTCTCCCAGGTGCTGGCGGCCGACCCGGCGATCGAGGTCATCGGCACCGCCGCCGATCCGCTGTTCGCCCTCGACAAGATGCAGCGTCAATGGCCCGACGTGATCGTGCTGGATGTCGAGATGCCGCGCATGGACGGCATCACCTTTCTGCGCAAACTGATGGCCGAGCACCCCACCCCGGTGGTGATCTGCTCGACGCTCACCGAAAAGGGCGCTACCACCACCATGCAGGCGCTGTCGGCGGGGGCGGTGAGCATCGTCACCAAACCCCAGGCCAGCCTCAGCAAATTCCTGGTCAACGCCAGCGACGACCTGGTCAATGCGGTCAAGGCGGCGGCCCGCGCCAACGTGCGACGCCTGGCCAACAAGGCGGTGCCCGCCGCGCCCCAGGCCAAGCTCAGCGCCGACGCCATCCTGCCGCCCGCCAGCGGTGCCATGGCGCGCACCACCGAGCGCATCGTCGCCATTGGCACCTCCACCGGCGGCACCCAGGCGCTGGAGTACATCCTCACCCGCCTGCCACGGGTGTGCCCGGCGCTGGTGATCGTCCAGCACATGCCCGAGCGTTTCACCGCCGCCTTCGCCGAGCGCCTCAACGGCCTGTGCGAACTGGAGGTGCTGGAGGCGCGCCATGGTGACCGCGTGGTGCCCGGTCGCGCCCTGATCGCCCCGGGCGGCCGCCACCTGCTGCTCAAGCGCAGCGGCGCCCAGTACGTGGTCGAGGTGGTCGATGGCCCGCCGGTCAGCCGCCACAGGCCCTCGGTGGACGTGCTGTTTCGCTCCACCGCCCGCGCCGCCGGGGCCAACGCCACCGGCATCATCATGACCGGCATGGGTGACGACGGCGCCCGTGGCCTGCGCGAAATGTTCGAGGCCGGCGCCCTGACCCTCGGCCAGGACGAGGCCAGCTGCGTGGTCTACGGCATGCCCAAGGAAGCCATGAAGCTCGGCGCGGTCAGCCGGGAAATCCCCCTGGAGCAGATACCAGCCGCCATCCTGCGCGGTTAGCGCGCTCGCAACTGCGAGACGGCTGGCAGCCGCCAGCCTTTCCTCCCCCGCTCGGTGCGGCGTAGAATCAGGGCATTTCCCGCCAGCCACCCTTCGGCGGGCCTGTGAGCCCGGGCAGGCAGACGGAGATCCCGTCGTGCGCCATGCCACCTTGCTTCGCGGTCATCTGCCGCTGATCCGCTCACCCCTCTATCAACGCCTACCTGATTAGCCGCAGGAATCCGTCATGCCTGATTACCGCTCGAAGACCTCCACCCACGGCCGCAACATGGCCGGCGCCCGTGCCCTGTGGCGCGCCACCGGGATGAAGGACGAAGACTTCAAGAAACCGATCATCGCCATCGCCAACTCCTTCACCCAGTTCGTGCCCGGCCACGTGCACCTCAAGGACCTGGGTCAGCTGGTCGCCCGCGAGATCGAGAAGGCCGGCGGCGTGGCCAAGGAATTCAACACCATCGCCGTGGATGACGGCATCGCCATGGGCCACGACGGCATGCTCTATTCGCTGCCGAGCCGCGAGATCATCGCCGACTCCGTGGAGTACATGGTCAACGCCCACTGCGCCGACGCCATCGTGTGCATCTCCAACTGCGACAAGATCACCCCCGGCATGCTCATGGCCGCCCTGCGCCTGAACATCCCGGTGATCTTCGTATCCGGCGGGCCGATGGAAGCCGGCAAGACCAAGCTGGCCAGCCACGGCCTGGACCTGGTCGACGCCATGGTGATCGCCGCCGACTCGACCGCCTCGGACGAGAAAGTCGCCGAATACGAGCGCAGCGCCTGCCCGACCTGCGGCAGCTGCTCCGGCATGTTCACCGCCAACTCGATGAACTGCCTGACCGAAGCCCTGGGCCTGGCCCTGCCGGGCAACGGCTCGACCCTGGCCACCCACAGCGACCGCGAGCAGCTGTTCCTCAAGGCCGGGCGCACCATCGTCGAGCTGTGCAAGCGCTACTACGGCGAAGGCGACGACTCGGTGCTGCCGCGCAGCATCGCCAACTTCAAGGCGTTCGAGAACGCCATGATGCTGGACATCGCCATGGGCGGCTCGACCAACACCATCCTGCACCTGCTGGCGGCCGCCCAGGAAGCCGAGGTGGACTTCGACCTGCGCGACATCGATCGCCTGTCGCGCCTGGTGCCGCAGCTGTGCAAGGTGGCGCCGAACATCCAGAAGTACCACATGGAAGACGTGCACCGCGCCGGCGGCATCTTCTCCATCCTCGGCTCCCTGGCCCGCGGCGGCCTGCTGCACACCGACCTGCCGACCGTGCACAGCCGCAGCATGGCCGAAGCCATCGCCAAGTGGGACATCACCCAGACCGATGACGAAGCCGTGCACCACTTCTTCAAGGCCGGGCCGGCGGGCATCCCCACCCAGACCGCGTTCAGCCAGTCGACCCGTTGGGAAACCCTGGACGACGACCGCGAGAATGGCTGCATCCGCAGCTTCGAACATGCCTACTCGAAAGAAGGCGGCCTGGCCGTCCTGTACGGCAATATCGCCCTGGACGGCTGCGTGGTGAAAACCGCTGGCGTGGACGAGTCGATCCACGTGTTCGAAGGTAACGCGAAGATCTTCGAAAGCCAGGACAGCGCGGTGCGTGGCATCCTCAATGACGAGGTGAAGGCAGGCGACATCGTCATCATCCGCTACGAAGGCCCGAAAGGCGGCCCGGGCATGCAGGAGATGCTCTACCCGACCTCGTACCTGAAATCCAAGGGCCTGGGCAAAGCCTGCGCCCTGCTCACCGACGGCCGCTTCTCCGGCGGTACCTCGGGCCTGTCCATCGGCCACGCCTCGCCGGAAGCGGCGGCCGGCGGCGCCATCGGTCTGGTGCAGGACGGCGACAAGGTGCTGATCGACATTCCCAACCGCTCGATCAACCTGTTGGTCAGCGACGAGGAAATCGCCCACCGCCGCCACGAGCAGGACAAGAAGGGCTGGAAACCGGTGGAACAACGCCCCCGCAAGGTGACCACCGCCCTGAAGGCCTACGCCCTGCTCGCCACCAGCGCCGACAAGGGCGCGGTGCGCAACAAGGCGCTGCTGGACGGTTGATCCCGTCACGCTGTAACGGAAACCCGGCCTTGTGCCGGGTTTTCTGTTTTTGGGAACGCCCCGGGTGTCGCTTCGCTCGACCCGGGCTACGGTTTTACGGAACGCATCGCGGGCGAGCCTGCTCCTAGAAAGACCATGCAGGAGAACCCATGAAGATTGGCCTGATCGCCGACACCCACGGCCTGTTGCGGCCCCAGGCGCTAGCGGCGCTGCAGGGTGTCGATCATCTGATCCACGCCGGCGATATCGGCGGGCCACAGATCCTCGCCGAGCTCGAACGCATCGCGCCGCTGTCGGTGGTGCGCGGCAACAACGATGGCGACGCCTGGGCCAATAGCATCCCGGAGCACCTGACGCTGCGCTTCGGCGCGATCCGCCTGTACGTGCTGCATGACCTCAAAGGGCTGGATATCGACCCCAGGGCCGAAGGTATCGATGTGGTGATCGCCGGACACTCGCACAAGCCGCTGCATGAAGAGCGCGATGGCGTGCTGTACCTCAACCCCGGCAGCGCCGGCCCGCGACGCTTCAAGCTGCCGATAGGGGTGGCCATTGTGCATATCGATGGCGACAGGGTGCGGGCTGAGATGATCACGTTGAAAGTCTGAATGGCTACAAGGAGCCAGACGTGGGAGCGAGCCAGGCCCGCGATTTTTTTCGCGGGCATGGCCCGCTCCCACACTGAGTCGCGGACCATCTGCTTGAGCCACCGACCTTGAAAAACCCTCCCCACGAGGCCATCTACTGGCCCAATGACTGTTCGAATCGTCCACTCACCTGATGGAGACGCCCATGACCCTCGATGAACTCAACACCCTGCCCGGCGTGACCGGCAAGCCTGACCTCGCCACGGCGGACTTCGTCTACAACCACACCATGATCCGCGTGAAGGATCTCGAGAAGTCCCTGGACTTCTACACCCGCGTGCTGGGCTTCACCCTGCTGGAGAAGAAGGATTTCCCGGATGCCGAATTCAGCCTGTACTTCCTGGCGCTGATCGCCGACAAGTCGCAGATCCCGGCTGACCCGGACGCGCGTCACCAGTGGCGCAAATCCATCCCTGGCGTGCTGGAGTTGACCTACAACTACGGCACCGAGAAGGATCCGCAGTTTTCCTACCACAGTGGCAACAGCGACCCGCGCGGCTTCGGTCATCTGTGCGTGGCGGTGCCGGACATCAAGGCCGCCTGCCAGCGCTTCGAAGACCTCGGCGTGGACTTCCAGAAGCGCCTGACCGACGGGCGCATGCGCAACATCGCCTTTATCAAGGATCCGGACGGCTATTGGGTGGAAATCATCCAGTTCACCGACGTGGATTGATGAACGCGGCGCCCCAGCCCCGGGGCGCCCGTTTCTATTGGCGCTCGACCTTGTTGTCGATGCCGCTCATCTGCACCTCCGGCTCCTCGCCGCGCCAGCGCACCTGCTGGTTGGTGCCGCCAACCTCCAGCTTCACCGGCCCCTCGAACTGCAGGTCCAGCTCCTGATCGGCGCCCGCAATCTCGACCAGCGCCGCTTGATCGCTGCCCGCAACAGTCGTACGCACCTGGTTTTCGGTGGTGTCGACACTCAGTGCATTGACGCGCTCGGCGACCACCTCGTGTTCGGCACCCGAAACGCTCAGCGACCTGGCCGTGTCCAGCGTCACCTTGTGCTGGGAACCGTAGACCATCACGGCGCCACAATCACCCTTGAGATGAATCACGTTGGCGTTGCCGGAAATGTTCACGTCCTGACCCTTGCACGATACGTCGCGTGACAGGCCAATCCCCTCGATATTCAGCGGCTCGGCTTGGGCCAGGCTCGCCAGCGCTATAGCGGCCAGCAGAGCACCCGCCTTTTGCATCCTGTTCATCGGCAAATCCCTCTCTCAGTGACGGCCCAGGGCAGATCGCGGGGCCGATGCTATGACCGACGCCCACCCGCGATGGTTCTCGCCGGCCGCCGACTCAGTGGACGATTTGCAACTCGCTTCGCAACCAGGCGGCGAGCCGCTCGGCACGCCCGCCGCTGCGCCGCTGCGGCACCCACAGAGCCAGGCGTGCTTCGGTCTCGACGAAGCCCCAGGGCGCGACCAGCCGCCCCGCCTTCAGGTCATCGGCCACCAGCTGCAGCGGCGCGATGGCCACGCCAAGGCCGGCCACCGCCGCTTCGAGCAGGTAGTAGAGGTGCTCGAAGCCCTGGCCCAGACCCATGGCGGACGGATCGAGGCCCATCGCGGCCAGCCATTGTGGCCAGGCCTGGGGCCGTGAAGTGGTGTGCAACAGCGCTTCGTGCAGCAAGGCGGCCGGCGCGGCGGCGCCCAGCTCGGCAAAACGTGGATGCTGCGGGCTGATGACTGGGCCGATGGATTCGCGCGCCAGTTCGAAGACCTGCATATCAGCCGGCCAGGGCGGCTCGGCATACAGCAGGGTGGCGTCTACCTGGGGGCTGCGCGGGTCCAGCTCGCCCTGGCTGGTGGACAGCTGCAGGCGCAGATCCGGCAAGGCCCCGTTGAGCCGATCCAGGCGCGGAATGAACCAGCGCGCCAGCAGGCTGCCCGGGCAGCCGAGCACGAACGGCGTATCGACCTCGCGCTGGCGCAGCTCGCCGCACACCTGGCGCAGCCGGGCGAAGGTTTCACCACTCACGTCTCGCAGGCGCATACCGGCGTCGGTCAGCTTCAGGCCACGCCCGTCCTTGGCGAACAGCGCCACGCCCAGTTGCTCTTCGAGGGTGCGGATCTGCCGGCTCACCGCGCCATGGGTGACGTGCAACTCGACGGCCGCACGGCTGACGCTGCCCAATCTTGCGGCCGCCTCGAAGGCATGCAGGGCGTTGAGCGATGGCAGCTCCTGGGCCATCTCAGTCCGCCAGCTCGGGCAGGAAGCGGGTGTCCATGCTGTAGCGCTTGGGGTTGTTCGGATCGATCATCACCGTGACCAGCGACTCGCTGATATAGGGGCCCGGATCGAACCACAGGTTGGCGCTGCGAAACACGTGCAGCTTGTTGGTCTGCGGGTTCAACCACTGGGCGACGATGCGGTAGGGGTTGCGGCCATTGATGCTCAGCGAGCCATTGAGCTCGACATCCACCAGCTCGGCCTGCACCGCTGTGCCGGTAACCAGCAGCTCGGCGGCGCGCCGCTTGGCGAGCAGCGGCGGCAGCACGAACAGCAGGCCGATCGCCAGAAATACCGCGCCGATGCCACCGACGATCAGGCTACCTATCCAGTTCTGCTCGAAACTGTCGAGGTGGGCGCGCTCAAGGTCCTGCGGGTCGTAATACACCGCCACGCGCTCACCGATATCGAAGGACGGCGGCGTGCTGCAGGTGCTGCTGTGATGCTCGCCCAGGGTGCCATCGAGCGTGGTGAACGACACCGTCGGGCAGCCATCCTCGATATCCACGACGGAGCCCTCGGTGCGCGTCATCTGCGCCTCGCCACTGATACGCGAGACCTGAATGCCAATGGCAAGCGCCAGCAGCAATGCGCCGATCCCCGGAAATATCCATAACCAACCTGTCTTCATGACCTTTCTTACCTGTGCATAAAATTCATAGCTGAGCGATTATTGACCAACCCGCCAAGGTCGCCAATAGCTAGGCCTTGAAGCTTTCATAGTTGCGATGTTGCGCACACTTGAAGCGCTAGATAGCAGCTCTTATATGTGAATTTTAGTCACCCATTCGTTAAAACTAATCGCTTTTCCGACTGGTGCTGCGGCGTTAGTCTGGCCACCATCGACGCCAACGCCATCTGGCTGGCGGGCCGACCAAGGCCCCTGAGTTCACAGGAGAACCCCATGACTTCATTACGCAACGGCCCAGACGCCACCGGCCTGTTCGGTAGCTTCGGCGGGCAGTACGTCGCCGAGACGCTGATGCCGCTGATCCACGACCTGGCCGCCGAGTACGAAAAGGCCAAGGAAGATCCCGCGTTCGCCAAGGAACTGGCCTACTTCCAGCGCGACTACGTCGGCCGCCCCAGCCCGCTGTATTTCGCCGAGCGCCTGACCGAGCACTGCGGCGGCGCGAAGATCTACCTCAAGCGCGAGGAGCTCAATCACACCGGCGCGCACAAGATCAACAACTGCATCGGCCAGATCCTGCTGGCCAAGCGCATGGGCAAGCAGCGCATCATCGCCGAGACCGGCGCCGGCATGCACGGCGTGGCCACCGCCACCGTGGCGGCGCGTTTCGGCCTGCAGTGCGTGATCTACATGGGCACTACCGACATCGACCGCCAGCAGGCCAACGTCTTTCGCATGAAGCTGCTCGGCGCCGAGGTGATTCCGGTCACCGCCGGCACCGGCACCCTGAAGGACGCCATGAACGAAGCCCTGCGCGACTGGGTGACCAACGTCGACAGCACCTTCTACATCATCGGCACCGTGGCCGGCCCGCACCCCTATCCGGCGATGGTGCGCGACTTCCAGGCCGTTATCGGCAAGGAAACCCGCGACCAGTTGCAGGAGCAGGAAGGTCGCCTGCCGGATTCGCTGGTCGCCTGCATCGGCGGCGGCTCCAACGCCATGGGCCTGTTCCACCCGTTCCTCGATGACCGGTCGGTACAGATCATCGGCGTCGAAGCGGCCGGCCATGGCGTGGAAACCGGCAAGCATGCCGCCAGCCTGAACGGTGGCGTGCCGGGCGTGCTGCACGGCAACCGCACCTTCCTGCTGCAGGACGACGATGGCCAGATCATCGACGCCCACTCGATTTCCGCCGGCCTCGATTACCCGGGCATCGGCCCGGAACACGCCTGGTTGTTCGACATCGGCCGCGTCGAGTACACCTCGATCACCGACCAGGAGGCGCTCGCGGCCTTCCACCTGTGCTGCCGCCTGGAAGGCATCATTCCGGCGCTGGAGTCGTCCCACGCCCTGGCTGAAGTCTTCAAGCGCGCACCGACCCTGCCCAGGGATCACCTGATGGTGGTCAACCTCTCGGGCCGCGGCGACAAGGACATGCAGACCGTCATGCACTACTTCGACGAACAGGAAGAACATATATGAGCTCGGTAAACTCCCGCCTGCAGACGCGCTTCGCCGAGCTGAAGGAACAGAATCGCGCCGCCCTGGTGACCTTCGTCACCGCTGGCGACCCGAACTACGACGCCTCGCTGAAGATCCTCAAGGGCCTGCCGCAGGCCGGCGCCGACGTGATCGAACTGGGCATGCCGTTCACCGACCCGATGGCCGATGGCCCGGCGATCCAGCTGGCCAACATCCGCGCCCTGGCCGGCAAGCAGAACCTGGCCAGGACGCTGCAGATGGTCCGTGAATTCCGCCAGGACGACAGCACCACCCCGCTGGTGCTGATGGGCTACTTCAACCCGATCCACAAGTACGGCGTCGAGCGTTTCATCGCCGATGCCCAGGAGGCCGGCGTCGACGGCCTGATCGTGGTCGACCTGCCGCCGGAGCATAACCGCGACCTGTGCGACCCTGCCCAGGCTGCCGGTATCGACTTCATTCGCCTGACCACCCCGACCACCGACGACAAGCGCCTGCCGACCGTACTCGCCGGCAGCTCGGGCTTCGTCTACTACGTGTCGGTGGCCGGCGTTACCGGAGCGGGTTCGGCGAACGTGGAACACGTGCAGGAGGCGGTCACCCGCCTGCGCCGCCACACCGACCTGCCGATCAGCATCGGCTTCGGCATCCGCACCCCGGACCATGCGGCAACCATCGCCCGCCTGGCCGATGGCGTGGTGGTGGGTTCGGCACTGATCGACCATATCGCCAAGGCCGAGAACGACGGGCAGGCCATCGATGGCGTGCTCGCGCTGTGCAGCCAGCTGGCCGAAGGCGTGCGCAGCGCCCGTCGCTAAGCCATCGCACAAAAAACCGCTGCTCCGTTTGCGGGGCAGCGGTTTTTATTGCCGGTCACGAGGGTCTGTTGCCGTTTCACGCACGGGCCCGGCCCTGCGGTCGCGTTGAAACGGCAACGGACCCTAAACCGGCGTCACCGCCTTGCCCTGCCTGAAGAAGCCGTCGAGGTTGGTGCAGAACAGGTCGGCCATGGCCTGACGGGTCTCGTGGGTGCCGCTGCCGATGTGCGGGGTGAGCACCACGTTATCCAGTGTCAGCAACGCGGCCGGCACCTGGGGCTCGTCGGCGAACACGTCGAGGGCGGCGCCGGCGATGGTGCCACTCTGCAGCGCCGTGACCAGGGCCTGCTCATCCACCACCGAGCCGCGGGCGATATTCACCAGGTAGCCTTTCGGGCCGAGGGCGCGCAGTTGCTCGGCGCCAATCAGCTTGTCCGTCGCGCTGCCACCGGGCACCACCAGCACGGCGTAGTCGGCCGCTTCGAGCAGGCCTTCCAGGGTTTCGTGATAGGTGTAGGCGACATCGTCCCGGCGCCGGCGGTTGTGGTAGATGACGGTCATGCCAAATGCCTCGACGCGCTTGGCGATGGCCCGGCCGATATTGCCCATGCCGACGATGCCGCACACCTTGCCGCCGATGCTGCTGGCCAGTGGGAAGCGCGCGTTCTGCCACTCGCCCGCCCGTACGAAGCGATCCGCCTCGCTGATCCGGCGGCCCAGGTCGAGCAGAATCGCCACGGCGGTATCGGCGACGCAGTTATCCAGTACGCTTGGTGTATTGGTCACGGTAATGCCACGTTTCTTCGCGGTATCGACGGCGATGGCGTCATAGCCCACGCCGAAGCTGATGATCGCCTTAAGGTTCGGCAAAGCCTCGATCAGCTCGGCCCTGGCGCCGAATACGCCGCTGGTGGCGATGGCGTCGATGCTGTCGCCATGGTCGCGCAACCAGCCGGGCTGGTCATCGATTTCCCAGAAACGATGTACGCGGTAGGTCTGTTCGATGCGTTCCACAAGCGCTGGCGACAAGGGGCCGATCATCAGCAATTGGGCAATGGGGGCGGGTGATGTCATGGGCTCTCCTGAACAATGCAAGATTGGCGTGCTGCACACGACAGCGGAGTAGCAGGAAACTAACACGAAGACATCGTACATCCGCAACATCTGGAAATACCGATGGCGTCGGCAGCGGGTTCTTGAAACCCTTACGCAACCAGGCTAATCGGGCCTAATGGCCGCTTATCGGCTAGCCCCTGAAAAATTCTCATTGCCACTTTGCAACAAGTCAATTTGTATGATGTCGTATCACAACGTGCTACTCCCAACAAAAACAACACAGAGGCTATTCCCATGGCTGGTACCGACGTTGCCGATAAAGGCGTGTCTGCAAGCTCGTCAGGCAACCCCCTAAGCAAAATGGCCAAGCTTCTCGGCCCCGGCATCATCGCGGTGCTGTCCTGGCTGGGTGCAGGCGACCTGATCACCTCGTCCGTCGCCGGTGCCAACTACGGCTACGCGATGATGTGGGTGCTGGCGGTCTCGCTGCTGCTGCGCTTCCTGATCGTCAACATCATCGCCCGCTTCCAGTTGTGCAATAACCAGGGTATGTCGATCCTTGGCGGTTATGCGCAACTGCACCCCAGCTTCGCCTGGTTCCTGTTCGGTTATGCGCTGTTCATGGGCCACCTGATGAACGCCTACATGGTCAAGGGCGCTGGCGAGGCATTGTCCACGCTGCTGCACCTGAACCAGCCGCTGCTGTGCTCCTTTGCGGTGGTGCTCGGTGTCTGGCTGCTGGTCGGTCGCAGCATCTACAGCCTCATCGAAGGCGTGATGAAGGTGTTGCTGGCGATCATGACCCTGGCGTTCCTGTCCCTGGCGGTGATGTCCGGGCCGGATCTGGGCGGCATCGTCTCCGGTACCTTCGGCTTCAGCATCCCCAAGGACGAAGGCGTGCATGGCGCCCTGCTGGTCGCCGTGTCGGTCATCGGCGCCGTCGCCGGCTCGATCGCCAACTTCGTGCACCCCTACGTGATGAAGCAGAAAGGCTGGACCGGCCCGGAGCACAAGCGTATCCAGCGCAACGACCTGCTGTTCGCGGTGTTCGTCGGTATCGTCATCAACCTGGCGATCTGGGTAGTGGGTGCGGAAATCCTGCGACCCAATGGCCTGAAGGTGGAAACCCTCAATGACCTGGGCGCCGCCCTACAGATGTTCTTCGGCCCAGGCGGCTGGTACATCTTCTTCATCGGCGTGTTCGCCACCCTGTTCGCCAGCGTGGTGGGCAAGACCACCGCCTTCCCCATGCTGATCACCGATGCCCTCCACCACATCCAGCCCAAGCGCCGCCAGCAACATGGCGAAGCGCTGCAGAAGGACCCGCTGCACAAATGGTTCCTGCTGTTCGTGCTGGTCACCCCGCTGATCTGGTCGCTGCCGGGCATGCCGGACTTCGTGACCCTGACCATCGCGGTCAACGCGCTGAACATCGTCGGCCTGCCGATCATTTCCCTCGGCCTGCTGATCATGTCCAACCAGAAGAAACTGCTCGGCCAGTACTGCAACAACTGGTTCGAGAACCTGGCACTGGGTGCCGCGACCATCCTGGCGGTCTGGGTCGCCATCCAGCTCGGCATGCAAATGCTGGCCTAAGGTCAACAAACCCTTGCATTGAGTGGCTCGAGGCCCTGCACGCGGCCAGGCCGCTCCCCCGCATTGCCGAGCGGGGGTAGCGCTTGAGCCGCGTCTTTTTTGCGTTGGCTAGGCCGTCAGTAACCCACGGTGAAACGCTGACGCGAATGCTGGGGCTGCTCCAGCTCGTCGACCAGGGCGATGGCGTAGTCTTCCATGGAGATCGCGCTGTTGCCGTCGGCATCCATCAGCAGGTTGTCCTTACCAACACGGAATGTGCCGGTGCGCTGGCCCGGCTCGAACAATGCCGAGGGCGACAGGAAGGTCCAGTCCAGCGCCTGCTCGCCCCGCAACACGTTGAGGAAATCACGCCCCGCCCCGGCCTCATCCTTGTAGGCCGCCGGAAACGCCGGCGTGTCGATCAGCGCGACGCCCGGCGCCACCTCCAGGCTGCCGGCCCCACCGACCACCAGCAGACGCGGCACGCCCGCCGCCTTCACCGCGCCGATCAGGCGGGCGGCATCGCTGCCGACGAAACGCGTGGTGCTGATCACCGCATCATGGCCCTGCAGCAGCGGCACCAGACGGTCACCGTCGGCCACATCCGCGCGGGCCAGGGTCAGCCCGTCCTGGGCCGGCACAGCGCTCACATCGCGGGCTATCCCCGTGACCTGATGGCCACGCTGCAGCAGTTCATCACGCAGACGCGCACCCACACGCCCGCTGATACCAAGAATGACGACTTTCATGTCAGGCTCCACTGTAACAGGCAAGAAACCACCGGCCGCCGCAGCCATCACCGCTGAGGTCGCCGATGGACGAGTGATGAGCTTAACCGCGTGTAACGCCTCAAAAAGCCGCATAATCACCGCAACACAGTTGCATGAATCGAGCGAATCATGGACAGACTCACGGCAACCCGCGTTTTCGTCGAAGTGGTGGATCGTGGTAGCCAGACCGCGGCCGCCGAGCATCTGGATCTGTCCCGGGCCATGGTCTCGCGCTACCTGGCCGAGCTGGAGGGCTGGGTCGGCGCACGGCTGTTGCACCGCACCACGCGCAAGCTGAGCCTCACCCAGGTGGGCAATGAACTGCTGCCGCATTGCCGGGAGATGCTGCACACCGCCGAGATGATGCAGGCCACGGGCCTGAAGGCCACCGACGGGCCGAGCGGCAACCTGCGCATCACCACCAGCCAGTCCTTTGCGCAAACCTGGCTAAGCCCGGTGCTGGTGGAATACCTGGCGCGCTACCCGAAAACCTCGGTGGATGTGCTGGTGGGCAGCCACGCCGTGAACCTGGTCGAGGAGCGTATCGACCTGGCGCTGCGCATCACCAATCAGCTCGAGCCCAATCAGGTGGCCCGTCACCTGGGCGATTGCCATTCGGTGGTGTGCGCCGCGCCCGCCTACCTGGCCCGCGCCGGCACCCCGAGCCAACCCGAGGGGCTGAGCGCGCACAACTGCCTGACCTACAGCTATTTCGGCCGCAGCCTGTGGCAGTTCACGGGCCCTCAGGGGCCGGTGCAGGTGCCGGTGGATGGCAACCTGAGCAGCAACGACACCGCCGTGTTGCTGGAAGCGGCGGTGGCCGGTGGCGGCATCTGCATGCAGCCGCTCTACGCGGCCGCGCCGTTGCTGGAGGAGGGTCGCCTGGTGCGCCTGTTGCCGGCCTGGCAGCCGCAGTCCCTGGGCATCCACGCCATCTACGCCTCACGCCGACAGATGCTGCCGGCGCTGCGCACCCTGCTCGACTTCATCGCCGAACGCCTGGCGGCCGATCCACGTTGGCAAACGCGTTAGCGCTCACTGTGCCGCCTGCAACTGGCGCTGCGAGGCGCGCTGCTGCTTGTAGGCCAGGGCGGCGGGCGCCACCGGGGTGACCTTGCCGGTTTCCACCCATTTGCGCAGGCGGCTGGCGTCGGCCATGTGGGTGTACTTGCCGAAGGCGTCGAGCACCACGAAGGCCACCGGCTTGCCGGCCATGGTGGTGCGCATCACCAGGCAGTGGCCGGCGCTGTTGGTGAAACCGGTCTTGGTCAGCTGGACGTCCCAACCGGGCTTGCGGGTCAGCGCATTGGTATTGCGGAAACCCAGGGTGTAGTTGGGTTTGCGGAAGGCCACGGTCTTCTCGCCGGTGGCGCTCAGTTCACCGATCAGCGGGTAGCTGCGGGTCGCCTTGAGCAGCTTCACCAGGTCGTTGGCGGTGGAGACGTTGTGTTCCGACAGGCCGGTCGGCTCCACGTAGCGAGTCTGGGTCATGCCCAGGGCGCGGGCCTTGGCGTTCATGGCCGCAACGAAGGCGGTGACGCCACCCGGATAGTGATGGGCCAGACTGGAGGCGGCGCGGTTTTCGGACGACATCAGGGTCAGCAGGAGCATTTCCCGGCGGCTGATCTCGCTGCCGACACGCACGCGGGAATACACGCCGCGCATGTCGTGCACGTCACGGATGATCACCGGCAACTGTTCGTTGAGCGGCAGCTTGGCGTCCAGGGCGACCATGGCGGTCATCAGCTTGGTGACCGAGGCGATTGGCACCACCATGTTGGGGTTGCTGGAATACAGCACCTTGTCGGTGTTCAGATCGACCAGCAGGGCGCTGCCAGAGGCCAGCTCCTGCTTGGCGGGAGCGGCGGCTTCGGAGGCCAGGGGCGCGGCGAGAAACAGGCAGGCCAGGGCGAGGCTGGCGAAGGGGCGACGAATATTCACGATGGCATTCACTGGGCAAGAGATGGCTGAAAAGGCGCTCCATGCCGGTGAAAGAAATTCATCCGTGGCCACTTGGGCCTATATAGAAGTACCTGCGCTCGGTGATGCTTCGTTAAAAATCGCCTCGGACTGCTCATTTACAAGGCGTAAACTCCGCGTCCTCAACGATTTTTGCCTCGCCTGACCTTTGCTCGGAAACTTTTATAAAAGCCCCAGGAAAATAGGGTTCTAAAACAGCTAATTGCGTTTGCAATTGAAGGTGCGATGTTAGCACCCGTCAAGGCAGGTTCCTATTCTCCGATAAATGGATCAGGCCGCTGCCAGGCGCCGCCGGCCGAGGCGGTTGAGCCACAGCGAGGCGAGGATGATAGCGCCACCCAGGGCCAGGCGTGGCAGGTCGGCGTCGCGGTTCCAGATCAGCAGGTTCACCACCAGGCCCGCCGGCACGTGCAGCTCGTTCATCACCGCCAGGGTGCCGGCATCCACCTTGACGCTGCCCTTGACCCACCAGAACAGCCCCAGCGCCGTGGCGAACAGGCCCATCCACAGCAGGATGCCCCACTGCAGCGCGGTACTCGGCAGCTTGTCCGGGTTGCCGAACAGCAGGAACGAGGGCACCACCAGCACCAGCGCACCGAGGAAGAAATGTCCGAAGAAACGGTGCAGCGGCTGCTCGGTCGGGTGGCGCATCAGCAGCTGGCGGCATAGTACCTGGCCTGCCGCGAAGGTCAGGTTGGCCAGCTGCAGCAACAGGAAGCCGACCAGGTACTCGCCTTCCAGGCGCTCGAAGCGGATCACCACGCCGCCGCCCACCGCCACCAGCGCGGCGACCAATGCCCAGGGGCTGAAGCGCCGCGCCAGGGCATCGTCGAGCAGGGTCACGTAGATCGGAGTGAGCACGGTGAACAGCAGCACCTCGGGCACCGTCAGCACCTGGAAGCTGCGGTACAGGCACAGGTAGGTGACCCCGAACTGCAGCGCCCCGGCCAGCCAGAAACCGGCCAGCAAACGCCGCGGCAGGCCGCGCCACAGGGTGAAGGGCAGGAACACCAGCGCCGCGACGGCCACCCGCGCCAGCACGGCGAAGTCGCTGTCCACCCGGCCCGCCAGGTATTCGCCGATCAGGCTGAAGGAAAACGCCCAGAGGACGGTGACGGCGAGCAGGTAAGGCATGGCATGGGCTCTCGAAAAATCAGCCGCGGATCATACCCTGCCTACCGCCCGAAGGTGAGCGGCCCACCTGCCGGCACCGACAGAACCAGCGGCTGCGCGGTGCTCGACCAGAGGGCGCGGTGCTCGATCAGGTAGTAGCCGATGACTGCGGGTGCCGGGTTCGCTCACAGGGCAAGCCCCTTGGGGTCGATGCCGCCCGGCCAATCGGGCCGGGGTTCGCGCTGCAGCTCGTCCTGCAGCCAGGCGACGAAATGCTCCACCAGGCGAATGCGCCGCTTGCGCGCGGGCAACACCACGTAATAGCCGAAGCGCGAGGTGGCCGAGCGCGCGTCGACCCGCACCAGCAGACCCTGCTCGATCAGCTCGTCGACCAGATGCCGCCAGCCGATGGCCACGCCGCGCCCGGCGATGGCGGCCTGGATCAGCAGCGTGTAGTTGTCGAAACGCAGGCTGCCGGGGCTGGGCAGTTCGGCGATGCCCAGGGCGCGGAACAGGCCGTTCCAGTCGAACCAGCGCGAGCGGCTTTCCGGGCGCAGGTGCAGCAAGGGCAGCTGCGCCAGCAGCTCGCCGGGTGGGGTGTCGACGCGGTTGAGCAGCAGCGGGCTGCACACGGCGAACACCTCCTCGCTGAACAGCAGGTGCTGCTCGCCGTGTTTGAAACGCCCGTCACCGAAGGAGATGACCACGTCGATTTCCGCCGGCAGGCTGGCCAGGTCGCGCTCGCTGGTGATCAGGCTCACGTCGACGTCCGGGTACCGCTGGTGAAACCGCTGCAGGCGCGGCATCAGCCAGTAGGCGGCAAAGGCGAAGTCGGTCGCCACCTGCAACACCTCATGCTGCTGGCGGCCGGCGACCGTCGCCAGGCCGGCGTCCATGGCCGCCAGGCCTTCCTGCACGGGCACCAGCAACGCCTCGCCGGCATCGGTCAGCACGATACCGCGGTACACGCGGTCGAACAGGCGGGTTGCCAACTGTGCTTCCAGCCGCTTGATCTGCTGGCTGACCGCCGGCTGGGTGCTGCCAAGTTCCGCCGCCGCAGCGGTAAAGCTCAGATGGCGCGCCGCCGACTCGAACACCCGCAACGTATCGAGGGAGATGGCAGCGAGCGCATCAAACATAAGCGTTGCTTATCCGAGCCATGTGCTGCATACGGGTTTACCCCTGTTCATCGAGCCTTGATCATCGGATGATCAATTTCGCATAAAACAACGATATGGAATACGCCGCCATGAAACGCCCCAACATCCTTTTCATCATGGCCGACCAGATGGCCGCACCGCTGCTGCCGCTGCATGACGCGAGCTCGCCGATCAAGGTGCCGAACCTGCAGCGCCTGGCCGCCGAGGGCGTGCTGTTCGACTCTGCCTACTGCAACAGCCCGCTCTGTGCGCCGTCGCGCTTCACCCTGGTCAGCGGCCAGCTGCCCAGCCAGATCGGCGCCTACGACAACGCCGCCGACTTCCCTGCCGACGTGCCCACCTACGCCCACTACCTGCGCCGCCTCGGCTATCGCACCGCGCTGTCCGGCAAGATGCACTTCTGCGGCCCGGATCAGCTGCACGGCTACGAGGAACGCCTGACCAGCGACATCTACCCCGCCGACTACGGCTGGGCGGTGAACTGGGACGAGCCCGACGTGCGCGCCAGCTGGTACCACAACATGTCCTCGGTGCTGCAGGCCGGCCCTTGCGTGCGCACCAACCAGCTCGACTTCGACGAGGAGGTGGTGTTCAAGGCCCAGCAATACCTCTACGACCACGTGCGGGTGACGCCGGAGCAGCCGTTCTGCCTGACCGTGTCGATGACCCACCCCCACGATCCCTACACCATTCCCGAGGAATACTGGAATCGCTACAGCGACGAGGACATCCCGCTGCCGCGCCAGGTGATCGACCAGGCCGAGCAGGACCCGCATTCCCAGCGCCTGCTCAAGGTCATCGATCTGTGGGACAAGCCGCTGCCCGAACACAAGGTCCGTGATGCGCGGCGCGCCTACTTCGGCGCCTGCAGCTACATCGACGACAACATCGGCAAGCTGCTCAAGACGCTGAAGGACTGCAAGCTGGCCGACGACACCATCATCGTGTTCTCCGGCGACCACGGCGACATGCTTGGCGAGCGCGGCCTCTGGTACAAGATGCACTGGTTCGAGATGGCCGCCCGGGTGCCGCTGCTGGTCCATGCGCCAGCGCGTTTCGCGGCGCATCGGGTCAGCCAGTCGGTGTCCACCGTCGACCTCCTGCCAACCCTGGTGGAACTGGCCGGCGGCCAGGTCGAGTCGGGCCTGGCGCTCGACGGCCGCTCGCTGCTGCCGCACCTGCAGGGCAATGGCGGCCACGATGAAGTGCTCGGCGAATACATGGCCGAAGGCACCACCAGCCCACTGATGATGATCCGCCGTGGCGAATGGAAATTCGTCTACAGCGAGGAAGACCCGCTGCTGCTGTTCAACGTGGCCGACGACCCCCAGGAGCGCGAAAACCTCGCCGCCTCAGCCGATCATCGCCAGCAGCTCGAGGCGTTTCTTGCCGAGGCCCGCGGCCGCTGGGACATGGCCGCCATCCACGGTGCCACCCTGGCCAGCCAGCGCCGGCGCCGCCTGGTCGCCGAGGCGCTGACCCAGGGCAAACTGAAGAGCTGGGATCACCAGCCGCTGGTCGATGCCAGCGAGCAATACATGCGCAACCACATCGACCTCGACGACCTGGAGCGCCGCGCCCGCTTTCCCCAACCGTGACGTCGCACACCGGGGCCAAAAAGCGGGAACCTGGCGCGCTCCCTTGCGTCGCATAGCCTGCCCAACAGAAAACCAACATAAGGAATAGGCATGAACACATTCAAGAAAGCCGTCGCGGGCAGCCTGCTCTTGGCCGCCACCCTGGCCAGCCAGGCCCACGCCGAAGACGCCAGCTGCGCCACGGTCACCCTCGGCGATCCGGGCTGGAGCGATATCGCCGTGACCAACGGCATAGCCAGCCTGGTGCTCGATGGCCTGGGCTACCAGGTGAAGACCCAGACCCTGGGTGTGCCGATCATCTTCGCCGGCCTGCAGAAGGGCCAGGTCGACGTGTTCCTCGGCAACTGGATGCCGGCGCAGCAGGCCAACTACGACAAGTTCGTCGCCACCGGCGTGGTCGACAAGGTCGCGGAAAACCTCAGCGGCACCGAATACACCCTGGCCGTGCCGACCTACGCCTATGACGCCGGCGTGAAGACCTTCGCCGATCTGGAAGAGCACGCCGACAAGTTCGGCCGCAAGATCTACGGCATCGCCTCCGGCGCGCCGGCCAACGAGTCGATCAAGGAAATCATCGCCGCCAACGAGTTCGGCTTGAAAGACTGGAAACTGGTCGAGTCCAGCGAGCAGGCCATGCTGGTGCAGGTCGGCCGGGCGGTGAAGCGCGACGAATTCGTGGCGTTCCTCGGCTGGACGCCGCACCCGATGAACGTGCAATACGACATGAAGTACCTCAAGGGCGGCGAGAAGTACTTTGGCGATAGCGGCAGCGTCAACACCCTGGCCCGCAAGGGCTATGCAGCGCAGTGCCCGAACGTCGGCAAACTGCTGAGCAACCTGAAGTTCACCCAGGACATGGAGAACGCCATCATGGACAAGGTACTGAGCAAACAGGCCAGCAACGACGGCGCCGTGAAAGACTGGATCAAGGCCAATCCCGAGGTGCTGGACGGCTGGCTCGAGGGGGTGACCACCCGCGAAGGCGGCGATGCGGTGGCGGCGGTGAAGGCCAAGTTGTAGACCTCCATGCAGCAGTGCATTGTGGGAGCGGGCGGGGACGTCTAGTTCATGCCCGTGAGATCCGCAGTTCGCGGGCATGGCCCGCTCCCACGGATATGTGCTTGCCCGCATCTTTTAGGATGGGTCGGGTCGCGTAGGTGAAACCCATCGGCCTGTAAGCCTGGCTGCAGCGATCGGATTGTGGGGTGGTCAAACACTGTGGGAGCGCGCCATGCGCGCGAAATCACGGGCATGGCCCGTTCCCACAGACACAATCGTCGCCCGCTCCATACAGGTATTACGCCCGAGCACTGCCAGGAAATAATCACCAACACCTCTGCTACCCTGCCCACCACCCAGCCCACTCAACGAAAAAGCCCCATGCGTCTACCCAGCCGATACAGCCTGTTGCCCTTCCTGCTCTGGTGGCCGACCGTCACCCGGCGCACGCTGGGCACGGATCTGCTGGTCGGGCTGAGCGGCGCCATCCTCGCCCTGCCGCAATCGATCGCCTATGCGCTGATCGCCGGGCTGCCGGCCGAGTACGGGCTGTATGCGGCCATCGTGCCGGTGATCATCGCCTGCCTGTGGGGCTCGTCGTGGCACCTGATCGGCGGGCCCACGGCGGCCATCTCCATCGTGCTGTTCACCAGCGTCAGCCCCATGGCCCGGCCGGGTAGCGACGAGTTCGTCGCCCTGGTGCTGGTGCTGACGTTTCTCGCCGGGCTGTTCCAGTGGCTGCTCGGGCTGCTGCGTTTCGGCAACCTGGTCAACTTCGTCTCGCCCTCGGTAATCCTCGGTTTCACCCTGGGCGCCGCGCTGGTGATCGCCCTTGGCCAGTTGCCCAACCTGCTGGGCCTCGATGTGGACAGCCAGCGTACCGCCGTGGCCACCCTGCTCGAACTCGGCCAGCACCTGCACCAGGCCGACTGGCACGCCGTGCTGGTGGCGGCCTTTACCCTGGCGGTCAGCCTGCTCTGCCGGCGCCTGTGGCCACGCTTGCCGGCACTGCTGATCGGCGTGGTGGCCGGCAGCCTGCTGGTCGCCGCCCTGCCCGGCTTGTTCGCCGGCATCCGCCTGGTCGATGCCTTCGAGGGCACCTTGCCGCCGTTTACCCTGTTGCACTTCGAGGTCAACAGCCTGCTCGAACTGCTGCCCGCGGCGATTGCCTGCGGCATGCTCGGTCTGGTCACCAGCCTCTCCATCGCCCGCTCCCTGGCCGCCCGCTCCCAGCAACTGCTGGACGCCAACCAGGAGGTGCGCGCCCAGGGCCTGTCCAACCTGATCGGCCCGTGGTTCTCCGGCTCGTTGTCAGCCGGCTCCTTCACCCGCTCGGCGCTCAACCTGCAGGCTGGCGCTACCTCGCCGATGGCCGGGGTGTTCTCGGCGCTGCTGGTGGCCATGTTCGCGCTGTTCTGCGCAGGGCTGATCGCCCATATCGCCCTGCCCAGCATGGGCGCGGCGATCCTGCTGATCTGCTGGGGGCTGGTGGACGTGGCTGGCGTGCGCGCGCTGCTGCGGGTCAGCCGTGCGGAGTTCGTGGTGATGCTGCTGACCCTGCTCGCCACCCTGGTGCTGGAACTGCAGACGGCGATCTACGCCGGCGTGCTGGCCTCGCTGTTCTTCTACCTCAAGCGTACCTCGCAGCCGCGCTTCAAATACACCCGCGACGGCGACGACGAACTGCTGCGCCTGGAAGGCTCGATCTTCTTTGGCGCCTGCCATTACGTGCAGCAGATCCTGCAGCTCAGCAGTGGCGATCGGGTGGTGGTCGATGCCCGGCACATCAACTTCATCGATTACGCCGGGGTGGAGATGCTTCATCTGGAGGCACGCCGCCTGCAGGCACAGAACCGTCAGCTGGTGCTGCGCCACGCCCGCCCCCATGTGGTCGAGGAAATTCAGAAGCTCGAAGGCCCTGGCTGCCCGGTGCAGTTCGAGGAATGAGCCGCCAGGCTACCGCCAGCCGTGCCGACGAAAGTAACGCCCCACCAGCAGCAATGCCGCCAGCCCCAAGACCCCGGCGCAGACGAACAGGCCGTCATACCCCAGCGCCTTGGCCAGCACGCCGCTGGCCGCGCCGACGAAGCCGCCAAGCAGAATCTGCGTGGAGGCCTGCAGGGTGAAGTCCGCGCCTTCATGACCGGGGCGGCACTGGCGCATCATCGCGGCGAACAAGGCGACTGTGGATAAGCCATCGGCGGCCTGCTCGCTCAGGGTCAAGGCATACACCCACGATGCGTCACCGCCACGGCTGACAAGCAGCGCCAGCCCGGCCAGGCTCAGCGCCTGCAACGCACCGAAGATCAGCAGCGCACGTAGCACACCGAGGCGCGCATACAACAGGCCGCCCAATAGCGCGCCGCCAATACCGACCAGGCTGCTGATCAACGTCAGCTGGCCCAGCTCGGCATTGCTCCAGCCCTGATCCACCAGCATCGGCTTGATCATCGGCGAGCCCAGGGCGTCGCCCAGCTTGAAGGCCAGCACCACGGCCAGCCACAGGCCCATGCCCGGCAGCGCCAGCAGGCCGCGGTAATGACGCCACAGCAGGCCGATGCCCAACGGCTCGGCCGGCGCGCTGGTTGGCGGCAATTGTTGTGTTTCGGCGAAGCGCCATACCGGCAGCAGCATCAGGGCGACCAGCAGGGTCAGCGCCAGCAGCGACAGGTTCCAGCCCACGCGGTCGATCACCAGCAACAGGCCGCTGCCGCTGACGATCATCCCGACCTTGTAGCCGCCCACCTGCAGGCTATTACCCAGCCCGCGCCAACGCTCGGGCAACAGGCGCACGGTCAGGCCGTCGGTGGCGATGTCCTGGGTCGCCGCCGCCAGGTTGATCAGCACCAGCAGGCCGAGCAGCAGCGGCAACTGCGCACCAAATAGCGAGCCCGGTGAGAGCAGCGCCAGGGCCAGCAGAATCACCACCACCGCGCCCTGCAACGGCAGAATCCAGCCGCGGTGATGGCCCAGGCGCCGCGATGAAAGGCGGTCCACCCACGGCGCCCACAGCACCTTGAGCAGCCAGGGCAGCGCCAGCAGCTTGAGCAAGCCGATCACGGCCAGGTCCACGCCATGCTGGCGCAGCAGCACCGGCAACGCATGGGCGATCAGCCCGGACGGCAAACCCTGGGCGCAATACAGCGAGGCCAGCAGCACCAGGGTGGCGCCGGCCGGGTGGCGTAAATCGGCAGGAGTGGGCGACATGGTGGCGTCCGCAGGAGTTCAGCGGCGCAGCATAGCGCAGGCGTGAAAGCACCAGCAGCCCTGGCATGCTGCGGTTACAACTCGATACCCGAAACCAGTCGCGGCGGCGAACGCTGGCGTGGTGTTTCGGTCTATTCGCCTGTCACCCTCCCCCCGCCCCTGCGCCGCCCGTGAGCGAAGCGCGGCGCGCGTTACGTTTGCAAACTCCGCGGAGAACCATGGCCACCACACTTATCCACACCCTGCGTCGTCGCTGGCTGAGCATCGGCTTGCTGCTGTGTCTGGCCGTCGGCCTGCCGGTCGGCTGCGCCAAGCTGGAAGAAAAGGAGCGCGAGCTGGTGTTTCGCATCGAGCCGGGCACCGCCAGCTGGTTTCACGGCCTGCCTGCCGGAGTGAAAGACATGACCCTCAGCGTGCCCGAGTTCGGCGACAGCCAGAATATCCACGCCTGGTGGTGGCCAGCCCGCAAGGCGGACGCGCCAACCCTGCTGTACCTGCACGGTTCGCGCTGGAACCTGACCGGCCAGCTGTTTCGTATCGAACAGCTGCACGCCATGGGCTTCTCGGTGCTGGCCATCGACTACCGCGGCTTTGGCGAGAGCCGCGGCGAGCTGCCTTCCGAGCGCACCCTCTACGAAGACGCCGAGATCGCCTGGCAACGCCTCACCGAGCTGCAGCCCGATCCTGCCAAGCGCTTTATCTACGGGCACTCCCTGGGTGGTGCCGTGGCGGTCAACCTGGCCGACTCCCTGGGCCGTGATCGCCACACCCCGCCGCTGGCCGGGCTGATCATCGAATCGACCTTCACCAACCTGGCCGATGCCGCTACCGCCGTCGCCTCCGAGTACACCTCGCTGCCGGTGCGCTGGCTGCTGTCGCAGAAGTTCGACTCCCTGAGCAAGATCGGCGACATCAAGGTACCGGTGCTGATCGCCCACGGCACCGGTGACCGCTACGTGCCGGCGCGCTTCAGCGAAAGCCTGTACCAGGCGGCCAACCAGCCCAAGCGCCTGCTGCTGATCGACGGCGGCAACCACAACAACAGCATGCGCACCGGCAGCCGTGAATACCGCGAGGCGATTCGCACGCTGTTCTCCCAGCAGATGCTCGGCAAGGGCTGACCGCGCTCAGCACGCCAAAGGACAGCCCCATGCAGGTCATCGATCACCAACCCCACGCCTGGTTGCTGCTGCAAGACGACAGCGGACTGCTGATCGACGTGGAGTGCCATCACGGCGCCGTCAGCTGCAGCGTGCTGATCCGTCTGAATGATGAAGAGCTGGCCGAGTACCGGCGCGACGGCCACGCCTATCTGAATCGCCTGGCCGAGGCCATCCACTACAGCGCGCCGATCCTGGCGATCAGCAACTCGCCCTACAAGGCGCGCAAGCTGCGCGGCTACGAAGAGCAGGTGCTGCAGGCGATCCGCCAGTGGCAGGCGCAGGCTCAACCCGGCGGTGCCGCCAGGCAGGATTGACGCATCGTCAGCGCGGTGGACAGGCAGCGGCTGAATCCACTGACCAATGCCATGTCGCCTAGCTCACCTCCCTCCCGGACCGACGTTGCGGCACCTATCGCACGCCCCTTGGCGACGCACTGACCGAAGCTCGTCAGCCTGCCCTCGGGTTATGCTGCGCGAATGACAGAGGCGCGCCCGCCCGTGGCGCTAACGGAAGCCTGCATGCTGATTGGCCACCGCTTCGAACGCACCCCACGGGGCGATCTGCACATTCACTCGCACAACGGGGTGATGAACATCGTTGCCCCGCTGATGGGCGCGATCGCCTTTGCCGCCCCGGTTGCACTCGTGGCCATTGCGGTTGCCAGTGACTCCTCGCCCTCGGCCAGCCTGGACCCACTGACCTTACTGCTGATCGTGCTCGGGCTGCTGCTGTTTCCTGCGCTTGGCCTGGTGATAATGGTCTATACCGGCATGCGTGAAACCTTGCTGCTGTCACGCCTCGATGGCGAGGGCAAACGCCGCACACGAAACTTCTTTGGTCGTCGCGAGCGGATCACCGAGGTGTTTCGACTCGACAGGACGCAGCGCCTCGAGCTGCGCCGTCGCCAAGGCGCCGAGCCCGCCCACACCCAACTGTGGCTGGTGATGCGCGATGGCACCGAGCACCGGTTGACCACCGACAGCGTGCCGGTCATACCGGGCAGCGAACGCACCGACCGGTGGCTGCGAGAACTGGCCGAATACCTGCAGCTGGACGTGCCGACGACCATCATCGACCCCACGACAGTCAAAGCGCCGACGCCCTACAAGCCCGTCAGCAGCCGTGCCGCGAAAGCTGCAGCGCAGTCGAAAGCCGAGGCGCCAGCCCCTTCTCATGGGAAAAGCACCACCGTCAGCACGCCTGCCCGGGCCTTCTGCGCACTACTGGGCGCCTTCCTGGCGGTATTCGAACTGAGCCACCTCACCACATTGATGCCAGCGCTGTTCACCGGCCGCTTGCGGGTCAGCGGCTTTCGAACGGGAGCGCATAGCTTCTACTGGAGCGAGCAACCCCTGGTGTTCTCGTTCAATTTGCTGGTTGGCTATGCCGAAGTGCTGATCATCGGCGCCATCGCCTGGGGATGCCTGCGCGCCGCCGTCACCGGTCGTTTGAAGGCAGCAAGCGGATAGCGGGGGTTCCGAACGCCCCTGAGCCGCACACCGGTGCCATGACGAACTGCCTAGCTGGTTGTCAGATAACAGCTAAGCTGTTTTTCGTATCAAGATCATTCCGGCCTGGCATTCGCTGCCCCGAGCCGCTGCTCGTCAGAACGCCCTCCACAACAATAAAAGGAAGTTCGACCATGACCCACCCCCACCACCTGCTGTCCGGCCTGGCCCTCTCTCTGGCGATTGCCACAGGTGCCAACGCTGCCGGGCTGACCAGCGAACACAAGCCATTCGGCAAGACCCGCGACGGCACGCCGGTCGAGCAGTATCAATTGCGCAACAGCCATGGCATGCAGGCCACCATCATCACCTACGGCGGCGTGCTGCAGGCCCTGGCAGTGCCGGACAAGAACGGCAAGGTCGAAGACGTGGTATTGGGCTTCGATGACGTGCAGGGCTATGAGACCGGCACCGCCTTCTTCGGCGCCACCATCGGCCGCTTCGGCAATCGCCTGGCTGGCGGCGCCTTCGAACTCGATGGCAAGCGTTTCCAGGTGCCACTCAACGACGGGCCGAACGCCCTGCACGGTGGCGCCGAGGGCTTCGACAAGAAGGTCTGGGAAGCCAAGCCGGTAAAGGATAAGGATTCGGTCGGCGTGACCCTCACCTACCTGTCCAAGGACGGCGAGATGGGCTTTCCCGGCAACCTGAAAACCGAAGTCACCTACCGCCTCACCGACGACAACGAACTGCACATCGACTACAAGGCCACCACCGACAAGCCCACCGTGGTCAACCTCACCAACCACAGCTACTTCAACCTCGCCGGGGCCGGCAACGGCGATATCCTCAAACAGGTCGCCACCCTGCACGCCAGCCACTACACGCCGGTCAACAAGACGCTGATCCCCACCGGTGAACTGGCCCTAGTCAAAGGCACGCCGATGGACTTCAGCAAACCGACGCCCATCGGCCAGCACATCAAGGATGACCACGAGCAGCTCAAATTCGCCGAAGCCAAGCAGGGCGGCTTCGACTTCAACTGGGCGCTGGACGGCAAAGGCGACATCAAGCAACTCGCCGCCGAAGTCCACGACCCCGCCTCCGGCCGCCTCCTGCAGCTCTACACCACCGAGCCGGGCGTACAGTTCTACACCAGCAACTTCCTGGACGGCTCGGTAAAAGGCAAAGCCGGCAAGACCTACGCCCACTGGAGCGCCTTCACCCTGGAAACCCAACACTTCCCAGATGCGCCGAACCAGCCGAAGTTTGCCTCCACCCGCCTGGATCCGGGGCAGACGTATACGCAGAATACGGTGTTCAAGTTTTCGGTGAAGTGAGGACGGGCGTCTAATAGCGCCAGAGGGCATAACTGTGAGCCTTGAAACGGAACACAGTTATGCCTGTTGTTAAAGGCCGATAGCGCAGGCGATGCCTCCCAGCAACCAATGGTCACCGACTTCAGCTTGGCGTATCCCGATGAATGCCAAGCCGAATCACGACCAAGCCGGAGGCCTCGGTGCCGCCGAAGCTGTTCCACAAGAGCTTCGAAGGCCTCACCGAAGCCCAACTGCGCAACCTCAACCAAGTGCTGGAGCATTTTCGCCAACCTGCCCGAACACTGATCGCAGCCGCCCGGCGGCGCCCATTGGCAGCCCGTCATGTCCGCGGTCAGCAGCGTTTGCCCTACCTGCGTCGCCCCCCTAGAATGCCGCGATGCAAAATGACCTCGATCAGCGACTCAGTTCTCTCAACCCAGCCCAGCACCATGCGGTCACCACGCCGCCAGGTCATCAACTGGTGCTGGCCGGTGCCGGCTCCGGCAAGACCCGCGTGCTGGTGCACCGCATCGCCTTTCTGATCCAGCGCCTGGACGTGTCGCCACACAGCATCCTGTCGGTGACCTTCACCAACAAGGCCGCGGCCGAGATGCGCCACCGCATCGAGGACGTGCTCGGCCAGAGCCCGGCCGGCATGTGGGTCGGCACCTTCCACGGCCTGGCGCACCGCCTGCTGCGCGCCCACTGGCAGGAAGCCAATCTGGTCGAGAACTTCCAGATTCTCGACTCCGACGACCAGCAGCGCTTGATCAAGCGGGTGATCCGCGAACTGGGCCTGGATGAGCAGCGCTGGCCGGCCAAGCAGGCGCAGTGGTTCATCAATGGCCAGAAGGACGAAGGCATCCGCCCGGCCGGCATCCAGGCCAGCGGCGACCTGTTCCTGGCCACCATGCGCAGCATCTACGAGGCCTACGAGGCCGCCTGTGCCCGTGCCGGGGTGATCGACTTCGCCGAGCTGCTGCTGCGCGCCCTCGACCTGTGGCGCAACAACGCCGGCCTCTTGGCGCACTACCAGAAGCGCTTCCGGCACATCCTGGTCGACGAGTTCCAGGACACCAACGCCGTGCAGTACGCCTGGCTGCGCTTTCTCGCAATGGGCGGCGAAAGCCTGATGGTGGTGGGCGACGACGATCAGTCGATCTACGGCTGGCGCGGTGCGAAGATCGAGAACATTCAGCAGTTCGACAGCGATTTCGCCGACGCCGAGATCATCCGCCTGGAGCAGAACTACCGCTCCACGGCGAACATCCTCAACGCCGCCAACGCGCTGATCGCCAACAACCAGGGGCGCCTGGGCAAGGAATTGCGCACTGATGTCGGTGACGGCGACCTGATCAGCCTGTACGCCGCCTTCAACGAACACGACGAAGCGCGCTACGTGGTCGAGACCATCGAGGGTGCCCTGCGCAAGGACGGCCTCAGGCGCAGCGACATCGCCATCCTCTACCGCTCCAACGCCCAGTCGCGGGTGCTGGAAGAGGCCCTGCTGCGCGAGAAGATTCCCTACCGCATCTACGGCGGCCAGCGCTTCTTCGAGCGTGCGGAAATCAAGAACGCCATGGCTTACCTGCGCCTGATCCACCAGCGCGGCAACGACGCGGCGCTGGAGCGGGTGATCAACGTGCCGGCCCGCGGCATCGGCGAGAAGACGGTGGAAACCCTGCGCCAGTTCGCCCGCGCCAACGACCTGTCGATGTGGGCCGCGCTGCACGAGGCGGTCGGCACCAAGGTGATCGCCGGCCGCGCCGCCAGTGCGCTGAACGCCTTCGTCGAGCTGATCGACACCCTGGCGCTGAAGGTCGAGGGCCTGCAGCTGCACAGCACCGCGCAGCTGGTCATCGAACAGTCCGGCCTGCTTGCCTACCACCGCGACGAGAAGGGCGAGAAGGCCCAGGCCCGGGTGGAAAACCTCGAGGAACTGGTGTCCGCCGCCCGCGCCTTCGACTCCTATGAGGGTGAGGAAGGCGACGAGGCGCAGACGCCGCTGGCCGCCTTTCTCGACCATGCCTCCCTGGAAGCCGGTGACACCCAGGCCGCCGAGCATGAGGACAGCGTGCAGATGATGACCCTGCACAGCGCCAAGGGCCTGGAGTTCCCGCGGGTGTTCCTGGTCGGCATGGAAGAGGGCCTGTTCCCCCACAAGATGAGCCTGGAAGAGCCCGGCCGCCTGGAAGAGGAGCGCCGCCTGGCCTACGTGGGCATCACCCGGGCCATGCGCCACCTGGTGATCAGCTACGCGGAAACCCGCCGCTTGTACGGCAACGAGACCTACAACAAGGTGTCGCGCTTCGTGCGCGAAGTGCCGCCGCACCTGGTCCAGGAAGTGCGCCTGTCCAACAGCGTCAGCCGCCCGTACGGCAGTGGCAGCCGCAGCATGAGCGGCAGCAGCCTGTTCGCCGGCAGCGCCGTGCCGGACACGCCATTCAACCTCGGCCAGCGCGTGCAGCACTCGCTGTTCGGCGAAGGCACCATCCTCAACTTCGAGGGCTCGGGCCCTCAGGCACGGGTGCAGGTGAACTTCGAGAGTGAAGGCAGCAAGTGGCTGATGCTGGCCTATGCCAAACTGGAACCCATTTGAAGAGCAGATCAGACGATTCACGTTGCAAGACGACCGCCCTTCAGGGGCGGCTGCCCTAACAAAAATCAAGGCACCCTGCTCGACATGCAAGCTGCGGGTCGCATTCACCTCCCTCCATCAGTAACCTGGCGCGGCACAGGCCGCCTCGCTGGGCAAAAGCTCGAAACATTCTGTTGCTGGTCATGCCGGCCAGCCACGGGCAAGATGCCCTTCAGTGTTTCAATAACCGAGAGAAAACCGATAATGCAGCGTTTCCTCAGCATCGCCCTGGTACTTTGCCTGGGCCTGTCCTTCAGTTTCACTGCCGACGCCAAGCGTATGGGCGGCGGTAAATCCTTTGGCGCCGCGCCGAGCCACCAGACTCGCCAGGCCACGCCACCTTCCCAACCCAACGCCAATGCCGCAGCGCCAGGCCGTACCCCGGCTGCCGCCAGCGGTGCCTCGCGCTGGCTCGGCCCGCTGGCCGGCCTGGCCGCCGGTGGCCTGCTGGCCTCGATGTTCATGGGTGACGGCTTCGAAGGCCTGCAGATCATGGACATGCTGATCTTCGGCCTGATCGCGTTCCTGCTGTTCCGCTTCCTGGCCGCTCGCCGCCAGAAGCAGCAGCCGAACGTCGCCGCTGCTGGTGGTGCGCCGTTCCAGCGTGAAGCCCATGGCCAGCCGCAGCCAGCCCAGCCGTCGATCTTCGGTGGCAGCAGCGCGGCCGCAATCAAGCCGGTGATCAACGCACCGGCCTGGTTCAACGAGCAGAGCTTCATCAATGCCGGTCGTGAGCACTTCCTGAGCCTGCAGCAGCACTGGGACGCGAACGAGATGGACAAGATCGCCGAGTTCGTGACCCCGCAACTGCTGGAGTTCCTCAAGCGCGAGCGCGCCGACCTGGGTGATGGCTTCCAGTCCACCTACATCGACAACCTCGACGTACAGCTCGATGGCGTCGACGACCACGCCGACAAGACCATCGCCACCCTGACCTTCAGCGGCATCTCGAAGACCTCGCGCTTCGACCAGGGCGAAGCCTTCAGCGAAAGCTGGCGCCTGGAGCGTGCGGTTGGCGAAAACCAGCCCTGGCTGGTTGCCGGTATTCGCCAGAACGGCTGATCCCATATGCGTTGACGAAACCCGGGCTTGCCCGGGTTTCTTTTTTTCCGCCACCCGCTTTTTCGCAGCCTGCGGGCGCGCAGTGCAACAACGGCGGGCGGAATCCGTCGCAGGCCGACATGGCGTTTTGCCTATTGTCGGCTTGTGGCCATTTTGCATTCAGCGTAAAAAGCTGCGTTATCACAGGAACGGAAAAGCAGGCAGCGCCCGTTGCCCCTCGCCTTCCCGAATCTGACCAGAATCGTCGAACTCAGGTGGAGCCGCCGTGGAAGAAGTCATCGAACAACTGCGTGAATTGAACGAGCCAGTGCCGGTGCCGCTGGAACTGCCCGACGAGGAGCTGCTGGTGGAGATCGAAGAGCAGATCCTCATCAACCTGCCGTTCGAGCTGCGTGAATTCCTGCTCAAGGTCAGCGACGTGGTGTACGGCCGCCTCGAACCGGTCACCGTCACCGACCCGCAGTCGCATACCTACCTGCCGGAAGTGGCCTCGGTCGCCTGGTCCCTGGGTGTGCCCCGTGAGCTGGTACCGATCTGCGAAGACCAGGGCAACTACTACTGCGTCGAACAGGACGGCACCGTGCTGCTCTGGGACGGCGAAGAAGAAGACCTGACCGACGACAGCTGGGACTCGGTCTGGCACTGGGTGCGGGAAGTCTGGCTGGAGGAATGACAGCAGCTGCAAGCTGCAAGCTGCAAGCTGCAAGACAAGCATTGGCGCTGACCTTGCTTGGGCAAAACGCCATCGAGCGCCGACCGCCAGCACCTTGCCTCGCGCAATGATCCGCTGCACCAACGCAAAGCCCCGCACTCACGTTCACGAGCGCGGGGCTTTTTCTTGCAGCTTGCGGCTCGGAGCTTGCCGCTGCCTCAGTGATGCCCCGGTGTTTCGGGCTTGTCGAGGGTTTCGAACAGGGCGATCTGCAGGCGCGTGTGCACGCGGATGAACCAGCGCCACAGCACGGCCACCACGCCGGCCGCGACCACACCGACCAGCAGCAGCATGTCGTTGGACGGCAGGATGCTCGACGACAGCGCGGTGAGCAGCACCATGATGCCGACCAGCGAGAGCAGCGGGATCACTTCGGAGATCACCTTGCGCACCCGCGCCGTATGACGGCCAGCCTTCTCCTGACGCACGCCCATTTCGGCGAGCAGCATGGAGAGCGCCTTGATCTTGCGGTACGCGGCGATCAGGCATGGCAGCGAAAGGATCAGCGCGGCGCCCCAGATCACCGCCTTGCGCAGGTTTTCCTGGTCGATCCACTCGGCCAGCCAGGCACCGATCTGCGCGGCGAAGAAGGCAATGCCGAGGAAGATCGCCACCACGAAGGCCAGGTTGACCAGCACCTGCAGGACGATCTTGCGGATCATCCCCGCGAGAATCGCACCCTGGCCTTGCGGCTGGATGCTGCGCAGCCACTCGCCATAAAGCGAGAACACCCGGGACACACGCTGCGGCATCACGTTGCCGAGGCTTACCGCCAGCGGGTCGGCGGCGCGGATCAGGTACGGGGTGGTCAGGGTGGTGATCACCGAGACGGCCACCGCCACCGGGTAGAGGAAGTCGCTGGTCACCTGCAGGGTCATGCCCAGGGTGGCGATGATGAAGGAGAACTCGCCGATCTGCGACAGGCCCATGCCGACGCGCAGCGAGGTGCGTCCATCGTTGCCGGCGATAAAGGAGCCGACGCTGCACGACAACACCTTGCCGACGATCACCGCCACGGTGATCACCGCGATCGGCCAGGCGTACTCGACCAGCACGTTGGGGTCGAGCAGCAAACCGATGGCGACGAAGAAGATCGCGCTGAACATGTCGCGCACCGGCTCGATCAGCCGCTCGATCTGCACCAGCTGGCGCGACTCGGCCATGATCGCGCCGATCAGGAAGGCACCCAGCACCATGCTGTATTCCAGCTTGACCACCAGCAGGCAGAAGCCGAAGCACATGCCCAGCACCGCCACCAGCAGCATCTCGTTGCTTTCGAACCTGGCCACGTAGGCGAGGACGCGCGGCACCAGGATGATGCCGATGACCAGGGCGACGATCATGAACAGCGACAGCTTGCCGACGGTGGCGAACACCTCGCCGGTCTCTACCGTGCCGCTCAGGGCGATACCGGAGAGCAGCGCGATGATGCCGATACCAAGGATGTCCTCGACGATCAGCACGCCGAAGATCAGCTGGGCGAACCGCTCGTTCTTCATCTTCAGGTCGCCGAGCGCCTTGATGATGATGGTGGTCGAGGAAATCGCCAGGATCGCGCCGAGGAACAGCGAGTCCATGGTGCTCCAGCCGAAGTAGCGGCCGATCTCGAAACCGATCCAGATCATCAGGATGATTTCCAGGAACGCCGCGATGAACGCCGTGGCACCGACGCTGAACAGCTTGCGCAGGCTGAACTCCAGCCCCAGGCAGAACATCAGGAAGATTACCCCCAGCTCGGCCAGGGTGCGGATGGTCTCTTCTTCATGGATAAGGCCGAACGGCGGGGTGTGCGGGCCGATCAGAAAGCCGGCGAGGATGTAGCCCAGTACCACTGGCTGCTTGAAGCGGTGAAACAGCACGGTGACCACACCGGCCACCAGCATGATCACCGCTAGATCCTGGATGAAGCTGATGGCATGCATGAGGGAACGGCTCCTTGTTTTGGGCAGGCACGAACGCGCGCGGGCGGCTGCTCGATGGCGCGTTGGAGCCTGCTGGAAGGCGGGAAGATCGGCCCGTTGCTGGGCCACACTGGCCGCAGGTTAACATCCGGGCCAGACGCGTCACGGTGTGGAAATATTCAGAAATATTTACCGAAACCCGCGAGGTGTACACCTTACAGCGCTGCCGGAAAAGACGCCGGGCATCTCCTTATGGTCACCGCCGGTGGCGACCCACGGTGCTCCCCGCACGAAGATCACTGAATGGGCGCTTGCGGCGCCTGCGGCTCGGCACTGACCTTCAGGTAGCGTCCCGCCACGCTGATACCAGAGCCGCCATACACCTGGCAGCGCGGATCGATCACCTCCACCACCTGGATATCCAGCCCTTCGTGGAGCAGCGCCACCGAGCAGCCCTTTGGCAACTGCGCTGCGGTCAGCTGGAAATAGGCCTTGTCGCCCTGCAACGTGCCTTGCAGGTTACCGACGGCCGCCGGGCCGTATTCCTCGACCTTGCCGCCGGCGCGCAGCGGCGAAAAACTCGCTCGATAGCGGCCATCGGCCTGGCGACTGATATCCAGGCTGCTCCACACCGCCGCACCGGCGTAACGCAGGTAACGGCCCTCGATGCTCGCGCCCAGGGCCTGGTAATCCACGGCGGAGGCCACCGAACGTAGGTTGTTGCGGGTGGCGGTGCCCTGCATGCCATCGGCCAGGGCGAGGTTCAACCAGGCGCGGGCCTGGCCGGGCTGCTCCAGGCGCAGGCTGGTCACCACCAGGTTGTTCAGCGCCAGCTCGCGGGCGGCGCTGCCGTCCTGCTCCTGCTCCTGCTCGGCGCGGCGCAGCTGTCGTTCGAAGGCTTCGGCAGCCTCGGCGTAGCGACCTGCCTGATAGGCCGCGGTGCCGGCGGCATTGCACAGGCTGACGCTGTCGCAGGACTGGGGGGCGGCCTGGGCCGTGCCAACGAGCAACGACAGCAGGGCTAGACAGATAACGGGGCGCGTCATGGGATCGTCCTGAATGAATGAGAGACTATGGCTCTAGAGTGAAATGCCGGTACATACGTTGCAGCAATCGACGGCATAGACACAATCGACCAGCCAGGGCCGCGCAGACGGCCGACAATCACGCCCCCAGCCACCCGATGAGCGAGACCTTATGGAACCCGGCAATGCGCAATTGACGATGACCGTCCTGATGACCCCGGACATGGCCAACTTTTCCGGCAATGTACACGGCGGCACCCTGCTCAAGTATCTCGATGAAGTGGCTTACGCCTGCGCCAGCCGGTACGCCGGTCGCTACGTGGTCACCCTGTCGGTGGACCAGGTGACCTTCCGCGAGCCGGTACACGTCGGTGAGCTGGTCACCTTCCTGGCCTCGGTCAACTACACCGGCCGCACCTCCATGGAAGTCGGCATCAAGGTGATCACCGAGAACATTCGCGAACGCTCGGTGCGCCATACCAACAGCTGTTTCTTCACCATGGTGGCGGTCGACGAGCACGGCAAATCCACCGAAGTGCCGCCGCGTCAACCGCAGAGCGCCGAGGAGCGGCGGCGTTTCGAGCAGGGCCGCCAGCGTCGGGAGATCCGTCAGGAACTGGAAAACCGTTACCAGGCCCTCAAAGGCGAGGCGTGACGCGGCTCACAGCATCGGCCATGACAATCGACACATCCTGTATAAAGACCTTTTAGTTATAAGTAGTGTTTTAATATAAACTATTGATCTTTATGGCCGGGCAATCCGGCCCTGGCCGTTACGCTGTTCTACGCGCTATCCGCTGCCGCGCAGGCATGCCAGGCCCTTTTCACCAAGGAGACCGCATGCCGCATCACACCCCCCTGATTGCGACGATTGCTGCCGGCTTCGTGCTGGCCTACCTGTTCGGCAGCCTGGCCAACCGCCTGCGCCTGTCGCCACTGGTAGGCTACCTGCTGGCTGGGGTGATCGTCGGCCCCTTCACCCCCGGCTTCGTTGCCGACAAGGAGCTGTCCCAGGAAATCTCCGAGATCGGCGTGATCCTGCTGATGTTCGGGGTGGGCCTGCACTTCTCCCTCAAAGACCTGATGTCGGTCAAACACATCGCCATCCCTGGCGCCGTGGTGCAGATCGCCGTGGCCACGCTGATGGGCATGGGCCTGTCCTGGGCGATGGGCTGGGGCTGGGGCGCCGGCCTGGTGTTCGGCCTGGCACTCTCGGTGGCCAGTACCGTGGTGCTGCTGCGCGCCCTGGAAGAGCGCCAGCTGATCGACACTCGGCGCGGCAAGATCGCCGTCGGCTGGCTGATCGTCGAGGACCTGGTGATGGTCCTGGCCCTGGTGCTCTTGCCGGCACTGTCCGGTGTGCTCGGCGGCATTCCCCAGGGCGACGGCTCCAACAGCATCGGCCTGCAACTGCTGATCACCCTTGGCAAGGTCAGCGCCTTCGTGGTGCTGATGGTCGTGGTCGGCCGCCGGGTCATTCCCTGGCTGCTGGAGCGCAGCGCCGGCACCGGCTCGCGCGAGCTGTTCACCCTCGCCGTGCTGGCCATCGCCATGGGTATCGCCTACGGATCGGCGCAGCTGTTCGGCGTGTCCTTCGCCCTCGGCGCATTCTTCGCCGGGATGATCCTCAACGAGTCGGAGTACAGCCACAAGGCCGCCGAGGATTCGCTGCCGCTGCGCGACGCCTTCGCCGTGCTGTTCTTCGTTTCGGTGGGCATGCTGTTCAATCCGGCGATCCTGCTCGAGCAGCCGTTGCTGGTGCTCGGCACCTTCCTGGTCATCGTGCTCGGCAAGTCGCTGGCGGCGATGCTCATCGTGCTGGCCTTCCGCAAACCGCTGAGCACCGCGCTGACCATTTCGGTGAGCCTGGCGCAGATCGGCGAGTTCTCGTTCATCCTCATCGGCCTGGGCATCGGCCTCAACCTGGTGCCAGAAGCAGCGCGCGACCTGGTGCTGGCCGGCGCGATCCTGTCGATCCTCTGCAACCCGCTGCTGTTCCTGCTCATCGACCGCCTGCAGCCCTGGCTGGATCGCCGCGAGAACACCACGCCGGCCGATCAGGTCAGCGTGGCGGACCGCGAGGACAATGACCTGCACCCGATCACCGAAACCGGCCACGCCATCCTGATCGGCCATGGCCGTGTGGGCAGCCGCATCAGTCGGCGCCTGCGCGAGGAAGGCGTGCCGCTGGTGATCATCGACGATAATCGCACCCGCGCCCAGGAACTGCGCGAGGAAGGCTTCAGCGTGGTACTCGGCAACGCGGCCAGCACCCAGGTGCTGGAACTGGCCAACGTGACCTCGGCGCGCTGGCTGATGATCGCCATTCCCAACAGCCTGGAAGCCGGACAGATCGCCATCCACGGCCGCCAGGCCAATGCCGATCTGGACATCATCGCCCGCGCCCACTTCGATGATGAGGTCGACTATCTGCAGACCCACGAGGCCGATCTGGTGGTGATGGGCGAGCGGGAAATCGCCCGGGTGATGTTCGAGCGTCTCGGCCTGCAGGCGCCCGCGCCGGTCACGCCACTGCCGATCAACCCCCATGGCCTGGCCAGCTGACGCATCGGCAACGGATAGCGAACCTGACACCGACTCACGGCGGCAACTGTCACCGTGGATCGGGTAAGCTGGGCGCTCCTCGTCACGAGTTCGCCTGCCATGCTGACCCTCGGCAACCTGTTCATCCTGATGCTGCTCGCCGCCGGCGCCGCCTGGCTGTGGCACGGCCACGGCATTCGCGAGCGCGCGCTGACGCGGGTCAAACAGCACTGCGCCAGGCTGGATATCGAACTGCTCGATGGCAACGTGGCCTTCCAGCGCTTCGGCCTGGTTCGCGATGGCCGGGGCAACCGCCGTTTCGCACGGATCTACGGGTTCGAATTCACGGTAACCGGCGAGCAGCGTCATGCCGGGCGCATCGTCATGTTCGGCGCCCACCTGGGCACCATCGAGCTCGATCCCTACCCGTTTCGCGAGCCGGCAGAGGCCCTGCCACCGGTAGTCGAAGCCGCCGCGCCAGCTGCGCCCCGCAAGACCGGCCAGGTGATCGAACTGCAGCAATGGCGCCGTGACCACCCCGCTTCTCGGGACTGATTGGCCTGGCCGACCCTGTGCTATCGTCGGCCGCCTACCTGCCTTGGCTGACCCGCATTGATGTCATCCCGCCCCCTGCGCATCGCCCTGCTGACCGCCCTGTTGCTGGCCGGGCTGTGTCTGAGTGCCTACCTGGCCGAACGCCAGGCCGAGCGCCAGCGCCTCGCCGAAGCCAGCAGCCAGGCGCAGGAACAACTGGCGGCCTACGCCGGTACGCTGCAGACGCTGATCGACCGCTATCGCGCCCTACCTGCCGTGCTGGCGCTCGACCCGGAGCTTGTGGAAGCGCTGCAAAGCCCACTTACCCCGGTGCTGCAACACCGCCTGAACCTCAAGCTCGAAGCCATCAATGCCGCCGCGCACTCCTCCACGCTGCAGGTGATGAACGCCGACGGCCTGGGCGTCGCAGCCAGCAACTGGCGCCTGCCGACCAGCTACGTCGGCCACGACTACAGCTTTCGCCCCTACTTCAGCGAAGCCCGCGAACACGACACCGGGCGTTTCTATGCCGTGGGCGTGACCAGTGGCATTCCTGGCTACTTCCTGTCCCATGCCGTGCGCGATGGCCGCGGGCGGTTTCTCGGCACCGTGGTGGTCAAGCTGGAGTTTCCCGGCATCGAGCAGGCCTGGAGCCAGAGCCCACACGTGCTGCTGGTCAGCGACCGCCAGGGCATCACCTTTATCGCCAACCGCCCGGCCTGGCGCTACCGCGAGCTGCAGCCGATCTCCGCGGCGGTGCGTGAAACCCTTGCCGCCACCCGCCAGTACGACAGGAAGCCGCTGGCGCCCCTGCGTTATCAACAGCGCCAATCCCTGGCCGATGACGGTCGCCTGGTACGTGTCAGCGACCGCGAGCTGGCCGGCGACTACCTGTGGGAAACCCGCGAGCTGGCCAGTGAAGACTGGACGCTGCACCTGCTGCTCGACACTCGCAGCCTGGCCGGCAGCAGCTACACCGCCGCCCTGGCCGCTGGCGGTGCCTGGCTGGCGCTGTTTCTGCTGGGCCTGGTGCTGCACCAGCGCTGGCGCATCGCACGCCTGCGCCAACGCACCGCCGACGAGCTGCAGGCACTGGTCGAACAGCGCACCGCCGCCTTGCGCACCGCTCAGGATGGCCTGGTCCAGGCTGCCAAGCTGGCCGCACTGGGGCAGATGTCGGCGGCCCTGGCCCACGAGATCAACCAGCCGCTCACGGCCCTGCAAGTGCACCTCGGCACCCTGCGGATGATCCTCGCCGACGGCGAGCTGGAGGAGGCGCGCCAGTCCCTGGTGCGCCATGAGGAACTGCTGCAGCGCATGGCGGCGCTGGCCGGCCACCTGAAAACATACGCCCGTAAGAGCCCCGGTGGCCTGCGCGAAACCCTGGAGCTGGGCGCCGTGCTCGACAAGGCCCTGCAGCTGCTGGAGCCGCGCCTGCGCGATGTCGAGGTAACGATTCAGCGCACACCCGAGCAACCGGCCTGGGTGGCTGGTGATGCAATCCGCCTGGAGCAGGTGCTGGTCAACCTGATCCGCAATGCACTGGATGCCATGCAGCATCACCCTGCGCCGCACCTGATCATCGAGTTGCTGCTCGCTGATGGGCACTGGCTGCTGCATATCGACGACATCGGCAGCGGTATCGCCGCCGAGGCCCTGCCCCACCTGTTCGACCCCTTCTTCACCACCAAACCCGTGGGCGATGGCCTGGGCCTCGGCTTGGCGGTGTCCTACGCCATCGTCCGTGAATTGGATGGCGACCTGCGGGCTGCCAACCGCCCCGAAGGCGGCGCACGCTTCACCCTGCGCCTGCCTGCCGCCACCGCCCCCCAGGAGCTGCCATGAAACCCAGCGTGATATTCGTCGACGACGAGGCGCCGATCCGCGACGCCGTGCGCCAGTGGCTGGAGCGCTCCGGCTTCGAGGTGCTGCTGTGCGCCAGCGGCCGCGAATGCCTGGAGCGCCTGCCCGAGGATTATCCCGGCGTGGTGGTCAGCGACCTGCGCATGCCGGGCATGGATGGCATGGCGCTGCTCGAACAGGTGCAGGGCCGCGACCCCGAGCTGCCGTTCCTGCTGGTCTCGGCCCACGGCGACGTGCCCCAGGCGGTGGAGGCCATGCGCCTGGGCGCCTACGACTTCATCGAGAAACCCTTTACCCCCGAGCGCCTGCTCGGCAGCCTGAGTCGCGCCCTGGAGAAACGCCAGCTGACCCGGGAGAACCGCCAGCTGCGCCAGCAGGTCGAGCACAAGGACGAACTCGCCGGGCGCCTGCTCGGCTCGTCCGCCACCATGGTGCAATTGCGCCGCCAGGTGCTGGAGCTGGCGCACACGCCGGCCAACGTGCTGATGCGCGGCGAGACCGGCAGCGGCAAGGAGCTGGTCGCCCGCTGCCTGCACGACTTCGGCCCGCGCGCCAAGGGCCCCTTCGTGGCGCTGAATTGCGCAGCCATTCCGGAGCACCTGTTCGAGAGCGAACTGTTCGGCCACGAAAGCGGCGCCTTTACCGGGGCCCAGGGCAAGCGCATCGGCAAGATCGAACACGCCAACGGCGGCACCCTGTTTCTCGACGAGATCGAAAGCATGCCCCTGGGCCAGCAGGTCAAGCTCTTGCGCGTGCTGCAGGAGCGCCAGCTGGAACGGCTCGGCTCCAACCAGGTGATCAGCCTCGACCTGCGGGTGGTCACCGCCACCAAGCCGGACCTGCACGAGCGCGTGCGCGAAGGCACCTTCCGCCAGGATCTGCTCTATCGCCTCAACGTCGCCGAGCTGCAGTTGCCGGCGCTGCGCGAACACCGCGAGGACGTGCCGCAGCTGTTCGAGCACCATGCCCGGCAGATCGCCGAACGCTTCGAACGCCCGCTGCCGCCGATCACCCCGGCGCTGCTGGCCCATTTGCTGGCCCACGACTGGCCTGGCAACGTGCGCGAGCTGGTCAACGCCGCCGAACGCCATGTGCTGGCGCTGTCCGGCTCGGGCGTTCAGCCAGCCGCGGTGGACAACTCCCTCAGCGCGCGTATGGAGGCCTTCGAAGCGCAGTGCCTGCGCGAGGCCCTGGCCAGTTGCCACGGTGACATGAAGCTGGTCACCGAACTGCTGCAACTGCCGCGCCGCACCCTCAACGAGAAGATGCAGCGCCACGGTCTGCTGCGTACCGACTTTCTCGATAGCGAAGTAACCGGCGCCGGTTGAGCCGCCTGGCAAGATTCCGCTAGCCCACCTGCAGCGCTAGCGGATTTTCGCTAGAAACCACCTTCCCCATTTCGTCACAGTGCCCACAGGGCGGGCCTCTCAGCGCCTGGCACAGCTTCTGCAATGACCCGGCCAGCGCCTGCACCGGCGTACAAGAATAATGACGATACGAGGTTCCCCCTGATGGAAAGCACCAGCACGCTGTCTGCCTCTGCGCCTACGCGCACCACGTCCCAGCGCATCAAATCGATTTTCAGCGGCTCCGTCGGCAATCTGGTCGAGTGGTACGACTGGTACGTCTACGCCGCCTTCTCGCTGTACTTCGCCAAGGCCTTCTTCCCGCAAGGCGACCTGACCGCCCAGCTGCTCAATACCGCCGCGATCTTCGCCGTGGGCTTCCTGATGCGCCCGATCGGCGGCTGGCTGATGGGTATCTATGCCGACCGCAAGGGCCGCAAGGCGGCGCTGCTGGCCTCGGTGCTGCTGATGTGCTTCGGCTCGCTGATCATCGCCCTGACCCCCAGCTACGAAACCATCGGCGTCGCCGCGCCGGTGTTGCTGGTGGTCGCGCGCCTGCTGCAGGGCCTGTCGGTCGGCGGCGAATACGGCACCTCGGCCACCTACCTGTCGGAGATGGCCTCCAAGGAACGCCGCGGCTTCTTCTCCAGCTTCCAGTACGTGACGCTGATCTCCGGCCAGCTCATCGCCCTGGCGGTGCTGATCATCCTGCAGCAGACCCTGACCGTCGAGCAGCTGGAAACCTGGGGCTGGCGCGTACCCTTCGTGATCGGTGCACTGTGCGCGGTAGTGGCCATGTACCTGCGTCGCGGCATGGAGGAGACCGACTCGTTCAAGAAGACCGAGGCGCCGAAGGAAAATATCATGCGCACCCTGCTGCGCCATCCCAAGGAGCTGCTCACCGTGGTCGGCCTGACCATGGGCGGCACCCTGGCCTTCTACACCTACACCACCTACATGCAGAAGTACCTGGTCAACACCGTGGGCATGAGCAAGAACGACTCGACCATGATCTCGGCCGCCACGCTGTTCCTGTTCATGCTGCTGCAGCCGCTGGTCGGCGCGCTGTCCGACAAGATCGGCCGGCGCCCGATCCTGATCGCCTTCGGCGTGCTGGGTACGCTGTTCACCTACCCGATCCTGACCACCCTGCACACCGTGCAGAGCTGGTGGGGCGCGTTCTTCCTGATCATGGCGGCGCTGATCATCGTCAGCGGCTACACCTCGATCAACGCGGTGGTGAAGGCCGAACTGTTCCCCACCGAGATCCGCGCCCTGGGCGTCGGCCTGCCGTACGCGCTGACCGTGTCGATCTTCGGCGGCACCGCCGAGTACGTGGCGCTGTGGTTCAAGAGCGTGGGCATGGAGAGCGGCTTCTACTGGTACGTGACCGGCTGCATCGCCTGCTCGCTGCTGGTGTACATCACCATGAAGGACACCCGCACCCACTCGCGGATCACCACGGACTGAAATGATCGGGCGCCCTAAGCGGCGCCCTCTTGGAGCCTGCTCACGATCTTTCGGCTCGACTTCAGCGCTTTGACTGCAAAGTGGTGGAAGCAGCCGCAAGCTGCAAGCCCCAAGCTACAAGTTAAAAGCAGTCCGCAGTGCTCTAGCTTCTTCTTGCAGCTTGAAGCTCGATGTCCGCTTTTGCCTTGCAGCAGCCTCTTTATTTCGCCTAAAAAGATCGCCAACAGTTCTTACAGTCGGCAGGCCGCCATGCCGGCCTGCAGCGCCGCCTCGTCCCGAGCGCCGGCAAAGATCAACTCCAGCCGCGAATCCTTGCGCCACTCGCTGTTCTGCCAGTGCAACGCCTGGCCTTCCAGGGCATTGGCCGACAGCCAGCCGGCACTGGTCTGCACCACCAGCTTGGCGCGCCGCCAGGGCAGGGTCGCCAACCATTGCTGGATGGCCAGCAAGTCGAAGCGCTGGCTGGGGTGCCAGCGCCACCCCATGCTCCAGCCTTCGGGCTGATCCTGAATCAGGCAGATCGGCTCATCGGCACGGCGCCACACCACCGCAGGCGGCGGTGGGCCGTCTGGAAGGGCGCTGCCAGTCGCGCCAGCAGCCGCCGCAGAGGCCTTTGGCAACTGGCTGAAGGGCAAGGCGCCCTGGCTCGTCCAGTAGCAGGCTTGTTGAAAGCCCGATCCAAGCCGCGAACGTGTCGGCTGATCCAGCCCCTCGCTCTTGTTCAGCACCAGCAGCCCGGCGTGAGCCAGGGCGTCACGCTGGGTGTCGGCGAGCGGCTGACCGGCAGCCAGCGCCGCAGCGTCGAGGACCATCAGCAGCGGCTGCACGGCGAGTGCGCCTTCCCAGGGCGCCTGGCGCAGTTGCTCCAGTAGCGCCAGGGGATGGCCCAAACCGGACGGTTCGATAAACAGCCGATGCGGTTTGGCCTTGCGCAGCAATCGGCCCAGGCCGACCTGGAAGGGCGCGCCATTGACGCAGCACAGGCAGCCACCGGCCACCTCGCTGAAGCTCAGCCCCTCTTCATCGCGGGCCAGCAGGGCGGCGTCCAGGCCGATCTGGCCGAATTCGTTGATCAGCACCGCCCAGCGCTCGTGGGCAGGGCGCTGGGCCAGCAGCTGACGGATCAGGCTGGTCTTGCCGGCGCCCAGCGGGCCGGCGATCAGGTGGGTGGGTATCTGTTCGAGCATGGCGCTATGGTGAAGGCTCGGCGACGCGGGGAAAAGCCCGGCTTGCGCTGATCGAGCGGCAGACCTAAAGTCTGCCGCATCTCGAGTGGAGTCGTAACGATGCGCCGTTTGCTGCCCCTGCTGTTGTGTGGTTTGTCCGGCCTGGCCTGGGGCGAAGCCTGCGTGGTGCATAGCCAGGCCGAGCGCCTGGACGTGAAGGTCTGTCAGCAGAACCGCAGCATCCCGCCGAACCTGTTCCGCAGCGGTTTCTGCCAGCCGCAGCTCAAGGGCCAGAAGGTCGACGTCAGCTTCGTCGAGCAGTGCCCGGTCGGCGCCTTCGGCGTGTGCCGCAACGCCCGGGTCGGCGGCACGCCCTACCAGCAGGATATCCATTACTACGGCGTGGCCGAGGACGCCGCCTACCTCAAGCCCTTCTGCGAAAGCCAGAGCAAGGGCGTGTGGATGGCCTACTAAGAGCCTGTTCACGATCTTTAAGCCCAGGTTCGCCGATTTTGGCAGCTAAGGGGCGGAAGCAGCCGCAAGCTGCAAGCCCCAAGCTACAGGTTAGAAGCAGCCCGCAGTGCTCTAGCTTCTTCTTGCAGCTTGAGGCTTGCGGCTTGAAGCTCGATGTCCGCTTCTGCCTTGTAGCTGCCGCTTCATGCACATACAGATCGTGAACAGGTCCTAGGCCGTCATTCAATCGTCATCTCTATCGGCGTTAATACAACCTCTCTTGGCTGCCGGACAGGCCCGGTGGCGATGTTGCTGCGCTCAGGCGCAGCATTTTTTTGCCTACCATTCAGGCCAGCCAGTCCAGGGTCAGCAGCAGGCGGCGCTCGCCAGCGGGCAGCGCAGGCGAGCGGTGAACCAGACCGCGCCCTTCATTGCCAATCCAGCGCTCACCCTTGACCAACGCGACGTGCCCACAGCCGATCTGCTCGACCACGGCCTGTTCGTCGGGCTGCGCCTGGGGACCGCCGAGGTGCTGGCGTGACAGCGCACCTTCGCGCAGCCACTGGCTGCCGGGGCCGGCGTAGCTGGTGATCAGCCGGAGCGGCACATGATCGACGTGAAAGCGCGGGCACATGGCGCCATCCAGCGCCCGCAGACGCAGGCCGATACGTCGCGCATCGAGCAGGCAGGCATAGGCGCGTACCAGCCAGGCGACGTCGGCGAGAAACGCCGCCTGGCCGGGCAGGTCGCTGTAGCCGCTGAGCAGCCCGTGCAAATTGGGCTCGGCTTGCGGATCGGCCAGCTCGATGCTCAGGGATTCGGCCAGCGGCTCGCCCTGGGCCAGCAAGGCGCCGGCGAATGCGGCGAGGTGTTCGGGCAGTTGGCGCTGCCAGACCGCCAGGTTGACCTCATCGCGCAGGGCCTCGCCGAGTACCTCGATACGCGCGTTGCCGACCTGCTGCGGCGCCGGTTTTACCTTGAACGCCAGCATCAGGCGGCCTCCTGCCAGGGGCCGAACGGGTCGGGCAGGCGCAGCCAGGTCTCGGCGCCGGCGGCCATTTCCGCATCGCTGAGCAGGCAGGCGTCCAGCTCGGCGTGCAGCCGGGCGAAGTCGATGTGCTGGCCGATGAACACCAGCTCCTGGCGGCAGTCACCGCTGGCCTTGTCCCACTGGTGAATGATGCCCTTGAGTTCGTCTTCGTCCTGGGGCCACTGGCTCTTCGGCACGAAGCGCCACCAGCGTCCGGCCAGGCCGTGGCGCATCAGGCCGCCGGCCTGGGACCAGCTGCCCGCCTCCTGGTACTTGCTGGCGAGCCAGAAGAAGCCCTTGGAGCGCAGCAGCCGGCCATTGCTCCACTCGCGGCTGAGGAAATCGAAGAAGCGCTGCGGGTGGAACGGCCGCCGCGCCCGGTAGGCGCTGGAGGCGATGCCGTAAGCCTCGGTTTCCGGCACATGCTCGCCGCGCAGTTCCTTGAGCCAGCCGGGTGACTCGGCGGCGCGTTCGAAGTCGAACAGGCCGGTGTCGAGAATGGCCTCCAGCGGTACCGCGCCCATGCTCATCGGCACGATCCTGGCGCGGGTATTGAGGCGCCGCAGGATGGCGCTCAGCTCCTCGCGCTCGGCCCTGCTGATCAGGTCGATCTTGCTGATCAGCAGCACGTCGGCGAACTCGACCTGTTCGATCAGCAGGTCGGTGATCGAGCGCTCGTCCTCTTCACCAAGGGTTTCACCGCGGCTGGCAAGGCTCTGCGCGGCCTGGAAGTCGGGCAGGAAATTCACCCCGTCGACCACCGTGACCAGGGTATCCAGGCGCGCCAGATCGGCCAGGCTCTGGCCCTGCTCGTCGCGAAAGGTGAAGGTCTCGGCCACCGGCAGCGGCTCGGAAATACCCGTGGACTCGATCAGCAGGTAGTCGAAGCGGCCGTCGCGGGCCAGCTTGCTGACCTCCTCGAGCAGGTCTTCGCGCAGGGTGCAGCAGATGCAGCCGTTGCTCATCTCCACCAGTTTTTCTTCGGCGCGGTTGAGGCTCACGCCCTTCTGCACCTCGCTGCCGTCGATGTTGATTTCGCTCATGTCGTTGACGATCACCGCGACGCGCAGGCCGTCGCGGTTCTTCAGCACATGGTTGAGCAGGGTGCTCTTGCCGGCACCGAGAAAGCCGGAAAGCACGGTAACGGGAAGACGGTCGGGCATGGCGGGGTCCTCATCGGGCATCAGGGTTCACAGGTCACGTTGGTGGCGTTCGCGCTGTTCTTCGCGCTCTTTGGCTTCGATACACAGGGTGGCGGTGGGCCGCAGCAGCAGACGACGCAGGCCGATCGGCTCGCCAGTCTCGCGGCACCAGCCGTATTCGCCGCGGGCCAGGCGTTCGAGAGCCTGGTCGATCTTGTCGAGCAGCTTCTTTTCCCGCTCCAGCAAGCGCAGTTGCCACTGGCGCTGCTCTTCGCGGCTGGCGATGTCGGCCTCGTCGGCGGGTCGCTCCTGCTCGCGCAATTCGCCGAACTCCTCGTCGATGCGCTGCTGCAGGTCCTCGCGCTGGCGGGTCAGCAGGTCGCGAAAGAACGCCTGCTGGGCATCGTTCATGTAGGCCTCGGCTGGCTGGGCCAGCAATTCATCGGACGTCATGGTGGGCTCACGGATATTCAATTGTTATAACATAACATTAAATCACCGTTTGTCATGCCGATCACAAAGAGGATGCCGATGAATCGCCAGATCACGCTGCCCGATATCGCCGCACAACGCAGCGCTCACTCAACCGCACCCCTCGACTGGGTGGGCATGCGCGGCATCGCCCTGCCGGTGCGGCTGGGCGAGCAGCCGCTGGATGCGCAGGTAGATGCCGGGGTCAGCCTCGACGACGGGCAGACCCGCGGCATCCACATGTCGCGTCTTTACCTGGCCCTGGCCGCGCTGCAGCGCGAGCCGCTGTCGCCTGCGGTGTTGCGCGAGGTGCTGGAGGATTTCCTGCACAGCCACCACGGCCTCTCGTACTGCGCCTACCTGGAACTGCGCGGCGACTGGCTGATCGAGCGTCCGGCGCTGGTCAGTCCGCTTGCCGGTTACAAGGCCTACCCGCTGACCCTCAGGGCTCGCCTCGACCCGGCCGGTTTTCATCTACAGCTGGGCCTGCACCTGGGCTATTCATCGACCTGCCCCTGCTCGGCCGCCCTGGCCCGGCAGTTGATCCAGCAGCGCTTCGCCGCTGACTTCGCGGATCGCCCGCTGGATTTCGACGCCCTGCATGCCTGGCTGGGCGGCCCGGGCATCGTCGCCACGCCCCATAGCCAGCGCAGCGACGCGCACATTCGCGTGCGCCTGCCCGCGGACACCAGCGCCCTGCCCTTCCTGGCGCTGCTCGATGGCGCCGAAGCCGCCCTGGGCACCGCCGTCCAGACTGCCGTCAAACGTGCTGACGAACAGGCCTTCGCCCTGGCCAACGGCCAGAACCTGATGTTCTGCGAGGACGCTGCCCGCCGCCTGCACCAGGCGCTGCGGGCGATGCCGGAGATCACCGCCTTCCATATCCAGGTGACCCACGCCGAAAGCCTGCACGCCCACGATGCAGTGGCTTGTGCCAGCCACGGCTGGTGCTGAGACCGGCGACGCCCATGGGATAAACGGAGCGGTGCGTCATCCTGGCGGCATCGATAGCCGCCGCTGCCGTCGGCTTCGGGCGTCACTCGGCCCCGTCACCTGCCTGTAAAGCCCTCTCCAATTGCCCACTTTTCAGGCTGCTCAACCCTCCAGGCAGGCCGTCAAGGCACCGTCGTGCCTGGGATTCGGCAAGGTTTGCATATTCTGTATTCTGGTATACCATAATACCCAACACCAACCAGCCGAGGAGCTGCCATGAGTTTCGAGATTCGCAAGATCGTCAGCTACATAGAAGAAACCCTGATCGAAGGCGGCAAGGCGACCGACAAGCCGGTCACCATGGTCGGCCTGGCCGTGGTGATCAGGAACCCGTGGATCGGCAACGGCTTTGTCGAAGACCTCAAGCCGCAGATCAAGGCCAACTGCTCCGCACTGGGCGAGCTGATGGTCGCGCGCCTGACCGCTGCCATCGGCGGCGCCGACAGGATCGAAGCCTACGGCAAGGCTGCCGTGGTCGGTGCCGATGGCGAAATCGAACATGCTTCGGCGGTTATCCACACCCTGCGTTTCGGCAACCACTACCGCGAGGCGGTGCAGGCCAAGAGCTACCTGTCGTTCACCAACAAGCGTGGCGGCCCGGGCACTTCGATCCAGATCCCGATGATGCACAAGGACGACGAAGGCCTGCGTTCGCACTACATCACCCTGGAGATGCAGATCGAAGACGCCCCGCGCGCCGACGAGATCGTCGTGGTACTGGGCGCTGCCAACGGTGGCCGTCTGCACCCGCGTATCGGCAACCGCTACATCGATCTGGAAGAACTGGCGGCCGAGAAGGCGCGGTAATCGGGAGCAGGCCATGATTCGGCACCTCGCTGAACGTACCCCCGCCGGCACCAGTTACCGGGTGATCGGCCAGGGCCAACCCGTGGTATTGATCCACGGCGTGGGCCTGAACAAAGACATGTGGGGCGGCCAGGTCGTCGGCCTGGCCCAGCATTTCCAGGTCATCGTCTACGACATGCTCGGCCATGGCGACAGCCCGCGCCCGGCCGTGGACACCGACCTGGCCGGTTACGCCGACCAGCTGCGCGAACTGCTCGACCACCTTGGCCTGGCGCAGGCCATGGTGATCGGTTTCTCCATGGGCGGCCTGGTGGCTCGTGCCTTCGCGCTGCATTACCCGCAGCGCATCGCCGCCCTGGTGGTGCTCAACAGCGTGTTCAACCGCAGCCCCGAGCAGCGCGCCGGGGTCATCGAGCGTACTGCCCAGGCCGCCGAACATGGCCCGGACGCCAACGCCGAAGCGGCGCTGTCGCGCTGGTTCAGCCGTGAGTACCAGGCCGCCAACCCCGCGCAGATCGCCGCCATTCGCCAGACCCTGGCCGGCAACGATGCCCAGGGTTACCTGACCACCTATACGCTGTTCGCCACCCAGGACATGTACCGCGCCGACGACCTGGCCGAGATCCAGGTGCCCACGCTGATCGCCACTGGCGAACTGGACCCGGGCTCGACGCCGCAGATGGCCAAACAGCTGGCGCAGCGCATCGCGGGCGCGCGCGCTGTGGTGCTGGCCGAGCAACGGCATATGATGCCGGTAGAATCGCCGCGCCTGGTCAACCAGATGCTGCTGGAGTTTCTCGAGCAAGCCTGCCAGCTGCAAGACACCGCCAAGGGGATCGTCGCATGACACTCACACGCTATCAGATGTGCATTGACGGCCAGTGGGTCGACGCACAATCGGGCAACACCTTCGAAAGCCTCGACCCGGCTCGTGCGCAAGCCTGGGCCGTGCTCCCGGATGCCGGCGCCGAGGATGTCGAGCGCGCCGTGCAAGCCGCCCAGGCGGCCTTCGACAACCCGGCCTGGCGCGGCCTCAGCGCCACTGCGCGGGGCAAACTGCTGCGTCGCCTGGGTGACCTGATCGCCGACAACAAGGAAGCCCTGGCCCAGCTGGAGAGCCGCGACAACGGCAAGCTGATCCGCGAAACCCGCGGCCAGGTCGGCTACCTGCCGGAGTTCTTCCACTACACCGCGGGCCTGGCCGACAAGCTCGAAGGCGGCACCCTGCCCCTCGACAAGCCGGACATGTTCGCCTACACCACCCACGAGCCGATTGGCGTGGTGGCCGGGATCATCCCCTGGAACAGCCCGCTGTACCTGACCGCGATCAAGCTCGCCCCGGCCCTGGCCGCCGGCAACACCATCGTGCTCAAGCCGTCGGAACATGCCTCGGCGACCATTCTTGAACTGGCCCGACTGGCGCTGGAAGCGGGCTTTCCCGCCGGCGTGGTCAACGTGGTCACCGGCTACGGCCCGACCACCGGCGCGGCGCTGACCAGCCACCCGCTGGTGCGCAAGATCGCCTTCACCGGCGGCGCGGCCACTGCCCGCCATGTGGTGCGCGCCAGCGCCGAGAACTTCGCCAAGCTGTCGCTGGAGCTGGGCGGCAAGTCGCCGAACATCATCTTCGCCGATGCCGACCTGGACAGCGCCGTGAATGGTGTGGTCGCCGGCATCTATGCCGCCTCCGGGCAGAGCTGCGTGGCCGGCTCGCGCCTGCTGGTGCAGGACAGCATCTACGACGCGTTCGTCGAGCGCCTGGTCGAGCGCGCCATGTGCATCCGCATCGGCAACCCGCAGGACGACGCCAGCGAGATGGGCCCCATGGCCACTGCCCAGCAACTGGCGGTGGTCGAAGGCCTGGTCGCCACAGCCGTGGCCGAAGGTGCGAAACTGCGCCTGGGTGGCAAACGGCCGCAGATCGACGGTGAAGGCTGGTACTACGAGCCGACCCTGTTCGAATGCGACCGCCACTCGATGACCATCATGCAGGAAGAGGTCTTCGGCCCGGTCGCCTCGGTGATTCGTTTCAAGGACGAAGCCGACGCCCTGGCCATGGCCAACGACTCGCAGTTCGGCCTCGCCGCCGGCATCTGGACCCGCGACCTAGGGCGCGCCCACCGCATGGCCAAAGGCGTGCGCTCGGGCATCATCTGGGTCAACACCTACCGCGCCGTATCGGCCATGGCGCCGATCGGCGGTTTCAAGAACAGCGGCTACGGCCGTGAAAGCGGCATCGATTCGGTGCTGGCCTACACCGAGCTGAAAACGGTGTGGATCAACCTGTCGCAAGCGCCCATGCCCGACCCGTTCGTGATGCGCTGAGCGCATCGAGGAAAAGCAAAATGATCGAACCCGGACTCTACAAATCCGTCATGGCCGCCTTCCCTTCCGGGGTGACCATCGTCACCACCCTGGGCCCCGATGGCGGCATCGTCGGCATCACCGCCAGCGCCTTCAGCGCGCTGTCCATCGACCCGGCGCTGGTGCTGTTCTGCCCCAACTACAGCTCCGATTCCTACCCGGTGCTGCGCGACAGCAAGCGCTTCGCCATCCACCTGCTGTCCGCCGAGCAGCAGAAGGAAGCCTACGCCTTCGCCGGCAAGGGCAAGGACAAGGCTGCCGGTATCGACTGGACGCTCAGCGCGCTGGGCAACCCGCTGCTCAATAACGCCGCGGCGATCATCGAGTGCGAGCTGTGGCGCGAATACGAGGGTGGCGACCACGCCATCATGGTCGGCGCGGTGAAGAACCTGATCCTGCCCGAAGTTGCCCCGGTGCCGATGATCTATCACCGCGGCAAGCTCGGCGCTTTGCCGGCGTTCGCCTGAGCGACGCCTTGTAGGGTGGACGACGCTTCACCCGTCCACCGTCCACCGTCCAGCAATCGCGCGATGGTGGACAAAAAAAGCGCTGACTGCGCGTCCCGGTCCACCCTACGAGCTGCCGGCATTGCCTGAGCGAGCTGACCATCGGCTGCCACGGGCGGATGGTCGATGCGCTGCACATCCTTTCTTTGGCCGTGCTCACCCACCCTCGGGCACGGCCTGTTTTCTTCCGGAGCCACCATGACGCCTGAAGCCTCGCGCCTGTTTCGCCAGCACGCCTACCTCGACGGCCAGTGGCTGGCTGCCGATGAGGGCGCCACCCAAGCCATCTTCAACCCCGCCACTGGCGAGGAAATCGGCCGCGTGCCCGAGATGGGCGGCGCCGAAGCGCAACGCGCCATCGTCGCCGCCAATGCCGCCTGGCCGGCCTGGCGGGCACGTACTGCCAAGGAGCGCAGCGCCATTCTCAAGCGCTGGCACGCGCTGATGCTGGAAAACGCCGACGCGCTGGCCGAAATCCTCACCCTCGAGCAAGGCAAGCCGCTGGCCGAAGCCAAGGGGGAGATTGTCTATGCCGCCAGCTTTATCGAGTGGTTCGCCGAGGAGGCCAAGCGCATCTACGGCAACACCATTCCCAGCCACAAGCCCGATGCGCGCATCGTGGTGACCAAGGAGCCGATTGGTGTGGTCGCCGCGATCACGCCGTGGAATTTCCCGGCGGCGATGATCACCCGCAAGGTCGGCCCGGCCCTGGCCGCCGGCTGCCCGTGCATCGTCAAGCCGGCTCCGGAAACGCCGTTCTCGGCCCTGGCCCTGGCCGCGCTGGCCGAAGAAGCCGGGCTGCCCCCAGGCCTGCTCAACGTGATCACCGGCGATGCGCTGGCCATCGGCAACGCGCTGTGCGCCAGCGCCGAGGTGCGCAAGCTGTCGTTCACCGGCTCCACGCCGATCGGCAAGCTGCTGATGCAACAGTGCGCCAGCACCCTGAAGAAGGTCTCGCTGGAACTGGGCGGCAACGCACCGTTCATCGTCTTCGATGACGCCGACCTGGAGCGTGCGGTCGACGGCGCCATGCTCGCCAAGTACCGCAACGCCGGGCAGACCTGCGTATGCGTGAACCGCTTTCTGGTGCAGGGCGGCATCCACGATGCCTTCGTCGCCCGCCTGGCCGAGCATGTAGCCGAGCTGAAGGTCGCCGATGGTTTTACCGAAGGCGCGCAACAAGGCCCGCTGATCAACAGCCGGGCCGTAGCCAAGGTCGCCGATCACGTCGCCGATGCCCTCGGCAAAGGCGCCCGGCTGGTGTGCGGCGGCGAGCGCCACGCCCTCGGCCACGGCTTCTACCAGCCCACCGTGCTGAGCGAGGTGACTACCGATATGAAGGTCGCCCGCGACGAAACCTTCGGCCCCCTGGCGGCGGTGTTTCGCTTCAGCGACGAGGCCGAGGCGATCCGCATGGCCAACGACACCGAGTTCGGCCTGGCCGCCTACTGCTACACCCGCGACCTGGGCCGCGCCTGGCGGATGAGCGAGGCGCTGGAATATGGCATGGTCGGCATCAACGAAGGGCTGATCTCCACCGAAGTGGCGCCCTTCGGCGGCATCAAGTCGTCCGGCCTGGGCCGCGAAGGCTCCCACTACGGCATCGACGATTACCTAGAAATCAAATACACCCTGATGGGTGGGCTGTAAGGACAGGCGACTATGTGGCGGAAGCAGCCGCAAGCTGCAAGCCCCAAGCTACAAGTTAGAAGCAGTCCGCAGTGCTCTAGCTTCTTCTTGCAGCTTGAGGCTTGCGGCTTGAAGCTCGATGTCCGCTTCTGCCTTCCAACAGCCGCATTGCCAGCCGACAGGAGAACCGACATGAGCAACGACAAGTACGAAAAGGGCCTGAAGATCCGCACCCAGGTGCTGGGCGAGGCCTACGTGAAGCGCTCGGTGGAGAACGCCGACGACTTCAACCGCCCGCTGCAGGAGCTGGTCACCGAATACTGCTGGGGGCACGTGTGGGGCCGGGAAGGCTTATCGATGCAGGAACGCAGCATGATAAACTTGGCAATGATTTCCGCGCTCAATCGCCCGCACGAACTGAAGCTGCACATTCGCGGCGCCCTGCGTAACGGCCTCAGCCGTGAGCAGATCCGCGAGATTCTGCTGCAGGTCGGCATCTACTGTGGCGTGCCTGCCGCGGTCGACAGCTTCCGCATCGCCCGTGAAGCCTTTGCCGAAGCGGATGCCGAGCAGCAGCAACCCGAGGCATAAGCGGCCACGGCAATGCGATGAGTGCGCCCATACCTATAACGCGAGCACCAACCATGAAACGCCAGCCGATCGACGACAGCTTCAAGGTCAACCGCAATCCCGTGACCCTGCGGGAAATCGTTCTGGACAAGCTGCGCAGCGCCATCATGAACTTCCAGCTGCTGCCCGGCGACCGCCTGGTGGAGCGCGACCTCTGTGATCGCCTGGGCGTCAGCCGCACTTCGGTGCGCGAGGCGCTGCGTCACCTGGAGTCCGAAGGCCTGGTGGAATTCGCCGACGCCAAGGGCCCGCGGGTGGCGATCATCACCCTGGAAGATGCCTGCGACCTCTACGAGCTGCGCTGCGCCCTGGAAGGCATGATCGTCCAGCTGTTCACCCTGCGCGCCCGCGCCAAGGACATCCGCGCCCTGGAACGCGCCCTGGAGAACAACCGCCAGACCCTCGAACAGGGCGAACTGCCGGACGTGCTGGAGTCGGTGCAGGAGTTCTACAACGTGCTGCTCGAAGGCTGCGGCAATGAAGCAGCGGCCACCCAGCTGCGCCAGCTGCAGGCGCGTATCAGCTACCTGCGCGCCACCTCGGTGTCGCAGAGCAACCGCCGCAGCACCAGCAACCAGGAAATGGAGCGCATGGTCGAGGCGATCAAGAGCGGCGACCCGATCGCCGCCCACCAGGCCTCGGTGGATCACGTGCGCGCCGCGGCCAAGGTCGCCCTGGAGTACCTGGAAGCCAAGCAGGAAGGCGCCAAGGCCCGCGATATCGTCGCGCCCATCGGCCTCAAAGACCCGCGCATCGGACGCTGACCGCCATGCCCAGCCCGCGCTTCTGTACCCAATGCGGCAGCGCGACGCTGGAGCGCCGCCGCCCGGCCGGCGATGACCATCACCGCCTGGTGTGCAGCGGCTGCGGGCATATTCACTACGAAAACCCGAAGATCATCACCGGCTGCATCATCGAGCAGGACGGTCGCTACCTGCTCTGCCAGCGCGCCATCGCCCCGCGTATCGGTACCTGGACGCTGCCCGCCGGCTTCATGGAAAACGGCGAGACCACCGAGGAAGCGGCCCTGCGCGAAGTGCGCGAGGAAGCCGGCGTGGTGGCGGAAATCACCTGCCCCTATTCGATCTTCAGCGTGCCCTCGATCAGCGAGGTGTACCTGATCTTCCGCGCCAGGCTGCTGCACGACACCGGCCACTTCGGCAGCGAAACCTCGGCCCGCCGCTTCTTCGCCCCCGAGGACATCCCCTGGGAGCAGATCTACTACCCGGCCATCCGGCAGATCCTGGAGCGCTACATCGCCGAGCGCGAGACCGGCAGCTACGGCATCTACATGGGCAGCGACGATACCGGCAAGGTGCATTTCATTCGCTAGCGTGTTGTACCGCTAAGTGGCGGAAGCAGCCGCAAGCTGCAAGCTCCAAGCTACAGGTTAAAAGCAGTCCGCAGTGCTCTCTCTGGTTCTTGCAGCTTGAGGCTTGCGGCTTGAAGCTCAATGTCCGCTTCTGCCTTACGGCAGCCTTCCCAACCGCACCAATCAACTCACCGAACCCGGCTTACCCGCCCCCGCCACCTCGGCAACCACGGCCTTCTTCGCCGCCCCCGGCTTGAGCTGCCAGATACCGAACATCACCAGCGCCAGCCCGGCCATCTGGTACGGCGAGATGCCTTCGCCGAGCAGCGCCCAGGCAGCGAAAATGGTCAGCACCGGGCCGAGATTGCCGACGGCGGCGGTATGGGTGGTGCCGATGCGCTGGATCGCCAGGGCCATCCAGTACACCGGCAGCACCGTGGAGATCAGTGCCATCAGCGCGGCGCAAAGCCATACCTGAGCCGGCTGTGCCAGCAGGCCGCCGAGTGGCTCGGTAACGGCGAAGTGCGCCAGCACCATCAGCGACGATGCGCTGCCCGCCAGCCCAGCCAGGCGCATCGAGCCCAGGCGCTTCACCATCACTCCGGTGCCCAGGTAATACAGGGCATAGGTCACAGCGCTGGCGAACACCCAGAGCGAGCCGATGATCACCTGGCTGCCCATGTCGGTGGCGCCGATGTCGTGGATCAGCGCCACGCCAAGGCCCAGGTAACAGACTGCCATCGCCAGCAGCGTGCGGCGGCTGGGGCGTTCGCGAAAGGCGATCATCTGGAACACCAGCACCAGGGTCGGGTAAGTGAACAGGATCAACCGTTCCAGGCCCGCACTGATGTACTGCAAGCCGTAGAAATCGAACAGGCTCGACAGGTAATAGCCAAACAACGCCAGCACCACGACGCGGCCACCGTCGGCGAGCGAGAAGCGCCCACCGATGCCGCTGCGGCTCAGCCACACCAGCCACAGGAACAGCGGCAGCGCGAGGGTCATGCGCATCGCCAGCAGGGTGATCGCCTCCACGGGGGCGGCGGCATAGGCCAGCTTGACGAAGATCGCCTTCATGCTGAAGCCGGCGGCGGCGAGGATCGCGAACAGAGTGCCATTACCGGCGCAGCGCTGAAAAAAGGCAGATGGGTTCATGGCAGTCTGGATCAGGGGTGTGGAACGGTTATTCTGATCCGAATGGTATCGCCTAAGAATCGGTATTTCCCGAAGGCCGCCTTCTGTTCTGGAGAACCCCTGTGCATTTCGATCTCGTGGACGTACGCCTGTTGGTCGCCATCGCTTCGAGCGGCAGCCTCAGCAAGGCGGCGGCCAGCTTTCCGGTGGCGGTGTCGGCGGCCAGCACCCGGCTGCGGCAGTTCGAGGAGCGCTGCCAGGTCACCCTGTTCGCCCGCAACGCCAGCGGCATGACCCCGACCCCTGCCGGGCGCCTGGTGCTCGAAGCCTGCCAGCGCATCCTCAACGAAACCCAGCGCCTGAAGGACCACCTGCAGGATCTGTCCGGCCAGCAACGGGTGGTGCTCAAGCTGTGCGCCTCCACCGTGGCCAACAGCACCTTTCTGCCGGCGGCGCTCGGCCCCTTCCTGGCCGACTACCCGGAGGTGGACCTGCAACTGACCGAAGGCAGCAGCCGCGCCATCCTGCGCGACGTGCAGGCCGGCGAAATCGATCTGGGCGTCTATGACGGCAACCAGCCAACCGGCGGCCTGCTGTCACTGCCGTTTCGTCATGATCGCCTGGTGCTGCTGGTGCCCCACGGCCATCAGCTGGCTGGCCGCCGGCTGGGGCTGGTGGAGGCGCTGGGTTTTCCCTATATCGGCCTGCCCGGCGAACGGGCGATGCAGCGCTTCATCGAGGACAAGGCGATCGCCGCCGGCATCGCCCTGCGCGTGCGGGTGCGCGCGCCGAGCTTCGACGCCATCGCCCAGCTGGTCGCCCAGGGCGCCGGGATCGCCATGCTGCCCGAGGCTGCTGCCTCACGACTGGCCCAGGAGCTGCCGCTGACCCTGGTCGACATCGCCGACAGCTGGGCAAGTCGCGAACTGCGCCTGTGCATCAGGGACTGGCAAAGCCTGCCCTCCCATGCCTGCCAGCTGGTCAGTCATCTCTCCGGCGTTGCCCATCCCGGCTGAAAAGCCTCGCACGAGCTCGTGGCCGAGCCAGGCGACCCACCACCGCGGCGGGGGCGCAGTTGCGCCGCATAGATCAGCTCGTTGCGCCGCGCTGCATGGCAGTCAGAGGCGCCATTTGCCGAAAAGGGCTTGCACAGGATGCGTTCCGGCGGTACTAATTTGTACATGATTAGACAGGTTCGATTCGACAAGAAAACCCGAGTGGTGCGTGCCTTGGCCGAACGCATCGAACAGGGTGTGCTCGGCAACGGCGAGCGGCTGCCGGGTGAACACGAGCTGGCGGCGGCATTCGACGTCAGCCGCGGCACCCTGCGCGAGGCGCTTTCCGAGCTCAAGCGGCGCAACTACATCGGCACCCAGCCAGGCGTCGGTTCCGTGGTCACCTACGACGGCGTGCCCCTGCACCAGGGTGGCGGCTGGGCGCAGGCCCTCGCCGCTGGCGGTGCCCAGGTAAGCACCGAACTGCTGGGTATCAGCAGCGTGGAGCGCGAGGAATTCGCCGAGCGCTTCGGCCGTGCCCGCTTCATGCTCGTCGAGCGCCGCCGGCGGGCCGCCGATGGCAGCCTGGTGTCGCTCGAGCGCGCGCTGATTCCAGCCTGCGATGGCCTGGAATACCTGACCGAAGAAGGCCTGCTCGAGGACTCGCTGACCGCCACCCTGGCCGCCCATGGCTATCGCGCCGGGCAAGGCAAGCAGTGGATCGGTGCCGCACCGCTCGACAGCGAGGCGGCCAGCCAGCTGCAACGCACGCCGGGCAGCGTGTTCCTGAGGGTGGTCAGGGAAACCTTCGATAGCCGCGGGCGCTTCATGGAACGCGTCGAGAGCTACCTCGACCCGCTGCACTTTCAACTTCATCTCGATTTCGGGGATACCCAGTGAGCCAACCTTCCACCGCGCGAGACCGCGCCCTCGGCGCCTTCCACGGGTTGGCCCTGGGCGACGCCCTCGGTATGCCGACCCAGTCGCTGTCCCGCGAGCAGATCCGCGCATGCTACGGCCGCATCGACGGCCTGATCGATGCCGACGCCGATCAACCCATCGCCCCGAACATGCCGGCTGGCGCGATCACCGACGATACCGAGCAGGCGATTCTGGTGGGCGAGCTGTTGGTCGAAGGCCAAGGCCGCATCGCACCGACTGACCTGGCGCAGCGCCTGATCGACTGGGAAGCGGCCATGCGCGCCAAGGGTTCCCAGGACCTGCTCGGCCCGTCGACCAAGCGCGCCATCGAGATGATTCTCGCTGGCGCCAGCCCGGAACAGGCCGGGCGCTTCGGCACCACCAATGGCGCGGCGATGCGCATCACGCCGGTGGGCATTGCCGCCGATGTGCGTGACCCTGGGCGGTTCATGCAGCAGGTGCTGCAGGCTTGCCAGGTAACCCACAACACCGGCCTGGGCATCGCCAGCGCCGCCGCCGTGGCGGCAGTCGTGTCGGCGGGTATCAACGGCGACAGCCTGGCCAGCGCCCTGGACAGTGGAGTCGCCGCGGCCCGGCAAGGCCAGCGACTCGGCCATTGGGTGGCCGGCGGCGATATCGCGGCACGCATCGAGTGGACAGCGCGGCTCTGCGACGCCGCCAGCCCCGACGCCTTGGCCGACCTGATCTACGAGGTGATCGGCACCTCGGTGGCGTCCCAGGAATCGGTGGTCGCGGCGTTCGCCCTGGCGCGCGCCGTCGCCAACGACCAGCTGGCGCCCTACGAGGCCCTGTGCATGGCCGCCAGCCTGGGCGGCGACACCGACACCATTGCCGCCGTGCTCGGCGCCATGCTCGGCGCCACCTTTGGCCTGGATGGGTGGCCGAGGGAGGCGCTGGCACAGGTCTGCGCGGTGAGCCAGATCGACCTGGCGCCCTTGACCGACCAGCTGCTGGCCTTGCGAACGACCTGAAAACCCATGGGTGGCCGCCCGTGCGGCCACCCAGCCCTGCCAACAACAACTATCGCAGGAGTCACGCCATGCGCGCATCCGAACAGGTGGGCCAGTTGGAAACCCGCGGCATCGAGCCGGTGCCCGAGCATGAATGCAACGGGCACCCGTTGCAGCTGTTCTGGGTCTGGTTCGCGGCCAATATCAGCATCCTCGGCTTGCCGCTGGGCGCCACCCTGATCGCCTTCCAGGGCCTGTCGATCTGGCAGGCGCTGGTCGTCGCCATTCTCGGTGCCGGTGGCTCCTTCGCCATCGTCGGCCTGCTGTCGATTGCCGGTCGCCGTGGTCGCGCGCCGAGCCTGACGCTGTCACGGGCGATCTTCGGCATGCGCGGCAATATCGGCCCGACCCTGGTGTCGCTCGGCTCGCGCCTGGGCTGGGAGACGGTCAACACCACCACGGCGGCCTTCGTGCTGCTGTCTTTGGTGTCGATCATCCAGGGCACGCCGGTGGAGGCCAAGTCGGCGCCCTTTCTCACCCTGCTGTTCATCGGCCTGTTCGTGCTGCTGACCCTGTGCGTATCCGGCCTCGGCCATGCCACCCTGCTGGTGATCCAGAAGTGGGCCACCTGGGTGTTCGGCGCTCTTAACCTGGTGGTCGGCGGCTTTCTCGCCCTGCACATCGACTGGGCACTGGTGTGGGCAGCCACCCCGGCGCCGCTGTCCGCCGTGCTGATCGGCGTCGGCACCATGGCCGCCGGCACGGGCATCGGCTGGGCCAATGCCGGCGCCGACATGTCGCGCTACCAGCACAAGAGCGTTCGCGCGGCGGGGCTGGTGGCCTCCGCGGCCTTTGGCGCAGGGATCCCGCTGGTGCTGCTGATCACCCTTGGTGGCCTGATCTCGGTGGGCAATGACCACCTGGCCTCGGCGACCGACCCCATCGTGGCGATACGCGAGCTGCTGCCGACCTGGATGGCCGTGCCCTACCTGATCACCGCGTTCGGCGGCCTGCTGCTGTCCAACAACCTGTCGGTGTATTCCGCGGGCCTCACTACCCTGACCCTCGGCCTCAAGGTCAAGCGGGTCTACGCCGTGGTGGTGGATATCGTGGTGATCTTCATCGGCTCGATCTACTTCATGCTGATCGCCGAGAGCTTCTACGGGCCGTTCATCACCTTCATCTCCATGCTCGCCGTGCCGATCACCGCCTGGGTGGGTATCTTCCTGGTCGACCTGCGCCATCGCCAGCGCTATGAGCCGGCCGACCTGATGAATGTCAGCCCGAGCAGCGCCTACTGGTACGCCGGTGGCGTGGAATGGCGCGCCCTGGGTGCCTGGGCGCTGGCGATCGTGCTGGGCTTCAGCTTCACCACGGTGAAGATCGGCGCCGACAACGTGCTGTTCCAGGGCTGGCTGGCCGGTTCCTGGTTTGGCCAGAATGGCCTGGGCTGGATCGTCACCTTTATCGTCGCCGGTGGCCTCTATGGGCTGCTCGGCGGCTGCCGTGACCGCCGCGCCGCCGTGACCCACGAGGCCGCCCATGGCCGCTAGGTTGCTGTACACCGGCCAGGTGGTCGTCGACCTGGTGATGAGCGTCAGCACCCTGCCGGCCGCGGGCCAGGATGTGCTGGCCAGCAGCGCCGCCTTCGAAGTGGGTGGCGGCTTCAACGTGATGGCGGCTGCCACACGTAACGGCCTGAGCACCTGCTACCTGGGCCGGCATGGGGTTGGCCGCTTTGGCGACATGGCGCGCCAGGCCATGCAGGCGGAGGGCATCGATTGCCGACTGGCGCCAAGCGATGACGGCGATACCGGCCTGTGCGTTGCGCTGACCGATGCCAGCGCCGAGCGCTCGTTCATCACCCGCGTCGGCGCCGAGGGCGTGTTGCAGGCCGAGGATCTAGGCGGCGAAACCGCCACGGCCGACGACTGGGTGATGGTCAGCGGCTACAGCCTGCTGCACGCCGACAAGGCAGGCCCGCTGCTGGGCTGGCTGCAGCAGGGCGGCGCTGCCGGAGCCCTGGTGTTCGACCCGGGCCCCCTGGCCTGCAACCCGGATATCCCTGGCGCCGAGCAGTTGTTGAGGCGGCTGGCGATCTGGAGCAGCAACCGTGAGGAAGCCCTGCAATTCACGGCAACTGACAGTCTGGAACAGGCGCTGCAGCAGCTGACGACGCGCCTGCCGGAGGGCGCGCTGGTGATTCTGCGCGACGGCCCACAGGGCTGCTGGCTGGCCCGGGACGACTGGCGCCTGCAGGTACCGGGCTTTGCCGTGACTGCACTGGATACCAATGGCGCCGGTGATGCGCATATCGGCGTGTTCCTGGCCAGCCTGGCGGCCGGCTTGAACGAGCAGGCCGCCGCCACCCGGGCCAACGCCGCAGCGGCCATTGCGGTCACCCGGCATGGCCCGGCGACCTGCCCGTCCGCCGGGGAGCTCGATGCCTTCCTGGCAACCCAGTCCGCGGTTCGACGCTGATCGGCCACTGACCTCTCCCAGGGCTCCCGCACCCGAGCCGTGAACGCCCTTCGCGGTGCTCGGGCAGCCGAGTCCTGCTGGCGCAGTCCCCGTGCAATCAGGGCGCCATGCCCTCGACGATGATCACTTCCGACCGCGCCGCACCGGCTCGGTGGCTGCTCGCCTCCTGATAGGCCGCGGAGCGGTAGCAGGCCAGCGCCTGTTCGTACGATTCGAACTCGATCACCACACTACGCTGAGGCGTATCACGACCTTCCTGCGCCTCGGAGCGGCCGCCGCGGGCCAGGAACCTGCCGCCGAATTCGGCGAACACGGCCGGGGCGCGTTTAGTGTATTCGCTGTAGCGCTCGGGGTCGGTAACGTCCACGTGCGCGATCCAGTAACCCTTCATGGTTGACCTCCTTTAATTTGATTTCGTATTACGGTATACCATAATTCAGAATAATCGGACCTGCGAGAACCGCCATGCCCTTTCACCCCATCCGTGAACTCATCGATGACTTTCGCCAGGGCAAGATGGTCTTGCTGGTGGACGACGAAGACCGCGAGAACGAGGGCGACCTGCTGCTCGCCGCCGAATTCTGCACCCCCCAGGCGATCAACTTCATGGCCCGCGAAGCCCGCGGCCTGATCTGCCTGACCCTCACCGACGAGCACTGCCAGCGCCTCGGCCTGGAGCAGATGGTGCCCAGCAACGGTAGCGTATTTTCCACGGCCTTCACCGTGTCCATCGAGGCTGCCAGCGGTATCAGCACCGGCATATCCGCTGCCGACCGTGCCCACACGGTGCTGACCGCCGTGGCGCCGGGCGCAACGGCAGCCGATCTGGTGCAGCCTGGGCATACCTTCCCGCTGCGCGCCAAGGAAGGCGGCGTACTGACCCGCGCCGGGCATACCGAGGCAGGCTGCGACCTGGCCAGGCTGGCCGGGCTGACGCCAGCGGCGGTGATCGTCGAGGTGATGAACGAGGACGGCAGCATGGCCCGTCGCCCGGAGCTGGAAGCCTTCGCCCACGCCCATGGCATCAGGATCGGCACCATCGCCGACCTGATCCAGTACCGCCTGAGCACCGAACACACGGTCACCCGCATCGGCGAGCGGCAGTTGCCCACGGTGCACGGCGAGTTCCGTCTGATCACTTATGAAGACCGCATCGCCGGCGGCGTGCACATGGCCATGGTGATGGGTGATATCCGCCATGACGAGCCCACCCTGGCGCGGGTTCACGCCATCGACCCGCTGCGTGATCTGGTCGGCGCCGAGTACACCGGCCCGCGCAGCTGGACGCTGTGGGCCGCCCTGGAGCGCATCGCCGCCGACGGCAAGGGCGTGGTCGTGGTGCTGGCCAACCATGAGTCGTCGCAGGCCCTGCTCGAGCGAGTACCGCAGCTGACCCAGCCGCAGCGGCCGTTCAACCGCGGACAGAGCCGGGTGTATTCGGAGGTCGGCACCGGGGCACAGATTCTCCAGGATCTCGGCGTCGGCAAGCTGCGCCATCTGGGCCCGCCGCTCAAGTACGCGGGTCTTGCCGGCTACGAGCTGGAAGTGGTGGAAAGCGTACCGTTCGAGTGACGGACGGCCGGTTGTACGAGGACAACACCTGGTATGGCAAATGGCTTGCGGAAACTTTGGAATACCATAATATGATATTCCTAATGCCAGCCAGATTATCGCCTGTCCCGCCCGGGTCACCCCGACTGCAGCACCGGTGATGGCCGCCATTGAAGAACCACTGCTCCGGTCAAGCGGGCAAAACGCTCGCTTGCGCACAAACACAACAAAGAGGGCAAGCAAGATGGTGTTTATCAAAGGTATTACCTCGGTGCTCGCCGCGAGCATCCTGAGTGCGGCAATCACCACCAGTGCCTCGGCGCAAACCGTCAACTTCGTCAGCTGGGGTGGCACCACCCAGGATGCCCAGAAGGCCGCCTGGGCCGAGCCCTTCACCCGCGACACCAAGATCACCGTGGTGCAGGACGGCCCGACCGACTACGGCAAGCTCAAGGCCATGGTGGAGAGCGGCAACGTGCAGTGGGACGTGGTCGACGTGGAAGCCGACTTCGCCCTGCGCGCCGCCGCCGAAGGCCTGCTCGAGCCGCTGGACTTCAACGTCATCGAGCGTGATCGCATCGACCCGCGCTTCGTCAACGAGCATGGCGTCGGCTCGTTCTTCTTTTCCTTCGTGCTCGGCTTCAACGAGGGCGCTATCGGCGGCAAGAAGCCCGAGGACTGGAGCGCGCTATTCGACACCGCCACCTACCCCGGCAAGCGTGCCCTGTACAAATGGCCGAGCCCCGGCGTGCTGGAACTGGCCCTGCTGGCCGACGGCGTAGAAAAGGACCAGCTGTACCCGCTGGACCTGGACCGCGCCTTCAAGAAACTCGACACCATCAAGAAGGACATCGTCTGGTGGGGCGGCGGCGCGCAGTCGCAGCAATTGCTGGCCTCCGGCGAAGCGAGCATCGGGCAGTTCTGGAATGGCCGTATCCACGCGCTGCAGGAAGACGGCGCGCCGGTCGCGGCGAGCTGGAAACAGAACCTGGTGATGGCCGACATGCTGGTCGTTCCCAAAGGCGCCAAGAACAAGGAGGCGGCCATGAAGTTCCTGGCTCATTCCAGCAGCGCCAAGGGCCAGGCCGACTTCTCCAACCTGACCGCCTACGCCCCGGTCAACCTGGACAGCGTGGCACGCCTGGACTCGGTGCTGGCAGAGAACCTGCCGACCGCCCACGAGGCTGACCAGATCACCCTGGACTACGCCTACTGGGCCAAGAACGGCGCGCAGATCGCCACCCGCTGGAACGAATGGCTGGTGAAATGAGATGACCGCGCTCCGTACCCCCGAGGTCGGTGCAGCAGACCGTCAGCGTGGCAACGCTGACGGCAACCCGGAACGGGCGGCGCGCTGGCGCGGTGCCCCGTACCTGCTGCCGGCCCTGCTGTTTCTCGGCTTGTTCTTCCTGGTGCCGCTGGTCAGCCTGCTGCTGCGCGGCGTGCTGGAGCCGGAGCCGGGCCTGGGCAACTACGCCCAACTGTTCGCCAACTCGGCCTACTCCAAGGTGCTGTTCAACACCTTCGCGGTGGCCGGGCTGGTCACCCTGATCAGCCTGCTGCTGGGCTTTCCCCTGGCCTGGGCGATCACCCTGATGCCCAGCGGCTGGGGTCGCTGGCTGTTGAATATCGTGCTGCTGTCGATGTGGACCAGCCTGCTGGCGCGTACCTACTCGTGGCTGGTGCTGCTGCAGTCCTCGGGTGTGGTCAACAAGTTCCTGATGGGCATCGGCATCATCGATCAACCCCTGGAGATGGTGCACAACCTGACCGGCGTGGTGATCGGCATGAGCTATATCATGATCCCGTTCATCGTGCTGCCCCTGCAGGCGACCATGAGCGCCATCGACCCGATGGTGTTGCAGGCCGGCTCGATCTGCGGCGCCAGCCCGTGGCGCAACTTCTTCAAGGTGTTCATTCCGCTGTGCCGGCCGGGCATCTTCAGCGGCGGCCTGATGGTCTTCGTGATGTCCCTCGGCTACTACGTGACCCCGGCGCTGCTCGGCGGCGCGCAGAACATGATGCTGCCCGAATTCATCATCCAGCAGGTGCAGTCGTTCCTCAACTGGGGCATTGCCAGCGCGGCCGCAGCCTTGCTGATCCTCATCACCCTGGTGTTGTTCTACGTCTACCTGAAGCTGCAACCGGAATCGCCGGTCGCTTCCAGCACTGCGAGGTAAGCCGCCATGCTGCTGTCACCCAATGCCATGGGTCGTGGCCTGCGCTACGGCCTGACCGCGACCACCGCGCTGATCGCCGTGTTCCTGCTGCTGCCGATCCTGTTCATCGTGCTGCTGTCGTTCGGCTCTTCGCAGTGGCTGGTCTTCCCGCCACCGGGCTGGACGTTCAAGTGGTACGGGCAGTTCTTTTCCAACGCCCAGTGGATGGACTCGGCGCTGGTCAGCCTCAAGGTGGCCATGCTGACCACCCTGTGCGCCCTGGCCATCGGCCTGCCAAGTGCCTTCGCCCTGGTGCGCGGCAAGTTCCCGGGTCGTGAGCTGCTGTACGCGCTGTTCACCCTGCCGATGATCGTGCCGCTGGTGATCATCGCCGTGGCCGTGTACGCGTTGTTCCTCAAGCTCGGCTACACCGGCACGCTGTTCGCCTTCGTGGTCAGCCACGTGATCGTCGCGCTGCCGTTCACCATCATCTCGATCATCAACTCGCTGAAGCTGTTCGACCGGTCCATCGAGGATGCCGCGGTGATCTGCGGCGCCACGCGCCTGCAGGCCATCGTCAAGGTGACCTTCCCGGCGATTCGCCCGGGCCTGGTCTCCGGTGGGCTGTTCGCCTTCCTGGTGTCGTGGGACGAGGTGGTGCTCAGCGTGATGATGGCCAGCCCCGGCCTGCAGACGCTACCGGTGAAGATGTGGACGACGCTGCGCCAGGATCTCACTCCGGTGATCGCCGTCGCCTCGACGCTGCTGATCGCCCTTTCCCTGCTGGTCATGATCATCGCCGCCATTGCACGCCGGCGCGCCGAAGCCAAAGGCTGAGCGCCGAGGAGAACCCCATGAGTGCCGTCATCCAAGAACAACAGGCGCCCCAGACCCTGGTCAGCCTGCGCAACCTGAACAAGCACTACGGCGACTTCACCGCTGTGGATAACATTTCCCTGGATATCCAGGAGGGCGAGTTCCTTACCTTCCTCGGCTCCAGCGGCTCGGGCAAGAGCACCACGCTGTCGATGCTGGCCGGCTTCGAGACGCCCAGCTCGGGTGAAATCCTCGTGGAGGGCAAATCCCTGGTCAACGTGCCACCGCACAAGCGCGATATCGGCATGGTGTTCCAGCGCTATTCGCTGTTCCCGCACCTCAACGTGCGCGACAACATCGCCTTCCCGCTGGGCATCCGCAAGCTCAGCGCCGACGAGCAGAAGCGCAAGGTCGACGCCATGCTCAAGCTGGTGCAACTGGAAGCCTTCGCCCACCGCCGCCCGTCGCAGATGTCCGGCGGCCAGCAGCAGCGCGTGGCCATCGCCCGGGCGCTGGTCTACGAGCCGCGCATCCTGCTGATGGACGAGCCCCTCGGCGCCCTGGACAAGAAATTGCGCGAGGATCTGCAGGACGAGCTGCGCCACCTGCACCGCCGCCTGGGCATCACCATCGTCTACGTGACCCACGACCAGGAAGAGGCGATGCGCCTGTCCCAGCGCATCGCCATCTTCAGCCACGGCAGGATCGTCGGCCTGGGCACCGGCTACGACCTCTACCAGAACCCGCCGAACGCCTTCGTCGCCTCGTTCCTCGGCAACTCCAACTTCCTGCGTGCCAAGGTCAGCGGCCAGGCCGCGGTGCAGTTCGAGCAGCAGAGCCTGGCCATCACCCCAACGGCCAACCTGAAGAACGAGCAGGAGGTGCTGCTGATGCTGCGCCCGGAAAAAGCCCAGGTGCTGCCCCTCGAGGTTGCCGCGCAAACCCCGCTGCCGGCCGGCTGGAACGAGATCGCCGTGCAGGTCGCCGAAGTGGTGTTCCTCGGTGAAAGCCTGACCTGCCACGTAGTCACGCCGGGCGGCTGCCACCTGACCCTGAAAGCCATGGGCAGCGGCCTGCAACCGCTGCAACCCGGTGCCCAGGCCAAGGTGCGCTGGGCGGCCAGCGAGGCCTGCCTGTACGACAGCTGGAACGAGAGTGATCTGAGCAAGGGCGCTGGGGCGCACTGAGTGGTGGTGCGCTGACAGGAAATCCACACCTGTGGGAACGGGCGGGGACGCCCAGTCCATGCCCGTGGTTTTTTCGCGGGCATGGCCCGCTCCCACATCAGCTCACCGCCGCCCCATCCGTTACACCCGCCCCGATCAAGTGGTACCGCTTTTCCCACACAAAACCAGCGCATCCGGCGGCTAACACCGCCGCCACCCGCTCCAGCGCCTCCGGCGATCTGGAGCACATCTTGCAATGTGCCATCGCAATACGGGCCGCGGCATTTGGCCAGGCCGGTAACCAGGAGTGTCTTTATCGTCGGTCAACCTCGGTGCCTCGGCCCTGGTCGACCCCAAGCTCGCGGAAAACCAGCCGGGCGCCCGCAAAGCCGGGCAGATCACCCTCGGCTTCAAATACCAGAGCCTCTACGGCGAGCGCATCGCCGAGCGCTGGTATGCCTGGCAGGTCGCCAGGAACTGAAGCTTTTCGACATGAGGGATCTCGAGCACTCGCCAAAGTATTTTATATTATGGTATACCATAGACCACGAGCCATCTGATCCTGCAGGCGGCCAGTCCCGACAGCGCCTCGCGCCTGGGGCCTTACAAGAATCGAGGAAAGCGACATGAAATTTTCTTTGTTCGTCCACATGGAACGCTACGACCAGGAAGTCGGCCACCGCGAGCTGTTCGATCAGTTGACCGAGCTCACCCTGTTGGCCGAGGCCGGCGGCTTCAGCACCGTGTGGGTTGGCGAGCACCACGCCATGGAATACACCATCTCGCCAAGTCCGATGCCGATCCTCGCCTACCTGGCGGCCCGTACCAGCACCATTCGCCTCGGCGCCGGCACCATCATCGCGCCGTTCTGGAACCCGATCCGCGTAGCAGGTGAATGCGCCCTGCTCGACGTGATCAGCAACGGTCGCATGGAAGTCGGCCTGGCCCGTGGTGCCTACCAGTACGAGTTCGACCGCATGGCCGGTGGCATGCCGGCCAGCGATGGCGGCAAGTACCTGCGCGAGATGGTGCCGGTGGTCAAGGCGCTGTGGAAAGGTGATTACGCCCACGACGGCGAGATCTGGAAATTCCCCACCAGCACCTCGTCGCCCAAGCCCCTGCAGCAGCCGCTGCCGCCCGTGTGGATCGCCGCCCGCGACCCGGACTCGCACAACTTCGCGGTGGCCAACGGCTGCAACGTGATGGTCACGCCGCTGATGAAGGGCGACGAGGAAGTGGTCGACCTGAACGACAAGTTCAATGCCGCCCTGGCCAACAACCCCGGCGTACCGCGCCCACAGTTGATGGTGCTGCGCCATACTCACGTGCACCTGGCCGACGACCCTGACGGCTGGAAGGTAGGCGCCGCGGCAATCTCGCGTTTCTACCGCACCTTCGATGCCTGGTTCGGCAACAAGACCACCCCGGTCGACGGCCTGCTGGATCCGAGCCCTGAAGAGAAATTCAAGGAGCGCCCGGAGTTCGAACTGGAGAACATCCGCAAGAACACCATGATCGGCACGCCCGAGGAAATCATCGCGCGCATTCGTCACTACCAGGAACTGGGCGTCGACGAATTCAGCTTCTGGGCCGACAACAGCCTGCCCTACGCCGAGAAGAAAAAGTCCCTGGAGCTGTTCATCCAGCACGTGGTGCCAGTCTTCCGCTGAGCCCCGCCACCGCTGCACCGGCCACGCCGGGCAGCGGTTTTCGCCAACCTGGCGATACGCAAAACCCTATCCGAATAAAGACAAGAAGTAGGTTTCCCATGGTGTTCCGCACAGCCCTGCTGCTCCACCCCTCCCCGTTCTCCGCCGCCTGCAAGCCGCCCCGCAGCAGGCGCAGCTGACTCGTTCAGCCACCCCCACGCATCTATACCCAACGGCCTGCCCCGCCCCACGCGGCGCTGCATGCCGTCGCCACCTTGCGCAGGAGAACCCGACATGTCCCATTCCAACGCTCCGCAAGAGCTCGTCGAAAGCAACAGCGTTGGCCAGGTGGCCGACGCCGACCGTCATGGCCGCGTCCGTGATCTGTTCACCCTGTGGTTCAGCACCAATATCGCGCCACTGCCCATCGTCACCGGTGCCATGGCCGTGCAGGTGTTTCACCTGAGCATCGGCTGGGCGATCTGCGCCATCCTGGTTGGCCACCTGCTTGGCGGCATCGTGCTTGGCCTGGCTTCGGCCCAAGGGCCGCAGATGGGCCTGCCGCAGATGCTGCAGAGCCGCGGTCAGTTCGGCCGCTACGGTGCGCTGCTGGTAGTGGTGATCGCCGCCGTGCTGTACATCGGCTTCTTCATCTCCAACTGCGTTTTGGCCGGCAAATCCATCCACAGCGTGGCGCCGGATCTGCCCCTGCCTGCCGCCGTGCTGATCGGCGCCTGCGCCGCGACGCTGATCGGCATCCTGGGCTACAACTTCATCCACACCCTCAACCGTATCGGCACCTGGGTGATGGGCATCGGCCTGCTGGCGGGCTTTATCGCCCTGTTCGCCAACGGCCTGCCGGCGGACTTCGCCAGCCGTGGTGGCTTCAACCTGGCCGGCTGGCTGGCGATGGCCTCCCTGGGCGCCATCTGGCAGATCTCCTTCGCGCCCTACACCTCGGACTACTCGCGCTACCTGCCGCGCAACGTGGGCATCTGGAAGCCGTTTCTCGCCACCTACTGCGGCGCCGTGCTGGGCACCGCGCTGTGCTTCATCTTCGGCACCCTGGTGGCGCTGTCGGTGAGCGCCGAGACCGACACCATGGACGCGGTGAAGCAGAGCACCGGCGTGTTCGGCCCGGTGCTCATGCTGCTGTTCATCCTCAGCATCATCAGCCACAACGCCCTGAACCTGTATGGCGCGGTACTGGCGCTGATCACCTCGGTGCAGACCTTCGCCGCCGACTGGGCGCCCAGCCGCCAGGCCCGGGTGGCCCTCTCGTCGATCCTGCTGGTGGCCTGCTGCGTGGTCGCGGTAACCGCGCCGGCGGACTTCATCGCGCGCTTCATGCAGCTGATCCTGGCGATGATGATCGTGCTGGTGCCCTGGGCGGTGATCAACCTCGCCGACTTCTACCTGGTGCAGAAGCAGCGCTATCACATTCCCTCGCTGTTCGACGCCACGGGCGGCATCTACGGGCGCTTCAACCCCAATGCAGTCAGCGCCTACGCCATCGGCATCCTGGTCCAGCTGCCGTTCGCGGTCACGCCGATCTATACCGGCCCCATCGCCAGCAAGCTGGATGGCGCCGACCTGTCGTGGCTGGTGGCGATCGTCGTTACCCTGCCGCTGTACCTGCTGCTATCGGGCCGCGACACGGTGTACCGGCGCAGGCAAATCTCGGCGCTGTCGCGGGCCTGATGGCAGGCATCGGCGAAGCCCCGCCGCTTGCGGGGCTTGCTCGATGCGGCCGGGGCAAGGTGACACGCCACGAGGTTTCACGTGGAACGCTGATTTCTATCGGTGACGACCCATCGATAGCGTGGTCTATGCTGGCACGGCAGTCATCAAGCGAACGGCAATGGAATTCGGCATCCAGCATTTCTTCGGTTACCTGATCGCAGCGATCCATGTACTGGGTACGCTCGCTGCCGTGCATGCGATCCTCACCGTGCGCACCGCCCAGGGTGCCATTGCCTGGGCGCTGTCGCTGTTCTTCATGCCCTACCTGACCCTGCTGCCGTACGTGATCTTCGGGCGCAGCCGCTTCTATGCCTATATCGAGGCGCGCCGGTTGGTCGACAGGCAGATGCACAAGGCCATGGCCTCGCTGGACTGGCGGCCCTGGGTGCAGGAGGCCATCGCCGCCGGTGAGTCCGAAGCCTACGGCCAGCTGCGCGCGCTGCCGCGCCTGGGGCGCATGCCTTGCCTGGCCGGCAACCAGGTCAACCTGCTGGTCGACGGCAAGGCCACCTTCGAGGCGATCTTCCAGGCGATTGCCGAAGCGCACCAGGTGATCCTCATCCAGTTCTTCATCGTGCATGACGACAAGCTCGGCCGCCGCCTGCAGCAAGCCCTGCTGGAGCGCGCGGCAGCTGGCGTGCAGGTGTACTTCCTCTACGATGCGGTCGGCAGCCATGCCCTGCCGCGCCGCTATATCAAGCGCCTGCGCGAAGGCGGTGTGCACGTGCATGCCTTTCCCACCGGGGGCGGCGTGCTCAACCGCTTCCAGCTGAATTTCCGCAACCACCGCAAGATCGTGGTGGTCGATGGCGAGCGTGGCTTTCTCGGCGGCCACAACGTCGGCGACGAATACCTGGGCGAGAAACCGCGCCTGTCGCCGTGGCGCGACACCCATGTCGACGTGCACGGCCCGGCGGTGGCCTGTCTGCAGGAATCCTTCGCCGAGGACTGGTTCTGGGCGACGCGCAAGCTTCCGCCGTTGCTGCTGCCGGAGCGCTACCCGGACGAAGGCATGCTCTGCCAGGTGATCAGCAGCGGCCCGGCCGATGCCCAGGAAACCTGCTCGCTGCTGTTCGTGGAAATGCTCAACGCCGCCCGCGAGCGCATCTGGCTGACCAGCCCCTACTTCATCCCCGACGAGGCACTGTTCGCCGCCCTGCGCCTGGCCGTGCTGCGCGGCGTGGACGTGCGCATCCTGCTGCCCTCACGGCCGGACCACCGCATCGTCTACGCCGCCTCCAACCTGTTCGCCCTGGAGGCGCTGCGCGCCGGCGTGCGGATCTTCCGCTACCTGCCGGGCTTCCTGCACCAGAAGGTCGCGCTGATCGATGGGGATATCGGCGTGGTCGGCAGCGCCAACCTGGACAACCGTTCGTTCCGCCTGAACTTCGAAATCACCCTGGTGACGGTCGACCCGGAGTTCGCCCGCCAGGTCGAAGCGATGCTGGAGAACGACTTCAGCCAGTCCCGCGAACTGATCGGCGCCGACCGTCGCGAGGTGCATCGTCTGCAGCAACTGGGCATGCGCGTGGCACGGCTGATCTCGCCGATTCTCTAGCGGCCTGTCACTGCCGCGGCTTCAACGCGCCGCAATCAGCCGACACCCAGCGGGCCTCGGATTCCATGCTGCCCTGCTGGCGGCCGCCACCACTGTCGAACTCACCACTGACCTGGGTGGTAAACGACTTGTCGTCGAGGAAATGCGCCTCGCCCTGGCCGCGGCCCTGCGGGCAGGTGAAGTTGAAGACCCAGCGGTCGTTGTCACGGGAGGTGATCTGCTGGCTGCAGTTGGGGTCCTGCAGGGGGATGTTCTGGGCATCGACCTGGGCCTGGCTGATGCAGTACTGCACGCCCTTTTCGCCGAGCTGGATGCCCTGCTTGGCCATGGCCCGCTCCATCATTTCACGCTGGGCCTGGGGCAGGCTCTTGAACTGCTCCAGCATTACGTCGCTGCTGGGCAGGGTCTTGCCGCCGAGCTGCATGTTCTTCGAGGTGATCTCCCAGAGACCGGGCTGGATCTGCTGCTCGGCGGACGCCATGAAGGGCAGCGCCAGCAGGCAGAGAGGCAGTAACTTCACACTAAGCTTTGGCATAGGAACTCCGTTCAGTGACCGCGATGCGGCTCGCTCGATATCCGACAGCGCCGCCACCGGGATGTCTCGACGCAATCCGCTTCAGCCCGCAGGTTCCTGATGGTAGAGCCTGAGGCCCCGCGCCTGATAATTGGCCAGCGCACTGGGGTGGTCGAGGCTGCAGGTGTGCACCCACACCCGCCGGGTGCCAGGCCAGGCCCAGGCGGACTGCAGCGCGTGGGTCAGTAGCGGGCCGCCAAAGCCGCGGCCGAAGAAGGCGGCGGCCAGGCCGAAATAGAGAATTTCTACGGCGCCCTCGGCATCGCGCTGCAGTTCGTAGTAACCGGCGATGGCGCCCCCGTGGTAGGCCACCCAGGTGCGGTGATCGTCACGCTCGATCGCTTCGCGCCACTGCGCGTCCGACCAGGCCAGCTTGTCCGTCCACCCCCAGGGCTCGCCGACCAGCTGGTAGAGAAAGCGGTTGAGCTGGAACTGCTTGATCCGGCACTCGACCACCTGCAGGTCATCCGGCATCGGCTTGCTGCGCACCTGCTCGGGGCTGTGCATTTCCAGGTAATAGGTGATGTTGCTGCCCTGCTCGCTCATGCCGTGATCCGTCATATTGGTCAGGGCCACCTGGCCCAGGCAAAGAGCGCAGGCTAATGACCCGCGATGGATTCGGCAATCCGCTCGGGGCCTGCAATCCGTTACGCCGACTTCCTATCTGCTAGTGCAGCAACTGCTCTGCCGAGGTAATGGGTTGCTACGGCTGGTAAGGATGGTGCTCGACCCAGTGGCGGGCGATATCGACTCGGCGCGCCACCCAGACGCGATCATGGGCCTCGATGTGGTCGAGGAAACGTTGCAGCGCGCGGAAACGCCCGGGGCGACCGATCAGGCGCGGGTGCAGACCAACCGACATCATCTTCGGCGCCGTTTCGCCCTCGGCGTAGAGCACGTCGAAGGTGTCCTTCAGGTAGGCGAAGAACTGCTCACCACTGTTGAATCCGCCCGGGCTGGAGAAGCGCATGTCATTGGCGTCGAGGGTATAGGGCACGATCAGGTGGGGCTGACGGGTACCGTCGCGGGTCTCGACGGTGCTCCATAGCGGCAGGTCGTCGCCGTAATAATCGCTGTCGTAGAGAAAGCCGCCCTGCTCGACCACCAGGCGCCGCGTGTTGGGGCTGTCCCGGCCGGTGTACCAGCCGAGCGGCGCGGCGCCGGTGAGGCGGGTGATCAGCTCCACCGCGCGCTCGAGGTGCTCGCGCTCGAGGTCGACCGGTACGTTCTGGTAGTGCAGCCAGCGCCAACCGTGACTGGCGATCTCGTGGTTACGTGCGACCAGCGCCTCGGTGATTTCCGGGCAGCGCTCCAGGGCCATGGCGACGGCAAAGGCGGTCAGCGGCAGGTCGCGGCGCTGGAACTCATCGAGGATGCGCCACACGCCCGCACGGGAGCCGTATTCGTACATCGACTCCATGCTCATGTGGCGATCGGCAAAGCTCTGCGCACCGACGATTTCGGAAAGAAAGGTTTCGCTCTGCGGGTCCCCGTGCAACACGCAGCTCTCACTACCTTCCTCGATGTTGAGCACGAACTGCACGGCGATTCGCGCATTGCCCGGCCATTTTGGCTGCGGCGGGTTGCCTGCGTAACCGCGCAGATCCCGGGGATAGTGTGGCTGGGGCTGGGTCATGGATGATTTTCTTCCTTACGCGGCTGTAGCCATGACAGGCCCGGGGTAATCGGCAGCAGGCTGGAGCCACCGGAGCCGTCGTTACTCAAGTCGGCCTGGCGCTTACAGCGCCTTGTTGCGTGGCCAGGCATAGCTCAGGCTCTTGCTGCTGCCCAGGCCCAGCTGCACCAGCGCCTCCACCCATTTCAGCGCCACCTGCACGCCGTCGATCACCGGCACGCCGAGATCCCCCTGCAGGCGCTGTGCCCACTGGCTCATGCCCGCGCAGCCCAGCACCAGGCATTCGCTGCGGTCATCGCGCAGAATCCGCTGACCCAGGTCGCGCAGACGCCGGTAATGGGCCGGGTCACGCTCCAGCTCCAGCACCGGGATATCCGCCGCATGAATATTCGCGCAGCGCCGCTGCAGGCCGTAACCGTGCATGTTGCGCTCGATGATATGGATCGAGCGCGGCAGGCTGGTCAGGATCGAATAACGCACACTGAGCATGCTCGCCGCGTGCATCGCCGCTTCACCAATGCCCAGCACCGGGCCGCTGGCCAACTCGCGGGCGGCGTCCAGCCCGGTGTCGTCGAAACAGGCGATCACGAAGCCTTGCACACCCTCGTCCTGCGCCTGGCGCATCGCTCCCAGCAGGTGATACGCCGCGCACACCCCATCGGCAGCGCCCTCGATACTCGCCACCGAGCCCGGCAGATGGATCACGCTCAACTGTGTATCGGCCGCCTTGATGCCCTGGCAGGTGGTGTCCAGCAGCCGGGCCATACCTGCCGAGCCGTTGGGATTGATCACGCGAATCTTCATGCGGTTTTTCTCATCCGTTGGCTGAGGCTCATCAACAGCAGCACCAGCGCGATCAGTGCCAGGGAAAACAGCGTGGTCAGGGTGCCCAGGGCGTAGAGCACCGGCGTGGTGACGTTGGTGGTCATGCCGAAGATCTCCAGCGGCAAGGTATTGAAGCTGCCGGAGACCATCAGGGTGCGGGCGAACTCGTCGTAGGACAGGGTGAAACCGAACAGCGCCACGCCGAACAGGCTCGGGGCAATCAGTGGCAGGACGATCAGGCGCACCGTTTGCCAGGCACTCGCGCCCAGGTCGCGGGCCGCCATCTCGTAGGCACGGTTGAAGCGGTTGAACACCGCGAACATGATCAGCAGGCCGAACGGCAGGGTCCAGGTCAGGTGCGCGCCAAAGGCCGAGCTGTACCAGATCGGCTCCCAGCCGAGGCGATCGAACATCAGGCCGATGCCCAGGCTGACCAGGATCGAGGGAATGATCAGGCTCGCCAATGTCAGGTAGAACAGGGCCTGGCTACCCGCGAAAGGGCGCCGGTAGGCGAAGCCGGCCAGCACCGAGAACACCAGGGTGCAGGCCATGACCGCGATGCCGAGAAGAATCGAGCGGCTGAAGGCACCGGCGAAATCGCCCACCTGCTGGGCCTGGAACAGGTTGTGAAACCAGTGCAGGGATATCCCGTTCATGGGAAAGGTCAGCCCACCGCCAGGTCCCTGGAACGAGAGGATGCCGATGGTCAGCGTCGGGCCGTAGAGAAACAGCACGAACAGGGCGAAGAACAGGCTCAGGCAATAGAAGCTCAACGGGCGTGCCGTGGATTTCATGGTCATAGCTCCTTGCGGATATCCACCAGGCGGAACATCACCACCAGCATCAGCAGCACCGTGGCCAGCAGCACCACGGCACTGGCCGCCGCCGCCGGGTACTGCAGCAGGCTGATCTCGTTGTGGATCAGCACGCCAACCGAGGCATGCAGGCCGCCGCCCATGATGCGCACGGTGACGAAATCACCCATCACCAGGGTCAGCACGAAGATGCTGCCGATGAGGATGCCCGACTTGCACAGCGGCACGATCACCAGCGCGAGGATCTGCCAGGTCTGCGCCCCGGCATCCCGCGCCGCCTCGATCAGGCGGCGGTCGATGCGCATCATGGTGTTGAAGATCGGCACCACCATGAACAGGGTGTACAGGTGCACGTAGGCCAGCACGATGGAAAAGTCGCTGTACAGCAGAAACTCCAGTGGCTGGTCGATCAGCCCGGCGCCGAGCAGGCTGCCGTTGACCAGGCCATTGCGCCCCAGCAGCGGTATCCAGGAAATCATGCGGATGATGTTGGAGGTGAAGAAGGGGATGGTGCACAGCAGAAACAGCAAGGTCTGCACCTTGTTGCTGCGGATGTGGAAGGCCAGGTAATAGGCCAGGGTAAAGCCCAGCAGCAGGGTGATCAGCCAGGTCAGCAGGGCGTACTTGAAGGTATTCAGGTAGGCCTGCAGAGTGGTCGGCGAAGACAGCAGGTAGCGGTAGTTATCGAAGATGAAGTCCGGGATCAGCTGGTAGGAGTCGTAGTCCCAGAAGCTCACCACCACGATCACCGTGATGGGAAAGACCAGGAACAGCAGCAGGGTCAGCGCCAGCGGCATGGCCTGCAGGTGGCTGAGGTTGGCGAGTCCGGTGCGCATATCGAATCCAGGCTGCGGAAAAGTAGGGTGTCGAAGGCGCAGCGGTGGAGGAAACGAGGTCATCCACCGCTACGGCCGGCTCAGGAAACGATGAATTCGTTCCACTTGCGGATCATGTGGCGGTTCTCGTCCATTACCGAATTCCAGCAGGCCACGCTGCCCATGCGCTGCTCGAAGGAGCCACCATCACGCACGGCTCCGGCCTTCTCCATGACCTTGCCGTCGGGGCTGAGAATGTCGCTCTGGGCAGCTTTGCCCTCCATCCAGAAGCCCCACTCATCGGCGCTCATGTACTGCCTGGAGGTCTCCGGCGCAGCACTGTAGTAGCCCTGGCGGTTCAGATAAGCGCCGACCCAGCCCGACAGGTACCAGTCGATGTATTCATAGGCAGCATCCAGCTCCAGGCCGCTGAGGTGCTTGGCCAGGCCGATACCGCCGCCCCAGGCGCGATAACCTTCTTCGAGCGGCTGGTAGGTGCAGGGCACCCCGCGGCTGCGCACCGCGGCCACGGCCGGCGACCACATGGACTGGATCACCACCTCACCGGAGGCCATCAGGTTCACCGACTCGTCGAAGCTCTTCCAGAAGGCACGGAACTGGCCGTCCTTCTTGGCCTGCATGAGGATGGCGATGGTCTTGTCGATCTCCCCACGGGTCATGTTGCCCTTGTCGCCGTAACGGATCTCGCCCATGGACTCGCAGATCATCGCCGCATCCATGATGCCGATGGACGGGATGTTGAGGATCGAGGTCTTGCCCTTGAAGGCAGGGTCCAGGATGTCGCGCCAGTTGCTGATCGGCCGGCCCACCAGGTCCGGACGTATACCCAGGGTGTCGGCGTTGTAGATGGTCGGCACCAAGGTCATCCAGCGGGTCGGTTCGCTGGCGAACTTCAGCGAATCGGCGCTTTCGACGAAGCCCACGGTATGCGGCGCGGTGCCCTGGGCGATGGTCGATTCCGGGGTCAGCTTGCCGTCGATGAACAGCCGGGAAATCTTGTCGAAGTTCTTCAGCCGCCTGGTATCCATGGCCTGCATGGTGCCGGACGGATAGACCTTCTTGCCGATCCAGTACTCGATGTCGGCAATGTCGAAGGAGCGTGGCTGGGTAACGGCTCGTTGCGCCACCGCATCGGAATCCAGGGCGGTGAGCTGCAGGGTGATGCCCAGGTCTTCCTTGGCCTTCATGGCGATGTCGTTGAGGTTGGAGACCCCGGTGCCGAACTGGCGCAAGGTGACGTTCTTGATGTTCTGCGCCCAGATCATCGGAAAACCGCTGATCGCGCCGGAGCCCACGGCCACCGCCGAGGCCACCCCCAGACCCTTGATCAGGCTGCGCCTGGACAATCCCTTGGCGGACTCCACCTGCGGGGCTTCGGCGGGGCATTGCGGGGTGCTGTCGTCGTGCTCGCTCATCGGTGAACCTCCTCGGTCGGGTTGGCGTGTTGCGGGGAGAACAGGTTGAGGTGCGCGGCGTCCCAGGTCAGGGTGACCTCGGCACCTATTTCAGGTACCCGACGCTGGCGGTCGGCCAGGTAAACCATCAGTGGCGTGGCGCTGGCGGTCAGGCATTCGACATAGATGAAGGCGCCCTGAAACTCGACATCGCAGACCCGCGCCGGCAGGACAAACTGCCCGGCCGGTGGCGCGCTGCCAGGCGGCAGGATGTCCAGGTGGTCGCAGCGCACCGAGAACGCCAGCGGCGTACCCTCGGCGGCGACATGCTGGTCGCCCAGTTGCGCCAGGCTCAGGCTGCCCTGCCCCGTGCCCTCGACGCTGAGCCTCACGCGATCCCCCTCACGGCTGCCCAGCTCGCCGCGCATCAGGCTGTGGCCGCCGATGAACTGGGCGACGAAGGGGGTGGCCGGGTGCTCGAACAATTGCCGTGGCGGGGCGACCTGCTGGATCCTGCCGCCGTCCATCACCACCGCCAGGTCGGCCAGGGCGAAGGCTTCTTCCTGGGAATGGGTGACGTGGATGAAGGTCAGCCCCAGCTGTTTCTGGATCGCCTTGAGCTCCTTGCGCATGCGAATCCGCAAGAACGGGTCGAGGGCCGACAGCGGCTCGTCGAGCAGCACCACGTCCGGCTGGGTGATCAGGGCCCGGGCCAGCGCCACGCGCTGCTGCTGGCCGCCGGAAAGCTGCTCGGGGTAGCTGTCGGCGTAGTCTTGCATGTTCACCAGCGCCAGCAGCTCCCGGGCCCTGGCGTGGCGCTCGGCCTTGGGCATGCCGGCGATGCGCAGGCCGAAGGCGACGTTGTCCAGGCAGCTCATGTGCGGGAACAGCGCGTAGTTCTGAAACATCATCGCCGTACCCCGCTGGGTCGGCGAAAAATCGGTGACGTTGCGGTTATCCATGAGGATGTCGCCGTCGCTCACCGCTTCGTGGCCGGCCAGCATGCGCAAGGTGGTGCTCTTGCCGCAGCCGCTGGGGCCGAGCAGACAGCAATAGCTGCCACTGGGAATCTTCAGATGCAGATCGGTGACAGCCACGCGCGCATCGTAGGCCTTGTGCACCGCCACCAATTCGACCTGACCTTTTCCAGACATGCTTGCCGCCTAAATTGCTAAACATTTTATTTTTATTGTTAGCAATCACTGTGCCAGGCATTCGTTTGACCGTCATCAATGCGGCCAGGCCCTCGGTTTTACAGGGTAAGCCACTGATAACCCGCAGTTTTTTCAATGTCGCCTTGAATCCGCCCAGCTGTACGCTGGATGTCCGCACACAGCCTGTAGGACGCGATCCAGGTGCACAGCCCTGGAGCAATGCGACAAAGTTGTGCACTTGCCACCGATAGGCAGCTACTTTGCGACAGCATTGTTAACAATTACACTGCCAGCAATTTCCAGCCGCCCCGGCTTCCCACGCAAATGAGCATCGTCCATGGCCAGTCACGTCATCCGTGAAGTGCAACGCATCTATGACGCGATCTACGATGCCATCGTCGAGCAGCGTCTGCCGCCCGGTACCCGCCTGACCGAACTCAACCTGGTCGAGGTGTTCCAGGCCAACCGCAATCACATCCGCAGTGCGTTGCGCGACCTGGCTCACCTCAAGCTGGTGCGCCTGGAGATGAACCGTGGCGCCTTCGTCGAAGAACCCACGCCGCAACAGGCCCGCGAAGTGTTCGCCGCCCGCCGGGTGATCGAAAAGGCGCTGATCGAGGAAGCCTGCAAGCGCACCCAGGCCGCTGACCGGCGCGCCATCGAAGCGCACCTGCAAGCCGAGCTGGCGCTTGGTCATGAGCCGGCAAAACCCGAGTTCATCCGGCTGTCGGGCGACTTCCATCGCTTGCTGGCGCGTATCGCCGGCAACAGCACGCTGGGCGAGATGCTCGAAGGCCTGATCGCCCGTAGCTCGCTGATCATCGCCCTGTACGAGAAGCACGGCGGCGTCCAGTGCTCGCACAACGAGCACGAGGCCCTGGCCGCAGCGCTGCTCGACGGCGATGTTCAACAGGCGACGCGGTGCATGGAGGAGCACCTGCTGAATATCGAACAGCGTTTGCGCCTGGCCCCGCCGGAAAGCGAAGAGGTCGATCTGTTCAAGGTGTTCACCAGCCGTACGGTTTGACGCTTCGCTCCCAGGGGCCCTAGCGCAGCCCCCGGATACTTCCCGGCGACAACGCCCCAGGGTTGCCCGGCTGAAACAATGGGTAACTCGAAACTCCAGCTGCAGCCCCTCTGCTGCCTGATCACCGTCAAGCGGACACCTTAGAATCGTCAGCCTCCTACCCAACCGAATATCGACCGACGCCCGCCATGAACGCCCCACAATCCTCCTCGCGCACCACCTGGCGCCTGAAATTGGCCGAGGTCATGGATGGCAAGCCCGTGCAGCGCCTGATCACCGTGCTGATCCTGATCAACGCCGCGATCCTCGGCCTGCTCACCTCGAAGGACATCGTCGCCGAGTGGGGCTGGCTGCTGTTGCCTGTGGATATGTTCATCCTGGCGGTGTTCGTGGTCGAATTGGCGCTGCGTTTCGCGGCCCGGGGCATTGGTCTGTTGCGCGATCCGTGGGCGGTATTCGACTGCATCGTGGTGGGCATCGCCCTGGTGCCGGCCAGCGGGCCGTTCAGCGTGCTGCGTGCCTTGCGCGTATTGAGGGTGCTGCGCCTGGTGTCGATCAACCCGAACATGCGCAAGGTGGTGCAGGCGCTGCTCGCCTCGCTGCCCGGCCTGGGCAGCATCATCATGCTGATGGGGCTGATCTTCTACGTGTCGGCGGTGATGGCTACGCAGTTGTTTGGCGAGCGCTTTCCCGAGTGGTTCGGCAGCCTGAGCGCCAGCCTGTATTCGCTGTTCCAGATGATGACCCTGGACAGCTGGTCGAGCGGCACGGTGCGGCCAATCATGGAGGTCTACCCGCTGGCCTGGCTGTTCTTCATCCCCTATGTGCTGATCGCCACCTTCATGATGCTCAATCTGTTTATCGCGGTACTGGTCAACGCCATGGAGGATGCCCAGGGGCCTGACCCTGAAGCCGAGGCGCGGGTACGGCGCGAGGAGATGATCCTTCAGGAGTTGAAGGCGTTGCGGGCGGAGTTGGCACAAATGAGGCGCGGGATTGCAGGTTAGAGCAACACGTATATCGTTGTAGGAGGGGCTAAAGCCCCTCCTACGAATTTGCTGAGCGGCCACTCTCACAGCTCCACAGCTCCACCTCTGGCTGGCTCGCCGTCGGTGGCCCGAGCCACTCGCTGAAGGGTTTGCAGCCCTGCGCATCGCACAGCTGGTAGTCGCCCGCCTCGGGCGTGCGCCCGAGGCGTAGCGGTTGCAGCGGCGGCAGCTGGCGTTGGTAGCGCCAGGCGCCATCACGCAGTTCGGCGCCATCCGGAATCTCCATGCCGGCGCCGCTGCCGCGTACCCGCGCCTCGCCGAGCAGCAGCCCGGCCCGGGTGACGCGGTAGTCCTCCTCCCAGCGGATCTTCTCGATGCTGTGGTCCCAGGCCAGGGTGAAGGACGGCAAGGGCAACGTCGCCCATGCCGTCCCGGCGAGCCCCAGGCATAGACCGATCAAGCCGCGACCACGGCAACGCGGCGCGCGCGCCAAAGGTGTTGAGCGATCAGCAGAGCGCCCAGGGCATAACCGATCTCGTCACTGATCGGCATCGCCAGAATCAGCGCGACACCGGCGGCGAATGCCCAAATACGTTCCCACCAGGCCAGACGCATATTCAGGTAGCCGACCACCGCCATGCCCCACAGCCCGACCGCGAACACACTCTTGATGAACATGTACAAGGTCGCGCCCCAGCTGTCGCCCTGCATCATCAGCGCCGGGTCATACACGGCCATGAACGGCACCACGAAGCCCGCGGCGGCGATGCGCACCGCCCACAGGCTGATCTTGAAGCCGTTCTCCTTGGCGATGGGTGCGGCTGCGAAACAGGCCAGCGCCACCGGCGGCGTCAGGTCGGCCATCAGGCCGAAATAGAACACGAACATGTGCGAGACGATCAGCGGCACCCCCAGGTCCAGCAGCGCCGGCGCGGCAATGGCGCTGGTGATGATGTAGTTGGGAATGGTCGGGATGCCCATGCCGAGAATCAGGCAGGTGATCATCGTCAGCACCAGCGACAGGAACAGGTTGTTCTGGCCGATGGCGAGAATGTAGCCAGCGAACGTGGTGGCGATCCCGGTCAGCGAAACCACGCCGATGATGACGCCCACCAGGGCGCAGGCGATACCGACCGGAATCGCATGACGCGCCCCTTCCGCCAGCGCGTGCACGCAGGCCTGCAGGGTTTCCCGGCCGCCCTTGATGAACCAGCAGACCGCCACCAGCGCGCCGATGACCCCGAACACCACGCCGATACCGAGTTGGAAGAAGCCCGCGCAGAGAATGCCCAGGGCTATCCAGAACACCATGCGCATGATCTTCGACGACACCTTGAGGATGATCGCCGAGCCCAGGATCACGATGGCGGTGAGCGCCAGGCCCACGGTGCCGGAGAACATCGGCGTGCGCCCGGAGAACAGCAGGTAGACCAGTACCAACAGCGGGATCAGCAGGAACCAGCGCTGTTTCACCGCTCCCCAGGCGCTGGGGCACTGGTCTTTCGGCAGGCCGCGCAGGTTGGCGCTCTTGGCCTCCAGGTGAACCATCCAGAACACCGAGCCGAAATACAGCAGCGCGGGAATCAGCGCCGCCTTGGCCACTTCCACGTACGGTACGTTGATGGTCTCGGCCATGATGAACGCCACGGCGCCCATCACCGGCGGCATGATCTGGCTACCCATGCTCGATGTCGCTTCCACCGCGCCGGCAAAGGCCGGGCGATAACCGAAGCGCTTCATCAGCGGAATGGTGAATTGCCCGGTGGTCACCACGTTGGCCACACCCGAGCCGGTGATGGTGCCCATCAATGCAGATGAGGCCACCGACACCTTGGCCGGGCCGCCCAGCTTGTGGCCGAACAGGCCCATGGCGAAATCGGTGAACAGCTTGATCATGCCAGCCTGCTCGAGAAAGGCACCGAACAGGATGAACAGGAAGATGTAGGTCGCCGACACGTAGGTTGGCGTGCCGTAGAAGCCCTCGGTGCCGAAGGCCAGCTGGTTGATGATCTGGTCGAAACCATAGCCACGGTGCGCCAGATCGCCCGGCAGGTATTCACCGAACAGGCCGTAGAGCAGGAACAATCCGCAGATCAGCGGCAGGGCGATACCCATGACCCGTCGTGCCGCCTCGAAGATGAGCAGCGTCAGGCCGACGCCGATGACCATGTCCAGGGGGGTGAGGTCGCCTGAACGCTGAATCAGGTCACCTTCGAAAACCCACTGGTAGGCGAAGGTGGCCATGCCGGCAAGGCCCAGCAACCAGGCCAGCGGCTGGTTCGGTCGGCCCTTGCCGAAGGCCGGGTAGCAGAGAAAGACCATCAGCAGCAGAAAGCCGACATGCCCGGCGCGCAGCACCTGACTGGACACCGGGTGGAAGGCCGCCGTGATGATCTGATACGTGGAGAACAGCAAGGCGGTGTAGAACAACGCCTTCGGCCATTCGTTGGGGCTGCTGTTGAGCCCTTGATGTTCGCTCATGAAGGTCGTGCCTCACGCAAGAGGAGCTGGAGATGGGCCGGTGCATTCGAAGTTGGCAGGGGTGGGTGACGCATGGCCGCATCGGCAACACGGCGCATTAGTCGTGCGTCCCGTAACCCACCGTGTAGTAGCCGGCGTTGCGACCAAGGCGGGTTACGGCACCATCGTCATGGCGGCGCCTGGCTGCCACCGACAGGTGCCTGACCCACCCCAGGGTTCGGCTGTTACTTCAGAACGCCAGCTTCCTTGTAGAAACGCTCGGCCCCCGGGTGCAGCGGAATCGGCAGCCCTTCGGTGGCGGTTTCCAGTTTGATGTCCTTGGCGGCCGAGTGCGAATTGACCAGGCGCGGCAGGTTGTCGAACATCAGCTTGGTCATCTGGTAGGCCACTTCGTCGTCGACGCCTTCGTGGCTGACCAGAATGTTGATGATGGCGGCGGTCGGCACGTCCTGATCCTGACCGTCGTAGGTGCCGGCTGGAATGACGCGGGCCTGGTAGGCGCTGCTGCCGATCTTGGTCACCACCTCTTCCGGAATCGCCACGAAGGTGATTGGCACCATCGACGCCAGGTCGCGGATAGCGGCCATGCCCAGGCCGGAGGACTGCAGGGTGGCGTCCAGCTGGCGGTTCTTGATCAGCTCGACCGACTCGGCATAGGGCATGAACTCGACGCGGCCCATGTCCTTGTAGCTCAGGCCTGCGGCCTTGAAGATCGCCCGGGCGTTGAGCTCGGTGCCGGACTTCGGCGCACCGACGGAGATGCGCTTGCCCTTGAGATCTTCCAGGGTCTTGATGCCGGATTCCTTGCTGGCGACAATCTGGATGTAGTTCGGGTAGGTGGCGGCGATGGCGCGGATCTTCTTCAGCGGCGCCTTGAAGCCGGCGTCCTCGACACCCTTCCAGGCATCGTCCACCGAGTCGCCCAGAGCAAAGGCCAGCTCACCGCGCCCTGCCTGCAACAGGTTGAGGTTTTCCACCGAGGCCTTGGTAGCCTGCACCGAGGTCTTCGAACCCTCGATGCCGTTGCCATAAACCTGCGAGAGCGCCACGCCAATCGGGTAATAAACCCCGCTGGTACCACCGGTCAGAACGTTGATGAAGGTAGGTGCGGCGAACACCGCCGTGCTGGCGGTAATGGCGGCGGCAGCGGCAAGAAGGCTGAAACGCTTGGTCAGTCGCATGGGTGTTTCTCCGTGATTATTCTTGTCAGAGAGCCGGTTCTGGATGTCCGGTTACCCGCAGCCATAGCAGGTGCCGTGCCATTGGCGAAAAGCCGCGAGCCAGAGCGGTGGCGGGATGACGGGGAGAAAGAAAGCAGCGAAAGGTCGCCTATTGGCCAAGTGGCAATCGGCAGGATTCCGCTTATGCGAAGCGCGTTTTCGCGCTCCGGGATGTGACCAAGGTTGCTGGCCTCCCAGCGCATCACCTGTGGGGAGCGCGCCATGCGCGCGAAAAATCGCGGGCATGGACTAGGCGTCCCCGCCCGCGCCCACAGAGAGTTGCAGGTAGCGGCCTTACGCAGCTTCTACCCTGACCGTAGGGTGGGCTTCAGCCCACCAGTGAGGATGTAAGGCCTATCAGTCGGGCTCAATCCTCGTCGCTACTACCCGCAGGACGATAAGTGCTGCGCTGCAGCCCATGGCGCTGCATCTTTTCGTTGAGGGTGCGGCGTGGCAGTTGCAGCAGCTCCATGGTCTGCAGGATGCTACCGCGGCAGCGCAGCAGGGCGTTGTGCAGGCACTGCGCCTCGAACGCTTCCATCTGCCCGGCGAGGGAGTGGCTGCCCTCCTCGGAGGCGCTATCACCGAGGCCCAGGGCATGGCGCTCGGCGGCGTTGATCAGCTCGCGCACGTTGCCCGGCCACGCATGGCCGAGCAACGCGGCCAGCTCGGCAGGCGTCAGCGGCTCCAGGGTGCGACCGTGACGCTGGGCAGCCTCTTCGGCGAAATGCTCGAACAACAGCGAGATGTCCTCACGGCGCTCGCGCAGCGGAGGAATCTGCAGGGTCGCGACATTCAGCCGATAGAGTAGATCCTCACGGAAGCGCCCGGCCTTCACTTCGTCGAGCAGGTCCGGCTTCACTGCACTGATGACCCGCAGGTCGACCCGAATACTGCGGTTGGAACCCAGCCGTTCCAGGGTCTTTTCCTGCAACACGCGCAGCAGCTTGACCTGTTGCGCCAGCGGCAGGCTTTCCACCTCGTCCAGAAACAGCGTGCCGCCATGGGCATGCTCGATACGGCCGATGCGCTTGCTCTGGGCGCCGGTGAAGGCACCGCTCTCATGGCCGAACAGCTCACTCTCGAACAGGTGCTCGGGAATCGCCGCGCAGTTCAACGCCACGAACGGCTTGTCGGCGCGCTCGCTGAAGTCGTGCAGGCAGCGCGCCACACACTCCTTGCCGGAGCCGGTTTCGCCGCGGATCAGCACGTTCACCGACGTACCGGCCAGGTCGATGATCTGCCGGCGCAGGCGTTCCATGGGGCGCGATACGCCAAGCAGCTGTGCCGCGATGCCGTCCTTGAGCCCGAACTGCTGACGCAGGGCGCGGTTCTCGCAAACCAGCCGGCGCTTCTCCAGTGCGCGGCGCACGACGTCGAGCAGCCGGTCCGGGGTGAAGGGTTTTTCGATGAAGTCGTAGGCGCCCTGCTGGATCGCCTGCACGGCCATGGGCACGTCACCATGGCCGGTGATCATGATCACCGGCAGGTCGCGATCGCACTCGACCACCTTGGCCAGCAGCTGCAGGCCGTCGGTACCGGGCATGCGTACATCGCTGATCAGCACGCCGGGAAACTCGACATCGATCAATGCCAGCGCCTGCGTGGCGTTGGAGCAGACCTGCACGCTAAAACCGGACAACTCCAGCCATTGTTGCGCCGCCTCGCGAATCGCGGCTTCATCGTCGACGACGATCACCTGACCACCCATACCACCTCCTGGCTCAACGCCGCAGTGTAACGCCACGGCCGCACCCGCGTGGCAGCGAGCGCCATGCATGATCGAACGAGCCACTGCGCCTGCAATCACTCATGCCTTGGGCAGCCGCAGGGTAAAGACCGCCCCTGGGGCGCCATTGGCAGCCTCCAGATTACCGCCCAGATCGCGCACGATCCCGTAGGAAATCGCCAGACCGAGGCCCAGGCCCTCGCCCACCGGTTTGGTGGTGAAGAACGGCTCGAACACCCGGCCCAGATTCGCTTCGGCGATACCGCCGCCGCTGTCGCTGATGCGCATCACGCACTGCTCGTCCTGAACATCGATCTGCACGCCTAGCCGCCGCTCGGGGCGGTCGAGCATGGCATCCAGGGCATTGTTGAGCAGATTGAGGATCACCTGCTCCAAACGGATGGCATCGCCACGGACCCAGGCTTCGCTGCCCACTTCGCGCACCAACTCGACCTGTTCGCTGCGCAGGCGCGGCGCCAGCAGCATCAGTGCCTGCTCCAGCACGTCGCTGAGCAACAGCCGTTCGCTGAGCCCGGCCGGGCTCTTGCGGGCAAAGGTCTTCAGGTGGCTGGTGAGGCTGGCCATGCGCTGCAGCAGACCATCGATGCGTGCCAGCCCGCTGCGTACATCGCGCTCACGGCCGTTGTCGAGCAGCAGGCCAAGGCTGCTCAGGTGCATCTGGATGGCCGTCAACGGTTGATTGATCTCATGGGCCATGGCCGCCGACATCTGCCCCAGCGCGGCCATTTTCGCGGCATGCACCAGGCCCTCCTGGGCCTCACGAAGCTCGGCGGTACGCAGCGTCACCTCACGCTCGAGGTTTTCCCGGATACTGGCCTGCAACCGCTGGTTCTTGCGCCGCTGGAACAGGAACAACACCAGAAACACCAAGGTCAGCCACACGCCCGCCGCGGCCAGGCGATAGCTGCGAGCGGTGTCGCCGAGGCTGTCTTCCTTGATCAGCAGGTGCAACGTCCAGGCCTCGCTGGCCAGATCCTGGCGTTGCCACAGGTAGTTGTGCCGACCATCGGGGCCATCGATGATCATCCAGTCGGCATCACCATCGAAACTGCGCCCCGGCTGCCTGGCCAGCCGCTCGAGCGGGCGCTCCGCATATTTGCGGACCTCCACCAGCTCGGCCTGATCCAGCGCGTCGAGCTCTTCCAGCGCCCGGAACCGCCAGGCCGGGCGGCTGCTGAGAATCACCACGCCATAGCTGTCGGCAACCAGCAGCACGCCGGGCTGGCCGACCCATTCGCGCTGCAATTCCTCGAGCTCGAGCTTGACCACCAGCACACCAATTACCGCGCCGCTGTCGTCGTACACCGCATGGGACAGGAAGTAACCCGGCACCCCGGTGGTCACCCCGACCGCGAAATAACGGCCCGACGTGCGATGCAAGGCGTCCTGGAAGTAAGGGCGAAAGCCGTAGTTGTTGCCCACGAAGCTGCTCCACTCGTTCCAGTTGCTGGCCGCCAGGGTCTGGCCATTGCGGTCGATCAGGTACAGCACACTGGCGCCAGCGGCGGCGTTGAGCAGCTCGAAACGGCGATTGAGCTTGTCGCGCAACTGCGGGTCATCCGGCGCGTGCAGTAGCGCCTGGATGTCGCTGTCCATCGCAAGCAGCTGCGGCACCGAACGGAAGCGATCGACCAGGGTCTGGATCGATTGCGCGTAGAGCTGCAGCTGGCCGTGGGCCTCGCTGCTGCGATCTTCCCAGGCGCGCTGCTCGGCGTAGCGGCTGGCCAGCCACAGGCTGGCGGCCAGGCCGACGATCACCAGCAGCACGATGGCAACGATGCGATAGCGCAGAAACAGGGCGGTCATGCATGACTCGAATTCTTATGATGCCCGCATGTTAGCCCGAAATGCGCGCAGGGCGAGCAGCCGATGCCAACGGCCGTAGCCCGGGTTAGCCGCCGGCGTGACCCGGGGCAAAAAATTCGGGATGCCCTGGCGACCCGGGTATCGCTGCGCTCGACCCAGGCTACGGGCAATACCGCTCAGGGCCGCGCCATCAGCAGCTCGGGCACCACACGGCCGGCGACCAGCTGCTCGTCGACCAGGCGCACCACGTCCGCCTCGCTGCGCACCCGATACCAGTGCCCCTGTGGATAAACCGTCAGGGTCGGGCCCTGGTCGCAGGGGAACTGGCATTGCGTACGGGTGATATGCACGCCGCCCCCGCACTCCAGTTTGCCGGCCGCCTTGACCTGCTCGCGCAGTTTTTTCCACAGCGGCAAGGCGCCGCGCCGGGTGCAGCGCGGGCCATTGCAGAGCAGCACGCGGTACTCGTGGGCGGGAATCTTCGACCAGGCGTGACTGCCCGGCAGCGCCGGCACCTCGACGCAGCCCAGGTGCAGCTCGGGCCGCTCGACCAGCGCGCAGGCGGCGCCGGCTGCATCGGCATCCAGCTGACCGAACAGGCTGGCGACGAATACCCGCTGGGGATCGGTCTTGCAGGCCAGCTCGCTGCGCAGCCAGTCGACATGCTGGCTGCTGCTCTGCGGCTCCAGGTCGATCACCAGCAGCGTGCCGCTGCCCTCGCCCACCCGCTGCCAGAGGCTGTCATAACCCGTACCGGTATCGACGATATCGGCCAGCGCCGGCTCGCCACGCAGCGCGACTAGGCGGGCACGAAACAGCTCGGCGAACGAGCCGTCGAGCAGGTCCGGGCCGGCGAACAGCACCTGGGCATAAGGCTTGGCAGTCATGGTCGGGCTCCGCAAAAAGTGCGGCAGTTTAACAGTGTCACGGCGGACGGGGCTTCGTAGCCTGGTTGAGCGCAGCAATACCCAGGATGGCCTGTGGATTCGCGCATCTATCGAAATGGCTTCCCGGGTTTCGCTGCGCTCTACCAGGGCCTACGGGTTGGTTGAGTTGGTTACGCCAATATCCAGCAACGCCTGCCACAGCGTCTCGGGCTCGGCGAACTCGCGATCCACCGCGGGCAACGCCGGCCGCTGCAACACCAGCACCGGCACGCCACGTTCGCGGGCGACCTGCAGCTTGTGTTCGGTGGCCGCGCTGCCGCTGTTCTTGCTGACCAGCACGTCGCAGTTCAGCCGCGCGAACAGCGCGCGCTCGTCCTCGAGGCTGAACGGCCCACGTGCTCCGATTACCTCGGCCCGCTCGCTGGCCGGCTGGCTTTGCAGGCAACGTACCGTCCAGTGCTGATGGGCGGGAATCTCGTGCAGATGCTCCAGCGGCTCGCGGCCCAGGGTGAACAGCGGCCGCCGAAAGGCGGCCAGGGCGGCGATCAACGAGGGCCAGTCGAACACCTCACGCCAGTCATCGCCGGGTGATGCCATCCAGCCCGGCCGCCGCAGCGCCCAGCAGGGAATGCCGGCCTGTGCGGCGGCGCGGGCCGCGTTGCGGCTGATCCGCGCGGCATATGGATGGGTAGCATCGACCAGCAGCTCGATGCCCGCCCTGTGGATAAAGTCGCCCAGCCCCTCGGCACCGCCAAAGCCACCAACGCGCACCTGGCAGGTCAGATCCCCAGGCACCTTGCCCAGTCCGGCCAGGCTGTAGATATGTTCGGGGCCGAGACGACGGGCGAGACCCAGCGCTTCGCCGATGCCGCCCAGCAACAGGGTGCGGCTCATCGTGGCTTGTGGACCTCGAGCAGGGTGATCGGCAGTGCGCCGCGCCAGGTATCGAAGCCGCCCAGAGGTTTGGCCTGGGCCGCCTCGATACGGGTCAGCTCGCCGCCCTGCTTGCCGCGAAAGGCGATCAGCGCCGCCTCGCTCTGCAGGGTCACCGCATTGGCCACCAGCCGGCCGCCGGGCTTGAGCGCCTGCCAGCAGCGCTCCAGCACACCCGCTGTGGTGACGCCGCCGCCGATAAAGATCGCATCTGGCGCAGCCAATCCCCCCAGCGCCTCGGGCGCCCGCCCGGCCACCAGTTGCAGGCCCGGTACGCCTAAGGCATCACGGTTATGGGCGATATGGGCCTGGCGCCCTTCATTGCCCTCGATGGCGATGGCGCGGCAGCTGGAGTGCACGCGCATCCACTCGATACCGATGGAGCCGCAGCCGGCGCCGACATCCCAGAGCAGCTCGCCGGGCGATGGCGCCAGGCGCGACAGGGTGATGGCGCGCACGTCGCGCTTGGTCAGTTGGCCGTCGTGGCGATAGGCGTCGTCCGGCAGGCCAGGCGTCAGCGGCAGGCGCTTGGCTTCATCGCCGGCGAGGCACTCGATGGCCACCAGGTTGAGATCCGCTGCGCGCGCCAGGAACCAGCCGTTGGCCAACCCGTCGATACGTCGCTCGCGCTCGCCACCCAGGTGCTCGAACACGCTCAGCCGGCTGGGGCCAAAGCCCCGTTCACGGAGCAATTCGGCGATGGCGGCCGGGCTGTCGCCATCGTTGCTCAGCACCAGCAGACGCACGCCGGGGTGGATCTGCGCCTGCAACGCCGCCAGCGGCCTGGCAACCAGGGACACCAGCGTGCAGCCCTGCAGCGGCCAGCCCAGGCGCGCCGCCGCCAGGGAAGCGGACGACGGCGCCGGCAGAATGCGCAGCTCACCCGGCTCCAGCTCGCGGGCCAGGCTGGCGCCCACGCCAAACAACATCGGATCACCGCTGGCCAGTAAGCACACCAGTGTACCGCGCCTCTCGAGCACCGGCACCAGGGAAAACGGCTTTGGCCAGGGTAGGCGCGTGGCACGGATGCAAGGGGGCAACAGCGCCAACTGGCGCTCGCTGCCGACCACCTGCTCGGCCGCCAGCAACGCATGCCGCGCCGCCTTGCCGAGGCCGGGGTAGCCGTCTTCACCAATGCCCACGACGGTCAGCCAGGGGGTCATGCGTTTTTCCTCATTAATCAGAACTACCCGTACTCATTCGCCATAAAGAACCAGCGTGCTTTCCGTAGGGTGGACAATGCTCTTCTTGTCCACCTTTGCAATGCTGGAACGGTGGACGGATGGAGCGTCGTCCACCCTACGTCTGCGTGGGAATGCCGCTCAGGACGCTTCGCGTCCGCTGCTGAACGAGTGCACCTGGTGGACAAAAACAGCGTTGTCCACCCTACTCAGGCCCGCGATTCGTAGGGCATGGCTACCATCCGACGAGGCGGCTTTTCATCCCGGCGGGCAAAGCGGGCATAATAGCGCCTCTGTCGGTGCCCAGCGGCTACATGTGAGCAAAAGCGGGCCTAAGAGGGAACACGAGAAAACCTGTTCAATAGCTAGCGAGCTAGCGCCCTGCAACGCAGCAGGGCCGACGCGCAGCAGATATTGGGCAGGTTTCAGCCGTGGCTGCCCCCGCAACTGTAGCAGCGAGCGCCTGCGCCAATCGCCACTGGGAAACCGGGAAGGCCGGCCAGGCGCCATGACCTGCGAGCCAGGAGACCTGCCGACCGATTCAGTCGCATGTGCCCACACCGGACGGGGTGTCCCGGTGAGAGAAGCTGACCCTTCTCTGGCCTGTCCTCGAACGGATGCCCATGTGACCCGACCCCGGTGATCCGTTGAAACAGGCTTTTCGCATTCCGTCCACTGCTGTTCGCCCCTCGGCCTGTCCGGGGTTGCTGCGTATCGTGCAGGCGAAGGATGGCGGCATCTGCCGCATCAAGCTGCCCTGTGGTCGCCTCGAAGCCGAGCAGGCCGAGCGCGTCGCCAGGGCGGCGCTGCAGCATGCCGGCGGGGTGATCGAAGCCACCAACCGCGGCAACCTGCAGATTCGCGGTATCCGGGTAGGCCGCGAAGACGCACTGATAACCGAGCTGCTGGACGCCGGCCTGGGGCCCAACACACCCGGTGCCGATGACGTACGCAATCTGATGGTCAGCCCGGCCGCCGGCCTCGATCCGCAGGCACTTGTGGATAGCTCGCCACTGGCTGCCGAGCTGCTGGCCACCCTGGAAAACTCTCCGCGCCTGCATGCCCTGTCACCGAAGTTCGCCCTGCTGCTCGACGGCGGCGAACGCCTGGCGATGCTCGAACACCCCCACGATATCTGGCTCAGCGCCCTTACCCTCGGAGATGGGATCGGCTATGCCTTCGGCCTGGCCGGTTGCCCGCCGGTCACGGCAAAGGATGCACCCGCGCTGGCTGTGGTGCCCCAAGCCCTGGCTCATAAGCTGATCATCGCCCTGCTCGATCTGTTCCTGGAGCTGGCCACGCCCGAGCAGGCACGCATGCGCCATCTGCTGGAAATCCATTCGCCTGCCGAGCTGCTGCAGCGTCTGCAGGCACGGCTGGAGGATGCGCTGCTGCCGGCCGGCAATTGGCGCCGGCCCCCGGCGCAAGCCAATGCCCATCTCGGCATCAAGGGGCAGCGCCAGCCGGGTCTCGTGCATATCGGCGCCGCCACCGTGCTCGGTCGGCTGGAGGCCGAACAGCTGGCCGGCCTGGCGGATCTCGCCCGCCGTCATGGCGATGGCGCCCTGCGCCTGACGCCCTGGCAGAGCGTGTTGCTGCCCAATGTTCCCGAGGCGGCTGCCGATGGGGTTATCCACAGCCTGCATGCGCTGGGCCTGTTGACCGATGCCGCCGCGCCGCTGGCCCGCATCATCGCCTGCACCGGCGCCAGCGGTTGCGCCAAGGGCTTGGCCGACACCAAGGTCGATGCCCTGCGCCTGGCCGAACGGCTACCCGCTGGCAGCGAGCAGCCGGGCATTCACCTCACTGGCTGCAGCCGCTCCTGCGCCGCCGCCCACCGCGCGCCCTTCACCTTGCTGGCGGTGGCCGAGGGTCGTTACGACCTGTTCGCCCGCCAGCCCCTCGGCACGGGCTTCGGCCAGTTGCTGGGCCTCCACCTGACACCTGACGAGGCCGCCGAATTGCTGGCCTCGCTCACCGCTACCCGGAGTTTCACCCGATGACCGATTACATCCGCGATGGTCAGGCGATCTATCGCAATTCCTTCGCCATCATTCGTGCCGAGGCCGACCTGAGCGGCATTCCGGCTGATCTGGAGAAGCTCGCGGTGCGGGTCATCCACGCCTGTGGCATGGTCGATGTGGTGCAGGATCTGCGCTTCTCGCCGGGCGCCGGTACCGCCGGGCGTGAAGCGCTGGCCAAGGGCGCGACGATTCTCTGCGACGCACGCATGGTCGCCGAAGGCGTGACCCGTGCACGGCTGCAGGCCGCCAACCCGGTGATCTGCACCCTCAACGATGCCGGCGTACCGGAACTGGCCAAACGGTTGGGCAACACCCGCTCGGCGGTGGCCCTGGAACACTGGCGCGAGCACTTGGAAGGCTCGGTGGTGGTGATCGGCAATGCACCGACGGCGCTGTTCTACCTGCTCGATATGCTCGCCGCGGGTGCGCCCAAGCCGGCGTTGATTCTCGGCTTCCCGGTCGGTTTCGTCGGTGCCGCCGAATCCAAGGACCTGCTTGCTGCCACTTATGCCGAGCATGGCGTGCCCTACGTGATCGTCCAGGGCCGCCGCGGGGGCAGCGCCATGGCCGCCGCGGCGATCAATGCCCTGGCGACGGAGGTCGAGTGATGAACGGTATGGACCTCCCCGGCAAAGGCCGCCTGATCGGCCTGGGCGTAGGCCCGGGCGACCCGGAGCTGATCACCCTCAAGGCCCTGCGTTTGCTGAAAGCGGCGCCGGTGGTCGGCTATTTCGTGGCCAAGGCCAAGGCCAACGTCGGCCAGGGCGGCAATGCCTTCGGTATCATCGAGGCGCATCTGGATGAAAGCCAGCAGCGCCTGCCGCTGGTCTACCCGGTCACCACCGAAAAGCTCGAACCGCCGCTGACCTACGAAGGCGTGATCAGCGACTTCTACGACACCTGCGCGGCGCAGATCGCCGCCCACCTGGATGCCGGCCGCGACGTGGCGGTGATCTGCGAAGGTGACCCGTTCTTCTACGGCTCCTACATGTATCTGCACGACCGCCTCGCCGAGCGCTACGAGGCCGAGGTGATTCCTGGCGTCTGCTCGATGCTCGGCAGTGCGGCAGTGCTCGGCGTGCCGCTGGTGTACCGCAACCAGAGCCTGTCGGTACTCTCCGGCGTGCTGCCCGAGGACGAACTGCGCGAGCGCCTGCAGGGCGCCGAAGCCGCCGTGGTGATGAAGCTCGGCCGCAACTTCGAGAAGGTGCGCCGCGTGCTGCAGAGCCTCGGCATGCACGACCGCGCCCATTACGTGGAACGGGCGACCATGGCCAACCAGCGCATCGTGCCGCTCGATGAAGTCGAGCCGATGGCCTCGCCGTATTTTTCGATGATCGTGGTGCCGGGCGAGAAGTGGCGCGGTTGAGCCGCGCCCTCTCCTGCATGTTGAATCTGGAATCCCCATGACCCTTTCCCCTGCCATCGTCATCCTCGGCCCCTCCGCGCTGGCCACCGCCCGGCGCATCCAGGCGCTTTATCCACAGGCAGTGATCCACGGCCTGAGTGGCCGGATCGAGGCCGATCAGGCCTACGCCGACTTCGGCGACACCCTGCGCAACCTGTACCGCAGCGGCGCGCCGATCATCGCCCTGTGCGCCGCCGGTATCGTGATCCGCAGCCTGGCGTCGCTGCTCGCCAGCAAGGGCGCCGAGCCACCCGTGCTGGCGGTGGCCGAAGACGGCAGCGCGGTGGTGCCGCTGCTCGGTGGCCTGGGTGGGGTCAACCGCATGGCCCGGGAGATTGCCACGGCGCTAGAGGTCAGCGCGGCGATCACCACCAGCGGCGAACTGCGCTTCGGCACCTGCCTGCTCGACCCGCCAGGCGGCTACGCCCTGGCCGATATCGAGCAGGGCAAACGTTTCGTTTCCGATCTGCTCGGCGGTGAGCGCCTGCGCATCGAGGGTAACGCGCCCTGGCTGGATCGGGGCAAGCTGCCGATGGCCGACAATGGCGGGCGCACCCTGCATATCACTCCCTCGCAACGCGCAGCGCGGCCGGACGAACTGCTGATTCATCCCCGCACGCTGCTGGCCCTGGTCGACAGCGCGGACGATCTCGCTGCGCGAATCGGCCAGGCGTTCGAACAGGCTGGCCTGGCGCAGAAATCCCTCGCCGCCCTGCTCGCGCCGCCAGCGCTGATGACCGACAAACACCTGGCTCAGGTCGCCGCCGAGTTCGCCGTACCGCTCCGTTTTATCCGCCCTGAGGATGCGCTGCCGCCTCAGCTGCAGCGCAGCGAAAACCTGCAGCTGCTGCAGGCCGCATCCCCCGAAGCTGCACAGAACATTGGCCGCCCACTCGGGCGCCTGAGCGTGATCGGCCTGGGCCCCGGCGCCGCCGAACATATGACCCCCGCGGTACGCCGCGCCCTGGATGAAGCCCAGGACCTGCTCGGCTACGAAACCTACGTGAAGATGGCCGAGCCGCTGCGCGACGATCAGGTGCGCCATTGCAGCGACAACCGCGAGGAACTGCAGCGCGCCCGCCACGCCTTCGAACTGGCCGCCAGCGGTCGCCGCGTGGTGGTGATCTCCTCCGGCGACCCCGGCGTTTTCGCCATGGCGGCGGCGGTGCTGGAAGCCTTGGAAGAGCGCGCTGCACCCGCCGACTGGCATGCCGTCGAGCTGGAAGTGCTACCCGGCGTCTCCGCAGCCCTGGCCACCGCGGCCAAGGCCGGCGCGCCGCTGGGCCATGACTTCTGCCTGATCTCCCTCTCGGACAACCTCAAGCCCTGGGCGGTGATCGAAAACCGCCTCGACCACGCCGGCGCCGCCGACCTGGCCATGGCCTTCTACAACCCGATCTCCAAGGCTCGCCCCTGGCAGCTCGGCCGCGCCCTGGACATCGTCCGCACGCATCGGGCGCCCCACACCGTGGTGGTGCTCGGCCGCGATATCGGCCGCCCCGCCGAAGCGCTGCGGGTACTCAGCCTCGGCGAGCTGATACCGGAGATGGTCGACATGCGCACCCTGGTGATCATCGGCTCCAGCCAGACCCGGCGTTTTCCGCGGCGCGACGGCGGCGAGTGGGTGTACACGCCGCGCAGTTATCCACAGCCGTAAAGAGCGCGGCGCTGGGCTTTACGTCTCCTTTACGTCGACCTGACCGCACCTTGCACAGGCGTCCCGATAATCGATGCTGCCCCGCCATCCGGACGGGGTCATCCTCTTCTCTGGAGCCCCATGATGAACGCACGTCTGCCCCGTTCCGCCATCGCCGCACTGTTGCTCGCAACGCTTTCCCTGAATGCGCTGGCCGGGCCCGGCGGGCCAGGTGGCGGCCCTGGGGGCCCCGGGGGCTATCACGGGCAGGGCAGCCCCGGGCCGGACTGGGGCGGGCCGGGACCACGGCACGGCCATGGCCTGCCGGACCATGCCCGTGAACTATGGATCGGCAGTGCGCTGTACTTCGTGGTGGCCGGCACCTACTACATGTGGAACGCCGATCGCCGGCAGTACGTGGTGGTCGAGGCGCCGCCGCTAGCCGTGGCGGCCCCTGCGGCCAACTACAACGTGATCGCCTATCCGGCCCGCGGCCAGAACGCCGACCTGCAGGCCCGCGACCGCTACGAATGCCACAGCTGGGCGGTCAGCCAGAGCGGTTTCGATCCGGCTACCGCCGTCAGTGCGCCGGCCGCCAGCGCCACCGATACCTACCGACGCGCCTTGGGCGCCTGCCTGAGCGGGCGCGGCTACAGCATCAATTGAGCAACGCCTTGAGGTCGTCGTAGAGCGCCTGGGGAATCTGCACGCCGTCGGCCAGGCTGCGCTCCCGGGCATCGTAGCGACGCTGGGAGGGCAGCCGCGCGCCCTGCCCTTCGATGCCGTCGAACAGCGCTTCGGCGCGGGCCAGGTGCTCGTCTGTCGCGTCGCCGAGAAAGCGTTGCGGGTCGAGGGCGATGATCAACTCGCCGTGATACGGCGAGGACTTGCTGCCGGCGTCATAGGCCAGCGACTCGGCGCTGGTCAGGTCGCCGATCAGCGGCCCGGCGATCAATTCCACCATGGCCGCCAGCGCTGAGCCCTTGTGCCCGCCAAAGGTCAGCATGGCGCCGTTCATCACCGCTTCGGCACTGGTACTCGGCCGGCCGTTGGCATCGATACCCCAGCCTTCGGGAATGGCCTTGCCGGCGCGCCGGTGCAACTCGATATCACCGCGGGCGATGGCGCTGGTGGCGAAGTCGAAGATGAACGGCTGCTTGCCGGCACGCGGCCAGCCAAAGGCTATGGGGTTAGTGCCGAAGATCGGCTTGCTGCCACCGGCCGGCGCCACCCAGGCATGGCTGGGGTTGCAGGCCAGGGCGACGAGGCCGTGCTCGGTGAGCTGCTCGATTTCCACCCAGAGGGCGGAAAAGTGCACGCAGCGGTTGATCGCCAGGGCGGCTATACCGTTGCCTTTGGCCTTCTCGGCCAGCACCGGTAACCCCGCCTGGAAGGCCAGTTGCGAGAAACCGCCGCGGGCATCCACACGCACGATGGCCGGCGCCTGGTCGATCACTTCCGGCTCGGCATCGGCGACCACCTTGCCGGCCTGCAGCGAGCTGACGCAGCCCAGCACCCGGTACAGGCCGTGGGAGGCGCAGCCGTCGCGCTCGCCGGCCACCACGGTGGCGGTCACCGCCTGGGCCTGGGCCTCGCTGAAACCGGCATGGCGCAGGATGGACAGGGACAAGCTGCGGGCTTCGTCCAGGGTCAGTCGAATCATCGTGGGCTCCTGTGGCAGTGATAAGGTCAGTGGCATACGCCGACCTTATACGCTGGCGTTGCCAGCGCCCGCTGGCTTGATCGCTTTGCCCCACGGCGCTGACGAATTCGGCACAGCCCTGGGGCCTGGATCAGCCGGCCGCCAGTTGCCGACGCAGTTCGGCAAGCACCGGGGCGCTATCCGGCCGTACGCCGCGCCATAGATGGAAAGCCTCCACGGCCTGCTCGACCAGCATGCCGAGACCATCCAGGGTGCGGGCCGCGCCCTGTTCCTCGGCCCAGCGATTGAACGCCGTGGGGCCGGCGCCATACATCATGTCGTAGCAGCAGGTATGGCCGGGCTGGATCAGGCTGGCGGAGATCGGCGGCAGCTCGCCGGCCAGACTGGCCGAGGTGCCGTTGATGATCAGGTCCACCGGTGCATCGATCCAGTCGAAACCGCTGGCCACCACCGGGCCGAGGTCGGCGAACTGGCGAGCCAGCTGCTCGGCCTTGTCGACCGTGCGATTGGCGATCACCAGGCTCTGCGGCTGCTCGGCCAGGAAGGGTTCGAGAATGCCGCGCACCGCACCACCGGCACCAAGCAGCAGGATGCGCTTGCCACGCAGCACGATGCCGGCGTTCACGGTCAGATCGCGCACCAGGCCGGCGCCATCGGTGTTGTCACCGAGCAGGCTGCCGTCCTCCAGTTTCTTCAGGGTATTCACCGCACCGGCGCGGCGGGCGCGCTCGGTCAGGCTGTGGGCCAGGGCGAAGGCCTGCTCCTTGAACGGCACGGTGACGTTGCCGCCACGGCCCTGAGCAAAGAAGGCGCGGGCATAGCCCTCGAAATCCTCCAGCGGCGCCAGCAGCGCATCGTAGCTCAGTTGCTGACCGGTCTGCTCGGCGAACAGCCGGTGGATCAGCGGCGACTTGCTGTGGCCGATGGGGTTGCCAAATACACCGTAGCGATCCATGAACATTTCCGCGCGTAGAAGCCAAAGGCGGCAAGCCTGCAGCTTTTGCCGCCGCGCTTCAAGCCTGCGGCTGCAGGCCGAGCCAGTCACGGTCGGTGAGGTAGTACTCGGTCAGGCGCGCTTCCTCGCTGCCCGGCGCCGGCTTCCAGTCGTAACCCCAGCGCACCTGGGGCGGCAGCGACATGAGGATCGACTCGGTACGCCCGCCCGACTGCAGGCCGAACAGCGTGCCGCGGTCGAACACCAGGTTGAACTCCACATAGCGGCCGCGCCGGTACTCCTGGAACTCACGCTGGGCCGGCGTGTAAGGCGTGGCCTTGCGGCGCTGGACGATGGGCAGGTAGGCGTCGATATAGGCATCGCCGATGGCGCGGATGAACGCGAAGCAGGTGTCGAAGCCCCACTCGTTAAGGTCGTCGAAGAACAGGCCGCCAATGCCGCGCGGCTCACCGCGATGCTTGAGGTGGAAGTAACGGTCGCACCAGGCCTTGTAGCGCGGGTACACATCCGCCCCGAACGGCGCGCAGGCCTGCTCGGCGACGCGGTGCCAGTGCACGCAGTCCTCTTCGTTGCCGTAGTAAGGCGTCAGGTCGAAGCCGCCACCGAACCACCAGACCGGCTCCTCGCCTTCCTTCTCGGCGCTGAAGAAGCGCACGTTGGCATGGGAGGTCGGCACGTGCGGGTTGTGCGGGTGGATCACCAGCGACACGCCAAGGGCCTGGAAGCCGCGCCCGGCCAGCTCGGGGCGATGGGCACTGGCCGACGGCGGCAGGTTTTCGCCGAACACGTGGGAGAAGTTGACGCCGCCCTTCTCGATCACCGCGCCATCACCGATCACCCGCGTACGCCCGCCGCCGCCACCCGGACGCTGCCAGGCGTCTTCGGCGAAGCTGGCCTGGCCATCCTCGCGTTGCAGCGCGGCACAGATACGGTCTTGCAGGTCGAGCAGGTAGGCCTTCACGGCCTCGGTCTGGTCACTCACGGGCTTACCCTGGTTGCGGCGAAATCGGCGGCTAGCATAGCACCGGGCATCCAGGCCCCGCAGTTGACGCCGGTCAAGCAGAGGTGCGACGTTCAGCCGCTCAGGGAAAAACGCATCCAACGCCCCGATGGACTCGGGGTCTATTGCACTCACCTTCCAGCAGGAGCAAGACGATGGCCAAACGCATCCAGTTCAGCCGCCACGGTGGCCCCGAGGTACTCGAATACGTCGACTACCAGCCCGCCGCGCCCGGCCCCCACGAGGTGCGTGTGCACAACCAGGCCATCGGCCTCAACTTCATCGACACCTATTTTCGCAGCGGCCTGTATTCCCCGCCTTCGCTGCCCTCCAGCCTGGGCACCGAAGGCGCCGGCTTCGTCGACGCCATCGGCTCCGAGGTCGAGGGCCTGCAGGTCGGCGACCGCGTGGCCTATGCCACCGGGCCTCTGGGCGGCTACAGCGAACTGCACGTGCTGCCGGCCGACAAGCTGGTCAAGCTGCCCGACGCGATCAGCTTCGAACAGGCCGCCGCGGTGATGCTCAAGGGCCTGACCGTGCAGTATCTGCTGCGCCAGACCGCCGACCTGAAGAGCGGCGACATCATCCTGTTCCATGCCGCGGCGGGCGGTGTCGGTTCCTTCGCCTGCCAGTGGGCCAAGGCCCTGGGGGTCAAGCTGATCGGCACCGTGAGCTCGGCGAAAAAGGCCGAGCGCGCCCTGCAGCAGGGTGCCTGGGCGACCATCGACTACAGCCACGAAAACGTCGCCCAGCGCGTGCTGGAACTGACCGACGGCAAGAAGTGCCCGGTGGTCTATGACGGCGTCGGCAAGGACACCTGGGAAACCTCGCTCGACTGCGTGGCGCCACGCGGCCTGCTGGTCAGCTTCGGCAATGCCTCGGGTGCGGTAACGGGCGTCAACCTGGGCATCCTGGCGCAGAAGGGCTCGCTGTACGTCACCCGCCCGACCCTGGCGGGTTACGCCGATACCCCGGAGCGCCTGCAGAAGATGGCCGACGAGCTGTTCGGCATGATCGCCAAGGGCAAGCTCGACGTGGAAATCGCCGGCCGCTACCCCCTCAGCGACGCCGCCACCGCCCAGACCCTGCTCAGCGAGCGCAAGACCACGGGGTCGACGATTCTGTTGCCGTAAGCCGGCCCGCGATCCGCTGCCTTTTGGTTTCCAGAGGACCCCCTGTTTGTCCGAAAGGTGACCAGATCTCCGGATGGATCACTTTTGCGGGAGCGGGCGGGGTCGCCTAGTCCATGCCCGCGAACGTCATGGGCATAGGCTAAGCCCCCCGCCTGGCACCCTATCCGCCATCAGTAGAGGTTTACCTCTATGGCCGGAAAGTGGCGGAAGCAGCCGCAAGCTGCAAGCCCCAAGCTACAGGTTAGAAGCAGTCCGCAGTGCTCTAGCTTCTTCTTGCAGCTTGAGGCTTGCGGCTTGAAGCTCAATGTCCGCTTCTGCCTTCAAGCGTCAGGCAGGCCGGCGCACGTCACCAGTCACCAAATCCCGAATTACACTCGGATTACGCCGACCGCCCAGGGCACCACCCAGGACCGCATCCAGCTGCCTTGGAAAATACTGCTCGACCCGCAACCGCGAACGCGCGGCCGGGCGGCCGGCGGGGTTGGCCGAGGTCGACACCAGCGGGCCGGTCAACGCACAGAGTTCACGCACCCGCGGGTGGTCGCTGACCCGCAGGGCCACGGTATCGTGCTGGCCGGTGATCCACTGCGGCAGGCGATCCTGATGCGGCACCAGCCAGGTATTCGGGCCTGGCCAGGTGCTGGCCAAGCGGTCCTGCCAGACCTCGGGCAGGTCTTCGAGCAGAAAGTCGAACTGGCGAATGGTGTCGGCCACCAGGATCAGCCCCTTGTGCACCGGCCGTTCCTTCAAGGCCAATAGCCGATCCACGGCCATCTCGTCCCAGGGGTCGCACCCCAGCCCCCAGACCGCCTCGGTCGGGTAGGCGATCACGCCACCGGCACGCACCACGCGCGCTGCCTGCTGAACCTGCCAACTGGTGACCATGCATACCTCCGCCGAAAAACACTGGGCGCAGTGTATTACGCCTTGCGGCCCACCCAAAGCCCGGCTTCGCAGGCCACCAGCCCATCGAGCTCCAGCTCGGTCAACGCCGCCAGCACCTCCGGCAACGGCCAGCCGGCGGCATGGGCCAGGGCTTCGCTGCTATGGGGCGCGGCGTACAACAAGGCCAGCAAGGGGTGGGTGGCAGCCGGCGGCGCGTGGCGGGCCTGCTCCGTCACCGGCACCCGCTGCCAGCCGCGCAGGGCTTCGAGGATATGCTCGATGCTTTCCACCAGCGTGGCGCCATCGCGGATCAGCTGATGGCAGCCCTTGGCGCCTGGATGGTGGATGGAGCCAGGGATCGCGTACACCTCGCGGCCCTGCTCGGCGGCCAGGCGCGCGGTGATCAGCGATCCGCTGGACGGGCTGGCCTCGACCACCAGCACGCCCAGCGACAGGCCGGAAATGATTCGGTTGCGACGGGGGAAGTTGGCCGCCTGGGGTGGGCTGTCCAGCGGCAGCTCGGACACCAGCGCCCCGCCGCGCTCGACGATGTCCCGGGCCAGGCGCGTGTGGCGCGCCGGGTACAGGCACTGCAATCCGGTGCCGAGTACAGCCACGGTATGCCCATCGGCATCCAGGGCGCCCTGGTGGGCTGCACCATCGATGCCCAGGGCCAGCCCGCTGGTGACCACGAAGCCGCCACGCGCCAGGCTGCGGGCGAAGCTGTGCGCGGTATCCAGCCCCGGCCTGGAGGCGCGCCGGCTGCCGACCATGGCCAGCTGCGGGCGCTCCAGCAGGGCCGGGTCGCCAGCCACGAAGAGCAGCGGCGGCGCATCGGAGAGTTCTGCCAGCAAGGCGGGATAACCTGGCTCGTCCCACATCACAAGCTGCTGACCAGGCACCTGCAGCCAGTCGAGCGCCAGGCGCGCCCGCTCACGAATCCCCGGGCTGCGTCGCGCCTCGCTGCAGGCCAGTGGCAAGCCGAGCGAACGCCAGGCACTGGCAGGCGCGCTGAGCGCAGCAGAGGCGCTGTCGAAGGCGCTGAGCAATTTTCGGAAACGCCTGGGCCCCAGTTCCGGCAGGCAATGCAGGCGCAGGCGGGCTTCGAGTTCGGCGGGGGAATGGGCGGTCGACATGGCGGATCATCCTTGATCGTGAGCCCTATCCAAGGGTCTATTTCCGTTTCAGCGCGAGCTGCGTTGATGCGTGAAACGGGACAACAGACCCTAGCAAAAGCCCCGCATCGGCGGGGCTTGCAGGTGTTACGGATTGCGTACCTTGTCCATCACCGCCAGTTGCCTGGAGGCATTGAGGATCATGCCGTAGCTGAGCTTCTCGTAGGTGCGGAACACCATCAGCAGGCCGGCACGCTCGTCCGGGATCTTCACCGACTCGCCGGTAACCCGGTCGCGAACGGTTTCGCCGGTCTTGTAGACGGCCAGCACGTTGCCGATCTCCAGGCCGTCACGGATGCCCTTGTTGAGGGTGACCACGTCGAACTGACCGATCTGGCTGACGCCACGGGGCACGTCGAGGATCAGGCCCTTGATTTCGCTCTTCGGCTCGCTGGGCATGAAGGTCGAATTGATCGCGCGCTCCTCGGTGGGGAACAGGCGGTCGCCGTTGCGCACTTCCTGGGTGGTGCGGGTCAGATTGAGGGTACCGACGCCCTCTTCCTCGGCGACGATTTCGCCACCGCCGATGTCATCGGCGTTGATGCCCAGGAACTCCTTGGTCACCGGGTCGGTGTAGGTCTTGCCTTGGCGGAAGATGCCGTACACCGGCGCGGCCGGGTCGAAGCTGCCGCGGGCATACACGCGGTCGCCAGCGCCACTGACCACGCGCTCGGCGTTGCCGGCGACGATATAGGGCGCGCTCTGGAATTGCTCGGGGGAATCGACGATGCGGTTTTTCAGCAGGAAGCTGTTGATCGCCTCCAGCGGAATGGTCGGAATGGCCTCGGCCATCGGCGTGCTGCGCACTTTCGGCGACAGCTTGATGGTGCCGCGCGAATCACCGCGGCCCAGCATCAGCCGGGGCTGACCATCGATATAGACCAGGCTCAGCACATCACCGGGATAGATCAGATGAGGGTTCTGGACCTGCGGATTGGCGTGCCAGATTTCCGGCCACTTCCAGGGCTGACGGAGGAACTTGCCAGAGATATCCCAGAGGGTGTCGCCCTGCACGACCGTGTAACGGTCGGGGTGGCCTTCCTTGAGCTGCACCTCGGCCAGGGCCATCCCGGTCTGGGCCAGGCTGCTCGCGCCGACCAGCAGCAGGGCGAGTAGTGATTTCCTCATGCGGTGAATCCCTTTATGATGTGCCTTCGCGTGAAGCGCCCTAGCGCTGCGACAGAGCCCAGTAAATCCGCGGCTTGACGCCGTTTTTTGAATGCTTGCGTCATCTTAGCAGCGGATTTTGAATTTATTCCACAAGTGCATCACAAACGTATTATGGCGATTTTAAACATTCTCGAATTTCCCGATCCGCGCCTGCGCACCATCGCCAAGCCGGTGGACGTGGTCGATGACGCCCTGCGTCAGCTGATCGACGACATGTTCGAAACCATGTACGACGCCCCCGGGATCGGCCTCGCCGCCACCCAGGTGAATGTGCACAAGCGCGTGGTGGTGATGGACCTGTCCGAAGACAAGAGCGAGCCGCTGGTCTTCATCAACCCCACCTTCGAGTCGCTGACCGATGAGATGGACCAGTACCAGGAAGGCTGCCTCTCGGTGCCCGGCTTCTACGAAAACGTGGATCGCCCGCAGAAGGTGAAGATCAACGCCCTGGATCGCGACGGCAAGCCGTTCGAAATGATCGCCGAGGGCCTGCTCGCCGTGTGCATCCAGCACGAGTGCGATCACCTCAACGGCAAGCTGTTCGTCGACTACCTGTCCACGCTCAAGCGCGACCGCATCAAGAAGAAGCTGGAAAAGCAGCACCGCCAGCAGGCCTGACTCGGCCCACAGCAAAGGCTTGCCGCGGCAAGCCTTTTGTTTTTTCAGCGCTCTCAATCTGCCCGTTACAGCGAGACCCCATGACCGAAGCTCTGCGTATCGTATTCGCCGGCACCCCGGAATTCGCCGCCGCCCACCTCAAGGCGCTGCTCGACACGCCGCACCAGATCGTCGCGGTCTACACCCAGCCGGATCGCCCGGCCGGCCGTGGCCAGAAGCTGATGCCCAGCCCGGTCAAGCAGCTCGCTGTGGAACACGCCATCCCGGTGCTGCAGCCGCCGAGCCTCAAGGATGCCGCTGCGCAAGCCGAACTGGCGGCGCTGGAGCCGGACCTGCTGGTGGTGGTCGCCTACGGTTTGATCCTGCCCCAGGCGGTGCTGGATATTCCGCGCTTCGGCTGCATCAACAGCCACGCCTCCCTGCTGCCGCGCTGGCGTGGTGCGGCGCCGATCCAGCGCGCCGTGCAGGCCGGTGATGCCGAGAGCGGCGTGACCGTGATGCAAATGGAGGCCGGCCTGGATACCGGGCCGATGCTGCTCAAGGTGCGCACGCCGATCTCGGCCTCCGACACCGGCGGCAGCCTGCACGACCGCTTGGCCGAGCTCGGCCCGCCGGCGGTGATCGAAGCCATCGCCGGCCTGGCCAGCGGCACCCTGATGGGCGAAGTGCAGGACGATGCCCAGGCCAACTACGCCCACAAGCTCAACAAGGATGAGGCGCGTATCGACTGGAGCCGCCCGGCCATTGATCTGGAGCGGCTGATCCGCGCCTTCAACCCCTGGCCGATCTGCCACAGCACCCTGAACGACGCGCCACTCAAGGTCTTGGCCGCCTGTATCGGCGAAGGCCAGGGCCAGCCCGGGGCAATTCTCGCCGCCAGCAAGGACGGCCTGACCGTCGCCTGCGGCACTGGCGCCCTGCTGCTCACCCGCCTGCAACTGCCCGGCGGCAAGGCGCTGAACTTCAGCGACCTGTACAACAGCCGCCGCGAGCAGTTCGCCGTCGGCACGGTGCTGGCATGAACCCCAGGCTGGCAGCGGCCCGTGCCCTGGCCGCGGTGCTCGAAGGCAAGGCGTCGCTGGGCACCAGCCTGCCGCCGCTGCTCGACCGGGTCGAGGCCCGCGACCGTGGCCTGGCCCAGGATCTGGCCTTTGGCGCCGCGCGCTGGCAACCACGCCTGGCGCTGATCGCCGACAAGCTGCTGCGCAAACCCTTCAAGGAGGGCGACCGCGACCTCGAAGCGCTGCTGCTGGTCGGCCTCTACCAGCTGTTCTACACCCGTATCCCGGCCCATGCGGCGATCGGCGAGACGGTGGGCTGCGTCGACAAGCTGAAGAAGACCTCGGCCAAGGGCCTGCTCAACGCCGTGCTGCGCAATGCCCAGCGCGACAGCGAAAACATTCTGGCCGAACTGGACCGCGACCCAGTGCTGCACACCGCCCATCCGCGCTGGCTGCAAAAGCAGCTCAAGGCCTCCTGGCCCGAGCACTGGCAGGCCATCTGCGCGGCCAACAATGCCCATCCGCCGCTGATCCTGCGGGTCAACCGGCGCCATGGCAGCCGCGACGACTACCTGGCGCGCCTGCACCAGGCCGGTTTCGAGGCCGAACCCTGCACCTTCAGCAGCGATGGCATCCGCCTCTTGCAGGCCTGCGACGTGACGCTGCTGCCGGGCTTCGCCGAGGGCCACGTGAGCGTGCAGGACGAGGCCGCGCAACTGGCTGCCGAGCTGCTGCAACTGGCGCCCGGCCAGCGTGTGCTGGATGCCTGTGCAGCGCCCGGCGGCAAGACCTGCCACCTGCTCGAGACCGAGTCGGGTTTGAGCGAAGTGGTCGCCGTGGACCTGGAAGCCAAGCGCCTGGCGCGGGTGCGCGAGAATCTCGACCGCCTGGGCCTTGATGCCACGCTGATCGCCGCCGATGGCCGCGATACCGCTACCTGGTGGGACGGCAAGCCGTTCCAGCGCATCCTGCTCGACGCGCCCTGCTCGGCCACCGGCGTAATCCGCCGCCACCCGGACATCAAGCTGACCCGCAAGGCCGATGACATTCCCGCCCTGGCCACCCTGCAAGGCGAACTGCTCGACGCCCTGTGGTCGGCCCTGGAAGTTGGCGGCATTCTGCTCTACGCCACCTGCTCGACCCTGCCGATGGAAAACACCGAGGTCATCGGCGCGTTTCTCGAACGCACGCCGGACGCGCGCGAGCTGGATATCAGCGGCCCGTTCGGCCTCAAGCAACCCCATGGCCGCCAGCTGCTCGCCCAGCAGGACGGCCATGATGGCTTCTACTATGCCAAGCTGATCAAGATCGCAGCCGCTGGAGCAACCCGATGAAGATCATCATCCTCGGCGCCGGCCAGGTCGGCGGCACCCTGGCCGAACACCTGGCCAGCGAAGCCAACGACATCACCGTGGTGGACACCGACGGTGATCGCCTGCGCGCCCTGAGCGATCGCCTGGACATCCGCACGGTGCAGGGCAAGGGCTCGTTTCCCACCGTGCTGCGCCAGGCCGGTGCCGACGACGCCGACATGCTGGTGGCGGTGACCAACAGCGATGAAGTCAACATGATCGCCTGCCAGGTGGCCTACACCCTCTATCACACGCCGACCAAGATCGCCCGGGTGCGCGAACCGGCCTACCTGACCCGCACCGGCCTGTTCGACAACGAAGCCATCCCCATCGACGTGCTGATCAGCCCCGAGCAGGTAGTCACCAACTACATCAAGCGCCTGATCGAATACCCCGGCGCCTTGCAGGTCATCGACTTCGCCGAAGGCAAGGCGCAACTGGTAGCGGTACGCGCCTACTACGGCGGCCCGCTGGTTGGCCAGCAGCTGCGCCAGTTGCGTGAACACATGCCCAAGGTCGACACCCGGGTGGCGGCAATCTTCCGCCGTGACCGGGCGATCATGCCCCAGGGCGATACCGTCATCGAGGCCGACGACGAAGTGTTCTTCATCGCCGCCAAGGCCGATATCCGCGCGGTGATGAGCGAGATGCGCCGCCTCGAGGAAGGCTACAAGCGAGTGGTCATCGCTGGCGGCGGCAATATCGGTGAGCGCCTGGCCGAAGCCATCGAAAGCCGTTACCAGGTCAAGATCATCGAGATGAACCCGGCGCGCTGCCGCTACCTTTCCGAGAACCTGCAAAGCGCCATCGTGCTGCACGGCAGCTCGTCCGACCGCGACCTGCTGGTGGAAGAGAACATCAAGGACGCCGACATCTTCCTGGCCCTGACCAATGACGACGAGGCCAACATCATGTCCTCGCTGCTGGCCAAGCGCCTGGGTGCGCGCAAGGTGATGACGCTGATCAACAACCCGGCCTACGTCGACCTGATCCAGGGCGGCGAGATCGACATCGCCATCAGCCCGCAACTGGCCACCATCGGCAGCCTGCTGGCCCACGTGCGCCGCGGTGACATCGAGAGCGTGCACTCGCTGCGCCGTGGCGTTGCCGAAGCCCTGGAAGTCATCGCCCACGGTGATGCACGTTCGAGCAAGGTGGTCGGCAAGGCCATCAAGGACATCTCGCTGCCGTCGGGTACCACCATCGGCGCGATCATCCGCGATGAACAGGTGCTGATCGCCCACGACGTCACGGTGATCGAATCCGGCGACCACGTGATCCTGTTCCTGATGGACAAGAAACACATCCGCGACGTGGAACGGCTGTTCCAGGTCGGCCTGACGTTTTTTTGAGCCGCAAGGCCTCAAGCGCTTTACTTGCAGCTTGAGGCTTGCCGTTTGAAGCTGCCGACGAAGGAGCCCTCATGAGTACCGACGCACTGGAAAAGATGCTCGCCAAGGGTGTGGATAACTCGCTGTTGCGCTTCGGCCTGGGCAAGGGTTATCTGGATGCAGGCGATGCCGCCAGGGCCGCCGGACACCTGCAGCGCTGCGTCGAGCACGACCCGCAGTATTCCGCGGCGTGGAAGCTGCTCGGCAAGGCCCAGCAAACCGCCGGCAACCCCGACGCGGCGCGCAGCGCCTGGCAACAGGGTATCCGGGCTGCCCAGGCCAAGGGCGACAAGCAGGCGGAAAAGGAAATGGCCGTGTTTCTTCGCAAGCTGGATAAAGCCGCTCAATAGACCATAGCCCAGGTCACTGAGGCTACTTGAGCGCCTGCACCTCGCGGGTCAGCAGGTCGATGAAAGCCTGGGCCAGGGGCGAGCGTTCCTGGCGCCGCTTGACCAGCCACACCGCAGTGGTGGCCTCGGCATCGGTCAGGGTGCGGAACACCACGCCATCGATGCGGATGCGCCGAAACGATGCCGGCAGCACCGATACGCCGAGCCCCGCGGCCACCAGCCCGATGATGGTCAGAGCCTCGTGGGCCTCCTGGCTGATGCGCGGGGTGAAGCCGGCCTGGCGGGCCAGACTGAACAGTTGGCCGTACAGGCCGGTGCCATAGCTACGCGCAAAGAACACGAATGGCTGGTCCGCCAGCTCGGCCAGCGCCAGCCCGCCATCCTGTTCACCAGCCAGCGGATGCCCGGCATGCAGCAGCGCCACCAGCGGCTCGCTGAGCAGCTCCACGGCGTCCAGCTCGGCGGACAGTTCCAGCGGGCGAATCATGCCGATCTGCAGCTTCTTCTCCATCAGCGCCTGGCAGACCTGGCTGCTGGTCATTTCCTGCAGGTCCAGGTGCACGGCCGGAAACGCCTGGCGAAAGGCGAACACCGCCCGGGGAATGATCGACACGAAGGGTGCCGAGGCGGTGAAGCCGATCTGCAGCTCGCCGATTTCGCCCTGCTCGGCGCGGCGCACCACGTCCACCGACTTGCTGACCTGGGCCAGGGTCTGCCGCGTCTCCTCGAGAAACAGCCGCCCGGCATCGGTGAGCGCCACGTGGCGGTTGCTGCGCTCGAACAGGCGCACCCCCAGTTCCTGCTCCAATGCCTGGATCTGCTGGCTCAGCGGCGGCTGGGAAATGCCCAGCAGGTCGGCAGCGCGGCCAAAGTGCAGCTCTTCGGCGACCGCTACGAAATAGCGCAGGTGGCGCAGCTCCATACCCACTCCAATAGGTCGAGAAACATATCGATCATGTCGAATATTATATTGGAAAGAACTTGCCCGCCTATTTATCCTGGCCCCATTCCCAATAACAACAACCACCCGTGCTGGCCGGCGCCAGCGCACGCGGCGGCGTTTTGCCTGGGAAAAGTACAGCCAAGAGGAAGTGATGAGTCAGCCTGTTCCACACGCACCGGACGAGTGTGTCAGCCCCGCAAACGAGGAACCTGCCCCGCGCGGCGCTCCACTGGAGCCCACCTATGTCCAGAAGGGCACCCGCGCCTTTCTGCGTACTCTTCTCGCCATGTGCAGCGGCGGCTTCGCCACCTTCGCGCTGCTCTATTGCGTGCAGCCGATGATGCCGATGCTGGCGCAGCAGTTCGCGCTCAGCGCGGCGCAGAGCAGCCTGGTTCTCTCCGTTTCCACCATCACCCTGGCCGTGGGCCTGTTGATAACCGGGCCGCTGTCCGATGCCCTCGGGCGCAAGCCGGTGATGGTGGTGTCGCTGCTCGCCGCCGCCCTGTTCACCGTTGGCAGCGCGCTGATGCCGACCTGGGAAGGCGTACTGCTGATGCGTGCGCTGGTCGGCCTGGCACTCAGCGGCCTGGCCGCCGTGGCCATGAGCTACCTGAGCGAGGAAATCGACCCGCTGCACCTGGGCCTGGCCATGGGCGTATACATCGGCGGTAACGCCATCGGGGGCATGAGCGGCCGCCTGCTCAGCGGCGTGCTGGTGGACTTCATGTCCTGGCACGCGGTGCTCGGCACCCTCGGTGGCCTGGGCCTGCTGGCCGGCGCGGCGTTCTGGCGTCTGTTGCCCGAGTCACGCAACTTCCGCCCCCGCTCGCTGCGCCCGCGCAGCCTGCTGCAGGGCTACACCCTGCAGTTCCGCGATGCCGGCCTGCCATGGCTGTTCCTGCAAGGCTTCCTGCTGATGGGCGCCTTCGTGACCCTGTTCAACTACATCGGTTACCGGCTGATCGAGGCCCCCTTCAAGCTCGACCAGACCAGTATCGGCCTGCTGTCGATCGTCTACCTGTCGGGCATCTACAGCTCCGCGCAGGTGGGCGCCCTGGCCGACAAGCTGGGCCGTCGCAAGGTGCTCTGGGCGGTGATCGGTCTGATGCTCACCGGCCTGGCGCTGACCCTGTTCGATGTGCTGCCGGTGATCCTGGTCGGCATGCTGCTGTTCACCTTCGGCTTCTTCGGCGCCCACTCGGTGTCGAGCAGCTGGATTGGCCGCCGGGCCACCCAGGCCAAGGGCCAGGCGTCGTCGCTGTACCTGTTCTGCTATTACCTGGGCTCCAGCGTCGCCGGCACCCTGGGCGGGGTGTTCTGGCAGGCCGGTGGCTGGGATGGCCTGGGCCTGTTCATCGGCTCGCTGCTGCTGATCTCCCTGGCCGTGGCCCTGCACCTGTCGCGCCTGCAGGCGTTGCCAATGGCCGCCACATCGCGCTAAGCCAGCCAATCACCCCATGCAAAACGCCGGATGCCCGTGAGGGGGATCCGGCGTTTTTCGTTTGCGGCCGTGTCAGTTCAGCGCGGTGCGCTGCGGCAAGCGCCGCACGATGGCGCCGAGCAGCATGCCGTACAGGGGCACGAACAGGATCAGGCTGATGGTCAGCTTGATCACATAGTCGACCGTGGCGATTTCCACCCAGTTGGCCGCCATGAATGGATCGTCGCTGTGCCAGAAGGCCACCGAGAAGAAGGCGAAGGTATCTAGCAGGTTGCCGAAGACGGTCGAAGCGGTGGGTGCGATCCACCACTGTTTGAGCTGGCGCAGGCGGTCGAATACCTGGATGTCGAGCAGCTGGCCGAGCACGTAGGCCAGAAAGCTGGCCAGGGCGATGCGGAACACGAACAGGTTGAATTCGCCGAGGGCCGCCAGGCCACCAAAGGCGCCTTCATGGAACAGCACCGAGACGATATAGGAGGCGATCAAGGCGGGCACCATCACCCGGGCGATCACCACGCGTGCGGCATGCTTGCCGATCAGGCGGACGGTGAGGTCGGTGGCCAGGAAGATGAACGGGAAGCTGAAGGCGCCCCAGGTGGTGTGCCAGCCGAACAGGGTGATCGGCAGCTGCACCAGGTAGTTGCTGGCGATGATGATGAGGATATGGAATGCGATCAGCGCAGCCAATACGGTGCGGCTGACCGAGGCGGGAAGCAGGGTCATGGGATGTCCTTTTTCGTGAAATGGGGTTAGGGAACCCATTGCCGCAGCCGACATGGCTGCAAGCGGCGCGCAGTGTACTGCCTGGGCTGCCCTGGTGACAGCCCGCCCGGCGGATGAGGAGCTCTTTGATTAGTGATGCATAGAAGGCAAAAGCAGACATTGCTGTTTTACCTGTGGGAACGGGCGGGGACACCCAGTCCATGCCCGTGATTCTTCGCGGGCATGGCCCGCTCCCACAGATACTGCGCGGATGGCTGCTCCCTCTACACCACAGTCGTTTCGCCGACCCTGTCAGCCGTTGCTGGCCAGTTGCGCGCCTTCAGGCATCACCCGACGGGCCAGCTGGAAGTGCTTTTTCCAGTAGCCGTCGCTGAGCTTGTCGATGCGCACGTTGGTGCCACGCCGCGGCGCGTGAATGAAGCGGTCGTTGCCCAGGTAAATGGCCACGTGATCGACGCTGCGCCCACGGATGCGGAAGAACAGCAGGTCGCCCGGCTCCAGATCGCCCTTGGCCACCTTGGGACCATCGACGCGGGAGAGCGCGCGGGAGGTGCGGGGCAGGTCGAGGTCATCGACCTTCTTGAACGCATAGTTGACCAGGCCGCTGCAGTCGAAGCCGTGCTCGAGGCTGGTGCCGCCCCAGCGGTACGGGGTGCCCAGTGCGCTCAGCGCCCGGTTGACAACGGCCTGGGAGGAGTTGGGATCGGCCTTGGTGGGGGCGACGACACGGCTGCTACCGTCCTGCAGATGAACCCAGAAGCTGGCCGAGGCATTGCCAGCTGCAGCACATAAGAGGGTGCCGCCCAAAAACAGAGAAAGGATCTGTTTATTCAATTCGATGACCTTGAAAGAAGACTCAAGCCGCCGCGAATCCCTTCTTGATCAGCCACTTGCAACCTAAATAATGAACTAAAAGAGTGCTCCGCACGTCCCGTGGACGGACAGTTGAAAATTGCCCTGGGTTCATTTTTTCCGCTTTTCGGCGACGAACGGTGCAGGTCAGAAGCCGCCTGACACCGGGCAAGAACCGCCCCTGTATCTGCTAGGGTTACAGCTCCCCTCACGCATCAGGACAATGCCGATGAAGCCACTCAAGACCGTGATCACCGCCAGCCTGCTGGCCCTGAGCGCCAGCCTGTACGCCCAGGCGGAAGACGCCAAATGCGCCAGCGTCAGCCTGGCCGACCCAGGCTGGAGCGATATCGCGGTCACCAACGGCATCGCCAGCCTGCTGCTCGACGGCCTGGGCTACAAACCGCAGACCCGCACCCTGGCGGTGCCGATCATCTTCGCCGGCCTGCAGAAAGGCCAGGTCGACGTGTTTCTCGGCAACTGGATGCCCGCCGGCCAGCATGACTACGAGCGCTACGTGGCCAGCGGGCAGATCGACAAGGTGGTGGAGAACCTCGGCGGCACCGAATACACCCTGGCCGTGCCGACCTACGCTTATGAAGCCGGCGTGAAGGATTTCAACGACCTCGCCAAATTCGCCGACAGGTTCGGCAAGAAGATCTACGGTATCGGCTCGGGCTCGCCCGCCAATGACTACATCCGCCAGATGATCGCCGGCGACGAATTCGGCCTGGGTGACTGGCAGTTGGTGGAGTCCAGCGAGCAGGCCATGCTGGTGCAGGTCGGCCGCGCGGTGAAGCGCGACGTGTTCGTGGTGTTCCTCGGCTGGACGCCGCACCCGATGAACGTGCAGTTCGACATGAGGTACCTCAAGGGCGGCGAGAAGTTCTTCGGCAGCACCGGTTCGGTCAACACCCTGGCAAGCAAGGGCTATGTAGCCGAATGCCCGAACGTGGGCAAACTGCTGACCAACCTGAAATTCACCCAGGAGATGGAAAATACCATCATGGACGACGTGCTCAACCGCAAGGTGGCCAATGCCACGGCGATCCGCAACTGGATCAAGGCCAACCCGCAGGTGCTGGAAGGCTGGCTGGAGGGCGTGAAAACCCGTGATGGCGGTGATGGCCTGGCGGCGGTCAAGGCCAAGCTCTAGTCCGGCGGAGCAGGGCGTCGGCCTTCGGCTCAGTCGCGGATAAAGCGCAGCCCCACGCCATCGGCGCTGACGCGCATGACCTCCATCTCCAGGATCGGCGCCTCGATGGGCAGATCCTGCACCTGGCCGGTCACCCGAGTGCCGGGCTCCAGGTCGGCCAGACTCTCGTGCTTGACGTACACGCCGCCATCGGAAAGATCGCGGGTCTGGGCGACCAGCTCACCGAAGCTCGGGTGGCAGATCTTGATCCGACATTTCATCGGTGTACGGGGATGCTGACGCTGGTTGGCGGACATATCCTGACAGCCTCGGGAAAGATGTGCCCCGTTAATAACCCAAATCGCCGAACCCGCGCCAGCGCAGCGGCGCCGTGTTGCGAGGCGCCGCCGGTTTCAGTACCAGCGCTCTTCGCCCTCGGGGCGTTTCTTGAAGCGCTTCATGCTCCACATGTACTGGCTGGGGTAGGCGCGTACGTACTTCTCGACCACGCCACTCATGGCCGCCACGGCGGTGTAGGTGTCCTCGCTGTACATGCCCTCGGGCGCGGCCTCGAGGATCACCTTGTAACCGGAGCCGTCCTCCAGGCGCAGCGCATGCAGGAACACGCCGACCGCCTTGCCGCCGGCGAGCATGCCCGGCACGAACTTGCTGGTCAGCGCAACGGTGCCGCAGAAGGGCACGAAGATACCGGCCGACAGGCTCGGCTCCGGGTCGGCGGGAATGCCTACGGCGCCGCCCTTGCGCACTTCCTTGATGACGCTGAGGATGCCTTCCTTGGTCGACGGCGCCACACGGTTGCCGAGTTGCACGCGCTGCTCGCGCAGCAGGTCATCGACTGCCTTGAGCTTGGGCGGGCGGTAGAAAATGATCGGTTTGCACTGCGAGCAGTAGAAGTGGTTGAGCACTTCCCAGTTGCCCAGGTGGCTGGTGATGCCGACCACGCCCTTGCCGGAGGCAAGCGCGGCTTCGAGCACTTCCAGGCCCTCGACCTCGCGCACGCGGGCCAGTGACTTGTGGGCCGGCCAGACCCAGGCGCAGGCGCTCTCGGTCAGGGTGCGGCCGATGTCCATCAGGCTGCGGCCGACCAGCCTGTCGTGCTCGGCGGCAGTCAGTTCCGGAAAGCACTTGGCGAGGTTGATGCGCACGACTTCACGGGAGCCGTTGGGCAACTTCCACATCAGCCAGCCGATCATCGCGCCGAGCGACTGCACCGCACGCCAGGGCAGGAGGGCGAACAAGCGCAGGGATCCGACCACCAGCGCGCCTTTGAGCTTTTCCACAAGCAGCTCCCGATAAAAAAGGGCACGTATTGTAACCGTCCGGGGCCGGCCTGACTGTTACATACACGATCAGAAACGACGAAACGTTCAATAAAGCTGGGTTTTCAGCCGTTCCTGCAACTGTTGCTCGTAGGCCTGCACGTCGAACCCGGGGTCCAGTACCGATTTGAGCAGGTCGCCGGCCGATGGCAGGCTGGCCCGCTCGACCTGCCGTTCGACCGCCCACAACCCGGAGCGCACCGCCGCCTTGGAGCACTGGAAGTAGCAGGTGTCGACGTTGATGCGCAGCACGCTGCGCGGCAGCTTGCCTTGCGCCTCGCACAGCGCCAGCAGCTCGGGCTCCAGCGAAATGCTCGCGCGGCCGTTGACCCGGAAGCTTTCGCCCACGCCGGGAATCAGAAACAGCAGCGCCACGTGGGGGTCGTGGAGGATGTTGCGCAGGCTGTCGATGCGGTTGTTGCCGGGGCGGTCCGGCAGCAACAGGGTGCGCTCGTCGAGGATCCGCACGAAACCCGGCGCATCACCCCGTGGCGAACAGTCCAGTCCATCCGGCCCATGGGTGCCCAGCACCACGAACGGCGAAGCCGCCACCAGCGCCTGGTAGGGCGCGCTCAGGTAGCCCAGCTCCTTGCGCAGGGAGCGCTCGTGGGGCACGCCGTAAAGCGCCTCCAGTTGTTCGAGGGTATCGATGGTGGTGCTCATGGCTGCTTCTCCGTTTGCAGTTGTGCGTAGCGATCGCAGTCGCGGGTGTGGTCCATGACCATGCCGGTGGCCTGCATGAAGGCGTAGCAGATGGTCGGGCCGACAAAGGTGAAGCCGGCCTTCTTCAGCGCCTTGCTCATGGCCTCGGCTTCGGGGGTGACCGCCGGCACGTCGCCGCGGCCAGTGAAATGATTGATCTTCGGCTGGCCACCGACGAACGACCAGAGCAGCGCCACCGGATCCTCGAGGCGCAGCCAGGCCTGGGCGTTCTTGCGCGCGGCCTGCAGCTTGAGACGATTGCGGATGATGCCGGGGTCCTGCATCAGGGTGTCGATATAGGCATCGCTCATCGCTGCCAGGCGCTCGGCATCGAAACCGAACAGCACGTCACGGTAGCGCTCGCGTTTCTTCAGTACGGTGATCCACGACAGCCCGGCCTGGGCTCCTTCGAGCAGCAGCATCTCGAACAGGTGCCGGGGATCGCGCGAAGGCACGCCCCATTCCTCGTCGTGATAGGCCTGATACAGCGGATCGTCGTTACACCAGAAACAGCGGGGCATGGCAGTCGGCTCGGTGAGGGGCGAGGGCAGACTATAACCGCGGACCATCGGCGCCTGCAGCCTGGGCGAGACCCGGGAAGCGATATCGGCGCGACCGCCAGGTTTCCCGCCGAAGGGCTGATGACGATTTCGCGCGCATGGTGCGCGCCCACAAAGGCCGGGACGAGTCGCCGCCAGAGGGCTCACCTCTCGCTAGCCTCGCATTCACCGAGGCCGTGCTCTGCGCCGCGGCCGTTTTATCAGGCAAGACGGCGCAGCATGCGGGCTGCGCCTTGCATCGGGTATACTCCCCGGCTTTCTGTCGCAGCCCCAACAGGTGAATTTTTCGTGAGCCAGACAACGCCTGCCGTGCGCACCTTCCAGGACCTGATCCTCGCCCTGCAACAATACTGGGCCGAGCAGGGCTGTGTGGTACTGCAACCCTATGACATGGAAGTGGGTGCCGGTACCTTCCACACCGCCACTTTCCTGCGTGCCATCGGCCCGGAAACCTGGAACGCCGCCTACGTGCAGCCATCGCGCCGGCCGACCGACGGCCGTTACGGCGAGAACCCCAACCGCCTGCAGCACTACTACCAGTTCCAGGTGGTGCTCAAGCCGAATCCGGAAAACTTCCAGGAGCTGTACCTGGGCTCGCTGAAGGCCATCGGCCTCGACCCTGAAGTGCACGACATCCGCTTCGTCGAGGACAACTGGGAATCGCCGACCCTCGGCGCCTGGGGTCTGGGTTGGGAGATCTGGCTCAACGGCATGGAAGTCACCCAGTTCACCTACTTCCAGCAGGTCGGTGGCATCGAGTGCTACCCGGTCACCGGCGAGATCACCTACGGCCTCGAGCGCCTGGCCATGTACCTGCAGGGCGTCGACTCGGTCTACGACCTGGTATGGGCCGACGGCCAGTTCGGCAAGGTCACCTACGGCGACGTGTTCCACCAGAACGAAGTGGAGCAGTCGACCTACAACTTCGAACACGCCAACGTCGACAAGCTGTTCGAGCTGTTCGATTTCTACGAGAGCGAAGCCAACCGCCTGATCGAACTGGAGCTGCCGCTGCCGACCTACGAGATGGTCCTCAAGGCCTCCCACACCTTCAACCTGCTGGATGCCCGCCGCGCCATTTCGGTGACTGCGCGCCAGCAGTACATCCTGCGCGTGCGCACCCTGGCCCGCGCCGTGGCGCAGAGTTATCTGCAGGCCCGGCGCCGCCTGGGCTTCCCGCTCGCCACCGCCGATCTGCGTGATGAAGTACTGGCCAAGCTGGAGGCTGCAGAATGAGTGCGCTCGATTTTCTGGTTGAACTGGGCACCGAAGAGCTGCCACCCAAAGCCCTGAAAACCCTGGGCGAATCCTTTCTCGCCGGTGTCGAGAAAGGCCTCAAGGCCGCCGGCCTGAGCTACCGCGGAGCACGTTACTACGCCGCGCCACGCCGCCTGGCGGTGCTGGTCGAGCAATTGGCCACCGAGCAGCCGGATCGCACCGTCAACCTCGACGGCCCGCCGGTGCAGGCGGCCTTCGATGCCGAGGGTAACCCGACCCAGGCCGCCCTGGGCTTCGCCAAGAAGTGCGGCGTGGAGCTGTCGGCCATCGACCAGAGCGGGCCGAAGCTGAAATTCAGCCAGCACATTCCTGGCCAGCGCGCCTACACGCTACTGCCCGGGATCGTGGAAAACTCCCTGAACGAGCTGCCGATTCCCAAGCGCATGCGCTGGGGTGCCCGCAAGACCGAATTCGTACGCCCGAGCCAGTGGCTGGTGATGCTGTTCGGCGATCAGATCGTCGACTGCGAAATCCTCGCCCAGAAGGCCAACCGTTTCTCCCGCGGCCACCGCTTCCATGCCAACCATGAAGTGCGCATCTCCGCGCCCGCCATGTACGCCCAGGAGCTGCGCACCGCCTACGTGATCGCCGACGTCGCCGAGCGCCGCGAGCAGATCGCCAAGCGCGTCGACCAGTTGGCCGCCGAGCAGCAGGGCACCGCCATCGTGCCGCCGGCGCTGCTCGATGAAGTCAGCGCCCTGGTCGAATGGCCGGTGCCGCTGGTCTGCTCTTTCGAGGAACGTTTCCTGGCGGTGCCCCAGGAAGCGCTGATCACCACCATGCAGGACAACCAGAAGTACTTCTGCCTGCTCGATGTGCACGGCAAGCTGCTGCCGCGCTTCATCACCGTGGCCAATGTCGAGAGCAAGGACCCGGCGCAGATCATCTCCGGCAACGAGAAGGTGGTGCGCCCGCGCCTCACCGACGCCGAGTTCTTCTTCAAGCAGGACAAAAAGCAGCCACTGGAAGCCTTCAACCAGCGCCTGGCCAACGTAGTGTTCCAGGCCCAGCTCGGCACCGTCTACGACAAGGCCCAGCGCGTCTCGGCCCTGGCCGGCTTCATCGCCGGGCGCATCGGCGGCGACGCCAAGCGTGGCGCCCGCGCCGGCCTGCTGAGCAAGTGCGACCTGGCCAGTGAAATGGTCGGCGAGTTTCCGGAGATGCAGGGCATCGCCGGTTATTACTACGCGCTAAACGACGGCGAGCCCGAAGACGTTGCCCTGGCCCTGAACGAGCAGTACATGCCGCGTGGTGCCGGCGCCGAGCTGCCAAGCACCCTGACCGGTGCAGCGGTAGCCCTGGCCGACAAGCTCGACACCCTGGTCGGTATCTTCGGCATCGGCATGCTGCCCACCGGCAGCAAGGACCCCTACGCCCTGCGCCGCGCCGCCCTGGGCGTGCTGCGCATCCTGATCGAAAAGGGCCTGGAGCTCGATCTGGGCGCCACCGTCGAGTTCGCCGTGCGCCAGTACGGCAGCAAGGTCAAGGCCGCCGGCCTGGCCCCGCAGGTGCTGGAGTTCATCTTCGATCGCCTGCGTGCGCGCTACGAAGACGAAGGCGTGGACGTCTCGGTCTACCAGGCCGTGCGTGCAGTGAACCCGATGTCGCCGCTGGACTTCGACCAGCGCGTGCAGGCCGTGCAGGCCTTCCGCACGCTGCCCGAAGCCGAGGCACTGGCCGCTGCCAACAAGCGCGTGTCCAACCTGTTGAGCAAGGCCGACGGCCAGATCGCCAGCAGCATCGAAGCCCACTACTTCGACACGCCGGCAGAGTTCACCCTCAACGCCGCGATCCAGAAGGCCGACAACGCCGTGCAGCCACTGGCGCAGTCGCGTCAGTACCGCGAGGCGCTGGCCCAACTGGCCTCGCTGCGCACGCCGGTGGACAGCTTCTTCGAAGCGGTTCTGGTCAACGCCGAAGATCCCAAGGTACGTGCCAACCGCTATGCGCTGCTGGCGCGTCTGCGTGGCTTGTTCCTGGGTGTCGCCGATATCTCGGTGCTGGGCTAACGCCCAGCAGCGACAAGCTACAAGCTTCAAGCGGCAAGATGTCTGCTTGAAACTTGTAGCTTGAGGCTTGCCACTATGAGGCTGATCATTCTCGACCGCGACGGGGTCATCAACCATGACTCCGACGCCTATATCAAAAGCCTCGAGGAGTGGATTCCGATCCCCGGCTCCATCGAGGCCATCGCTGCGCTGAGCAAGGCGGGCTGGACCGTGGCCGTGGCCACCAACCAGTCCGGCATCGCCCGCGGCTATTACCCGCTGAACGTACTGGAAGCCATGCACGCACGGCTGCGCGAACGGGTGGCGGAGCAGGGCGGTGAAGTCGGCCTGATCGTGCAGTGCCCCCATGGCCCGGACGATGGCTGCGAGTGCCGCAAACCCAAGCCCGGTATGCTGCGCCAGATAGGCGAGCACTACGGCGTACCGTTGAGCGGAATCTGGTTCGTCGGCGACAGCGCCAGTGACCTGGAAACGGCACTGGCCGTCGACTGTCAGCCCGTGCTGGTGAAAACCGGCAAGGGTGAACGCACCCTGGCCAAAGGACTGCCGGCGGGAACGCTGGTATTTGATGACCTGGCAGCCGTGGCTGCCCAGCTTCTCACTTGATAGCGCAGGCTCGACCTGCCACGGTAATTGCTCACATGTCGACAGTGCAGTTCCTCAGAACCTTCCTCTTCTACCTGTTGCTGTCATCCAGCTCGTTCGTCTGGTGCATCATCAGCGTATTCGTCGCGCCATTCCTGCCATTTCGTGCCCGCTACCGTTTCGTGGTGCAGAACTGGTGCCGTTGCGCGGTGTGGCTGGCCAAGGTGGTTGCCGGCATCAGCTACGAGATCAGGGGCCAAGAAAACATCCCCGAGCGGCCCTGCGTGATTCTCGCCAAACACCAGAGCACCTGGGAGACTTTCTTCCTGTGCGCCTACTTCGAGCCACTGAGCCAGGTGATCAAGCGCGAGCTGATGTACGTGCCGTTCTTCGGCTGGGCGCTGGCCATGCTCAAACCCATCGCCATCGACCGCAGCAACCCCAAGGCCGCGCTCAAGCAACTGGCCCAGCAAGGCCGTACGCGTCTGGAGCAGGGTGCCTGGGTGTTGGTGTTCCCGGAGGGCACACGCATCCCGGACGGCCAGATCGGCAAATTCTCCCGGGGTGGTACCGCCCTGGCAGTCAACAGCAACCTGCCGGTGCTGCCGATCGCCCACAATGCCGGGCAGTTCTGGCCGAAGGACGGCTGGAGCAAGAAGCCAGGCGTGGTGCAGGTGGTGATCGGCCCGGCCATGTATGCAGAGGGCGAAGGCCCACGGGCGATCGCCAATCTCAACGAGCGCGCATTTCAATGGGTTAGCCAGGCGCAATGCGAAATCGGTGCGCTGAGCCCACAGGCCGCTCCGGTGGAAACCGCCAACGACCTCGCCTGACCCGGCCCATCTGTGGATAACCTGTTGAGCAAATTCTTTTTTTAATTGAATTTGCTCGCGCAACGCACTGATTTAAATGGACTTTTATTGGTACCCAAACTGTCGATAAATTGGGCATAAGTTTTACGCGGCAACTTGACGATGTTCACGTTGGCGTATCGCTTAGTAGGGGGTCAACCGGCTAAGCTGGCGGTCTGCCAGACACAGAAACATGGCGAAACGGAGTTCGTGACATGCTTTCGATTTATCAGCTGAAACCGCGCTTTCAGAACCTCTTGCGTCCCCTGGTACAGCGCCTCTTCGACGCTGGCGTTACCGCCAATCAGGTAACCCTGAGCGCCGCCGTCGTATCGGTGCTCATCGGCCTGCTGCTGGCCATCTTCCCCGAGCGCCTCTGGCTGTTCGCCCTGATCCCGCTGTGGATGATTCTGCGCATGGCGCTCAACGCCGTGGACGGCATGCTGGCCCGCGAGTTTGGCCAGCAATCGACGCTGGGCGCCTACCTCAATGAACTCTGCGACGTGATCGCCGATGCCGCGTTGTTCCTGCCCTTTGCGTTGCTGCCCGGGGTCTCACCGACCCTGGTGGTGTTGCTGGTGCTGTTCGCGCTGATTAGCGAATACGCCGGGGTGATGGGCCCCATGGTCGGTGCCGCGCGTCGCTATGACGGGCCGATGGGCAAGAGCGACCGGGCTTTCTGCTTTGGCGTGCTGGGTGCCGGGGTGGCCACCGCGCTACTGCCGTTGAGCTGGATCGATCCGATTCTCGCGCTAATCACCGCGCTGCTGCTGTACACGCTGTTCAACCGCGTACGCCAGGGTCTGGCGCAAGCGTCTTCCTCTGCGCAATAGGAATGCCTCCGATGATTGAAGCTCGCTCCAGTACCTTCACGACCCACGACGGTGTCAGTCTGTTCTATCGCCATTGGCCGGCTGCCGATGGGCAGCCCGGGGCAGCCCGTCGCGCCATCGTGATGTTTCACCGCGGTCACGAGCATGGCGGGCGCATGGCCCATCTGGTCGACGAGCTGGGCCTGCAGGGTTTCGATTTCTTCGCCTGGGACGCCCGCGGCCACGGCGAGTCGCCGGGGGAGCGGGGCGACAGCCCGAGCTTCGCCACCAGCGTGCGCGACGTGCAGACCTTTATCGACCATATCGCCGCTAGGTATGGCATCGATACCGGGGACATGGTGGTGCTGGCGCAAAGCGTTGGCGCCGTGGTGGTTTCCACCTGGGCCCACGATTACGCGCCGAAGATCCGCGCCCTGGTGCTCGCCTCGCCGGCATTCAAGGTCAAGCTGTATGTGCCGTTCGCCCGCCCGGGCCTGAAGCTGATGCGCGCCTGGCGCGGCAACTTCTTCGTCAACAGCTACGTGAAAGCCAGGTTTCTCAGCCACGATCCGCAGCGCATCGCCTCCTTCGAGGCCGATCCGCTGATCAGCCGGCCAATATCGGTGAACATGCTGCTGGGCCTCTATGACGCCGCCGAGCGCGTAGTGGCCGATGCCCAGGCGATTCAGATTCCCACCCAGCTGCTGATCTCCGGCAGCGATTTCGTGGTGCACCGCAAACCCCAGGAGCAGTTCTTCCAGCGCCTGGGCAGCCTGGACAAGGAAATGCACATCCTGCCCGGCTTCTTCCACGACACCCTGGGCGAGCGTGACCGCGCCCACGCACTGAGCCGCATTCGCCGCTTCGTGCTGAAAGCCTTCGAGCAGCCGTTGCAGCGCCCGTCACTGCTGGACGCCGATCGCCTGGGCTGGAGCTGCGCCGAAGCCGAAGAGCTGGCGGCGCCGCTGCCGAAAAACTCGCCGCGTGATCTCTACTGGCGCGCCACCCGTGGCAGCATGCGGTTCGGCAGCAGCCTGTCCGCCGGCGTGAAGCTGGGTTTCGAGACCGGTTTCGACTCGGGCAGCACCCTGGATTACGTGTACCGCAACACCCCCACCGGCAGTTCGCCGATTGGCCGACTGATCGACCGCAACTACCTGAACTCCATCGGCTGGCGGGGCATCCGCCAGCGCAAGGTGCACGCCGAAGAGCTGCTGCGCCTGGCCATGGGCAAACTGCGCGAGCAGAGCCGCCCAGTGCGTATCGTCGATATCGCCGCCGGCCATGGCCGTTACATTCTCGAAGCGCTGGAGCAGGGCAGCGACAAACCGGATTCGATCCTGCTGCGTGATTACAGCGACATCAACGTGCGCGACGGTGCGGCACTGATCGAGCAGAAAGGCCTGGGCAGCATCGCCCGCTTCGTCAAGGGTGATGCCTTCGACAAGGCCGACCTGGCCGCGCTCGACCCGCAACCTACCCTGGCGGTGGTCTCCGGCCTCTATGAACTGTTCGCCAGCAACGCCATGGTCGGCGACTCCCTGGCAGGCCTCGCGGCAGCGGTGGAAGAGGGTGGTTACCTGATCTACACCGGTCAACCCTGGCACCCACAGCTGGAACTGATCGCCCGAGCGCTGACCAGCCACAGGGGCGGCGAGGCCTGGGTGATGCGCCGGCGCAGCCAGGCGGAGATGGATCAGCTGGTGGAGGCGGCGGGCTTTCGCAAGCTGACCCAGCGCGTCGATGAGTGGGGCATCTTCAGCGTGTCCCTGGCGCAGCGGGTGTCCTGATGACGCCCGCCGCGGTCGTCCGCGAAAGCGGATTATGGAAGCGCGGCGTACTCTGGCTGCTGCTGCTCGCGCCGCTGTTCTTCGGCACCTATGGCTTCGCCAATGGTTACACCGCGCAACGTGACGACGTCGGCAGCCTGGTGTTCGGTTGGGAGCGACAGATTCCCCTGTGGCCGTGGACGATCATTCCCTACTGGTCGATCGACCTGCTCTACGGCCTGGCCTTCCTGCTACCGGCCTCCCGTGCCGCGGTGGATCGCCTCGGTCTGCGACTGCTCACCGCCCAGGTGATCTGCATCACCTGCTTCCTACTCTGGCCGCTACGTTTCACCTTCGACCGGCCAGCGCTGGATGGACTATTCGGCATGATGTTCGACGTGCTGATGGGTTTCGACAAGCCCTTCAACCAGGCGCCATCGCTGCATATCACCCTGCTGGTAGTGCTCTGGGCCTGCTTTGCCCAGCACGCCAGCGGCCTGTGGCGTGCAGTCGTGCATATCTGGTTTCTGCTGATCGGCCTGTCAGTGCTGACCACCTGGCAACATCATTTCATCGACGTACCGACCGGCATGCTCGCCGGTTTCCTGTGCCTGTGGCTGTGGCCCAGCGAAGGGCGCAGCCCGTTGTTTGCCTGGTGCCTGGCCCGCGACCCGCGGCGCTGGCGGTTGGCCCTGCGCTACGCCTTTGGCGCAGCCCTGTGCAGCGCCGTGGCGATTCATTTCGGCGGCTTCGCCTTGTGGCTGCTGTGGCCGGCACTGTCGCTGCTGATGGTCGCGTTGAACTATGCACTGTTCGGAGCCAAGGGTTTTCAGAAGCGCGCGGACGGCCGCCTCAGCGCTGCCAGCAGCTGGTTGCTGGCACCCTATCTGATGGGTGCCTGGATCAATTCCCGGGCCTGGACCCGCAAGCATCCGCAGCCCGATGAAGTGATCGACGGCGTTTGGCTCGGACGCATTCCCGGAAACGGAGAAGGGCAGGCGTTCGCCGCCATCGCCGACCTCTGTGCCGAGCTGCCGTGCCGGGTGGAAGGCAAGGTCTACCGCGAACTGGCCAGTCTCGATCTGATCACGCCGAGCAGTGAACATTGCCTGCAGGCGGCAGTGGCCATTGAGAATCTACGCAGCCACGGGCCGGTACTGGTGTGCTGTGCCCTGGGCTATTCACGCAGTGCCACCGCCATCGCTGCCTGGCTACTGCACAGCGGCCGCTGCAGGAGCGTCGCAGAGGCGGTTTCAAGGCTGCGCCAGGCTCGCCCACAGGTTGTGCTGGGAGACGCGCATCTACAGGCCCTGGAAAGCGTTTTAAGCCACTCGGTATCCACCCTGGGAGGGACATTACATGGGCAGTGAAATGCAGCTGCAGCTGGTCGCCGGGCTGCTGCGCCGCGGCAAGTCCCTAGATCGCTTGTCGGGCGCGCTGACTTTGCTCGCACTGCTCATCGGCCTGGGGCCACTGCTCGGTTTCATGGCGCTCAGCACGGGGGCGGCCGTGTGCATCGCCTTGCTGGTGTGTGGCCTGGCCCAGAAGTACTACGCGCTGCGCGTTGCCCTCGATGCCGAGCTGTTCGCCACCCTGGCTGCCGCGCCCGAACAGCTAGAGCGGCGCACCACGGAGCTCGATCAGGCCTTGGCCTGGCTGGGTCGCAAAGCCGGGCCAGCGCGTTCCTGGCAACAACGCAGCCAGGGCGCCCTGCGCCTGCTGCGTCTGCAGGCCCTCTGGCTGGCCCTGCAGTTGTTGGTCGCCCTGGCGGCCATCGTGCTGATGCCGTGGCTTTCACACATTCGATTCGGATAAGGACGCTGACATGCTCGCCTCGCTGGTCGCCTTTTTCATCACCTCCGGTGCGCGGCTGCTCACCGGTGCCCGGGCCTTGTGGCTCGGCAGCACCGCGCAGCCGGTACAACGCATCTATTACGCCAACCACAGCAGCCACGGCGACTTCGTGCTGCTCTGGGCATCGCTGCCGGCGGAGCTGCGCAAACGCACCCGCCCGGTAGCCGGCTCCGATTACTGGATGAAGGGCGCGCTGCGCAGCTTCCTGATCCAGCGGGTGTTCAACGGGGTGCTGGTCGACCGCCAGCGCAGCGACCCCAACGCCAACCCGCTGCAGGCGATGCTCGATGCGCTGGGCGAAGGTGATTCGCTGATCGTCTTCCCCGAGGGCACCCGCAACCTGGAAGACGGCTTGCTGCCGTTCAAGGCAGGCCTCTATCACCTGGCCAAGGCGCGCCCGGATGTGGAGGTGATCCCGGTGTGGATCGCCAACCTCAACCGGGTCATGCCCAAGGGTCGAGCCTTGCCGCTGCCGCTGCTGTGCACCCTGAATTTCGGCGCGCCGCTGGGCATGGGCGAGGAGGAGGGCAAAGAGGCCTTCCTCGAACGCGCCCGCGATGCCTTGCTGGCCCTGGCTCCCGAGGAGGTTTGAGATGGATCGCAATACCTTGCTGTTATTCGCCGGCATTGGCGGCATTCTGCTCCTCGCCAGCCTGATCGGCTGGCTGCTGAAACTGCGCGCCGGCCCCGGCCAGCATTCGGTCATCGACAACCTCAATGCGCGCATCAACGCCTGGTGGGTGATGGTGGCGGTGATCGGCTTCGCCTTCCTGTTCGGCAATACCGGCGTGGTGGTGCTGTTCTATTGCGTGTCGTTCTATGCGCTGCGCGAGTTCATGACGCTCACGCCCACCCGGCGCAGCGACTACCCGGCACTGGTCGCCGCCTTCTATTTCGCGCTGCCGATGCAGTACCTACTGATCGGTATCGACTGGTACGGTCTGTTCGCCATCTTCATTCCGGTCTACGTGTTCCTGCTGCTGCCGATCCTGTCGTCACTGGGCGGCGACACCACGCGCTTCCTCGAACGTACCTCCAAGGTGCAGTGGGGCCTGATGATCGCGGTGTACTGCATCTCCACCGTACCGGCGCTGCTGACCCTGGACATCGCCGGCTTTGAGGGCCGCAACCTGCTGCTGATCGCCTGGCTGGTGATCGTCGTGCAGATCTCCGACGTGCTGCAGTACGTGTGCGGCAAGCTGGCCGGCAAACGCAAGATCGCACCCAACCTGTCGCCGTCGAAAACCGTCGAGGGTTTCTTCGGTGGCGTGGCCCTGGCAACCCTGATCGGCGCCTCGCTGTACTGGATCACCCCCTTCGCCTTCTGGCAGGCCGGCCTGTTCGCCTTGCTGGTATGCCTGCTCGGTTTCGCTGGAGGCCTGGTGATGTCGGCGATCAAGCGCGACCGCGGGGTTAAGGACTGGGGCCATATGATCGAAGGCCACGGCGGCATGCTCGACCGCCTCGACTCGGTGTGCTTCGCCGCCCCGGTGTTCTTCCATATGGTGCGCTACTGGTGGGGCTGAGCTGCTAAGCGATCGACAGGCAAGAAAAAACCCGGCGCCAGGCCGGGTTTTTTATGCACGGTAAACGGCGATCAGACGTCGAGGTTGGCTACCGCCAGGGCATTGCTCTCGATGAAGTCGCGGCGCGGTTCCACTTCGTCGCCCATCAGGGTGTTGAAGATCTGGTCCGCGGCGATGGCGTCTTCGATGCGCACCTTGAGCATGCGGCGTACTTCCGGGTCCATGGTGGTTTCCCACAGCTGGTCCGGGTTCATCTCGCCAAGACCCTTGTAGCGCTGGATGCTGTGGCGCTTGGTGCTTTCGGCCATCAGCCAGCTCAGGGCTTCCTTGAAGGTGGTGACCGGCTTCTTGCGCTCGCCACGCTGCACGTAGGCACCTTCTTCCAGCAGACTGTTCAGCTGGTCGCCCAGGCTGGTGACGGTCTTGTAATCGTTGCTGGTGAAGAAGTCACGGTTGAAGGTGATGTAGCTGGAGTTGCCGTGGGAAATCAGCTCGACCTCGGGCAGCCACAGGTGGCGCTCGGTGTCTTCGCGCAGGCTGGTCTTGTAGGCCAGGCCGGAACGCTCCATGGCTTTCAAACGGGCATCGAACTTCAGGCGCCAAGCCTCCATGACGTCCTGGTCGGCGAGCATCTCCTGGGTCACGCCCTGCAGGTAGACGAAGTGCTCGGTGATCTCTTCCGGGTACAGGCGCGACAGGCGCTTGAGGGTCTTCATCACCGTACGGTAGTCACCGACCAGGCGTTGCAGGGACTCGCCGGACAGGCCAGGCGCCGCTTCGTTGACGTGCAGACTGGCGTCTTCCAGGGCCGACTGGGTCATGTATTCCTCCATGGCCTCGTCGTCCTTGATGTACTGCTCCTGCTTGCCCTTCTTGACCTTGTACAGCGGCGGCTGGGCGATGTAGATGTAGCCGCGCTCGACCAGCTCCGGCAGCTGACGAAAGAAGAAGGTCAGCAGCAGGGTACGGATGTGCGAACCGTCGACGTCAGCATCGGTCATGATGATGATGTTGTGGTAACGCAGCTTGTCGATGTTGTATTCCTCACGGCCGATGCCACAGCCCAGGGCGGTGATCAGCGTGCCGACCTCCTGAGAGGAAATCATCTTGTCGAAGCGTGCCTTCTCGACGTTGAGGATCTTGCCCTTGAGCGGCAGGATGGCCTGGGTCTTGCGGTTACGGCCCTGCTTGGCAGAACCGCCCGCGGAGTCACCCTCCACGATGTACAGTTCGGAAAGGGCAGGGTCCTTCTCCTGGCAGTCGGCCAATTTGCCGGGCAGGCCGGCGATATCCAGCGCGCCTTTGCGGCGAGTCATCTCGCGAGCCTTGCGCGCCGCTTCACGGGCACGGGCAGCGTCGATCATCTTGCCGACCACGGCCTTGGCTTCGTTCGGGTGCTCGAGCAGGAAGTCGGCGAAGTACTTGCCCATCTCCTGTTCCACCGCGGTTTTCACCTCGGAGGAGACCAGCTTGTCCTTGGTCTGGGAGCTGAACTTGGGATCCGGCACCTTCACCGAAATGATCGCGGTCAGGCCTTCGCGGGCATCGTCACCGGTGGTCGAGACCTTGTGCTTCTTGGCCAGGCCTTCCTGCTCGATGTAGTTGTTCAGGTTGCGGGTCAGCGCCGAGCGGAAGCCGGCCAGGTGGGTACCACCGTCACGCTGCGGAATGTTGTTGGTGAAGCACAGCAGGTTCTCGTTGAAGCTGTCGTTCCACTGCAGGGCGACTTCCACGCCCACGCCGTCGTCACGCTGGACGTTGAAGTGGAACACCTGGTTGACCGCGGTCTTGTTGACGTTCAGGTACTCGACGAATGCGCGCAGGCCGCCCTCGTACTTGAACAGCTCCTCCTTGGCGGTGCGTTCATCCTTGAGCAGGATGCCGACGCCGGAGTTCAGGAACGACAGCTCACGCAGGCGCTTGGCGAGGATGTCCCAGCTGAAATGAATGTTGGCGAAGGTCTCTTCGGACGGCTTGAAGTGAATCTGCGTACCGGTGCCATCGGTGTCACCAACGGCCGCCAAAGGTGCCTGGGGTACCCCATGGACGTAGGTCTGCTCCCAAATCTTGCCGCTGCGGCGAATAGTCAGCACCAGCTCCTTGGAGAGGGCGTTCACCACCGATACACCCACGCCGTGCAGACCACCGGAGACCTTGTAGCTGTTGTCGTCGAACTTACCGCCGGCGTGCAGCACGGTCATGATGACCTCGGCTGCGGAGACGCCTTCTTCCTTGTGCATGTCGACCGGAATACCACGGCCGTTGTCGCGCACGCTGATCGACTCATCCGGGTGGATGGTGATGGTGATTTCGCTGCAATAGCCAGCCAGGGCTTCGTCGATGGAGTTGTCGACCACCTCGAAGACCATGTGGTGCAGACCGCTGCCATCGTCGGTGTCACCGATGTACATGCCTGGCCGCTTGCGTACGGCATCCAGGCCTTTCAGTACCTTGATACTGTTGGAGTCGTACGTTTGGTTTTCGCTCATGCCTTACTCCCGGTGGTCGTGGGTCTGGGTGATACGCCCATGTTCCACGTGGAACATGGATACCGGCGTATCCGTTTGCCAGCCATCGCTCAACAATTCATGGTCTACACAGGTGATGAATACCTGGCAGTTCAAATCTTCCAACAAGCGGCACAAGGCACGGCGATGCTGCTCATCCAGTTCTGACGGCAGGTCATCCACCAGATAGATGCATTGGCCGCGCTTGGCCTGATCAACCAAATGCCCCTGGGCAATTCGCAAGGCGCACACCACCAGCTTCTGCTGGCCACGGGAGAGGATATCTGCCGCGTTGTGCGCGCCCAGTCGCAACCTGAGGTCGGCGCGCTGCGGTCCGGATTGGGTATGCCCAATCTGTTGGTCACGCACTAGCGACGACGTCAGCACCTCGCTCAGGGGGCGCTCTTTATCCCATCCCCGGTAATAGCTCAGCGTGAGCCCCTGCAGCTCGACCAGCTCGCTGAGGGTACGCTCGAAGACGGGCTTCAATTGCTGTATGTAGGATCGCCGATAACTGTCGATCTCATCGCTGGCCAGACACAACTCGCGATCCCAGGCCGCTTGAGAAACGGGGTCAAGTGTACCACGGCGAAGCCAGGAATTACGCTGCTTGAGGGCCTTCTGCAGGCGCTGCCAGGCGGGCAGGAATCGGTGTTCCACGTGGAACACACCCCAGTCGAGGAACTGCCGACGGATCTTCGGCGAGCCTTCCAGCAGGCGGAAGCTGTCCGGGTTGATCAGCTGCAACGGCAACGTCTCGGCAAGCTGCGCTGCGCTGCGCGCATTTTGTCCGTCGATGCGAATCTGGAACTCGCCCTGGCGATCCCGCGAGACACCCAGATTGCTCAGCCGGCCATCACTGAGTTGCACCTGACCAAACAGGGTGCAGACCTGCTGCTCGTACTGAATTACCGGCAACAGGCGAGCGCTGCGAAAGGAGCGCGCCAGACCGAGCAGGTGAATACCTTCGAGCACGCTGGTCTTGCCGCTGCCATTGTCGCCATACAGGATGTTGATGCGCGGCGAGGGCAGCAGGGTCGACGGCTCCAGATTACGAACGGCAGTAAAATTGATACGGGTCAGGGACATGAACAGACCGGATGAGAAGGGCAGCGATCGCACCGCCTGAAACGAAATCAGCCCGGGATGTCACGGATCAGAACTGCATCCGGACATTCCAAGGCTGATTATCTGACGCTGGGTAGCTGCCTTATTCAGCAGCTGGAATTACAGGCGCATCGGCATGACGACATAAGCGGAATCGTCATTGTCGGCTTCCTGTACCAGGGCACTGCTGTTGGAGTCGGAAAGGATCAGGCGCACCTGCTCGGTGGTCATCACGCCCAGCACGTCGAGCAGGTAGCTGACGTTGAAGCCGATTTCCAGCGCACTGCCGTTGTAGTCGACCGCGATCTCTTCTTCGGCTTCTTCCTGCTCCGGGTTGTTGGCCTGGATTTTCAGCAGGCCGGCGGCCAGTTGCAGGCGAATACCGCGGTACTTTTCATTCGACAGAATGGCCGTACGGCTGAAGGCTTCGCGCAGGCCCTGACGATCAGCGACCACCAGCTTGTCGCCGCCACGGGGCAGCACGCGCTCGTAATCTGGAAACTTGCCGTCGACCAGCTTGGAGGTGAAGGTGAACTCGCCGGTAGTGGCGCGAATGTGGTGCTGGCCCAGCACGATGGACACTTCGCCATCCTGCTCGGTCAGCAGGCGAGCCAGTTCGAGGATACCTTTGCGCGGCACGATGACCTGGTGCTTGCCGTCCTGCTGGATGGTGGCTTCCATGGAACACATGGCCAGGCGGTGGCCGTCGGTGGCCACAGCTCGCAGGATGCCGGTCTGCACTTCCAGCAGCATGCCGTTGAGGTAATAACGCACGTCCTGCTGGGCCATGGCGAAGCTGGTGCGCTCGATCAGGCGACGCAGTTTGCTCTGCACCAGGCTGAAGGTCAGCGAACCCGGCCCTTCCTCGACGGTGGGGAAGTCATTGGCAGGCAGCGTGGACAGGGTGAAACGGCTACGACCGGCCTTGACCAGCAGCTTCTGCTCGTCGACTCGGATGTCGATCAGTGCGTCGGCCGGCAGGCTCTTGCAGATATCCATCAGCTTGCGGGCCGGTACGGTAATCTCGCCCGGCTCGGCGGCATCTTCCAGGGCCACGCGACCGACCAGCTCGACCTCCAGGTCGGTGCCGGTCAGCGACAGTTGCTGGCCTTCGACGACCAGCAGAACGTTGGACAGAACCGGCAAGGTCTGGCGGCGTTCCACGACGCCGGCGACCAGTTGCAGGGGTTTCAACAGGGCTTCGCGTTGAATGGTGAAGTGCATGGTCTAGTCCCTTGCCTCGTGCATGGAGTTGCGTATCAAGTGGTCAGTGTACGCAGCAGGTTCTTGTAATCCTCGCGGATGTCCGCATCGGATCCCCTAAGTTCAGCAATCTTACGACAGGCGTGCAACACCGTGGTGTGATCACGACCGCCGAACGCCACGCCGATTTCCGGCAGGCTGTGGTTGGTCAATTCCTTGGACAACGCCATGGCCACCTGACGGGGTCTGGCGATGGAACGCGAACGACGTTTGGACAACAGATCGGTAATCTTGATCTTGTAGTACTCGGCCGTGGTGCGCTGGATATTGTCGATGCTGACCAGCTTGTCCTGCAGGGCCAGCAGATCCTTCAGCGACTCGCGGATCAGCTCGATGGTGATGTCGCGGCCCATGAAGTGCGAGTGGGCGATGACCCGCTTCAAGGCACCCTCCAGCTCACGTACGTTGGAGCGAATGCGCTGGGCGATGAAGAACGCCGCATCGTGGGGCAGGTCGACCTTGGCCTGGTCGGCCTTCTTCATCAGGATCGCCACGCGGGTTTCCAGCTCGGGCGGCTCGACCGCCACGGTCAGGCCCCAGCCGAAGCGCGACTTCAGGCGCTCTTCCAGGCCTTCGATTTCCTTCGGGTAGCGGTCACTGGTGAGAATCACCTGCTGGCCGCCCTCGAGCAGGGCGTTGAAGGTGTGGAAGAACTCCTCCTGGGAGCGCTCCTTCTTGGCGAAGAACTGGATGTCATCGATCAGCAGCGCATCCACCGAGCGGTAGAAGCGCTTGAACTCGTTGATGGCATTGAGCTGCAGGGCCTTGACCATGTCGGCCACGAAACGCTCGGAGTGCAGGTACACGACCTTGGCATTCGGGTTCTTGGCCAACAGGTGGTTACCTACCGCATGCATCAGGTGGGTCTTGCCGAGGCCGACGCCCCCATAAAGGAACAGCGGGTTATAACCGTGCTTAGGATTGTCCGCCACCTGCCAGGCGGCGGCGCGGGCCAGCTGGTTCGACTTGCCCTCGACGAAGTTGTCGAAGGTGAAGGTACGGTTCAGGTAGCTGGTGTGCTTGAGGCCACCTTCCACCTGCACGTTGCGCTCGCTACGCGCCGGCGCCACGCTGGGCGTTGCTCCGGCCATGGAATCGAAGCTGGCACGCGAAGGCTCGGTCTGCACCGGCAACTTGGGCGGCGGTGCGCTGACCTGAGGCGTGGGGACGGCAGGGGCAGGCGCGGAGGGCGCCGGGCTGTTATAGCTGGAAGCCGATGGCGAAGGCGTCAGCACGGCCCGCGGTGCCGAGCTGCGGCGGCTGCCGATCAGCAGCGAAATGGCCGGCACCAGGCCGGTCGCCCGCTCACCGAGCAGCTCGAGCATACGGCCCATGTACTTTTCGTTGACCCAGTCGAGTACGAAACGATTCGGTGCGTAGACACGCAGCTCATCGCCTTCGGCTTCTACCTGTAGTGGACGGATCCAGGTGTTGAATTGCTGGGCAGGCAGTTCATCGCGCAGGAGTTCCACGCACTGCTGCCAAAGTTCCACGGACACGGACATCCCCTGATTAAAAGCGCTGAGGCAAAAACAGCCTCTATTGTAGCTTCAAGAGATGGAGTTATCCACATAGGAAGGTCAGTCAGTACATGTTAAATCAAGGTGTTAGGCAATTTGCGACACGTCGAGAAGGGTCTGACTGTACTCTGTGGATAACGCGCCATAAGCACCGTTGAAAAGCGGGCGGAAAACTCTCTGGATATCCGTCCTGTGGGTAAAAGTCCATTCCATCCCCAGGCGATACCCAGCACGCGAACAGGCGCAGCACCGCTTTCTGACAGACTTTTGAATCGGCGCAAACCCTGGGCTGTCTAGGCTGCAGGAACTTATCCACAGAAGCGATCAAGCTAAGCTATAAACACTAAAACAAGCCTTCCTAAAAAGATTCTTTCCTTTATATTTCTCTTTCCGCAAAACAACTGGTTGGAAATTGACCTGGCCCGCGGCTTTCTCTAGAATCGCCGGTCTCTTAAAACGGGGACCATTCCGGTCCGTTGTCGACAACCAGGTAACCGCATCATGAAACGCACTTTCCAACCCAGCACCATCAAACGCGCTCGTACCCACGGCTTCCGTGCTCGCATGGCTACCAAGAACGGCCGTGCCGTCCTGTCGCGTCGTCGCGCCAAGGGCCGTGCTCGCCTGACTGTCTGATTTTTCCAGTCTTGTGGTGAGTCGAGGCTTCGGCCGGGAGAAGCGCCTGCTCACTCCCCGGCAATTCAAGGCAGTCTTCGACTCTCCAAGCGGCAAAGCGCCGGGCAAGAGTGTCCTGCTGCTTGCGCGCAACAATGAGCTTGATCATTCACGCCTCGGTCTGGTGATCGGCAAGAAGAGCGTCAAGCTCTCCGTTGAGCGCAACCGCCTGAAACGCCAAATCCGCGAATCGTTCCGCCTCAACCAGGACAACCTGGTGGGCTGGGACATCGTGGTGGTCGCGCGTAAGGGCCTGGGTGATCTGCAGAACGCCGAGCTGGCTCAACAGTTCGGCAAGCTGTGGAAGCGCCTGGCGCGCAGCAAACCTACCCAACAGGCCAATGCCCAGACCGGGGTGAACGACGATCCCCATGCGTAAACTGGTTCAAGCTCCAATCCGGTTTTACCAGTACGCCATCAGTCCGATGATGGCCAGTCATTGTCGTTTCTACCCCTCTTGTTCCTGCTACGCGCTTGAAGCCATCGAAACCCATGGCGTCCTGCGTGGTGGCTGGCTGACCGTTCGTCGGCTGGGACGCTGCCACCCCTGGCATCCCGGAGGCTACGATCCGGTGCCCCTCGCGAAACACTCCCGTTCCTCTTCGATGGCCGAATAATCATGGATATCAAACGTTCGATCCTGATCGTCGCCCTGGCAGTCGTGTCCTACATGATGGTTCTTCAATGGAACCAGGACTACGGCCAGGCCGCTCTGCCGAATCAGGCCGCTTCGACCAGCAAACCCGCACCGAGTCTGCCGGAAACCGCTTCGGTGGCCAGCAATGACGATGTCCCGACGGCCAATGCCGGCGGCACCGAGCCAAGCCCGGTGGAAACCGTTGCGGTCAGCGACGAGCTGATTCAGGTCAAGACCGACGTACTGGATCTGGCCATCGACCCGCGTGGCGGTGACGTGGTTCGCCTGAGCCTGCCGCACTACCCGCGCCGCCAGGACCGCCCGGACGTTCCCTTCCAGCTGTTCGACAACGGCAACGAGCACCTGTACCTGGCCCAGAGCGGCCTGACCGGCGCCAACGGTCCGGACGCCCGCGCCAATGGCCGCCCGCTGTACAACAGCGAGCAGCGCGTCTATCAGCTGGCCGATGGCCAGGATCAGCTGGTGGTCGACCTGAGCTTCAGCGAAGCCGGCGTCAACTACACCAAGCGCTTCACCTTCAACCGCGGCCTGGACACCAGCTGCTCGGCCAAGGAAGTGGAGCAGAAGAAAACCGGTTGCATCACCGGCAACGGTTACCAGATCGGCGTCACCTACCTGATCGACAACCAGAGCGCCAATGCCTGGACCGGTAACCTGTTCGCCCAGCTCAAGCGCGACAACAGCGGTGACCCATCCTCCAGTACCGCCACCGGTACCGCCACCTACCTGGGCGCGGCCCTGTGGACCCCGGAAAAGCCCTACACCAAGGTGTCGATGAAAGATATCGACAAGCAGGGCCTCAAGGAAACCGTGCAGGGCGGCTGGGTCGCCTGGTTGCAGCACTACTTCGTGACCGCCTGGATTCCGGCCAAGGACGACACCAACCTGGTGCAGACCCGCAAGGACAGCCAGGGCAATTACATCATCGGTTACACCGGCCCTGCGCTGAACGTGCCGGCAGGTGCCGAAGGCCAGACCAGTACCACCCTGTATGCCGGTCCGAAGATCCAGAAGGATCTGGCCGCGCTGTCGCCTGGCCTGGACAAGACCGTCGACTACGGCATCCTGTGGTTCCTCGCCGAGCCGATCTTCTGGCTGCTGGAACATATCCACAACCTGTTGGGTAACTGGGGCTTCTCGATCATCGTGCTGACGCTGATCATCAAGCTGGCCTTCTTCCCGCTGTCGGCTGCCAGCTACCGCTCCATGGCGCGCATGCGTGCCGTGTCGCCGCGCCTGCAGGCGCTGAAGGAACAGTTCGGCGACGATCGCCAGAAGATGTCCCAGGCGATGATGGAGCTGTACAAGAAAGAGAAGATCAACCCGCTCGGCGGCTGCCTGCCGATCCTGGTGCAGATGCCGGTGTTCCTGGCCCTGTACTGGGTGCTGCTGGAATCCGTGGAGATGCGTCAGGCGCCGTGGATCCTGTGGATAACCGACCTGTCGATCAAGGACCCGTACTTCATCCTGCCGATCATCATGGGCGCTACCATGTTCATCCAGCAGCAGCTCAACCCGACGCCGCCGGACCCCATGCAGGCCCGCGTGATGAAGATGATGCCGATCATCTTCACCTTCTTCTTCCTGTGGTTCCCGGCAGGTCTGGTGCTGTACTGGGTGGTCAACAACGTCCTGTCCATCGCCCAGCAGTGGTACATTACCCGCAAGATCGAAGCCGCGAGCAAGCCTTCCGAGGCCTGAGCCTTCGCGCTTCACCCGCTACATGACAGACGCCCCCTCGTGGGGCGTTCTGCTATCCAGCGTCTGGAGAACCTTATGTCCGCTCCCCGTGAAACCATCGTCGCCGTCGCCACCGCCCAGGGTCGTGGCGGGGTCGGCATCGTCCGCGTCTCCGGCCCCCGTGCACGGATGATCGCCATTACCCTGAGCGGCATCGAGCCCAAGCCACGCCATGCCCACCATGGTGCCTGGCATGACGATGCTGGCGAGGTGATCGACGAGGGCCTGCTGCTGTTCTTCCCGGGCCCCCATTCGTTCACCGGTGAGGACGTGCTCGAACTGCAGGGCCACGGTGGCCCTGTGGTGCTGGACATGCTCCTGCAGCGCTGCCTGGAGCTCGGTGCCCGGCAGGCGCGCCCAGGGGAGTTCAGCGAGCGCGCATTTCTCAACGACAAGCTCGACCTGGCCCAGGCCGAGGCGATCGCCGACCTGATCGAGGCCAGCTCGGCCGAGGCAGCGCGCAATGCCGTGCGCTCGCTGCAGGGCGAATTCTCGCGACGTGTGCACGAGCTGACCGAACGGCTGATCGCCCTGCGCATCTATGTCGAGGCGGCCATCGACTTCCCGGAAGAGGAAATCGACTTTCTCGCCGATGGCCACGTGCTGAGCTTGCTCGAAGGCGTACGCGAGCAGTTATCCACAGTGTTGCGCGAAGCGGGGCAGGGCGCCTTGCTGCGCGATGGCATGACCGTGGTGATCGCCGGCCGCCCCAATGCCGGCAAATCCAGCCTGCTCAATGCCCTGGCGGGTCGCGAGGCGGCCATCGTCACCGATATCGCCGGCACTACCCGTGACGTGTTGCGTGAACATATCCACATCGATGGCATGCCGCTGCACGTGGTCGATACCGCCGGGCTGCGCGATACCGATGATCAGGTCGAGCGGATTGGCGTGGAGCGCGCGCTGAAAGCGATCGGCGAGGCGGATCGCGTGCTGCTGGTCGTCGATTCGACGGCACCGGAAGCCGCCGACCCCTTCGCCTTGTGGCCCGAATTCCTGCAGCAACGGCCGGATACGGCCCGGGTCACGCTGATTCGCAACAAGGCCGATCTGTCCGGCGAACCGGTGGCCCTCTACAACGCCAACGATGGGCAGGCCACCCTGGCGCTTTCCGCCAGATCCAGCGAGGGCCTGGAGCTGCTACGTGAGCACCTGAAGGCCTGCATGGGCTTCCAGCAGACCGCAGAAAGCGGTTTCAGCGCCCGCCGCCGCCATCTCGACGCCCTGCATCAGGCACAACGTCACCTCGACCATGGACACGCCCAATTGACCCTGACCGGCGCCGGCGAACTGCTCGCCGAAGACCTGCGCCAGGCTCAGCAAGCCCTGGGCGAGATCACCGGTGCATTCAGCTCCGATGACCTGCTGGGGCGGATCTTCTCCAGCTTCTGCATCGGCAAGTAATCTTCGCCATTGGCTGTGGAAAACCTCTTCGCTAGTGGCATGGCCCGCCGCTGGCGAAAAATCCTACCACTGAACACCTGTAGCGTCCTGAGATTCAGGGGCTATTTCTCACCATGCGGCAGGCAAGCAGAAGAGCTTTCTGCGGACGGCTATCTCCAAGTTCCTCATATCAGCGGTCTCTCGCTCATTTTATGCACAGAGACGGTTGCTTTTAGGCATCCGAACGTACGTCTGCGCGGGAAACGGTGCCTCGCTCGGCAAGAGATCCACAGCAGAAATAAACCCTGTGGAAAAGCAGGCCTGAGCCCTGCCCATAAGCCGGTGACTAAGCGAGGGATAAACCCTCCTGTGAATAACCCATGCTTTTACACACAGGGTAATCACGGCCGTCGCACATGAGCCACCCAGGATAGTCGCGCTTTCATACATCGCTGTACATGCCGTGGATAAAGGGCTGTGGGAATCTATCCACAGATATGCCGGAGGCCATTTATAAACATAAAAACAAGCCTTTTAAAAAAATCATTCTTTTTTCTTTATTTACCTCATGGCACCGAGTGACGTTCTGGAAAGTCACAGTCGAGCGAGCGCCTTTTCTAAGAGGCAGGCCAATTGGCTATTTTTTGTGCAAAAGGCTTCTTTCAGCCGGGCTAAATCCCTATACTTGCCGCCCTTTCCTAGAAGCTCCCTTTCTCAACAGGCACGAGGTGCGTGGTGGATTTCCCTTCCCGTTTTCAAGTGATCGTCATCGGCGGCGGTCATGCCGGTACCGAGGCTGCGCTTGCAGCGGCGCGCATGGGGGTGAAGACCCTGTTGCTGACCCACAACGTGGAAACCCTCGGGCAGATGAGCTGCAACCCGGCCATCGGCGGAATCGGCAAGAGCCACCTGGTCAAGGAAATCGACGCCCTGGGCGGCGCCATGGCCACCGCTACCGATCTGGGCGGCATCCAGTTCCGCGTGCTCAACAGCCGCAAGGGCCCGGCGGTACGTGCGACCCGCGCCCAGGCTGACCGCATTCTGTACAAGGCGGCGGTGCGCGAGATCCTGGAAAACCAGCCCAACCTGTGGATATTCCAGCAGGCCGCCGATGACCTGATCGTCGAGCAGGATCAGGTCAAGGGCGTGGTTACCCAGATGGGTCTGCGCTTCTTCGCCGACTCCGTGGTACTGACCACCGGCACCTTCCTCGGTGGACTTATCCACATCGGTCTGCAGAACTACTCCGGTGGCCGCGCAGGGGATCCGCCTTCGATCGCCCTGGCCAAACGCTTGCGCGAATTGCCGCTGCGCGTCGGTCGCCTGAAGACCGGCACGCCGCCACGCATCGACGGCCGTTCGGTGGACTTCACCCAGATGACCGAACAGCCTGGCGATACGCCGATCCCGGTGATGTCGTTCATGGGCAACAAGGAACAGCACCCCCGCCAGGTCAGCTGCTGGATCACCCACACCAATGCGCGCACCCACGAGATCATCGCCGCCAACCTCGACCGTTCGCCGATGTATTCCGGGGTGATCGAGGGCGTGGGTCCGCGGTACTGTCCGTCCATCGAGGACAAGATCCACCGCTTTGCCGACAAGGACAGCCACCAGGTGTTCATCGAGCCGGAAGGCCTGACCACCCATGAGCTGTACCCCAACGGGATTTCCACCTCCCTGCCGTTCGACGTGCAGCTGCAGATCGTGCAGAGCATTCGCGGCATGGAGAACGCCCATATCGTGCGCCCGGGTTACGCCATCGAGTACGACTACTTCGACCCGCGTGACCTCAAGTACAGCCTGGAGACCAAGGTCATTGGCGGGCTGTTCTTCGCTGGCCAGATCAACGGCACCACCGGTTACGAAGAAGCCGGCGCCCAGGGCCTGCTCGCCGGTGCCAACGCCGCGCTGCGCGCCCAGGGCAAGGACGCCTGGTGCCCTCGCCGCGACGAGGCCTACATCGGCGTGCTGGTCGACGACCTGATCACCCTGGGCACCCAGGAGCCGTATCGCATGTTCACCTCGCGGGCCGAATACCGGTTGATCCTGCGTGAGGACAACGCCGATCTGCGTCTGACCGAAAAGGGTCGCGAGCTGGGCCTGGTCGACGACCAGCGCTGGGCTGCCTTCGAGGCCAAGCGCGAGGGTATCGCCCGCGAAGAGCAGCGCCTGAAAAGCACCTGGGTGCGACCGAACACGCCCCAGGGCGAGGCCATCGTCGAGCGCTTCGGCACACCGCTGACCCACGAGTACAACCTGCTCAACCTGTTGTCGCGCCCGGAAATCGATTACGCCGGCCTGGTCGAAGTGACCGGCGAAGGCGCTATCGACCCACAGGTCGCGGAGCAGGTCGAGATCAAGACCAAGTACGCTGGCTACATCGAGCGTCAGCAGGACGAGATCGCTCGTCTGCGTGCCAGTGAGGAAACCGCGCTGCCTGTGGATATCGACTATGCGACCATTTCCGGGCTGTCCAAGGAGATCCAGCACAAGCTCGGCAACGCACGGCCGCAGACCCTGGGGCAGGCTTCGCGCATTCCGGGTGTCACGCCGGCGGCCATCTCCCTGCTGCTGATCCACCTGAAAAAGCGCGGCGCCGGCCGCCAGCTGGAGCAGAGCGCCTGATGTCCGTTACCGCTCGCCATGCCGAAGAACTGCAGCAAGGCGCCCATGATCTGGGCGTCGAGTTGACCGAACAGCAGCAGACCCAGCTGCTGGGTTACCTGGCGCTGCTGATCAAGTGGAACAAGGCCTACAACCTGACGGCCGTGCGCGACCCTGACGAGATGGTGTCGCGCCATCTGCTGGACAGCCTCAGCGTGGTGCCCTTCGTGGCCGAGGCTGGGGATAACTGGCTGGACGTCGGCAGCGGCGGCGGTATGCCGGGCATTCCGTTGGCTATCCTGTTTCCCGAGCGGCGCTTCACCCTGCTTGACTCCAACGGCAAGAAGACCCGCTTTCTCACCCAGGTGAAGCTCGAGCTGAAGCTGGCCAACCTGGAAGTTATCCACAGTCGGGTGGAAGCGTTCACGCCCGAGCGGCCGTTCAACGGCATCTGCTCGCGGGCGTTCAGCTCCCTGGACGATTTCGCCAACTGGACGCGCCACCTGGGCGATGGCCACACCCGGTGGCTGGCCATGAAGGGCGTGCACCCGGATGACGAGCTGCAGGCACTGCCGGCGGACTTCAGTCTCACCGCCACCCAGGTGCTCAAGGTTCCCGGTTGCCAAGGCCAGCGCCATCTGTTGATACTGCGTCGCTCGGTTTAGGGGGAACGGCAACATGGCTAAAGTATTCGCAATCGCCAACCAGAAAGGCGGCGTGGGCAAGACCACGACCTGCATCAACCTGGCGGCGTCTCTGGTTGCGACCAAACGCCGTGTGCTGCTCATCGACCTCGACCCCCAGGGCAACGCCACCACGGGCAGCGGCGTCGACAAGCAGACCCTGGAGCACTCCATCTACGACGTGCTGGTCGGCGACTGCAACCTGGTCGAGGCCATGCAGTTCTCCGAGCATGGCGGCTACCAGCTGCTGCCGGCCAACCGCGACCTGACCGCCGCGGAAGTGTCCCTGCTGGAAATGAAGATGAAGGAGAGCCGCCTGCGTTACGCACTGGCGCCGATCCGCGAGAACTACGACTACATCCTCATCGACTGCCCGCCGGCGCTGTCGATGCTGACGATCAACGCCCTGGTCGCCGCCGACGGGGTGATCATCCCCATGCAGTGCGAGTACTACGCCCTCGAGGGGCTGAGCGATCTGGTCAACAGCATCCAGCGCATCGGCAAGCTGCTCAACCCGGCGCTGAAGATCGAAGGCCTGCTGCGCACCATGTACGATCCGCGCATCAGCCTGACCAGTGACGTGTCTGCCCAGCTCAAGGAACATTTCCCCGACACGCTCTATCAAACCGTGATCCCGCGCAACGTGCGACTGGCCGAAGCCCCCAGCTTCGGCATGCCGGCGCTGGTCTATGACAAGCAATCCCGTGGTGCGATCGCCTATCTGGCACTGGCTGGCGAGCTGGTTCGTCGCCAGCGCGCGAACGCCCACACCGCAACCGTATAAGGAAACTGTGCATGGCTGCCAAGAAACGTGGGCTCGGACGAGGCCTGGACGCCCTGCTGGGAGGCACCAGCGTCGATACCCTCGAGCAGGAAGCGGTCAAGGCCGATACCCGTGAGTTGCAGCACCTGCCTCTGGACCTGATTCAGCGCGGCAAGTACCAGCCGCGTCGCGATATGGACGTCACCGCCCTCGAGGAGCTGAGCCAGTCGATCAAGACCCACGGCGTAATGCAGCCGATCGTGGTGCGCCCGGTGGGCGAAGGACGCTTCGAGATCGTCGCCGGCGAACGCCGCTGGCGGGCCACCCAGCAGGCCGGGCTGGATCGCATCCCGGCCCTGGTGCGCGAACTGCCGGACGAAGCCGCCATCGCCATGGCGCTGATCGAGAACATCCAGCGCGAAGACCTCAACCCCATCGAGGAAGCCATGGCCCTGCAGCGTCTGCAGCAGGAGTTCCAGCTGACCCAGCAACAGGTCGCCGAAGCCGTCGGCAAGTCGCGGGTGACCATCACCAACCTGCTGCGCCTGATCGCCCTGCCCGAGGAAGTGAAAACCCTGCTCTCCCATGGCGACCTGGAAATGGGCCATGCCCGCGCCTTGCTCGGCCTGCCGGTGGAGCAGCAGACCGAAGGTGCGCGACACGTTGTCGCACGGGGCCTGACCGTGCGTCAGACCGAGGCACTGGTGCGCCAGTGGCTCAATACCCAGGAGCGGCCAGCTGCCACCACCAAGGTCGATCCGGATATCAGCCGGCTCGAACAGCGCCTGGCTGAGCGGCTGGGCTCTCCGGTGCAGATCAAGCACGGGCAGAAGGGCAAAGGCCAACTGGTCATCCGCTACAATTCCCTCGACGAACTCCAGGGCGTTCTAGCCCACATTCGCTGAAACAATTGCTCCCGGGGCACTACGGCGAAAAGACTTTCGGGCAGTTGAACGGGGTGGGAACCGCCCCTATACTCTGCGCGCATTTCGGCGGCACAAACTATGCCAAGGCATTGATTCTCCTGGCGCCGATACCATGAGGGCCATTCAGGTAATTCGATGGATATCCGCACGCCAAAACGCTTGCCCTTCCATCGCCTGCCGGTTTTTCCGGTGCTCCTGGCCCAGTTGATTGCATTGGTTCTGTTCGCCGCTGTGTTCTGGCAATGGCGAGGTGATGTCGCCGGTTATTCCGGCTTGTGCGGCGGGCTGATTGCCTGGCTGCCGAATCTGTACTTTGCCCACAAGGCATTCCGGTTTTCCGGAGCGCGGGCTGCCCAGGCCATCGTCCGGTCGTTCTACGCCGGCGAAGCAGGGAAACTGGTTTTGACAGCGGTGCTTTTCGCACTGGTGTTCGCAGGTGTGAAGCCTTTGGATGCGGCGGCCTTATTCGGCGTATTCCTGCTGACCCAATTGGTCAACTGGATCGCACCCTTGCTGATGAAGAGATGATTTTTAGAGCCTTAGAGCGTTTGAGGGATTTATGGCAGCTGCAGAAACCGCTTCGGGTTATATCCAGCATCACTTGCAGAACCTGACCTTCGGTCAGCACCCGGTCAATGGCTGGGGGTTCGCCCACACGGCCCAGGAAGCCAAAGAGATGGGGTTCTGGGCTTTCCACCTGGATACCCTGGGTATCTCCGTGGTACTGGGTCTGATCTTCATCTTCCTGTTCAAGGCAGCTGCCAAGCGCGCCACCTCCGGCCAGCCCGGCGGCCTGCAGAACTTCGTCGAAGTGCTGGTCGAGTTCGTCGACGGCAGCGTGAAGGACACCTTCCACGGCCGTAACGCGCTGATCGCCCCGCTGGCCCTGACCATCTTCGTCTGGATCTTCCTGATGAACCTGATGGACCTGGTGCCGGTGGACTGGATCCCGATGGCTGCCGCCAAGATCGCTGGCGACGACCACCTGTTCTTCCGCGCCGTGCCGACCACCGACCCGAACGCCACCCTGGGCATGGCCCTGTCGGTATTCGCGCTGATCATCTTCTACAGCATCAAGGTCAAGGGCATCGGCGGCTTCCTCGGCGAGCTGACCCTGCACCCGTTCAGCGCCAAGAACATCTTCGTCAAGATCCTGCTGATCCCGGTCAACTTCCTGCTGGAGTTCGTGACCCTGATCGCCAAGCCGGTATCCCTGGCCCTGCGACTGTTCGGCAACCTGTATGCCGGCGAGCTGATCTTCATCCTCATCGCGGTCATGTTCGGCGGCGGCATTCTGTTGGCAGCACTGGCAGGCGTCCTGCAGTGGGCCTGGGCAGTCTTCCACCTGATCATCATCACGCTGCAGGCCTTCATCTTCATGATGCTGACCATCGTCTACCTGTCGATGGCGCACGAAGACAGCCATTGATGGGCGTGTCGCGCGTCAACGATGCGCGGCGTTCACGATGGATCCGGCCTTGGCTGGAACGCCCGCAAGGGCACTGGAAGTAACGGTTTTGCTTTACCGCTTTACCCTTAGAAAAACCTTAACCAATACGACGTAAAAAGTCGGGAGGAAAGATGGAAACTGTAGTTGGTCTGACCGCGATCGCTGTTGCTCTGCTGATTGGCCTGGGCGCTCTGGGTACCGCCATTGGCTTCGGCCTGCTGGGCGGCAAGTTCCTGGAAGGCGCTGCGCGTCAGCCGGAAATGGTTCCGATGCTGCAAGTCAAGATGTTCATCGTCGCCGGCCTGCTGGACGCCGTGACCATGATCGGTGTTGGTATCGCACTGTTCTTCACCTTCGCGAACCCCTTCGTTGGTCAAATCGCTGGCTAATCACTCGAATTTTTCGAGTTGATTGGTGTGATGGACAACGAACGAGCGAGGTGTTGGCGTGAACATTAATGCAACCCTGATTGGCCAGTCCGTTGCCTTCTTCATCTTCGTGCTGTTCTGCATGAAGTTCGTGTGGCCTCCGGTCATTGCGGCTTTGCAAGAGCGTCAGAAGAAGATTGCTGAAGGTCTGGACGCTGCCAGTCGTGCGGCTCGTGACCTGGAGTTGGCCCAAGAGAAAGTGGGTCAGCAACTGCGCGAAGCCAAGACACAGGCTGCTGAAATCATCGAGCAAGCCAAGAAACGCGCGAACCAGATCGTCGATGAAGCCCGTGATCAGGCTCGCGTCGAGGCGGATCGCGTGAAGGCTCAGGCTCAGGCCGAGATCGAACAGGAAATCAACAGCGTCAAAGACGCCCTGCGTGCCCAAGTGGGTGCTCTGGCCGTCGGCGGTGCCGAGAAGATCCTGGGCGCATCCATCGACCAAAACGCGCATGCGGAGCTGGTTTCCAAACTGGCCGCCGAAATTTAAGCGAGGGCGCGATCATGGCAGAACTGACCACGTTGGCCCGACCTTATGCCAAGGCGGCTTTCGAATACGCCCAGGCCCACCAGCAGCTGGCCTCTTGGTCAGCCATGCTCGGCCTGGCAGCGGCGGTGTCGCAAGACGCCACCCTGCAGAGTGTGTTCAAGGCCCCGCGTTTGACGAGTACAGACAAGGCCACCACCTTCGTCGAGGTGTGTGGTGACAAGTTCGACGCCCAGGTACGCAATTTCATCCACGTTGTCGCAGAGAACGATCGTCTGGCCCTGTTGCCGGAAATCTTCGCCCTGTTCGAGCTGTACAAGGCCGAGCAGGAGAAGTCGATCGACGTGGACGTTACCAGTGCCTTCGCATTGAGCGATGAACAGCAAGACAAACTCGCCAAGGTTCTCAGTGCACGGCTCGGCCGGGAAGTGCGCCTGCACGCTGCGGAGGATGCCACCTTGATTGGTGGTGTCGTGATCCGCGCCGGCGACCTGGTTATCGATGGCTCAGTTCGCGGCAAGATCGCGAAGCTGGCCGAAGCATTGAAATCTTGAGTTTGAAGGGGCAGCAGAGCTATGCAGCAACTCAATCCTTCCGAAATTAGTGAAATCATCAAGGGGCGTATCGAGAAACTCGACGTCTCTTCCCAAGCCCGTAACGAAGGCACCATCGTCAGCGTATCCGACGGTATCGTGCGCATTCACGGTCTCGCCGACGTCATGTACGGCGAAATGATCGAGTTTCCGGGCAGCGTCTACGGTATGGCACTGAACCTGGAGCAGGACTCCGTCGGTGCCGTTGTCCTGGGTGCGTACACCACCCTGGCCGAAGGCATGAGCGCCAAGTGCACCGGTCGCATCCTGGAAGTTCCGGTTGGTCCGGAACTGCTGGGCCGCGTGGTCGATGCCCTGGGCAACCCGATCGATGGCAAGGGCCCGGTCAACACCGCCGCTACCGACGCCGTCGAGAAAGTGGCTCCGGGTGTGATCTGGCGTAAGTCGGTCGACCAGCCGGTACAGACTGGCTACAAGTCGGTCGATGCCATGATTCCGGTAGGCCGTGGCCAGCGCGAGCTGATCATCGGTGACCGCCAGATCGGCAAGACCGCCCTGGCCGTCGACGCCATCATCAACCAGAAGAACAGCGGCATCTTCTGCGTCTACGTCGCCGTTGGTCAGAAACAATCGACCATCGCCAACGTGGTGCGCAAGCTGGAAGAGTCCGGTGCCCTGGCCAACACCATCGTGGTCGCCGCTTCGGCTTCCGAGTCCGCTGCGCTGCAGTTCCTGGCTCCTTACGCCGGCTGCACCATGGGCGAATACTTCCGCGACCGCGGTGAAGACGCGCTGATCGTTTATGACGATCTGTCCAAGCAAGCAGTGGCTTACCGCCAGATTTCCCTGCTGCTGCGCCGTCCGCCAGGCCGTGAAGCCTACCCGGGCGACGTGTTCTATCTCCACAGCCGTCTGCTGGAGCGTGCATCGCGCGTTTCCGAAGAGTACGTCGAGAAGTTCACCAATGGCGCCGTGACCGGCAAGACCGGTTCCCTGACCGCGCTGCCGATCATCGAAACCCAGGCTGGCGACGTTTCCGCGTTCGTTCCGACCAACGTGATTTCCATCACCGACGGTCAGATCTTCCTGGAATCGGCCATGTTCAACTCGGGTATCCGTCCGGCCGTCAACGCCGGTATCTCGGTATCCCGTGTGGGTGGTGCTGCGCAGACCAAGATCATCAAGAAGCTCTCCGGTGGTATCCGTACCGCTCTGGCTCAGTACCGTGAACTGGCGGCATTCGCCCAGTTCGCGTCCGACCTGGACGAAGCCACCCGCAAGCAGCTCGAGCATGGTCAGCGCGTTACCGAGCTGATGAAGCAGAAGCAATACGCTCCGATGTCCATCGCGGACATGGCGCTGTCGCTGTATGCCGCCGAGCGTGGTTTCCTGACCGACATCGAAGTCGCCAAGATCATCAGCTTCGAGCAGGCTCTGATCGCCTTCTTCAACCGTGATCACGCCGACCTGATGGCGAAGATCAACGAGAAGGGTGACTTCAACGACGATATCGATGGCCAGCTCAAAGCCGGTATCGAGAAGTTCAAAGCCACCCAAACCTGGTAAGCCGCAGCGGGCGTCGCGAGACGCCCGCCTGCTAACCCGATAGGTGTGAAATGGCAGGCGCAAAAGAGATTCGCAGCAAGATTGCGAGCATCAAAAGCACGCAGAAGATCACCAGCGCCATGGAAAAGGTGGCGGTCAGCAAGATGCGCAAGGCACAACAGCGCATGGCAGCTAGCCGTCCCTACGCGGAGCGTATCCGCCAGGTAATTGGTCACCTGGCCAACGCCAACCCGGAGTACCGTCACCCCTTCATGATCGAACGCGAAGTCAAGCGCGTCGGTTACGTGGTGGTGAGTTCGGACCGTGGTCTGTGCGGTGGCTTGAATACCAACCTGTTCAAGGCCCTGGTCAAGGACATGTCGGCAAACCGCGAGCGCGGCGTGGAGATCGATCTCTGCGTAGTTGGCAGCAAGGGTGCGGCATTCTTCCGCAACTTTGGTGGCAACGTGGTCGCTGCGATCAGCCACCTCGGCGAAGAGCCGTCGATCAACGATCTGATCGGCAGCGTCAAGGTGATGCTCGATGCTTACCTGGAAGGGCGCATCGACCGTTTGTCCGTGGTTTCCAACAAGTTCATCAATACCATGACCCAGAAGCCGACCGTGGAGCAGTTGATTCCACTGGTGGCCGATCCGGATCAGGAACTGAAGCACCACTGGGACTACCTGTACGAACCCGACGCCAAGCAGCTGCTTGACGGGCTGATGGTGCGCTACGTGGAGTCGCAGGTGTACCAGGCAGTGGTCGAGAACAATGCAGCCGAACAGGCCGCACGGATGATCGCGATGAAGAACGCCACCGATAACGCGGGCGACCTCATCAAAGACCTGCAGTTGATCTACAACAAGGCGCGTCAGGCAGCGATCACCCAGGAAATTTCGGAAATCGTCGGCGGCGCTGCCGCGGTTTAACGGTTCAAATATTCAGAGGAACCAAAGATGAGTAGCGGACGTATCGTTCAAATCATCGGCGCCGTCATCGACGTGGAATTCCCGCGTGACAAGGTGCCGAGTGTTTATGAAGCGCTGAAAGTGGTCGGCGCCGAAACCACGCTGGAAGTTCAGCAGCAGCTGGGCGACGGCGTGGTGCGTACCATTGCGATGGGTTCGACCGAAGGCCTCAAGCGTGGCCTGAACGTCGACAGCACCGGCGCTGGCATCCAGGTACCGGTCGGGGTCAAGACCCTGGGCCGTATCATGGACGTGCTGGGCAACCCGATCGACGAAGCCGGTCCGATCGGCGAAGAAGAGCGCTGGGGCATTCACCGTGCCGCACCGACCTACGCCGAACAATCGGGCTCCAACGAGCTGCTGGAAACCGGCATCAAGGTCATCGACCTGGTCTGCCCGTTCGCCAAGGGCGGTAAAGTCGGTCTGTTCGGTGGTGCCGGTGTCGGCAAGACCGTCAACATGATGGAGCTGATCCGTAACATCGCCATCGAGCACAGCGGTTATTCCGTGTTCGCCGGTGTGGGTGAGCGTACCCGTGAGGGTAACGACTTCTACCACGAGATGAAGGACTCCAACGTTCTCGACAAGGTAGCCCTGGTTTACGGTCAGATGAACGAGCCACCAGGCAACCGTCTGCGCGTCGCACTGACCGGCCTGACCATGGCCGAGAAGTTCCGTGACGAAGGCCGTGACGTACTGTTCTTCGTGGACAACATCTACCGCTACACCCTGGCCGGTACCGAAGTATCCGCACTGCTCGGCCGTATGCCGTCGGCAGTGGGTTACCAGCCGACCCTGGCTGAAGAGATGGGTGTTCTGCAAGAGCGCATCACCTCCACCAAGACCGGTTCGATCACCTCGATCCAGGCCGTATACGTCCCTGCGGACGACCTGACCGACCCGAGCCCGGCGACCACCTTCGCCCACTTGGACGCCACCGTCGTACTGTCCCGTGACATCGCCTCCCTGGGTATCTACCCGGCGGTCGACCCACTGGACTCGACCTCGCGTCAGCTGGACCCGAACGTGATCGGCCAGGAGCACTACGACACCGCTCGCGGCGTTCAGTACGTGCTGCAGCGCTACAAGGAGCTGAAGGACATCATCGCGATTCTCGGCATGGACGAACTGTCGGAAGAAGACAAGCAGCTGGTATCCCGTGCTCGTAAGATCCAGCGTTTCCTGTCCCAGCCGTTCTTCGTTGCTGAAGTGTTCACCGGTTCGCCAGGCAAGTACGTTTCCCTGAAGGACACCATCGCTGGTTTCAGCGGCATCCTCAAAGGTGAGTACGATCACCTGCCGGAGCAGGCGTTCTACATGGTCGGTGGCATCGAAGAAGCCATCGAGAAAGCGAAGAAACTGTAATCACCCGTGCGCCCGGCAACGGGCGCTTACGTGAGGCTAGATATGGCTATGACAGTCCATTGCGACATCGTCAGCGCAGAAGGCGAGATCTTCTCCGGTCTGGTCGAAATGGTGATCGCCCACGGCAACCTGGGTGATCTGGGGATTTCCCCAGGCCACGCACCGTTGATCACCGACCTCAAGCCGGGCCCGATTCGTCTGGTCAAGCAGGGTGGCGATACCGAGGTGTTCTACATCTCCGGTGGCTTCCTGGAAGTGCAGCCAAGCATGGTCAAGGTTCTTGCCGACACCGTGCAGCGCGCTGCCGACCTGGATGAAGCCTCCGCTCAGGAAGCCGTCAAGGCTGCCGAGAAAGCGCTGAGCGAGCAGGGAGCCGAGTTCGACTACGGTTCCGCCGCGGCTCGTCTGGCCGAGGCCGCAGCCCAGCTGCGCACCGTCCAGCAAATGCGCAAGAAGTTCGGCGGTAGCTGATACCGACGCTCTTCATCGTTGCTTGGTAAAAGGGTAGCCTTGGCTACCCTTTTGCTTTTCTGCCGTTTACATTTCCCTGCCGACCCGCGCGGCCAGGGTCGCCAAGGAACCGCCTCCCATGTCCCTCGATATCGTCATTCTCGCCGCCGGCCAGGGCACCCGCATGCGTTCGGCCCTGCCCAAGGTGCTGCACCCGGTGGCTCACAAGCCCATGCTCGGTCATGTCATCGACACCGCCCGCAGCCTGCAGCCGCAGAGCATCCAGGTGGTGATTGGCCATGGCGCCGAGAAGGTACGCGAGCGCCTGGCGGCCGACGACCTGAATTTCGTCATCCAGGCCGAGCAGCTGGGTACCGGTCATGCGGTGGCCCAGGCGCAGCCGGCGCTGAGTGCCGATACGGTATTGATCCTCTACGGCGACGTGCCGCTGATCGAGCCGGCGACCCTGCAGCGCCTGCTGGAGCTGGTCAACCACAATCAGCTGGGCCTGCTCACCGTCGAACTGGCCGACCCGACCGGCTACGGCCGCATCGTGCGTAACGAGCAGGGCGCGGTGCAGGCCATCGTCGAGCACAAGGATGCCAGCGAGGCGCAGCGGCAGATCCGCGAAGGCAACACCGGCATTCTCGCCGTGCCGGGCAAACGCCTGGGCGACTGGCTCGGGCGGCTGTCGAACAGCAACGCCCAGGGCGAGTACTACCTGACCGACGTGATCGCCATGGCGGTGGCCGACGGCCTGGTGGTGGCCACCGCCACCGCCGCTGACGAGATGGAAGTACTCGGTGCCAACGACCGCATCCAGCTGTCGCAGCTCGAATGCCATTACCAGGAGCGCATGGCGCGCCGCCTGATGGCCCAGGGCGTGACGCTGCGCGATCCCCATCGTTTCGACGTGCGCGGTGAAGTGACCGTGGGCCGCGACGTGACCATCGATATCAACGTGATCCTCGAAGGCCGCGTGGTCATCGAGGATGACGTACAGATCGGCCCCAACTGCGTGATCAAAGACAGCACCCTGCGCAGGGGCGCCATCGTCAAGGCCAGCAGCCATCTCGAAGGTGCCGAAGTCGGCCAGGGTGCCGACTGCGGCCCCTTCGCCCGCCTGCGCCCGGGTAGCGTGCTGGGCGCCAGGGCCCATGTGGGTAACTTCGTGGAGTTGAAGAATGCCGTGCTGGGCGAGGGTGCCAAGGCCGGCCACCTGAGCTACCTGGGCGACGCCGAGATCGGCGCGCGCACCAACATCGGCGCCGGCACCATCACCTGCAACTACGATGGCGCCAACAAGCATCGCACCGTCATGGGTGAGGATGTGTTCGTCGGCTCCAACAGCGCACTGGTTGCGCCCGTTACCCTTGGCGATGGCGTTACCACCGCCGCCGGTTCGGTGGTCACCTCGGATGTACCGGCCAACAACCTGGCCGTAGCTCGCGGTCGCCAGCGCAATATCGAAGGCTGGCAGCGCCCCACCAAAAAACAGAAGTAAGGTCTCTTCTGTGGATAACCTGGCTATCGGCGCAATGCGGTCGCCGATGGGGTTATCCACAGCCTTGAGCGGCTTGACAGCAAAGCTCCGTTAGGTTTTGATTCGCGCCATTATCTTTCGAATCGAAACTTAAGCATGTCCAAACGCAACACGCCGCAACGTCGCCATACCATTCTTGCCCTGCTCGCCGAGCTGGGCGAGGTGAGCGTCGATGCCCTGGCCAAGCGTTTCGCCACTTCCGAAGTGACCATCCGCAAGGACCTCGCCGCGCTGGAAGCCAATGGCCTGCTGTTGCGCCGCTATGGCGGTGCGGTACCGCTGCCCCAGGAAATGATGGTCGAAAGCAGCCAGCCGGTGTCCCGCTACAAGCAGGCCATTGCCCGGGCGGGCGTGGCGCGCATCCGTGAGCACGCGCGGATAATCATCGACAGCGGCACCACCACCGCGGCAATGATCCCCGAACTGGGCCACAAGCCCGGGCTGGTGGTGATGACCAATTCCCTGAACGTGGCCAATGCCCTGCGCGATATCGAGCACGAGCCGGTGCTGCTGATGACCGGCGGCACCTGGGATCCGCATTCGGAATCCTTCCAGGGCCAGGTCGCCGAGCAGGTGCTGCGCTCCTATGATTTCGACCAGCTTTTCATCGGTGCCGACGGCATCGACCTGCAGCGCGGCACCACCACCTTCAACGAACTGCTGGGCCTGTCGCGAGTGATGGCCGAGGTGGCTCGCGAGGTGATCGTCATGGTCGAGAGCGACAAGATCGGCCGGCGCATTCCCAATCTCGAGCTGCCCTGGGGCAGCGTGCACACCCTGATTACCGACGAGCGCCTCGCCAGCGAGGCGCGCGAACAACTCTTGGCCCGCGGGATCCAGCTGATCTGCGCGGCCATCGACCCATCCTGAGGAGAACGCTATGTGTGGCATCGTAGGCGCCATCGCCGAACGCAATATTACCGCCGTGCTGGTCGAGGGCCTCAAGCGCCTCGAGTACCGCGGCTATGACAGCGCCGGTGTGGCGCTGATCGATGACCTGGGCAGCCTGCAGCGCCGCCGCCGGGTGGGCAAGGTCAGCGAGTTGGAAGCGGCGCTGGACAGCGAACCGCTGCCGGGCCGCCTGGGCATCGCCCACACCCGCTGGGCCACCCATGGCGTGCCCACCGAAAACAATGCCCACCCGCATTTCTCGGGGGATCAACTGGCGGTGGTGCACAACGGCATCATCGAAAACCATGGCCCGCTGCGCGAGCAGCTGCAGGGCCTGGGTTACCACTTCAGTTCGGATACCGACACCGAAGTCATCGTCCACCTGCTCGATCACATCCTGAAGAGCCACGCCGACTTGGCCGACGCCCTCAAGGCAGTGGTCAAGCAGCTGCGCGGCGCCTATGGCCTGGCGGTGGTCAGCGCAGCCAATCCGGATCGCCTGCTGGCCGCGCGCAGTGGCAGCCCGCTGGTGATCGGCCTGGGCCTGGGCGAGAACTTCCTGGCCTCCGACCAGTTGGCCCTGCGCCAGGTCACCGACCGTTTCATGTACCTGGAGGAGGGCGATATCGCCGAGATCCGCCGCGACAGCGTGCAGATCTGGGACACCCACGGCAACCCGGTGCAACGCGAAGCGGTGCAGTACCACGAAGGCGCCGATGCCGCCGACAAGGGCGCGTTCCGCCACTTCATGCTCAAGGAAATCCACGAACAGCCCACCGTCGTGCAGCGCACCCTGGAAGGCCGCCTGGGCACTGACCACGTGCTGGTACAGGCCTTCGGGCCACAGGCTGCCGAGCTGTTCGCCAAGGTGCGCAACGTGCAGATCGTCGCCTGCGGCACCAGCTACCACGCCGGCATGGTCGCCCGTTACTGGCTCGAAGAGCTGGCCGGCATTCCCTGCCAGGTCGAAGTGGCCAGCGAGTTCCGCTATCGGCGTGTCGCGGTGCAGCCGGACACCCTGTTCGTCAGCATCTCCCAGTCCGGTGAAACCGCCGATACCCTGGCTGCCCTGCGCAATGCCAAGGCCGATGGTGGCTACCTGGCCAGCCTGGCGATCTGCAACGTCGGCATCAGCTCGCTGGTGCGCGAGTCCGATCTGACCCTGCTGACCCATGCCGGCCCCGAGATTGGCGTCGCTTCCACCAAGGCCTTCACCACTCAACTGGTCGGCCTGATGCTGCTGACCCTGGCCCTCGGCCAGGTCAAAGGTACGCTGCAGGATGTCGTTGCCGCCGAGCTGGTCGAGGAGCTGCGCCGCCTGCCGGCGCGGCTGGACGAAGCCCTGGCGATGGACAAGATCGTCGAGAAGGTTTCCGAGCTGTTCGCCGAGAAGCACCACACCCTGTTCCTCGGCCGTGGCGCCCAGTACCCGGTGGCGATGGAAGGCGCCCTGAAGCTCAAGGAAATCTCCTATATCCACGCCGAGGCCTACCCGGCTGGTGAGCTCAAGCATGGTCCGCTGGCCCTGGTCGACGCCGATATGCCAGTGGTCACCGTGGCGCCCAACAACGACCTGCTCGACAAGCTCAAGTCCAACCTGCAGGTGGTTCGCGCTCGTGGCGGCGAGCTGATCGTGTTTGCCGATGCCAGCGCTGCCATGAGCAATGGCGAGGGTACCCATGTGGTGAACATGCCGCATATCCACGATGCGCTGGCACCGATTCTCTATACCCTGCCGCTGCAACTGCTGTCGTACCACGTGGCGGTGCTGCGCGGCACCGATGTGGATCAGCCGCGCAACCTGGCCAAGTCGGTCACGGTGGAGTGATGCGCAATAAGCCCGTGCTGGCCCAGCTCGGGCCACTGGCGCAACTGCGTGCCGGCAAACTGCCGCTACGGCTGCTGCAGCTGTTCGTCGGCCTGGCCTTCTTCGGCATGTCCATGGCGATGATGATTCGCGGCAACCTGGGGCTATCGCCCTGGGATGCGCTGCATGTCGGCCTGGCCAAGTTGTTGCCGTTGAGCTTCGGCTGGATCGTGGTCGGTGTGTCCTTCCTGGTGCTGCTGTTGTGGATTCCGCTGCGTGAAATCCCCGGCCTCGGCACCCTCGCCAACGCGGTGGTGATCGGCCTGGTGGCGGACCTCAGCCTGCAGCTGCTGGTGGCGCCGGAAGGCTTCATCTGGCGCCTGCTACTGACCCTGGGCGGCGTGCTGCTGTGCGGTTTAGGCTCGGCGCTGTACATCGGCGCCCAGCTGGGTCGTGGCCCGCGTGATGGCCTGATGACCGGCCTGCATCGGGTGACCGGTTACTCGCTGCGCTCGATGCGCACCGCCATCGAGTTGAGCGTGTTGTTGGTCGGCACCCTGCTTGCCGGCTACAAGGTGCTGGGCATCGGCACCCTGCTGTTCGCCTTCGGCATCGGCCCGCTGACCCAGCTGATGCTGCCGTGGGTGTTGGTGAAGTTGGATACCTGACTGGGCAGAAGCGGCCACGGGCTGAATACGCAGGCCAGCGATTTACGGCTTGCTTCGAACGCTTGCAGCGTATCAGCGCAGCGGCGTTTCATCCGCTCCCAGGGTCAGCACCCGAACACCGTCAGCCGTGACCGCCACGGTGTGCTCGAACTGCGCGGACAACAGGCCGTCAGTGGTCACTACCGTCCAGCCGTCGCCCAGGGTTCTGGTGGCGGGTTTGCCCTGGTTGATCATCGGTTCGATGGTGAAGGTCATGCCCTCGCGCAGGGTCAGGCCGGTTCCAGCCTTGCCCCAATGCAACACTTCCGGTGCTTCGTGCATCTGCTTGCCGATGCCGTGGCCGCAGTATTCGCGCACCACCGAATAGCCGTGGGCGCGGGCATGGCGTTCGATGGCGTGGCCAATGTCGCCCAAGCGGCCGCCCGGGCGCACCGCAGCGATGCCTTTCCAAAGCGCTTCGTAGGTCACGCGGGTAAGACGCTGGGCTTCAGGCGAAACGCTGCCGATCAGGTAGGTCTTGCTGGAGTCGGCGATATAGCCGTTCTTTTCCAGGGTGATATCGAAATTCACCAGGTCGCCGTCTTGCAGTATCTCGGCAGGACTGGGTACGCCGTGGCAGACCACTTGGTTGCGCGAGGCATTCAGTGCATAGGCATAGCCGTACTGCCCCTTGCTCGCCGGGCGCGCCTGAAGGTTGTGGACAATGAAGTTATCCACAAGGTCATTGACCTGCATGGTCGACATGCCGTGCAGATCCAGCTGGTCGAGATGGTCAAATACCAGGGCCAGCAGCCTGCCGGACTCGGCCATCAAGGCGATTTCGGCCGGTGTCTTGATCATGACGCATTCGCCAGACCAGGCGCCGATACACCGGCAGCGCGCAGTTCGGCAGCCATCAGCTCGTTGAAGCTCAGAGTCGGATTCATTTCGCAGAGCATGCCAATACGGATCCAGAAGCCGGCCTGGGCGTTGATGGAGCGATGCGAAACGCTGCTCGCCCGGCGAATCTGATCGTGCAGCTCGTCTTCGATATTGACGATACCCATGGTGGTTCCTCTATACGGTTCATATATGAATCATATAGAAGTTTCGGGGCGACGCCTATGTAGTCTATCGGGCAATGGCTGGGTACGCTGTTCAAGGATTGAACAGCCTGCTTGAAAGCACCGTGGTTACTGGCCTGTGTAACTATATCCACAGGTGATGAAAGATCTTATCCAAGGCATCTGTGCATAACCGACGGAGGATGCTCAAATCCTGATCAACGCTATGCTTTCCGCGTGGCACTAAGCGTGTAAGCGACGGCTACCAGCTTATCCACAGCTTCGACCACGATAAATGTGACTAGCCAAGTTGAGTCGTGTGCTCGCTCTGGAAAAGGCCATTCACCGAAGCGTCATCCAATCGTCATCTTCTTTGCCTAGCGTGCCTGCGCATCAGAAGAACGCAGGAGCGCCGTGATGCATGATGACCAATTGACCGACCTCGAACGCCTGACCCTTTCCCGCCGCCGTTTCATCGGTGCCGGGGCGCTGACCGGCGCGGCGCTGTTTCTTGGCGGCGGTTTGCTGAGCCGTAGCGTACTGGCCGATTCGATCAGTGCCACCGTCCCAAGCCCGCTGCTGGGTTTCGGCAACCTGGCTGCCTCCACGGCCGACACCATCACCTTGCCGCCTGGCTATTCGTTCCGCCCGCTGATCAGCTGGGGCCAGCCATTGCAGGCCGGTGGCCCGGCGTTCAAGGGCGACGGCAGCAACAGCGCGGCCGAGCAGTTGCTGCAGTTCGGTGACAACACCGATGGCATGAGTTTCTTTCCCTGGCCGGGCGACCCCGACCGCGCGCTGATGGCCATCAACAACGAATACGTGAATTACCGCTATCTGCTGGCCCATGGCGGCCTGCCGAAATCCGCCGAGGACGTGCGCAAGGCACAGAACGCCGAGGGGGTGACGGTGATCGAGGTGCGTCGCGGTGAGGGTGGCTGGGCCTTCGTGCAGGGCTCGCCCTACAATCGCCGGGTGCACGGCAACCTGCCGATCGAAGTGAGCGGCCCGGCCCGCGGCCATGACCTGCTCAAGACCGAGGCCGATCCGCTCGGTATCGAGGTGCTGGGCACCTTCCAGAACTGCTCCAGTGGCCAGACGCCCTGGGGTACCTACCTGACCTGTGAAGAGAACTTCAGCGACTGCTTTGGCAGCAGCGATGCCAATCTGCAGTTCACCCCCGACCAGAAGCGCTTCAGCGTACTGCATGCCAGTGCCGAGAACGATTGGCACCGCTTCGACCCACGCTTCGATATCGCCCGGAACCCCAACGAGCTGAACCGCCATGGCTGGATCGTCGAGATCGACCCCTTCGACCCCCAAGCCAAGCCGATCAAGCGCACTGCCCTGGGCCGCTTCAAGCACGAGAACGCGGCGCTGACCACCACCCGCGATGGTCGCGTGGTGGTGTACATGGGCGATGACGAGCGCGGCGAGTTCATCTACAAGTTCATCACCCGCGATCGTCTGGATCGCGACAATGCCAAGGCCAACCGTCATATTCTCGACCAGGGCACGCTTTACGTGGCGCGTTTCGACGAGGGCAACGGCGACGCCGATCATCCGAAAGGCCAGGGTCGCTGGATCGAGCTCACCGCCGGCAAGCATGGCCTGACCGCCGAGCACGGCTTTGCCAACCAGGCCGAGGTGGTGATTCGCGCGCGGCAGGCCGGCACCCATGTAGGCGCTACGCGCATGGACCGCCCCGAGTGGATCACCGTCAGCCCCAAGGACGGTCAGGTCTATTGCACCCTCACCAACAACAGCAAGCGCGGCGAGCCCGGACAACCGGTCGGCGGCCCGAACCCGCGGGCCAACAACCTGTACGGGCAGATCCTGCGCTGGCGCGAGCAGGGTGACGATGCCGCCGCCATGGATTTCCAATGGGACCTGTTCGTGGTCGCCGGCAACCCGGTGGTGCACGCTGGCACGCCCCAGGCAGGTAGCCACGCTATCAATGCCGACAACATGTTCAACAGCCCGGACGGCGTCGGCTTCGACGGTGGCGGCCGGCTGTGGATCCAGACCGACGGCAAGTACAGCAACAAGGGCGACTATGCCGGTATGGGCAACAACCAGATGCTCTGCGCTGACCCGCACACCGGCGAGATCCGCCGTTTCATGGTCGGGCCGGTGGGCTGCGAGGTCACCGGGCTGGCCTTCTCGCCGGACTACAGGAGCATGTTCGTGGGCATTCAGCACCCGGGCGAAGAGGGCGGCTCGAGCTTCCCAGACCACCAGGCCGGCGTGCATCCGCGCTCGACGGTGGTGGTCATCAGCCGCGACGACGGCGGCGTGATCGGCGCCTGATCCAGGGCGTGCTCAGAGGGACGGCGGGTGGTGTTAGCTGACTACCCTGCCGTCTTCCCTGCAGGCTGTTGATGCCGGCGCGCCCTCGTACCGCTGCAGTTTATTCGCTGTCTTCACTCCACTGCCGTCCATGACGCTCCAGCAGGTGCTGGAGCTGTTCCGGCCCATTGCTGCCTGCCGCATAGGGGCGCGGGCTCTGGTAGTGCTGTTGCCAGCCCTTGATGATCGGGTCGACCCACTGCCAGGCCGCTTCGACTTCATCGCGGCGCATGAACAGCGTCGAGTCACCCTCGATCACGTCCAGCAGCAGCCGCTCGTAGGCGTCCCAGCGGCGTTGCTTGTTGAAGGCATCGGCCAGGTTCAGGTCCAGTTCGACCGGTTGCAGGCGCATGCCCTTGCCGGGGTTCTTGGCCATCAGCTGCAGGCTGATGCGTTCCTCGGGCTGCAGGCGGATCAGCAACTGGTTGGCCTGGCCGTTGCCGAACAGCTGGTGGGGCACCGGCTTGAACTGGATGAGGATTTCCGAGGTCTTGCGGGCCAGGCGCTTGCCGGTGCGCAGGTAGAAGGGCACGCCGGCCCAACGCCAGTTGTTGATCTCGGCCTGCACGGCGACGAAGGTTTCGGTATCGCTGTCGTTGTCGACGTGTTTTTCGAAATAGTAGGCCGGCACCTCCTGGCCGCCAATCTTGCCGGCGGTGTACTGGCCGCGCACGGTCTTGTCGCGCACATCCTGGCCGGTGATGGGTTTGAGGGCTTCGAGAATCTTCACCTTCTCGTTGCGCACCGACTCGGCATCGAAGCGCACCGGCGCCTCCATGGCCACCAGGCAGAGCAGCTGCAGCAGGTGGTTCTGGATCATGTCGCGCATGGCGCCGGCGTTGTCGTAGTAGGCGCCGCGGTTTTCCACACCCAGGGTCTCGCACACGCTGATCTGCACGTGGTCGATGTGCCCGGCCCGCCACACCGGCTCGAACAGCGCATTGGCGAAGCGCAGCGCCATCAGGTTCTGCACGGTTTCCTTGCCCAGGTAATGGTCGATGCGAAACACCTGGGATTCATCGAACACCGCGCCGATGCCGGCGTTGATCGCCTGGGCGGACTGCAGCGAATGGCCGATGGGTTTTTCCAGCACGATGCGCGCACCCGCGCCGGCCAGGCCGGCGACCTTGAGGTGGGTGGCGATGGCTTCGAACAGATCCGGTGCGGTGGCCAGGTAATAGACCCTGACGCGATCCCGGTCGCTGCCCAGGGTCTTGCCCAGGCGGCCGAAGTCGGCGCTTTGCGAGGCGTCCATGGGGAAGTAGTCCAGGCGCTCGGCGAAGCTGCGCCAGGTGTCATCGTCGAAATCGGCGCGGGCCACCTGGGCGCGGCAATGGCGCTCGGCGAGGGCCTGGTAGGCAGCCCGGCTGTGGGGACTACGGGCCAGGGCGAGAATGCGCGTACCGCGGTGCAGGCGGCCGCCGCGATGCAGGTAATAGAGGGCCGGTAGCAGCTTGTGCAGGGCGAGGTCGCCTGTGCCGCCGAATACCAGCATGTCGCAATTGCTCTGCATGGGAACTCCGATTCGGTTAGTCCGTGCGAGGTCGCCAGGCTTGTAGTATAACTACAAGATCACTACAGCCCGGCGGCGTCCCTCGATCATAACCGAGTCGTGACGCTCGAATAGCCAGCCGGCGTAACCATCCTTTGCCAGTCGAGTCCCTGCCCGTGAATTTGTTGCAGCACATCGCCCAGTCACGCCACCTCCTGCGCAAGTCGGAACTCAAGGTGGCCGATCATGTGCTCCTCGATCCTGCGGCGGTCATGCACAGCTCCATGGCCGAGCTGGCGCACCTGGTGGGCATCAGCGAGCCGACCATCGTGCGCTTCTGTCGCGCCATCGGCTGCAGCGGCTTTCAGGATCTCAAGCTCAAGCTGGCGCAGAGCCTGGCCGCCGGCGCGAGCTTCGGCCAGTTCGCGATCCGCGAGGACGACTCGGTCGCCGATTTCAGCATGAAGATCTTCGACACCACCCTGCATACCCTGATCGAGGTGCGCGAGAAGCTCGACCCGGTAGCACTGGAAAAGGCCATTGGCCTTTGCTCCCAGGCGCAGCGTATCGAGTTCTATGGTTTCGGGGCGTCTGGCGCGGTCGCCGCCGATGCCCAGCACAAGTTCTTCCGCCTGCTGCTCAATGCCGCGGCCTATTCCGACCCGCACATGCAGGCGATGTCGGCCATTACCCTCAAGCCTTCCGATGTGGCGGTGTGCATCTCCCAGTCCGGTCGCTCCAAGGACCTGCTGATCACCGCCAACGTGGTGCGTGAAGCCGGTGCCTCGCTGATCGCCCTGTGCCCCGGGCAGACGCCGCTGGCCGAGCTGGCCACGGTGAACCTGGCCATCGACGTGCAGGAAGATACCGAGATCTACACGCCGCTGGCCTCGCGTATCGCCCACCTGGTGGTCATCGACGTACTGGCCATGGGCGTGGCCATGGCCCGCGGCCCCAGCCTGGTCAACCACCTCAAGAGCGTCAAACGCAGCTTGCGCAGCCTGCGCTTGTCGGCCAAGTCGGTGAAAGCCCACGAAGAAGGTGCCTGAACGCGGTCGTCACCCAGGCGTCACGCCTGCTTCCTCAAACTGTCATGGCATTCGCTGAAGCTGGTCTCCCGTAATTCAACCTGGAGACCTGCCATGGCTCGCCATGTGGATGAAGCGTTGCACCCGGATCAGAGCGTGGTGAAAGCCCGCCGCAAGCTGCTCGACGAACAGCGCATGCGTTACCGTCGCGCCATCGAGGCCTATGGCGAGAATCGTCGCCTGCAATCGGAAATCTCCAGTTTCCACGACCCACTGGTTGGCGAGTTCCGCCGCCTGCACTGATTGCAACCGAGTATTCGCACGGCGCGCACCCCGGGCGAGGAGGCTCCTATAATGGCGCTTCTTCGCCCAACGCCAGGGATGTGCCATGCGTCGTCTGCTCGTTCTCCTGCTCCTGTTGTTTCCCCTCCTCGGTGTTGCCCAAGAGGCCCAGCCCAAGGTCGGCCTGGTACTGTCCGGCGGCGCAGCGCGGGGCCTGGCCCATATCGGCGTACTCAAGGCGCTGGAGGAGCAGGGCGTGCGCATCGACGCCATTGCCGGCACCAGCATGGGCGCGGTGATCGGTGGCCTGTATGCCTCAGGCTACAGCATCGCCGAGCTCGAGGAGGTGGCGCTGACCATGGATTGGCGGCAGGTGCTCTCCGACGATCCGCCGCGCACCGACGTGCCGTTCCGGCGCAAGCAGGATGACCGCGATTTCCTGATCAAGCAGCGCCTGAGCTTTCGCGACGACGGCAGCCTCGGCCTGCCGCTGGGGGTGATCCAGGGCCAGAACCTGGCGCTGCTGCTCGAGCGCCTGCTGGTACGCAGCAGCGACGTGCGTGATTTCGACCGCCTGCCGATTCCCTTCCGCGCCGTGGCCACCGATATCGCCAACGATCAGAAAGTGGTGTTCCGCAGCGGCCACCTGCCCCAGGTGATCCGCGCCAGCATGTCGATCCCGGCGGTGTTCGCGCCGGTCGAGCTGGACGGTCGCCTGCTGGTCGATGGCGGCATGGTCGACAACATTCCCGTGGACGTGGCACGCGACATGGGCGTCGACCGGGTCATCGTGGTCGACATCGGCACGCCGCTGAAACCGCGCAAGGAACTGCTCACCGTGGTCGACGTGCTCAACCAGTCGATCACCATGATGACCCGGCGCAATTCCGAGGAGCAGCTGGCCACCCTGCGCGACGGCGACGTGCTGGTGCAGCCGGACATGGCGCGCTTCGCCGTCACCGATTTCGGCCGCGGCGAGGAAATGATCGAGGCGGGCTACCAGGCCGCCAAGGTGCTGCAGCCGCGCCTCGCGGAGCTGGTGCGGCGCGGCGGCGGCAATCCCGCGCTGACCCTGGCACGCAGTGCCCAGCAGCGCGCCCCGGTGATCCACGCCATTCAGGTGGCCAACGACTCCAAGGTCGGCGACGAGGTGATCGGCAACTACATCCGCCAGCCCATCGGCGAGCCGCTGGACATGGCCAAGCTGCAGCGCGACATGGGCACCCTGTACGGCCTCGATTACTTCGAGCGCGTGCAGTACCGGGTGGTCAACAGCGATGAGCGCAACACCCTGGTGATCGATGCCCGGGAAAAGCGCACCGGCACCGACTACCTGCGCCTGGGGCTGAACCTCTCCGACGATTTCAACGGCGACAGCGTCTTCAACCTGGGGGCGAGCTTTCGCAAGAACGGCATCAACCGGCTCGGTGCCGAGTGGCTCACCCGGGTACAACTGGGCGACCGCCAGGAGCTGTTCAGCGAGTTCTACCAGCCACTCGACGTCGGTTCGCGCTGGTTCGTGGCGCCGAATCTGCATGCCGAGGCCTGGAACCTGGAGTCCGTGCTGAACAACGACCCGATCGCCGAATACCGGGTGCAGCGCTACGGCTACGGGTTCGACCTCGGCCGGCAGATCGCCAACAACGGCGAGCTGCGTTTCGGTGTCGGCCAGGCCTGGGGGGATGCCGAGGTACGTATCGGTGAACGCGATCAGCCGGAGTTCAGCTTTACCGAGGGCTACTACGAGCTGCAGTACGCCTTCGACACCCTGGACAACGTCGACTTTCCCCACGAGGGCGAGGAGATCAGCCTTAACCTGCGTCAGTACGACGCCAGCCTCGGTGCCGACGATCGCTATCGGCAATGGCAGATCAAGCTCGACAAGGCCTTCAGCCAGGGACCGCACAGCCTGGTGATCGGCGGCCGCTACGGGCGCACCCTGGACGACGCGGAAATCGTCACCTCCAGCTTCCAGCTGGGCGGCGCGCAGCAGCTGTCGGGCTTCCGCCAGGACGCCCTGGCCGGGCAGAACGTCAGCCTCGGGCGGCTGGTGTACTACCGGCGCATGACGCCGCGCTCGTTCCTGCCGCTGGACTTCCCGCTCTACCTCGGCGCCTCCCTGGAACGCGGCCGGGTATGGAACAACGACAACGCCTTCGACAGCGGCTACATCAACGCGGCGAGCGTGTTCCTGGGTTACGAAACGCCGCTGGGACCACTGAATTTCAGCTATGGCCTCAATGACGACAACGAGAAGGCCTTGTATCTGAACCTGGGGCACAGCTTCTAGGCTGATGGTCATCGCCTTGCCAAGGCTTATGCAGAACTGGATCGTGCCTTGGGCTAGATGTCCTGGCGGCCTCTGGAGATCCAGGAAGTCGCTGATTGCATGGCGATCCTTGAAAGGCTTATCGTCCTGATCTGCGCCGCCACGACCTCGATTTCGTGGTTCAAGGAGTGTTCGTCAATCATCGGTCACGGCGTTTGAGGCAGGGCAATCGGACTGTCCGGCAGCTGTGGTCATTAGGATGTTTTCAGGCGCTGGTGATTCTATGGCGGTGCGCGTAGTTGTCGCAGCGGTTGCGGTGGGGGAGTTGAGATGAAGCGTGTAGTGGTAGTGGTAGGAGCACTGGGCCTGGTGGCCGGTTGCGCCAATGGTTCGGCCCAGTCACCCAGGTTGGCTGAGGCTGAACCGGTTGCGGTTAGCTCTCCTGTTACGGCCCCAGCCGTGCCAGCGCCGAGGCTGTCCAACTTCCGACCTGCGCCCGTGGTGCCTCTGTCACTGATCAGCTCGGGCGCCACGCCGCCGGCGCTCGTGAGAGAGCTGGGCCCGGCGACAGCCCAACCGTTACAGCCCCCCGCTGGCCAGGTGTCCGGCGCGCCAGCGGTTGCCGTGCTACCTGCTGCCGTAGAGCAGCCAGCATCTGGTGCCGCCGCGGCACAACGCGCACGAGCAGGCATCGAAATGCGTGCTGGGCGTCTGATCGTACCCATTGACGGAGGTGTCGTGCGGGTGGCTCCCCTCGAGGAGACCTCTGCAAGCGCCGACTGAGGCTCGGTCACGCGCAGATCGGGAGGGTTAAAAAGCATAATGATGTTTAACCTGGCCTTGACAGACCTACACGGGTATGAAAAAACAGTCCGGCGCACCGCCCTACCTCGCACTCACCACCGGCGGGATCGTATCGTTGCTGCTGGATCCGATGTTCGCCCCTGGCTTGGTCACCAAGCGGGGGGGTTGCCTGACCTGGCCGTCTGGGTCGATACCCTGCATGGCTGCTGCCAAGCGGTGCTGCAGGGTGATCAGCAATTGATCGTACGGCTGCGTGAGGCCGGTTTCGATTGCCAGGAGGGGGCGTGGAGCTTTCGTCTGCCCGCGCTGCATGCCTGGTTGTTCGGCCAGCATGGGGCGCTCGACTACCCGACCTTCCTCAAGCAGCTGTACGCCAGCGACCTCAACGAGCGCCTTGCCCGCCAGGGGGCGCAGATCGCCATTGCCGACAACTGCGGCAAGGTCAGCGAGAGCCTGTATCGTCTGCAGCGCCTGCCCTGAACAGGTGGCGGTGGCCTTCGTTGTAGAGCGCCGAGTCGGCGAAATCCTCCGCGCCCAGTACCGGGCCGACGAGAATCAGCGCGGTACGTTTGAAGCCCTTGGCGCTGACCTTCGCCTCGATATCCGCCAGGGTGCCGATCGCCCAGTCCTGATCCGGCCAACTGGCGCGATGCACCACCGCGATGGGGCAACTGGCGCCATAGTGCGGCAGCAGCTCGGCGACGATCTTCGCCAGGTGTGGTACGCCCAGGTGGATGGCCATGGTCGCGCCGTGGCGGGCGAGGTCTTGCAGCTGCTCGCCGGCCGGCATCGGCGACTTGCTGGCGTAGCGGGTGAGGATCACCGTCTGTGACACCCCGGGCAGCGTCAGTTCGCTTTCCAGCAGCGCAGCGCAGGCGGCCGTGGCCGTCACGCCGGGAATGATCTCGAAGGGTATGCCCAGCGCGCGCAGGTGACGAATCTGCTCGCCGATGGCGCCATACAGCGACGGGTCGCCGGAATGCACCCGCGCCACGTCCTCGCCACGGGCGTGGGCGGCGCGCAGCAGGGCGATGATTTCATCCAGGTGCAGCTCGGCGGTATTGACCACCTGATGGGCCTGATGGCCGTCGAGCACCGCGTCGGGCACCAGCGAGCCGGCGTAGAGGATCACCGGGCAGCTGCGGATCAGGCGCTGACCCTTGACGGTGATCAGCTCGGGGTCGCCGGGGCCGGCGCCAATGAAGTAGACGGTCATGCGGTTCCTGAATATGGGGTGGCGGTGTCTTGTATCGACCGATGAAAATCCCGGCAGATCGATAGGGCTTGATCCCTACCCATCGACTCGGGCTACGGCCAGGGTGGCGGCGGCGCTCTTGCGCTTGGTTATCCACAGGCGAGCGGGTCGGCCGCTCAGCTGTTCGGCCAGGGCCAGGGCGCTGGCTTCGGCGATGCCTGGCATGCCGGTCACCCGCAACGCCTTGGCCGAGGTCTCGGTCAGGCGCCCATGGTAACCCGCCAGCACCTCGGCGGGCAGGAAGTGGATCGGCAGGTTCAGGTGCGCGGCCAACAGCTGGAGGCCAGGTTCAGCCGCCTTGTGGGCGCTGCTGGCCAGGGCCGTCAGCTCAGCCGTGCTCGAGCCCTGCTCGGCCAGGGTGCTGTCGAGCAAGGCCAGCAGCTCATCGCGCGAGCACTCGCGCCGGCAACCCAGGCCGGCGACGAGGATGGGCCGCTCATTCACTGCGGCTGGCGCCCACGGCCATGGAACCAGGCGGCAGTCAGGCCCAGGGCGGCCCAGAAAACCGCGTTGGTCAGCAGCGAGGCGAGGATGAACTGATGCTCCAGCGCTTCGGGCGCCAGGCTTTCATGTGCTTCGGGCTGCGGCGCGCCAATCAGGTGGGGCAGGGCGAGAATCATCACGCCCGGAATGCGCAGCAGCCAGTTGCTGCCGAATGCCAGCAACGCCAGGCCGGCGGCGGTCGAGGCCGCGGTGCCGATCCACCAGTACTGGCGCAGCAGCAGGTCCGCCGCGGCAGTGCCTGGCAGTTCCGGCGGCAGGCCGCTGGAGGGTGCCAGTACGAAGGTGGCGAAACCCGCCAGGCCCCAGAGCAGGCCCTGCCAGGTTTTCTCGGGGGCACGCAGGGTGAACAGACCGGCGAGCATCAGCGCAAAGCCGACAGCCACCACCAGGTTGCTCAGGCCTGTGGATAACAGGCGCTGCCAGCCGTCCTCAGGGGCCCAGGCTTCACCGTCATGGCCGTGGCCATCGGCGCCGTCATGGTCGTGAGCGACGGTGCCAGTGTCATGGCCATGTTCCCTTGTGGCTGCAGGCTCCGCGACTTCGAAGGTCTCCGCGTGCTGAATCAACGGGGTTACCCACAGGCTCTGCAGCAGGGTCAGCACGATGGCGGCGAGCAGGCCGGCGAACCCGGCGGTCCGGGCGATACGCTTGATCATTCTGGTGCCCTCAGTGGCAGGGGAACGCGGCGCTATGCCGGGTATCGTGGGCGGCGTTGTGCAGGGCTTCGACCTGGGAGAAGCCGGCGAAGAAGATCAGCACGGCGCCCAGCACGCAGCTGCCAACGGCGAGCAGGATACGTTGCGACAGGGGGAGCGCAGAGGCGCTGGAATCGGAAAGGACACTGCTGGACATGATCGTAGACCTCAGGGGTAAACGGCACAGCAGGACACGGCGAGACAGCCCGCACGAGCAGGCAGCGATCGGCGCGTGCCCGCCCACCGCGGGTTGCCAAACAGAGGATTCAGGCCGGTCTCCGGGCTCACGACGATCACCTTGCGGCGATAGGGATCGGCCTTCCCATGCGCGTGCACAGTGGCCAAAACGATCCTGGCATTCGCTTACCGTTGCGGGGGCAGCGCCGGACTCTAACCGGCTTCCCGTTTCACCTCACGCGCGGCGGCGTGAGACACCTGAAACAACCGGGCAAGAACACCACGAAGCGGCCAGAGCGTCAATATGCTGCAGGTCGCGCCGCGATTGACCGTTACCCAGGCTCTGCGTAGCCTTGCGGTCTTCGAGGTTCTCCATGGGTCGCCATGGAGAGGAAACCTGTTCAGAAGGCTTCTAACAGGTTCAAGAGGGAACACGGATCGCCGTGGCTGCCCCCGCAACTGTAAGCAGCGAGTGCGTCGCCAATCGCCACTGGGAGACCGGGAAGGCCGGCCGCGTGCCATGACCTGCCAGCCAGGAGACCTGCCTCGATAACGCTTTCGACAACCGGGCGGGGTGATCCGGTGATGCCTTGGCGCGAGCCCTGCTCGTGCCTGCCATCCTATTGCCCGCTCGCCGTTTCTGTAGACGCCAGGGGCCACCATGAAAACGCTCGCCAAACTTCCCGTCACCATCGTCACCGGCTTTCTCGGTGCCGGTAAGACCACCCTGCTGCGGCACATGCTGGAAAACGCCGAAGGCCGGCGCATCGCGGTGATCGTCAACGAATTCGGCGAGCTGGGCATCGACGGTGAGATTCTCAAGCAGTGCTCCATCGGCTGCAGCGAGGAAGAAGCCAATGGCCGGGTGTTCGAACTGGCCAACGGCTGCCTGTGCTGCACTGTGCAGGAAGAGTTCTTCCCGGTGATGCGCGAGCTGGTGGAGCGCCGCGGCGATCTCGACCATATCCTTATCGAAACCAGCGGCCTGGCCCTGCCCAAGCCCCTGGTGCAGGCCTTCAACTGGCCGGAAATCCGTAACGCCTGCACCGTCGATGCGGTGATCACCGTGGTCGATAGCCCGGCCGTGGCGGCCGGCACCTTTGCCGCCTTCCCCGATCAGGTCGATGCCCAGCGCAAGCTCGACCCCAACCTCGATCACGAATCGCCGCTGCACGAGCTGTTCGCCGACCAGCTGGCCAGCGCCGACCTGGTGATCCTCAACAAGGCCGACCTGCTCGATGCCGAGGCGCTGGCCGCGGTGCGCGCCGAAGTGGCCGAGGAGCTGCCGTCGGCGGTCAAGGTGGTCGAGGCCCATGGCGGCTCGCTGCCGCTGGAGGTGCTGCTGGGCCTGGACAGCGAGACCGAGCTGCATATCGAAGGCCGCCGTACCCACCATGACGATGAAGACGACGATCACGATCACGACGAATTCGACTCGTTCCACGTGGAACTACCCGAAGCGGACGAGGCGCGCCTGCTCGCTGCCCTGAGGGACGTGGTCGGCAAACACGGCATTCTGCGCGTGAAAGGTTTCGTCGCCGTGCCGAACAAGCCCATGCGTTTGTTGCTGCAGGGCGTCGGTCAGCGCTTCGACAAGCACTTCGACCGCGCCTGGAAGCCCGACGAAGCCCGGGTGACGCGCCTGATCGTGATCGGCCAGGAGCTCGACCACGCCGGCATCGCCACCGAACTCAAGATGGCGTTGGCCTGATGCGAAGCGCGCTCGCGCGTAGGGCGTGCTCGGCTTTGGCTTCCTGCGTCGCTCGACCTCCTGCATCCATGCAGTCGTCGCGAAGCAGTACGCCGCCGATCTTTCGATGGGGCGGCCTTGTGCAGAACTCCGCATGGCCTGGCGGACTGTTTGCTGCGCTCCTGAGTCCGCCCTACGGCGGCTTCGAGTTTGCAGCGAGTAGGGCGTACTCGGCTTTGGCTTCCTGCGTCGCTCGACCTCCTGCATCCGTGCAGTCGTCGCGAAGCCGCATGCCGTCGATCTTTCGATGGGGCGTCGTGGTGAAGAACGCTGCAGGGCTTGGCGGACTGTTCGCTGCGCTCCTGAGTCCCCCCTACAGCAGCTTGCAGCCTGCGGCTTGCAGCTTGCGGCTCGCCTAAATGCACCTGCTACGGACCCAGCCCGGCCAGGCGCTGCCGGCCGACAGCATCGCCGACCTCGGCCAGACCCCCGCCGAGCTGGTGGTGCTGTGCACCGGTGATTCGCACCTGTCGCTGCTGACCGAAGTCGCCCGCCATCTACCCGAGGATTACCCCAGCCTGCGCCTGGCCAGCCCGGCGCAGCTGGGCAACAACGCCTCGGTGGACTTCTACGTCGAGCAGGTGCTCCGGCACGCCAAGGTCATCATGATTTCCGTGCATGGCGGCGTCAGCTACTGGCGCTACGGCATCGAGCGGCTGGTGGAACTGGCCGGGCAGGGCAAGACGCTGATTCTGGTGCCGGGCTGCGATAATCCCGACCCCGCGCTCATGGCGCTGGGCAACGTGACCGCCGAGGATGCCGAGCGGCTCTGGCAGTACCTGCGCCAGGGCGGGGTGGATAACGCCCGGCAGTTCTTCAACTGCATCGCCGACCGCTATATGGGCCGTGATTACGGCTGGCAGCCGCCGCAGGCTCTGCCGCGGGTCGGCCTCTACCACCCACGCCTGGGCAATGCCTCGCTGCAGGCCTGGCGCGGCGACTGGCAGGCCGACGCACCAGTCGCCGCGCTGCTGTTCTATCGCACCCAGGTGCAGGCGGCCAATACCGCCTTCGTCGACACCTTCTGCCAGCGCCTGCAGGCCCAGGGCCTCAACCCGCTGCCCATCGCTGTGGCCAGCCTCAAGGAGGCGGCCTGCATGGCGCAGGTCGAGGACTGGCTCGACGAAGCGGGCGCCAGCGTGATCATCAACACCACCGGTTTCGCCCAGTCCAACCCCGAGTCGCCCCAGGGGCGGCCGTTCCGCCGTGACGTGCCGGTGCTGCAGGCGCTGTGTGCGCTGGACAGCGAAGAGCAATGGCAAGGCAACGCCCAGGGCCTTGGTCCCCGGGACCTGGCCATGCATATCGCGCTGCCGGAATTGGACGGCCGGCTGATCACTCGGCCCATCAGCTTCAAGGGCCTGGCCTGGCGCAGCGAGCGCAGCCAGAGCGATGTGGTCTGCTACCGCGCGCACCTGCCGGGCATGGATTTCGTCGCCGAACTGGCGCGCCGCCAGGTCGATCTGCAACGCTTGCCGGCTGTGGATAAGCGCATCGCCCTGGTGCTCGCCAACTACCCGACCCGCGACGGCCGTATCGGCAATGGCGTCGGCCTGGACACGCCGGCGGCGGCGCTGAATATCCTGCAGGCCCTGCAAGCCCAGGGCTATCCGGTCGAAGGCCTGCCGGTCAGCGGCACCGCACTGATCCACCAACTGCTCGGTGGCGTGACCAACGACCTCGACAGCCTCGACCTGCGGCCCTGCGCGCAAAGCCTGGCGCTGGGCGACTACCAGCGCTTCTTCGCCGGCCTGCCCGAAGTCAATCGTCAGGCAGTGCTGGAGCGTTGGGGCTCACCGGAGAGCGACCCGATGTTTCGCGCAGGCCGGCTGATGATCGCCGGCCTGCGTTTCGGCCTGACCTTCGTCGGCATCCAGCCGGCCCGCGGTTATCAGGTGGACGCGGCGGCGGTCTACCACGACCCGGATCTGGTGCCGCCCCACGGCTACCTGGCCTTCTATTTCTGGATGCGCCACGTCTACGGGGCCAACGCGGTGATCCACGTCGGCAAGCACGGCAACCTGGAGTGGCTGCCGGGCAAGAGCGTCGGGCTTTCCGAAAGCTGCTGGCCAACGGCGATTCTCGGCGCGCTGCCGAATATCTATCCGTTTATCGTCAACGACCCCGGCGAAGGCGCCCAGGCCAAGCGCCGTACCCAGGCGGTGATCATCGACCACCTGATGCCGCCGCTGACCCGCGCCGAGAGCTATGGCCCGCTGCGCGATCTGGAGCGCCTGGCAGACGAATACTACGACGCCAGCCAGCTCGACCTGCGCCGCGCCGCCGAGCTGCGCGGCGAGATCCTGCACAAGGTGCGCGAGGCCAGCCTGGATCGCGAGCTGGGCCTGCAGGGTGACGATCCCGCCAGCTGGTTGCCGCAGCTCGACGCCTACCTGTGCGACCTCAAGGAATCGCAGATTCGCGACGGCCTGCATGTGTTCGGCGAGTCGCCGGCCGGCACGCTGCGCCGCGACACCTTGCTGGCGCTGCTGCGCATTCCACGAGGTGACGGGCAGGGGGGCAATGCCAGCCTGTTGCGTGCGCTGGCCCAGGATCTGGCACTCGACTTCGATCCCCTCGATTGCGATATGGCTGCGCCGTGGATGGGGCCGCGCCCGGAGATTTTGGCTGATCTGAGCGATGAGCCCTGGCGCAGTTTTGGGGACACTCGCGAGCGCCTTGAGCTGCTGGGCTTGCAGCTGGTCGAAGGTGGCGAATCAGTCGGCCCGCTCAGCGCCGCCGTGCTGCATAGCCTGCGCGGTCATATCGCCCCGCTGCTGGACGCCTGCGGCGACGCCGAAATGCACGGGCTGATCGATGCCCTCGATGGCCGCTTCGTGCCCTCCGGCCCCAGCGGCGCGCCGAGTCGTGGGCGCCTCGATGTACTGCCCACCGGGCGCAATTTCTATTCGGTGGATGTACGCAACCTGCCCACGCCCACCGCCTGGCGCCTTGGCGTGCAGGCCGCCGACCGCCTGCTGGAACGCCACCTGCAGGACGAAGGCGACCACCTGCGCCAGCTCGGCCTGTCGGTGTGGGGCACCGCGACCATGCGCACCGGCGGCGACGATATCGCCCAGGCCATGGCCCTGCTGGGCGTACGCCCGGTGTGGCAGGCCGGCAGCGGGCGGGTCGAGCGCTTCGAAGTGCTGCCCCTGGAGCAACTCGGCCGCCCGCGGGTCGACGTCACCCTGCGGGTGTCCGGCTTCTTCCGTGATGCCTTCGCCAACCTGATCCGCCTGTTCGACGACGCCGTGCAGGCGGTCGCCGATCTGGACGAGGCGCCGGACATGAACCCGCTGTCCGCGCGGGTCTGGCAGGAAGCCCTGGCCCTGCAGGACGGCGGGCTGGGCGAACTCGAGGCGCGGCGCCAGGCCGGCTGGCGGATCTTCGGCGCCAAGCCGGGTGCCTATGGCGCGGGCGTGCAGAACGCCGTCGAGGAGCGCCTGTGGGAAAACCGCGCGGACCTGGCCGAGGTGTACCTGAACTGGGGCGGCTACGCCTACGGCAAGGGCGCCGAGGGCACGCCGGCCCGCGAGCAGTTCGCCGAGCGCCTGGAGCGCATGCAGGCGGTGCTGCACAACCAGGACAATCGCGAACACGACATCCTCGATTCCAACGACTACTACCAGTTCCAGGGTGGCATGCTGGCGGCGGTGGAAACCCTGCGCGGTGGCAAGGTGGCCAGCTACTTCGGTGACAACAGCCAGCCCGACACTCCGCGCATTCGTACCCTCAAGCAGGAGTTGGGGCGGGTGGTGCGCGCCCGTGCGGCCAACCCGAAGTGGATCGAGGGCATGAAGCGCCACGGCTACAAGGGTGCCTTCGAACTGGCCGCGACCATCGACTACCTGTTCGCCTTCGACGCCACCAGCGAGCTGGTCGAAGACCATCAGTACGCCCTGCTCACCGACGCCTACCTGATGGACAAGGGCACCCGCGACTTTATCCAGCAGCACAACCCCGGCGCCCTGCAGGACATCATCGAACGCCTGCTCGAAGCCCAGCAGCGCGGCCTGTGGCAGGAGCCGGGCGACTACCGTGAAGCCCTGGAAAACCTGCTGCTCGATAGCGAAGAAAGCTGAGGTCTGTTGACGCGTTGGCCGCAAGGTTGCGGAAGCTTTAGCCCCGAGCGCGTTGTACTTCATAAAGCTCGGGGCTAAAACCCCTCCTACAAAAGCAGCAGCGCCCGATATCCGCTTTTACCTTGAAGCTGCCTTCAGCGTTTTTTCCGGTTTTACAAATCGCCGGTTGCCCTGACCTGACCTTGGATTTAGCCTAACCACTCATTTCCCTCTGGAGTTTCGTCCAATGCGCCAGTAATGCCGTCGTGTCCGCACGACCTGTGATCGTCCGCCGTGGCCTTGTGCCCCGCGTTTTCACGGCATTGCCTGGAGTCATTCATGACGAACTCGTCTTTTATCGCGCTCGAGCGCCTGTCCTTTCATTTTGCCAATGGCCAGCCGCTGTTCGATGGGCTGAGCGAAACCTTCGATGCCCGGCATACCGGCCTGGTGGGGCGCAACGGCGCCGGCAAGAGCGTGCTCGGCCGTTTGCTCGCCGGGCGTTTGCGGCCTACGGCAGGGCGGATCACGGGGCAGGCCCAGGTCGCCTATCTGCCTCAGGATATCGAGGTGCGCGATGGGACGCGGGTGGTCGACCTGATGGGTTTTGCTGCGCCTTTCGATGCGCTGGGTCGGGTCTCTGCAGGCTGCATGGACGAGGACGATGTCGAGACGCTCGAAGGCCGGTGGGATATCGCCGAGCGTCTGCACGCGGCGTTGCACGACGAGGGTCTTGGTCACCTCTCCCTGCAAACCCCGGCCGCCATGCTCAGCGGCGGCGAGCGCACGCGGGTGGCGCTGCTTGGCATGTTTCTCAGCGGTGCCGACCTGCTGATTCTCGATGAGCCCAGCAATCACCTGGATAGAGCCAGCCGCCAGCGTTTGTATCAGCGCTTGCAGCAATGGCCGGGTGGCCTGGTGGTGATCAGCCATGATCGCCAACTGCTCGATGGCATGCAGCGTATCGTCGAACTGTCACCGGGCGGGCTGCGCGCCTATTGGGGCAATTACAGCGATTTTCGAGACTGCCTGGTGCGTGAGCGACAGGCCGCCCAGCATGCGCTGGAGCACGCCCGTACCGAGCGCAAACGGGGTGAGCGGGAGTTGCAGGCGCAGCAACAACGTCAGCAGCGGCGTGCTGCCAGCGGAGCGCGTGCAGCGCGGGACAGCAATCAGGCGCAGATCCTTCTGGGCCGGCAGAAGAGTCGTAGCGAGATCAGCGCCGGATGCTTGCAGCAGCGCCTGCAGGAGGCCCGTAGCGGATTCGATGAAGCGGTGCGTGAAGCCGCCGCACGGGTCGACGAGAACCCTGAAATCCACCTGCATGGCGGTGCAGCCACTCTGCCCGAGGGCAAGCGGGTGTTGAGTCTGCGCGCTGTGCAGGCGCCGTTCTCGGGGGCCAGCCTGCCGGATATCGACCTGTTCGGCCCGCGCCGGCTGGCGGTCACCGGGCCCAACGGTTGTGGCAAATCGAACCTGCTGGCGATGCTTGCGGGGCGGTTGTCAGCGGTTGCCGGCGAGTGTCGTGTCGAGGTGCCGCTGGCCTATCTGGATCAGCAGCTGTCCTGCCTGCCGGCGGCGCAAAGCGCCCTCGAGCATCTGCGCCGATGCAATCCCGGATTGCCCGAAGCGCTTGCCCGTACTCGGCTGGTGCACCTGGGGCTGGATGCCTCTCGGGCGCTGTTGCCCTGTGCCCGGCTGAGCGGTGGTGAACGCCTGAAGCTGGCCCTTGCCGGAGTGATCGATGGTGAACCGACCACGCCCCTGCTGCTGCTCGACGAGCCCGACAACCATATCGATCTCGACTCGCTGCTGGCCGTCGAAGCCAGGTTGCGCGAATACCGCGGGGCGCTGATCCTGGTGTCTCACGACGCCGCGTTTATCGAGGCATTGGCGATCACCGATCGCTTGCAGTGGACGGCGCAGGGTTGGCAGTACCAGAGCGCGTGATCCGTGAGCCGTCTGTAGCCTGCGTCGAGCACAGCGACACCCGGGATGCTGACCCTGGGTATCGCTACGCTCAACGCCAGGCTGCGGGCGGTCAGACCAAGTGGCGCATACGGATGGCGGCGTCCACCAGCATGCGTTCGGTGCCAGCCCAGCCCAGGCAACCGTCGGTGATGGATACGCCATAGCGAAGCTCGCCGCCGAGGCTCTGGGCACCGTCGAACAGGTGGCTTTCGATCATCACCGCACGCAGGGCGCCGTCGCCGGCCAGGCGCTGGTCGAGCACGCTGCTCAGCACCTCGGGCTGGCGCAACGGGTTCTTGCCGCTGTTGGCGTGGCTGCAGTCGACCATGATGCGTGGCGCGATGCCCTGGCGCTCCAGCTCGGCGCGGGCCGTGGCGACGCTGGCGGCGTCATGGTTCGGCCCGCCGTGGCCGCCGCGCAACACCAGGTGGGTGTCCGGGTTGCCGTGGGTCTGCACCAGCGCCGGGCGGCCATGCGCATCGACGCCGAAGTGCTGGTGAGCATGGGCCGCCGAGCGTATGGCGTCGCAGGCGATGCCGAGGCTGCCGTCGGTGCCGTTCTTGAAGCCCACCGGCATCTCCAGGCCACTGACCAGCTCGCGGTGCACCTGGGATTCACTGGTGCGCGCGCCAATCGCCGCCCAGCCGAGCAGGTCGTCGAAGTAACCGGCCACCAGGGGCTGCAGAATCTCACTGGCCAGTGGCACGCCCAGCTCGAGCATGCGCAGCATCAATTTCCGCGAGCGGCGCAGGCCTTCGGCCATGTCGCCGCTGCCGTCCAGCGCCGGGTCGTAGACCAGGCCCTTCCAGCCCACCGTGGTGCGCGGCTTCTCGACGTAGGCGCGCATCACCAGCAGCAGGCGATCACCCACCCGCTGGCTCAGCGCAGCCAGGCGCTCGGCGTATTCGAGTACCGCGGCATCGTCGTGCAGGGAGCAGGGGCCGACCACCACCAGCAGGCGCGGGTCGTGACCATCGAGAATGGCGCGGATCGACTGGCGCTGTTGCTGCACCTGACGCGCAAGGGTAGGGGACAGCGGCAGTTCTTCGCGCAACTGCACGGCGGTTGGCAGGGGCGAAGCGTGGCGGCGGGATGGCTGGGCGACCAGGTGCAGGTCGGCGGCTTTGGCGGTGGAGCGGGAATTGACGGCTACGGACATGGTGATTTCCTCGGCCGGCGCGGACGTTACCGCGCGCGGCGCACTATCGGGCTCGATGGGATGTTCGATTGAGTGGTTGAGCGGCGTGAGCGCCGGTAAATCGCCAGCTGTAGCGGTAATAGGTCTGGTAGGTGCTGCAGTTGATATAGGCGGTCATGATGAAATCCTCGTTGGAAAATCTGTGTGCCGGAAAAACAAAACCCCCGGTCGGGAGGCCGACCGGGGGTTTCGAGAAACTGTCTGGTGGCGACCCTGAGTTGCTAGGGCGCCTGTGGGGTATCAGACGCGCCTGTGGCTAAACCAATACCCATAAAAATACGCGGCCGCCGCGACCACGGATGCCTGGGCACGCGCCATCACGATGCAGGCTGCATCGAGGCGGGTGGCGTTCAGGATCAGGGATGTGGACATGTGCGGCTCCGTTGAATGGGCTCGAAAGTAATCCAGGGTGTGAGCGATTGCAAGCCTTGGAATCGCTTCACGATCTGCTGCGTGCCGCTTGCAGCCGTTTCATGTACGGCTGCAAAAAGGCGGAAGCGGCCGCAAGCTGCAAGCCCCAAGCTACAAGTTAAAAGCAGTCCGCAGTGCTCTAGCTTCTTCTTGCAGCTTGAGGCTTGAGGCTTGAAGCTCGATGTCCGCTTCTGCCTTGCATCGGCCAAGGCCTGGCTCTGGCCTGCCAGGTGCTCAGGTTTCCTGCCTGCCGATCCACTTGTCCACCTGGGGCGCCTCGTAGCCTTCGATGGCCGCCAACAGCGCCTCGATATCCTGCTCGACGATCAGCATCTGGCGGTGCGGTGCCTTGACGAAGGCTTCGCCGACCATATGATCGAGAAACCCGGCGAGGCGGTCGTAATAGCCGTTGATATTGAGCAGCGCGCAGGGCTTCTGGTGGTGGCCGAGCTGCGCCCAGGTCCACACCTCGAACAGCTCTTCCAGCGTACCGACGCCGCCAGGCAGGGCGATAAAGCCGTCCGACAGCTCGGCCATCAGCGCCTTGCGCTGGTGCATGGAGTCGACGATGCGCAGGTCGTCGAGGCCGGTGTGGGCCACCTCCTTCTCCCACAGCGAACGGGGGATCACGCCGATCACTTCGCCGCCGGCTTGCAGCGCTGCGTTGGCCACCGCGCCCATCAGGCCGACGGAGGCGCCGCCGTACACCAGGCCGACGCCCGCCTTGGCGAGTGCCTGGCCGAGGCGGGTAGCGGCCTCGAGATAGACGGGATTGGTGCCCGCATTGGAGCCACAGAAAATGCACAGGCGCATCGAAAAATCTCCCTGGTGATTAGGCATGCAAACCAGCGACCTTAGCAGACGAGCGGGGCAGCGCACGACCGCCCGCTGCTACAATGCCGGCTTTGCCCAGCCGGATTGCGCCATGACCGACACCGTCCATTTCCCTCTCGCCGCCGTGGTCGGCGCCGACTCGCTGAAGTTGGCGCTGTGCCTGGTGGCGGTCGATCCGGCGATTGGCGGCGTGCTGATCGAAGGCCCGCGGGGCATGGCCAAATCGACCCTGGCCCGCGGCCTGGCCGCGCTGCTGGAGAGCGGCGTGTTCGTCACCCTGCCGCTGGGCGCCAGCGAGGAGCGCATCGTCGGCACCCTCGATCTTGACGCCGCACTGGGCGAGAGCCGTGCGCAGTTCTCGCCCGGTTTGCTGAGCAAGGCCGATGGCGGCGTGCTGTACGTCGATGAGGTCAATCTGCTGCCCGATCACCTGGTCGACCTGCTGCTCGATGCCGCGGCCAGCGGCATCAACCACGTCGAGCGCGATGGGATCTCCCATCGCCACGCGGCGCGCTTCATTCTGATCGGCACCATGAACGCCGAAGAGGGCGAGCTGCGCCCGCAGCTGCTCGACCGCTTCGGTCTCAACCTGGCGCTGGATGGCCAGCCGCAGCCGGGGGCGCGGGCCGAGATCGTCCGCCGTCGCCTGGCCTTCGATGCCGACCCGAAGGCCTTTATCGCCAAGTGGGCCGAGCAACAGCAGGCGCTGGCCGAGCGTTGTGAACGGGCGCGCGGGCGCGTGGCGAGTATTCCGCTCGATGACAGGGCGCTGGAGGCGATCACCGGGCGCTGCTTTGCGGCCGGCGTCGATGGGCTGCGTGCCGATCTGGTCTGGCTGCGTGCCGCCCGTGCCCATGCGGCCTGGCGCGGCGCCGACGCCATCATTGAGGAGGATATCGAGGCCGTGGCCGACTTCGTGCTGCGTCATCGCCGTCGCCACACGCCGCCCCAGCAGCAGGCGCAACCGCCGGCCAGCCCGCCGCCCCGGGCGCCGAGTGAGCAACCCGGTGCAGGCGAAGGCCAGTGGGGCGAGCTGCCAGCGCAGGCGCAAGTCACCGGTGAGCGACGTGAGCCGCCGCGCTGGTCAAAAAAGCCCTAGGCATTCCCCCGCGCGCCAAGGCGGGGACGGATGCCAGACCCACACCAGGCAAACATTCAGGCGGGCGCAGCGGTGCCAAGCGGCGCGGCGACAGCGGCGCCATCGACTGGCTCGCCACCTTGCTGCAAGGCAAGCCCACTCGCCGTACTGATCTGCAACGCCGGCCGCGCGGCAAGGCACCCACCCAGCTATGGCTGATCGTCGTCGACGCCTCGGCCTCGACCCGACGCCATGGCGCGCTGAGCAAGGCCAAGGGCCTGCTCGCCGAAATGTTCGAGCGCGCCTATCGGGCGCGCGCGCGCATCGCCATGATCGACGCCCATGGCGCCCAGCCGCAGTGGCACTGGCAGGGCCAGAAAGCCTCTGCTGCCCTGCAGCAGTGGTTGAGCGAACTCGGCGCTGGCGGCGGCAGCCCGTTAATCCCCGCGCTGCAGCAGGCCCGCGACTGGCTGCAGCGTCGGCAACGCCTCAAACCCGGCGAGGCGCAACGCCTGCTGGTGATTACCGACGGGCGCCTGCGCGAATGGCCGGCGCTACCCGCCAGCCCGTGCCCGGCCACCCTGGTGGATATCGAATGCGCGCCGATCCGTCTGGGGCGCGCGGTGCAACTGGCGGGTGAGCTGGGGGCGGACTATTGCCATATCGAGGCGCTGCCCCAGCTATCGCAGCTCTGAGCGTCCCTGGCCGGCAAGGCGTTGGCGTAGACTGGCGCGCTCACTCAGCAACAGGTCCTCTCCTCGATGCATACCCTCGACCAATTGCGTTCCGGCCAGCTCAAGGGCATCAGCCGCCTGGATCTGTCCGCGTCGCTGGAACAGTTTCCCGAGGAAATCTTCGCCCTGGCCGACAGCCTGGAAGTGCTCAACCTGAGCGGCAACCGGCTGAGCGATCTGCCCAAGGACCTGCACCGGCTGCATCGCCTGCAGGTGCTGTTCTGCTCGAACAACCACTTCGAGCATGTGCCGGAGTCGGTGGGCCGCTGCCCGTCGCTGCGTATGGTCGGCTTCAAGTCCAACCGTATTCGTGAGCTGCCTGCGGGGGCGCTGCCGCCGCGCCTGCGCTGGCTGATCCTGACCGACAACTGCCTGGAAACCCTGCCCGAGGCGCTCGGCGACTGCCGTGAGCTGCAGAAGCTGATGCTGGCCGGCAATCGCCTGCGGGCGCTGCCAGCGAGCCTGGCAAAGCTGCACAAGCTGGAGCTGCTGCGCATCGCGGCCAACCGGTTGCCTGCCTTGCCGGATTTCCTGCTGCAGCTGCCCAGCCTGGCGTGGCTGGCCTATGCGGGCAATCCCTTCGCCGAGGCTGGCGCACCCGAGTCGCGAGCGCCCGATGTGCGCTGGGCCGATCTGCAGTTGGGCGAGGTGCTGGGCCAGGGCGCATCCGGGATCATTCACCGCGCGGATTGGCAGCGGGCCGATGGCAGCAACGAGGCCGTGGCTCTTAAGCTGTTCAAGGGGCAGATGACCAGCGACGGCACGCCGCAGAGCGAAATGGCCGCGTGCCTGACCGTGGGGCAGCATGCGAATCTGATCGGCGCCATTGCTCGCCTCATTGAGCACCCGCAGGGCGAACCGGGCTTGCTGTTGAGCCTGGTCGAGCCGCGCTTCAGCATCCTGGCCGGGCCGCCGAGCCTGGAAAGCTGCAGCCGCGATGTCTATCCGCGCGACTGGCGCCTGCCGTTCGCCCAGGCCCTGCGCGTAGCCAGCGGGATCGCCTCGGCCCTGCGCCACCTGCACGCCCGCGGCGTGACCCATGGCGACCTGTACGGCCACAACATCCTGATCGACGAGGCCGGCAATGCGCTGCTTGGCGACTTCGGCGCTGCGTCCTCTCTACCTGCTGCTGCGCCGTCGCAGCATGGGTTGCTGCAACGTATCGAGGTGCGGGCGTTCGGCATTCTGCTCGAGGAGCTGATGCAGCGCTGCGAGGTGCCGGCCGAGCATGCCGCGCAGTTGGCCGAGCTGGTGCGGCGTTGCCAGCAACCCCAGGTGAGCGAGCGCCCGGATTTCATCGGGCTCGACGGCGCCCTGGCAGCGCTGCGCGAGGGCCACGCCTAAGCGGCGGAGCCAAGTCCGACGGTCAGGTCATCGGCTCATCCAGCGAACGCTTCGACGACTCCGGCAGCGCCAGGCCGCCGGCCAGGGCCTGCAGGGCAATGGCGATCAGGTAGAAGGCCGGGGACATGCGGTTGCCGGTCGCCTCGATCAGCCAGGTAGCCACCAGCGGCGCGGTGCCGCCGAACACCGTGTAGGCCAGATTGTAGGTGAAGGCCGAGGCTGTGTAGCGCACCCGGGTGGGAAATTGCTCGGAGAGCAGCACGGCGGTCACCACACCGCAGATCACCGCACCAACGGCCAATAGCATGGCGCCAACGGCCGAGGCCAGCAGGGTGCCGGAAGCGGCCAGGGTGAAGGCTGGGTACACCGCGACGATCAGCGCGATGCCGGCGGTGAGAATGGTGCGTCGGCGGCCGACGCGATCCGAGTAGCGGCCCACGAATGGGCACAGCAGGGCGGCGAAGAACAGCGCCATCAGGCTGGCGAGCAGGGCGGTCGGCCGTGCGGCACCGCCGACCACCTGCATGTAGGTGGTCAGGTAGGTGGTGAACATGTAGAACGACAGCGCCGTGGCGGAGATGAACGCCGACAGGCACAGCACGGTACCGCCGTGCTCGCGCAGGGTTTCGCGCAACGGCGAATGCTCGGGATGTGGTTGCGCCGCCAGGGCCTGGAAGGCTGGCGACTCGTCCAGACGCAGGCGCATGTACAGGCCGACCAGGCCCAGGGGTGCGGCGATCAGGAACGGCACGCGCCAGCCCCAGGCCTGCATCTGCGCTTCGTCCAGCCAGATGCCCATGCCGAACACCAGCGCGGCCGCGCAGGCGAAGGCGGCGAAGGTGGACACCGGCACGAAGCTGCCGTAGCGGGCCTTCTGCTCGGTGGGCGCATGTTCCATGACGAAGGCGCAGGCGCCGGCGTATTCGCCACCGGCGGAGAAGCCTTGCAGGCAGCGCGCCAGGGCCAGCAGCAGCGGCGCGACCAGGCCGATGCTGGCGTAGGTGGGCAGCAGGCCGATCAGGGTGGTGGCGCCGGCCATCAGCAGCACGGTGATCGACAGCACGCGCTTGCGGCCGATACGGTCGCCGAGAATGCCGAACACGATGCCGCCCAGCGGGCGCAGTGCGAACGACACGGCGAATACCGCGAAGGTCTGCAGCAGCGCCAGGGTCGGGTTGCCCGGTGGGAAGAACAGCGAGGCGATGGTCACGGCAAGAAAGCCGTAGACCGCGAAGTCGAACCATTCGACGAAGTTGCCGATGGCCGAGGCGGCGATCACCTTGCGCAAGGTGCGCAGATCGACCGGCACAGCCGATTGTGGATAAGTCGTGACGCCCATGGCGGCCTCCGCGCGATTACTCCAACGTGCGGACGCGCCTGGCTCGGGCCTTGGCGTCCATCTGTGGATAACTTACTTCGTGCGCTGAATGCGGCGGGCTGTGAGTACGACCTGAGGGTATTCGTGAGCGACAGCGAACCCTTGAGCGCCTTGCTATTGGCGAATCATCGGTCTCGGCGTGTGAACAATGGTGGATAAGCGTCGCGTTAGCCACCCGTGGGAACGGGCCATGCCCGTGATTTCGCGCGCATGGCGCGCTCCCACATAGGGCGGCCCTGAGCACCCTAGCCCGATCCAGCGCAGCTCCTAGGGCGGACCGGGACGCCGGCCGCTCGTAGCGAAGCGAACAGTCCACCAGAGCATGCCGATCCTGGCACAACGACACGGCGTACTGCTTCGCGAGTACGCCCCACGGCGCTGGTACATCGGGTGTAGGAGCGGGCCATGCCCGCGAATCGCGCCCACAAAAAAGCCGACCCAGAGGTCGGCTTTCTCGTTGCAGCGCAGCGGGTGCTTACAGGGCGTCGCGGCTGCTGGCGCCATCCACCAGGCGGGCGATCTGCAGCGGGTTGGCGTTCTTCAACGCGTCCGGCAGCAGGGCATCCGGGCAGTTCTGGTAGCACACCGGGCGCAGGAAGCGATCGATGGCCAGGGTGCCGACCGAAGTACCGCGAGCGTCGGAGGTCGCCGGGTACGGGCCGCCGTGGACCATGGAATCACAGACTTCCACGCCGGTCGGGTAACCGTTGAACAGCACGCGGCCAACCTTCTGCTCGAGCAGCGCGAACAGCTCTTCGCTACCGGCCAGATCGCCCGGCTCGGTAAGCAGCGTGGCGGTCAGCTGGCCGTGCAGGCCATCGATGGCTTTCAGCAGCTCGGCCTTGTCGGCCACTTCGACGACGATGGTGGTCGGGCCGAAGACTTCTTCCTGCAGCAGTTCGTCGCCGCCCAGCAGCAGGCTGACGTCGGCCTTGAACAGTTGCGGTCGAGCCTGGTTGCCTTCCTGCTTGGCACCGGTCAGGTGAGTGATGCCGGAGTGGGCATTCAGCGCTTCCAGGCCTTTCACGTAGCTCTTCAGGGTGCCGGCGTTGAGCATGGTCTGCGGCTGCTGTTCGGCCATCTTGGCGGTGAAGCTTTCCAGGAAGGCGCTGAACTCCGGCGAACGGATGCCGATCACCAAACCCGGGTTGGTGCAGAACTGACCACAGCCCATGACCACGGAACCGGCCAGCTCGCCGGCGATCTTCTCGCCACGGGCCTTGGCGGCTTCGGGCAGCAGGATGACCGGGTTGATGCTGCTCATCTCGGCGAACACCGGGATCGGCTGCGGGCGGGCCGCGGCCATGTCGCACAGGGCGCGACCGCCTTTCAGCGAGCCGGTGAAGCCGACCGCCTGGATTGCCGGGTGCTTGACCAGCGCCTCGCCAACGCCCGAGCCGTAGATCATGTTGAACACGCCTTTCGGCATGCCGGTTTTCTCGGCGGCGCGCAGGATGGCTTCACCCACGTGGGCGGCGGTGGTCATGTGGCCGCTGTGGGCCTTGAACACCACCGGGCAACCGGCGGCCAGGGCGGCGGCGGTATCGCCACCGGCGGTGGAGAAGGCCAGCGGAAAGTTGCTGGCGCCGAACACGGCGACCGGGCCCAGGCCGATGCGGTACTGGCGCAGGTCCGGGCGCGGCAGCGGCTGGCGATCCGGCAGGGCGCGGTCGATACGCGCGCCGTAGAAGTCACCGCGGCGCAACACCTTGGCGAACAGGCGCATCTGGCCGCTGGTACGGCCGCGCTCGCCCTGGATACGGGCGGTCGGCAGGGCGGTTTCGCGGGTTACGGTGGCGACGAATTCGTCGCCCAGGGCGTCCAGCTCATCGGCGATGGCGTCGAGGAACTCGGCGCGCTTGGCGGCGGGCAGGCTGCGGTAAGTCGGGTAGGCAGCAGCGGCTGCTTTGGCGGCGGCGTCGACTTCCTCAGGCGTGGCCTGGATGAAATCGAAGGGCAGGGCTTCGCCAGTGGTAGCGTCATGGCTCTTGTGAATGACGGAGCCGGCTGCGCTGAACGCGCCGCCGATGATGTTGTGGCCGATGGTAGCGGGCATTGTTAGCTCCTGTTGAGGACGTTTACACGTACGGAAAAGACTTTGATTGTACGATGTCTGATCAGTTGCGCAAGTCTGCCATTTTTCTTGCCGGGTGCTCAGCGCTCCGGCCTCGATATCCCGCTCGGCAGGGCGTGGGGCGGCGAGGTGTCAAACGCGCAGCGCGAGGCTGGATCAGCACCGATGAGTTCCTGGGTAAACATCTCGGCAGCTGTGCTCAGGCAAGGCAATCAGCCCACGCAGGCAGGCTGTCATTCACTACGAGTCAGCTTGGCCGGATGCGTTGCAGGCAGCCGGCCAAGGTACAGGGATCAGGCGGCGCTGTTTGCGGCCGACCAGTTGGCGTACCACTGGCGGAACAGCGTGTATTGCGTCTCGGTGTAGTTACGCTGGGCGTCGCTGAGGGCATCGGTTTGGTTGAAGTGCAGGGCGTATTCCTGATCGCCGCCCAGCACCATCAGATACTTGTAATAGAGAACCAGGTCGCAGCCCTCGTCGAAGGACGACAGCACGTTCAGCGCTTCGGAAAGCTCCAGGGCGCGGCGGCGGGAAACGGCGTCGCCCTTGGCGGCCTGCTTGCTCAGCTCGACCAGTCGCAGCACTTCGCGTGGCAGGGCGTTACCGATACCGGTAATGGCACCAGTGGCGCCGCAATTGACGAAGCCATGCACCACCTGGGTGTCGACCCCGGCCATGAGGATCACCTGATCATCCTGTGAGGTGATGTGCTCGGCGGCGTAGCGCATGTCGGCGGCGCCACCGAATTCCTTGAAGCCGATCAGGTTGGGGTACTTGCGGCGCAGCTTGAAGAACAGCTCGGCGCGGGTCGCGAAGCCGTAGTACGGGCTGTTGTAGATCACCGCCGGAAGCGCTGGCGCCGCTTCGAGGATGGCCGCGAAGTGGGCTTCCTGAGCGGCTGGGGAAGCGCCACGGGACAATACGCGCGGGATGACCATCAGGCCACCGGCGCCGACCTTGGCAGCATGGGCGGCGTGGGAAACCGCTTCACGGCTGTTCACCGCACCGGTGCCGACGATGGTCGGAATCCCGGCAGCGACCAGGCGGGCCACGCCTTCCTGGCGTTGGGCCTCGGTGAGCAACGGCCAGTCGCCCATGGAGCCGCAGTAGACCACCGCGCTCATGCCGGCCTGGATCAGCTCTTTGCCCTTGCGCACCAGGGCGTCGAAGTCCGGTTTGCGCTCGGCGGTGCAGGGGGTCATCAGGGCGGGGATGGTGCCGGTGAAAATATTGCTGCTCATGGGTGTGCCTCCTGGGCGCATTAATATTATTTCGTATACGAAAGTGAGAGGCCGTGGTGGGCCGTCTGTTTTCCGTTGTTGGGCGTAACGCCCGGTTCATTGCGCCGGCGAACCGGCAGTTTCAAGTTTCAATCCGTCTTGGAGCCTGTTCACGATCTTTGTTTACCTGAAGCGGCAGCTACAAGGCAGAAGCGCCCGCTCCCAGCGTAGGGTGGACAACGCTCTTTTTGTCCACCATTGCGCTCGCAGAGCGGTGGACGGATGAAGCGTCGTCCACCCTACGAAAGGCCGCTTTCGCCACTGCGCTGCCAAAATCGACGAGCCTGGGCTGAAAAATCATGAACAGGCTCTTATGAACGGGTCCTTACAGCTTCAGCTCCACCGGCCAGGTATCCGACAGGCGATAGCCCGTTGGCCAGGGGTCGCTCGGGTCGAGCAGGTGCTGGTGAGTACCGGTGATCCACGCCCGGCCGGATAGGCAGGGGTAGATCGCCGGACGACCGGCCACGTCGGTGAGTGAGTCGATGCGGCAGTGGAATTCGGAGCCGATGATCGAGCGGCCGATAAAGCGTTCGCCCACCGCCAGCTGACCTTTGGCGTGCATGACCGCCATGCGCGCCGAGCAACCAGTGCCGCAGGGCGAGCGGTCGATCTTGCCGGGGCGGATGACCACCGCGTTGGCGCCGGTGGCGATGCCGTTCTCGTGCACCACTGGCGCGGCGATCTGGCAGAAGGAGATATGGCTCCAGTCCGGGTTCAGCGGATGCTGAAAACCGAGCTGCTCATTGGCGGCCTTGGTGATGCGCAGGCCTATGGCAACGAGATCGGCCGCTTCATCGGCCTGAATGGCGAAACCCAGGTGGCGTGCGTCAGCGATCACGAAGCTGTCGCCGCCGTAAGCGGTATCGACCTGCAGCGAACCCAGGCCTTCGACCTCGATCCAGGCGTCGAGCTTGTCGGCAAACGACGGTACGTTCTTCACCTCGACGCGCTTGGCCTTGCCGTCGCGGCAGTCGGCGACCACTTCCACCAGGCCGCCGGGCGCCTCCAGAGTCAGGAAGGTCTGCGGTTCGGTCATCGGCAGGATGCCACTGTCGAGCAGCACGGTGGCCACGCACAGCGAATTGGAACCGGACATCGGCGGTACATCGGCCGGCTCCATGATGATCCAGCCCATCTGCGCCTTGGGGTTCTTTGCCGGCACCAGCAGGTTGACGTGACGGAACACGCCACCGCGCGGTTCGTTGAGCACGAAGTTGCGTAGAAAGTCGTCCTGTTCGATCCAGCGCGACTGCTGCCACAGGGTATCGCCAGGCGGTGGCGCGACGCCGCCGACGATGACGTCGCCGACCTCGCCTTCGGCATGGCAGCTGACCACATGAATGACCTTGTTGGAGCGCACGGTGCAGCCCTCTTAATGAACCGATTTGAGGAAGTCGGCGGTTTCCGGCTTCTGCGGGTTGCCGAGCACCTGCTCGGGCGCGCCGATCTCGTGCACCAGGCCGTGGCGGAAGAACGCCACACGGTCGGACACGTCACGGGCGAAGCGGATTTCGTGGGTCACCAGCACCATGGTCATGCCGTCTTCGGCAAGCATGCGCATGGTGTCGAGCACCTCGCCGACCAGTTGCGGGTCGAGGGCGCTGGTGGCCTCGTCGAACAGCATGTAATCGGGGCTCATGGCCAGGGCGCGGGCAATCGCCATGCGCTGCTGCTGGCCGCCGGAGAGCTTGCCGGGGAACACCTTGAGCTTGTCGGCCAGGCCCACGTGGGTGAGCTGCTGCACGGCGATGGCCTCGGCTTCCTGCTTGCTCAGGCCGAGCACCTTGCGCGGCGCCAGCATGACGTTCTCCAGCACGGTCAGGTGCGGGAAGGCGTTCCACTGCTGGAACACGATGCCGATCTTCTGGCGCAGCTTGTTGATATCGGTGCCCGGCGCATGCACCTCGGTGCCGTCGACGCGGATGCTGCCGCTCTTGATCGACTCCAGGCCGTTGATGCACATCAGCAGGGTCGACTTGCCAGAGCCGGAGCCGCCGATGATCGACACCACTTCGCCCTTGTTGACGGTCAGGCTGACGCCCTTGATCACATCCAGGCTGCCGAAGGATTTGTGTACGTTGTCGATCTCAATCATTTTCCTGCCACCTTCTTTCCAGCCGGGCACCCAGTTGGGCGACCACCAGGCTCATGACGTAGTAGATGAGGCCGGCGATGCACAGCACCAGCAGCGGCTCTTGAATGCGCGTGACGATGGTTTGCGAGGCGCGCAGCAGCTCGACGATGCCGATCCACATCACCAGCGCGGTGTCCTTCATCACCCCGAGCACCAGGTTCAGCCAGCCGGGGAAGGCCACCCGGGTAGCCATTGGCAGCACGATGTAGCGCAGGTCCTGCAGGTAGCTCAGGCCCAGCGAGCGGCTGGCGCGGCGCAGGGTGAAGGGCACCGACAGCACGCCGCTGCGCACGATCTCGGTGAAGTAGGCGGCGGCGTAGATACCCAGCACGATGCAGCCTACCGCGAAGGCGCTGATGTCGATGCCGGCGATGCTCTTGAACGAGTTGAACAGCACGAACTGGATGAGCAGTGGCACGCTGCGAAACACGTCGAGCACCCAGGCCAGCGGCAAAGTGGCGCGCGGCAGCAGGGCGCGCAGCAGGCCGAACAGCAGGCCGGCGAAAGAGCCCAGCAGGATGGCCCAGAAGGTCAGTTGCAAGGTGACCCAGGCACCGTCGAGCAGGTAGAGGAAATCGTTCCAGGTGAAGCTGGTATCGAACATGTGTGCTTCCTCAGTAACGGAACAGGCGCCAGGCCAGCAGCCGGGCAACCGCCACGATCGCCTTGGCGATCAGGTAATACAGCACCGCCGCGATGGCGAAGAACTCGAAGGTGCGGAAGGTCTTGACGTTGTAGTCCTGGGTGACGCCGGTGAGGTCGTTGTTGAGGCCGACGATCACTCCCAGTGAGGTCATCAGCACGGCCCAGACCATCTGGTTGGTCAGCGGGTAGAAGACGATGCGCAGCAGCTGCGGCACGACGATCATCCGGTAGGCCTGGAAGGCGCTCATGCCCAGCGAGCGGGCGGCACGCACCTGGGTGCCGGGCACGGCCTTGAGACCACCGCGGAAGTTTTCCGCCAGGTAGCCAGCGTTGTTGAAGGTGATGCCGGCCAGCAGCGCGACCCAGGAGCTGACGTGCCAGCCCATCGAGCCCAGGCCGAAGTAGAGGATATAGATCTGGAACAGCGACGGCGTGTTGCGCGCGATGGATACCCAGGTGTTGGCAAAGCCTCGGGCCACGGGGTGCTTCAGCTCACGCATCACCGTCAGGGCGAGGGCGATGAGCACCCCGAAGATCATCGACAGGGCGGCTGTCTCGAAGGTTATCCAGGCGCCGGCGAGCATGTCGGGCAGCGCCTTGAATGCCTGGCGCCAATGGAAGGTGTAATCAAACATGCGCGGGGTTCTCCACAGGGGAAGCCGGTTGCAGCCAGCACGGCAGACGGCCACTGGCTTGGCCCGAACAGGCGGCATCGACGCACTCGGCCAGGCTGGCGAAGTGCACCGAACGGCCGACCAGCCCTGGCGCGTAATGGGCGTATTTGCCCGAGTTGGTCATCAGGGTGCGGCAGCCCGTGGGCACCACGGGCTCGCCGAGCATGCACCAGCAGGTGTCGGTCACCAGGGTTGCGCCGAAGGCTTCCAGCACGGTGAGGTAACCGGCCACGCGGGCCTGCTCGTGAATCGCCCGACCACAGGTGATCACCAGGCTTACCCCAGCGTGCTTGCTGCGGCCTGCGCACAGTTCGGCGAGGCGGGCGAATTCGCTGAGCGAGAAATGCGGATTGCCGAGGGCGATCAGCCCCACCTCGGTGTCATTGGCGCTATTGAGTTCGTCCCAGCTACGGCGCAGATCGGCGAGGGCGACCCGCTCGGTAGGCGCCCGCTGACTACTGTGGATAACTTGTTCCGGATCCAGGGCTTCCGGGGTAACACCGGCGATATGGAACAGCGGTGCTGCCGAGCTGGTGGCGAAGGCAGCGCCAAAGGCCCTGAGATCGTCCAGGCTCGGCTGGGTCCTTTCCAGGCCGAGTACCAGCGGAATATGGCTGCCGCAAAGCAGGCCGACGTGGTAACCGAGCAGCGGGTAGAAGGCATCGTCCAGCTCGGCAAGTTCGGGCAACTCGATCTGCAGGCTGGCCATGCGCTGCTCGTCGAGGTGGCAACCGACTTTTGGCGCACGGCCGGTGAGGGCGATGCAGATATCCAGATAATCCGGATACTTCAGGGTGCGCGCGCCAAGCACGCTGTTGGCGTACACCACCGCATTGGATTCGGCCCAGACGATCTGCTCGCCCTCGGCTGGCGCGCTGTCCAGCAGGTAGGGCGCGCAGGTGAAACTGAGCTGCGCACCCATGGCCATGTAGGCATCGCCGAGTGCACTGGCCGGCTCGCCGAATGTGGCGTCGATGCCCAGGGCGCGCCAGCGGCGTTGGTCCACGGAAATCGAGTTGAGGGTGGTCGGCACGCGCACCCTGGCTCCCCAGGCCACCAGTTGCTCGGCGAAGCGCAGGCTGGCCGGACCGGTATAGATGCAGCCGTCGATATGCGCCTGGGTGACATCCAGCAATTCGCTGGCGCCCTGCAGATCGGCCATGCGCAGCACCAGCTGCATGGCCACCTGGGCAGCCTTGCCGTGGCGGCCATCGAGCAATGCACGGTCGCTTTCGCCCAGTTGCAGGGCGCTGGCGAATGGCGGCTGGTGTAGTGAGGTAATGCCAGTCGGCTTGGCATCGGCAGGCCGCTGTGGATAAAGCTGCAGCCGCTCACCGTCGAGGCGGGCGTAAGCCTTGCCACGCAAGCGAGTGAAGGCTTCATGGCCAATGCACAGTACGGCGATGGAACGCTGGAACAGCAGCTCGGCCACCAGCACGCCGAGGGTGAGGATCTCGTCGGCCTCGGCGAGCACCAGGGCGCAGGGCGCGTGCTCGCCGCTGAGCAGCTCCATCATCACGCTGCTGCCGGTGCAGGAACCGCGACCGCTGGGAATGGCCAGCACGCGGCCCGTCAGCTTCTGGCCACTGAGCGGATGATGGCGGTCGATCACCTCGCCCGTGAACGGATCGACGCCGCCCCAGAAGCTCAGGCCCATCTCGGCGAACAGCAGCTCACCCTCGGCACGCCCGACGATCAGGCTGCGACCCTGGAGGGTGCAGGCTGGCGAGTCGGCCGAGGCGTGGTCAGCAACTGTTGGCATCGATGGCTCCAGGCGTTGATAGGAAGCCCGGCGCCATGGGGCGCGCGAGCGTGAAATCGTGGGTGTGCAGGTACGCAAACCTAGGGCGGGCTGGGCGTGCTGCCGCATGCCCTTCCACGGGTTACAGATGGTTGCTAATCAGTAGTACACGCCCGGCACGGTCAGGTTGGCCGGTTTGATTTCGTCGCCGACCCACTTCTTCCACAGCTCGTCGTAACGGCCACTGCGGACCTGCTGATTGACGAACAGATTGAGGTAGTTGATCAGGCCGTACTCGTCGCGCTTGGCGGCCAGGGACACGTAGTCGACGACGTAAGGCGCATCACCGACCACTTTCAGGCCCTTGTACTTGCCGGACTTGAGGGTGGCGGCTGCCACGGTGTTGGTGACCACGGTGGCGGCAATGTGGCCCTGAGCGACGGCGAGAATGGTGTCGTTCTGCGACTGATAGGCACGGAAGCTACCGCCGCCCCAGGCTTTCACGTCCTTCTCCAGTGCAATGGCCTCGTAGGTACCGCTGGTGTTACCCACGGCTTTGCCCTTGAGGTCTTCGTAGCTGCTGATACCGGTGTCTTCGCGGGTCAGTACCACCATCTGGAAGGCGAAATAAGGCACGGTCATGCCTACGGTCTTGGCGCGCTCCAGGGTGTCGGAGGTGGAGGCGACGATCACGTCGGCGCGGCCGGAAACCAGCGCCGGGATACGATCCGGGAATGGCGTTTCCACCACTTCGGCCTCTACGCCAAGCACTTTCGCCAGGTCGTTGCAGTAGTCGACGTCGAAGCCGACGGGCTGGTTCTTGTCGTCGCGCGAGCCCATGGGTGGGAAGTCCAGGGTTACCGCGCAGCGGAGCTTGCCGGACTCGATGATCGAGTCGAGTTTGTCGGCGTGAGCGGTGCCGATCAGGGTGGTGCTGAGTACTGCGCTGAGGGCTACGGCAAAAGCGGGGTTTTTCATAGGAGCCTCGAAACGGTGCAGACAATCGTTATAGGAGATTTCGTATACGATATTTTATATGCAACCGCTGTGCCTGTTCTGCGGCGCGATGCTGCAGGCCGCGCGCAGTGGCGGATCGATAGGAAATGAGGGGCAAACGGGCAGTCATGAGCGCAGACGGGGTGTTACAAATGGGAGCGACAGCTGCCCGCTGCCGCACTGGTTCGGAACACCCGGCGGTATCAGCCGGCGTGCGATTGACGGAATTGGCTAGGCGTCAGCCCGGTAAGTGCACGGAACTGGCGGCTGAAGGCGCTGTGGTCGGTGTAGCCGCAGCGCAGGGCGATCTCGGTGATCGGCAGATCCTGCAGCAGCAGGCGGCTGGCTTCGCCGAGGCGCGCCTTATGAATCATCTGCCGCGGGGTGAGCTGAAAGATGCGCTTGCAGTGGCGTTCCAGCTGCGCCACTGACAGCCCGGCCAGCTCGGTGAGCTCGGCCAGGCTGATCGGCCGGGCGAAGTGCTCGCGGATATGGGCATCCACCGCCGCCAGCTTCGGGTACGCCGGATGGGCGGACTGCGGCAACTGCACATCGCGGGAAATACCCGCCAGGCCGATGATCTCGCCTGCCGGGTTGCGCAGCGCCAGCTTGTGGGTCAGGCACCATACCGGCTGGTTGCCGTAATAGAGGTGCAATTCCAGCTGGTCGTCGAGCTGGCTGCCGTCTTCGAGCACCCGCCGATCCTGCGCCGTGTAGGAAGGGCCGAAGCTAGCCGGAAACACCTGTTCGGCCGTCATGCCCAGCAGGCTCTGCTTGTTCCTGACGCCCAGGCGCTGCACCAGGGTCTGATTGACCAGCGCATAGCGGGTCGCGGTGTCCTTGACGAAGAACACTGCCTCGGGCATCGCATCGAGCAGCGGTTCGATCTGCCGCAAGGTGTCGACCACGGTGGGCAAGTCGTTATGGGGCGAGTGGGGCAGCAGGCTGTGCATGGGGGTCAGATGGGGAGTGGGAGAGTACGCAGACTACCGCACGCCGAGGCCTAGTGGGTCTAACGACTGGAGATCAGGAGCCGTGGGCGCAAACGCCAGAAAGCAGAAGGGGGAGCCTAAGCTCCCCCAAATCTTGTTCGAATCATCGTTCTTATTAGTGCTACCGGCCTGTTGTTCTTGTTTGAGCCGAGGCCTCCAAAGGAGGCCAAGAGCGAACGGATTTGTTTGGACGCTGATGTTGCCGTGATCCTGAGATCCAACCCGTCTGTCGCTGCCTTGCAAAGCAGTTTTATTGTTCTCGACCCGGTTGCGGTACAAGCCCGAGGGCGGTCCTCTCCAAAGAAATCAGTTAGCTGCGTCTCTGCGTTTTTGTCTTTCTTATGCTAGAGCCGTTGTCTTGTTCTTGTTATCAGATGTGTCTTGTTATTTTTGTTGTGCGAGACATAGAGCATAACCTGTGCCAATTTCAGAATATCTATATTTATCAATAAGTTAAGATTTTCAGCGTTTTTCCGGATGCGCTTCTGAGCACAAAAGCGTTACCGCGCTACCCGTTTTGTTACCGTTTGATGTGTGCAGCCATGGGGCGAAGAAAGAACAGGATTGATTCCCATCTCAGCGGCTCTGGGACGCCTCCTCCAGCCTGATGAGGGTGTCGATGCGTGCTGGGCTGTAGGGCGGCCGGGGCGGCGCTGGCTGCCAACCGAACAGATGATGGGCAGCGGCACCGCACACCCGGCCCTGGCAGGCGCCCATACCGCAGCGGGTCGCCAGTTTCGCCTCGCGCCAGCTGTCACGCGTGGCCACGGCGCCGTAGGGCACGTCTTCGCAACGACAGAGCAGGGTGTCCGCTTCGGCCAGGCGCTTGATTGCCGGATCGAGGGCGAAGTAGCGGTGCAACGCGTCGGCGAAGCGCTGCCAGCGGGCGCGTGTCGGCCACAGCCGCTGCGCAGCCTCGCGGTTGCCAGCCGCGACATGCCCGGCGATGCGCCCTTCCACCAGCGCCAGCTCGCTGCCACCGAAGCCGGTGCATTCACCGGCTGCATAGATACCCGTGACGCTGGTCGCTTGCCAGGTATCCACGGCAATGGCGTTGTTACCCAGTGCGCAGCCGAGGGCCCGCCCCAGCTCTGTGTTGGCGATCAGGCCGAAGCCGCAGGCCAGCCGCTCGCACGCCAGCTCCTCGACCTGTCTGCCGCGCCGCAGGCGCACGCCTTCCAGGCGATCCGTGCCCAGCGCGGCGATGACGCGCGTGCCGGGCCGATACCCGCGATCGAACAGACCGAAGGACTGCAGCCATTTGTGCGGCCAGCGCGGCAGTTGCAGGGCGAAGGCGGTGATGGCAGCTGCGGACGCCTGTTCGGCGATGCGCAGCACGCGGGCGCCAGCCTGTTTCGCGGTGCTCGCGGTAGCCAGCAGCAGCGGGCCGCTGCCGGCGATCACGGTGCGCTCGCCCGCCATCGGCAGCCCGCCCTTGATCAGCGCCTGCAAGCCTCCGGCGCCGGTAACACCGGGCAGCGTCCAGCCGGGAAAGGGCAGTAACAACTCCCGCGCACCGGTGCACAGGATCAACCGCTGGTAGCCGATCACCCAGCCGCGCTCGGCATTCTCGACCAGCAAGGCACTGCTGCCGACCCTGGCTACCACGCGTGTGGTGGCGTGGCGCTCGATGGTGGCGTGGTTATCCACAGCGTCGCGCAGCCGGTACGCCTGGGTGGATACCCTGGCCCCTGCGCCATCACGCCAGATCTGCCCGCCGGGCAATGGGTTGTCGTCGATCAGCACCACCCGGGCGCCATCCCTGGCCGCGGCCAGGGCGGCGGACAGGCCGGCCGGACCCGCGCCGACGATCAGCACATCGGTGCTCTGGTTCATGGCCGGGTCTGCACCTGCATGCCGTCGCGGCACAGGGTCTGGCAGGCCAGTCGGCGCAGGCCGTCGATGGTGACCCGGCATTCCTGGCACACGCCCATGCCGCACAGTGGCGCCCTGCGCCCGCCGCTCACTGCGGTGCGCGCACTGCCATCGCCGCCCAGTGCCAGGGCGGCGGCCACCGTGGTGCCGGGCGCCACCCTGAGGGGGCGGCCGTCGAGATGCAGGTCAGGCATGGGCGGGCGCTCCGAGGTAACGCTGCGGTGAATAGGCAGCCGCGGGTATCGGCTCGGCCTCGTTGAACAGCAATGCGGCGAGCAGATCGGCAGTACCCGGCGCAGCGGTAACACCCAGCCCTTCATGGCCGACCGCCAGCCACAGGCCAGGCTGCGCCGGGTGCTCGCCAATCAGCGGCATGCCGTCTGGTGTGGCGGCGCGAAAGCCCGCCCAGGCGCGGATGCCATTGAGTTGCGCCAGGCCCGGCGCATAGCTCGCGGCGTGCTTGAGCATGCGCGCCAGCAGCCAGCCGTCGACCTCAGGTTCGAGGGTATCGAATTGCCGCGAGGTGCCGATGAACAGCTGGCCGGTCGGCCGTGGCTGGATATTGCAGGCCACCGAGGCGCCACTGCTGTTGTGCACACTGGTCAGGTAGCTCAGCTCGGTAATGGTGTGGGTGACCGGGTGCGGGTAGCGGTCGGTGATCAGCAGGTGGCCTTTCTTCGGCGCGATGGGCAGCGCCGGGCATAGCTCCACGGCCTGGATGCCGTTGGCGAGCACCACGGCATCGGCGCCTAGCCAGCTACCGTCTTCCAGGCGCAGGCGGTTGCCGGCCAGCTCGACGACCCGTGCGCGGCGCTGGCGTATGCGCGGCTCGTCGAGCAGCCAGCGTGCGGTATTCGGTGCGTAGAGAATGCCGTCGTCCGGCAGGCGCAGGGCGCCGTGCAGGCCATCGCGCAGAATCGGCTCCATCGCCTGCAGCGCGTGGCCGGGCACCATCTCGCAGCGTATTCCCTCGGCGCGCAGGTTGAGGCTCTTGGCCTCCGCTGCGGCCAGTTCTTCTTCGTTGGCGGCCAGCCACAGCGTGCCGTTTTGGCGATACGCGCAGTCGTCGGGCAATTGCGGGCCCAGCTCGCGCCAACGGCGCAGCGAATAGCGGCTGATATCCAGTTCGGCCTGGTTGTCGTCGAGCACCAGCAGATGGCCCATACCGGCGGCGGTGGCGCCGTGCAGGCCGGCGTCGATGACCAGCACCTGCTGACCACGGCGGGCCAGTTCGCGGGCGCAGGCGGCCCCGATGATGCCGGCGCCGATAACGATCACATCGGCGACCCGCGTCGGCGTCACGGGCGAATGCCCCAGGCGAAGGGGTCGTCCGAGTCGAGTAACAGCGTGGCCTCGGCGCTGATATGGGCACGGCCGCGAATGGTCGGAATCACCTTGTCGCCCAGCCACTGGTACGACCCTTCGAACAGGCTGCCGATCACGCTGGCCTGGCGCCAGGTTTCGCCGGGCTGCAGCTTGCCATCGGCGGCCAGGCAGGCCAGCTTGGCACTGGTGCCGGTGCCACACGGAGAGCGGTCGTAAGCCTTGCCGGGGCAGAGCACGAAGTTCCGGCTGTCGGCTCGCAGCGAAGCTGCTGCGCTCGATGATGCTGCGTTGGGAACTGGCGAAAAATGCTCATTTACAGCCAGTAAACTGCGCTTTTTCGTCAGCTCCCGCCCTGCCTCCTCTGCGCTCGCGACGCTTGGCTGCGAGCCTCCCGGCTGTTCATGTTCGGCAAACAGCTCGATATGGTCGATCAGGCCGCCGTCCTCACCCCGAATGCCCTGGTCTTCCAGCGCCTTCTGCACCGCATAGGTATAAGCGCTCAGCGCTTCGACGTTGTCGCCGGCGATGCGCTGGCCATGCTCGGCGATCAGAAAGAACCAGTTGCCGCCCCAGGCGATATCGCCCTGCACCAGGCCGTAGCCCGGCACCTGCAGCTCGACACCCTGGCGATAGCGGTAGGACGGCACGTTGCGCACGCTGACCGAGCGATCCCCATGCAGGGTCGCCTCCACGGTACCCACCGGCGTTTCGATCTTGTGCACACCGGGGCCGATGCGGCCCATATGGGCCAGCGACACCACCAGGCCGATGGTGCCGTGGCCGCACATGCCGAGGTAGCCGGTGTTGTTGAAGAAGATCACCCCGGCACAGGCGGTCGGGTCCACCGGCTCGCAGAGCAGGGCGCCGACCAGCACGTCGCTGCCGCGCGGTTCGAGCACCGCCGCGGCGCGCCAGTGATCATGCTCGCTGGCCAGCAGCTGTTTGCGCTCGGCCATGCTGCCGGTGCCCAGATCAGGAAAGCCGGCGATCACCAGCCGCGTCGGCTCGCCGCCGGTATGGGAGTCGATCACTTCGATGCGTTTCATGGGCGCTGCGCCTGTATGCCGATTGAATGGCCACAGGGTGACGCGGGGCGGGCCAGACGGCTTGAAGGATTTGCGCGGGTGCGATGACGAAATCGGCATAGGATCAGCTACAAGCTACAAGCTAGAGTTGAGCCTGTTTTCTCTTGTGGCTTGCAGCTTGAGGCTTGCCGCTAAATTCAGCCTTCCTTGGCGCTGAGGATGCCGGCGACCAGAGCCGGCTTGCAGTTGATGAACGCCGAGGCTTTCAACCAGCGCTTGTCCGGGTAGTAGGAAAACATGAATTGGCCACCCTTGAGGCTGTCTACCACCATGCGCGCCACTTCCGGGCGGACCGCGGGGCAACCCTGGCTGCGGCCGATGCGGCCCTGGGTCTTGATCCAGGCGGGGTTCACGTAGTCGGCGGGGTGGATGACGATGGCGCGCTGGCGCGCCAGGTCGTTGAAGCCGGGCTCCAGGCCGTCCATACGCAACGAGTAGCCATGTTTGCCGGTGTAGCTTTCGCTGGTGCGGAACAGGCCGATGCTGGACTGATGGCTGCCTTCACGGTTGGAGAAGCGCGTGGCGAAGTTGTCGCCGGACTGTTGGCCGTGGGCGACCAGGTCGTGCAGCAGCACGCGCTTGCTGGTCAGGTCGAAGATCCACAGGCGGCGTTCGCTGGAGGGTTTGGAGAAGTCGATCACGGCCAGGCGCTGGGCAGGCACGGCACCATTGTTGATGGCGCAGCGCATCGCATCGAGGGCGTGGTTGAGGACCTTGCGGTCGAGCGCCGGGGCTTGGGCCGACAGCCCCTCCAGCAGGGGATCCGGCGCCAGGGTGGCGGCGATCACCGATGGAACGGGCAACGCCAGGCAAAGAAAGGCTAAGCAAATTCGCTGAATCGTGGTCATCATTTCAAGTCTCAGAGCTTCAGCCCTCGATGGAAGCTTCGGCCATCGATGGGGTGCGCTTTCGCCAGGCGATGCGGGCACAACAAAGCCCGCGATTCTAGCAGCCGAGTTCCCTCGTCCCGCGGGCCATTCCGACGGGCTGTCATTCACTCTGTCGTAATTGGAGCGGCGCCTTGTTTTCTCCCTCTGTAACCGCTGCCTGGGCCCTGGCCTTGACGGCCCCCCTGGCGCTGGCCGATGCGCCGCCGCCCAGCCCGCTTCAGGAGCAGCTCGCCGAGCCTGCGCTGAGCTGTGTAACGCCCGTGCTCCAGCTGTCCGCCAAGGATCGCGAGTGGCTCGAACCCTTCTACCTGCTGCGCGGCGCCCAGCCGGTGTGGAACAAGAAAAATCTGCCCGTGTTGTTCGCCCAGTTGGAGGCATTGGCCGACGATGGCCTGGAGCCCCGTGCCTATCATCTGGAGCCACTGCGCGAACTGGCGGCGGTCGGCGACCCGTCGCCACGCCTTGAGGCCTGTGTCGAGGTGCTCGCCTCCACGGCCTATCTGCAGGCACTGCGGGACCTGGCCTACGGGCGCCTGGAGCAGGCGGAGGTCGAGCCGCTCTGGGAGCCCGAGAGCATGGCCGTACAGCAGAGCCAGGCGCCGCTGCTGGCCGTCGCCCAGGCTGGGTTGAGTGATCCGGCGCAGGCCTTCGCCCAGGCGCGGCCGGATTTCGGCCCCTATCAGCAATTGCGCCAGCGCTACGCCGAACTACGCCGCCAGGAGCTGCCGCAGTGGCTGGCGATTCCCGGTGGCACGCTGCTCAAGCCCGGCGCCGTGGATGGCCGGGTGCCCCTGCTGGAGCAACGCCTGCAGCTGCATGGTGATCTGTCCCAGGGTGCGCCGACCCTGGTCGCCGAGCAAACCTCGGTGTATTCCACGGCGCTGGTCGAGGCGGTCAAGGCCTTCCAGCGCAACCACCTGCTCAAGCCCGACGGCGTGGTCGGCCCCGGTACGCTGGCCGAGCTGAACCGTTCGGCCAGCGAGCGCATGGACCAGATCCGCATCAACCTGGAGCGCCTGCGCTGGCTGTCCCACGAGATCGAGCCGACCAGCGTGCTGATCGACGTGGCGGGCGCCGAGGTGATGTTC